>NZ_JBEFLD010000003.1:0-523261 GCF_040148885.1 Vogesella oryzagri
CGCCTTCCCATTCCGAACAGGACCGTGAAACGCCTTAGCGCCGATGATAGTGCAGATACCTGTGTGAAAGTAGGACACCGCCAGACTCCCCCACAAACAGCCCAGCTTGAGAGATCAAGCTGGGCTTTGTGCTTTGGTGCGTGGGTGAGGCAGGCCCCACCCGGACCGCCGCCTCACCCCGGTCCCTGACACGCCTGCTGCGGCCAACGTGGGCCGCACCCGCACCGAACCAACCATAAAGCCCGCATTCGCGGGCTTTGGCTTTGGTGCTAAAGTAACTCAATAGATCGTGAGTGGCGTGCCTTGTACGAAGGCAAACTGTTTTATAGTGATAACACAGAAAAGAAATGGTGATGGGGGCGATACACGGGGTAGGTAAAGTGGCAAAATTGCGAACAAGAAAAGTTGTAGTAAATATTTTCAAAACAAACAAATGCTATATGCGTACAGGCTGTGGCATATGGCGAGTCTAATGCGGGAGAGAGCGATGCAGCGTGGCGTGACATTGATCGAGTTGCTAATCGTTGTTGTCGTGCTTGGCATAATTGCAGCGTTTGCTTATCCATCCTACATTTCATATGTCATAAAAACTAATCGATCTGCTGCCATGTCATTTATGACGGAAGCGGCGGCTCGGCAGGAAGAGTTTGTTCTGGATGCCAGACGCTATGCAAGCAGCGTAACTGAACTGGGTGTCAGTGCACCGACAGATGTGACCAAGTTCTATAACATTACGATTACAGCCTTCAATGCCTCTACTCCTCCTGCGTATTCTGTCGTGGCAACGCCGGCGTCGGGCGGTATGCAGGCAACCGATGGTACGCTAACGTTGATGTCGAACGGGCAAAAACTCCCAGCCAACAAGTGGAACTGATGATGAAAGTCCATGCAATGGAGCGGGGTTTTACTTTGCTGGAGCTGATGATTGCTTTTTTATTGTTAGCGGTCTTTACAGCAATAGCAGTGCCCAGTTTTCAGTCGTTTATTGCGCGTAATAAAGTCAAATCCGCTTCCGAGCAATTACAGTCGGCTTTGTTTTATGCGCGTTCCGAAGCTGTAAAAAGAAGCCAGACAATTACGCTTAGTTGTAATGGTGGTGGCTGCCAGCAAGGTTGGGTGGTCGCAACTGCTGCATCTCCAACTATTCAACTTGCAGTTCAGAATGCATTTAACGATAGTTATTTGACTATCAGTGGTGGTACGGCAGCTTCGATTAACCGTAATGGACGTGCAACTGCAGCTGTTTCATTTAACGTCGCCAGGACAGATCAGGGAACGCAGCGTTGCGTTAAGCTTTACCTATCCGGGGTGACCGATGTCTCTGATTCCGGGTGCTGATATGCAGACGGCCAAACACAGGCAGGCAGGTTTTTCTTTAATAGAAGTGCTGGTTGCCATCATTATTCTGTTGATTGGCTTCATGGGTATTGCTGCCTTGAGTTTGAGAGCCAATCAGGTGGAATTCGAGTCGTATCAACGGGCGCAGGCATTAGTCTTGCTCGACGATATGTCGCAGAAGCTTCGCGCCAATCAGGATGCGGCATCTTGCTACTACGCCTACACGGCGGTGGGGCCAAGCAGTGGTACATCCTACCTGGGTACTGGTTCTAGTGTGTCTGGGTACTCATGCGTTGCGTCAGGCACGGTCAGCGTCGATGCTGCTGCCATGGCAACACAGGATGTGCAGGATTGGGATGCGCAGCTGGATGGGCTGGCGGTACAGGGAGGGGCGGGGGCGATGATAGGTGCCCGTGGCTGTATTATCAACGATGCATCAGGGGTACTGATTCAAGTGGCATGGCAGGCCAAGACGGTGACCGCCGCGCCACCGGCTGGCTTGAGCTGTGGTCAGAATCTTTACGGTGATGAGAAAAATCGCAGGGTGATGGCCAGATGGGTAAAGATCGTCAACCTGACGCCGGCTTACTGAAAATGCGTAATCGGCAAGCGGGCTTGAGTATTGTCGAGATCATGATTGCCATGACGCTCGGGCTGATACTGCTTACTGCAGTGGGTGGCTTCTATGTAGCGCAGCACCGCAATCAACGTGAGTTGAGCAATCAATTTGCGCAGATCGAAAACGGGCGCTATGCCATGGATGTACTGACAAAGTATCTGGAGAATGCCGGCTACTATGGCAACTATGTCTATATGGATGACTTTCCGAATGCCTCTGCTACGTTGCCGAGTGCATGTGAAACGGATGCGCAGTATATGTACAGCACGTCTACCGGGACCAATGCACTAGCCTTTGCCGTGCAAGGAGCAACATCTGCAACGATGAGTGCGACTTTCCCCTGTATTCCTGGTGCCAATTTGTATTCCGACAACGATGCCTTCCTGGTACGTGAGGTCGACCCAACGCCTGTTGCTTCTTCGACGCTGGTTGCCCGCAATGTTTATCTGCAAGCAGTCGCTCGCCTGAAGGATCCGGTTATTACCACGGGTAACAAGGTCGCGTCCTTTACGTTGACCAACCTGGATGGCTCGGCCGGGGAAATTCGTCGTTACCCGCCACGTATTTTTTATATTGGCCGCTGTCTGGATGCATCGGCAGGTACTTGCAGTACGGGTAGTGACATACCAACTTTGCGTATGCTGGAGTTGGGTGATACCGGTGCCGCGACCGACTTTACCGATTCACCGATGGTGGAAGGCATTGAGCGCATGGTGATTGAGTATGGGCTGGATCTGAAAGGTAGCAACCACAGCTATGTGGATGCATCCGGCGTGACTCATGTGGTGCAATATGACGGTGCCCCTGACAGCTATAGCCGCTCGCTGACGACTACAGATCAATGGGCACGGGTCGTTGCGCTGCGTATTACGCTGCTGGCCCGGGCGGGCAGGATCACCGCTGGTTATTCCGATACTCGCAGCTACACCCTGGCCTCTGGTGTTAGCTATACCCCTAGCGGCACTGCGGCCAACTATAAGCGCAAGCTGTTCCGCAAGACGGTTTACCTGATCAACGTCGGGTCGAGGAGAAGGTAGTGAATAGGCGCGCTACGGGCAATATCCTGTTTATGACTCTGATGTTCCTGCTGATCTCAACCATACTGGTCACCATGGGCATTCGTCTGGGCATGACTCACTTGCGCATCGTGTCCAATAGCCAGGCACACGACGAGGCGCTGGGGGCTGCTCAACTGGTGATAGACCAGGTGCTCAACCAACCCGTGTCCGCGACAACCGACCCGATTGCCAATCCAGGTGCCTATCCACAAACTTTTCAGGTGGATGCTGATAAAGACGGTAGCAATGACTACACCGTACTGTTGGCACGCCCCAGTTGTCTGGGGTTTCGCGAGTTCGATAATTCTTCCGTGGGTTACCAGACCTATGCCGTGCAATGGGATTTCCAGGCCACGGTGACAGATAGCCGCACAGGGACCCAGGTGATTACTCACCAAGGCGTGCGTGAGCTGACCAAAACGGCCGATCCTTGCAGTTGATCGCAGCGCAGGGGCGAAGGAGCAGGTGATGAAAAAGTGGTTGCTGGCAGTATTGCTGCTGTGTTCGTTTTCCAGCCAGGCGGTGGATCTGCAGAATCAGGATATCGATATCTTTCTGAATAATCCCAATGTCTCCAACTCTGCCGACGTGCCGAATGTATTGATCATTCTGGATAATACGGCGAACTGGAATACACCGTTTACCGCCGAAAAAACTGCACTGGTCAATTTGTTCGGCACTCTATCATCAGGTGCTTTCAATATAGGCTTGATGATGTTTTCTGAAACCGGTGGTAGCAACGGTAACATCGATGGTGGTTATGTCCGTTCTGCTATCAAGAACATGACATCAACCAATCTGGCTGCACTAAGTACGCTTGTTAACGGACTGAACAAGAATGACGATAAGAGTAACGGTGGCAAACTCGGGCAAACCATGCGCGAGGCTTATCTTTATTTCAAAGGCTCGACGGCGTATTCCGGTATCAAAGATAAGCGCGATCTGAATGCATTCACTCCCAGCACTTCCAGCAGTACGACCTATTTGAGTCCGGCAACGGGCGTGTGCCAGAAGAATTTCATCATCTTTATCAACAACGGCCCTGTTCAAGACAACACCTCTGATACCAACAGTGCTACGACAGCGTTAACCAACGTTGGCGGTAGCACCACGATGATTCCGCTGTCCCCGAACGGCAGTCAGGACAATATTGGCGATGAATGGGCGCGGTTCATGAATGGCGCTGACCTCAGCTCGGCGCTGGATGGCCAGCAGAACATCATTACCTATGCCATTGAGGTTCAGCCGAGTACCACCGGCCAGGGGCCAGGTATGACTGCTTTGCTGAAAAGCATGTCCGGTGGTGTCGGCGGTGGGCGATACATCAGCATTACCGATCCGCTCAGTTCGGAGGAGCTCAAAAACGCCCTCAAGGGGGTGTTCGACGAGATCCTGTCGGTCAACAGCGTGTTCACATCCGCTGCCGTAACCAACAGCGTCAACAACTATGGCACCACGCTGGACCAGATCTACGTGGGCATGTTCCGCACCGATGCCGATGCCAAGCCACGCTGGCATGGCAACCTCAAGCAATACCGGCTGGGGCTGTCCGGCAACAAGTACACCTATCTCGACAAGAATGGCCAGGTGGTAGTCAACTCCCAAGGCCAGGTGACGGATACGATCACCAGTTACTGGACAACCAGTTCTTCGTTCTGGACGGCGGCTAACTATCCGGATCAGCAGACCCCTGGTGGAACATCCGATGCGCCAGATGGCTCGCTGACCATCAAGGGTGGTAATGCGCAGCACCTGCGCAGCGATAATCTGACAGCGGACAACCGTATCATCTACACCTGCACCAGCTGCAGCAGTGGCGGCTCATTGGTGGATGACACTGCCAACACTACTGATCCGACACTGTTCAACACCAATAATGCCGGCATCACCACCACGCTGCTGGGCGTCAGTACCACAACGGATCGCGATAAGCTGATCAACTGGGTGCGCGGGCGTAATATCAAGCAGGACGATCCAAGCGCCGGCTCCCTTACTGGTGTGCGCGGCTTTGTGCATGGCGATGTGGTGCACTCCAGCCCGCTGGCGATCAACTACAACCGCAGCGGCCAACCTAGCAACCGGGACGTGGTGGTGTACTACGGTGGCAACGATGGCCTGCTGCGCGCAGTGAAGGGCGGGGCGGACAATAGTGATGGCGGCGAGTTGTGGTCGTTCCTGCCGCAGGAGTTCTATTCCGGGTTGAAGCGCTTGTACGACAACACCACGGTGTTGTCGTCCTCTGCTACCAAGCCGTACTTCTTTGACGGCCCGATTGGCAGCTATCTGCTGGATGCCGACAACGATCGGCGGTACGACAATACGGGTAAGGTCGATGCCACCAAGATGGACAAGGTCTACATCTATCCGACCGCACGTCGTGGCGGCCGGCTGATTTACGCCTTCGACGTCACCGTGCCGGGGCAACCCAAGTTCCTGTGGAAGCACACCAATAGCGACACCGGCTTTAACGAGCTGGGGCAAACCTGGGCCAAGCCCAAAGTGATGAAGATTGCCGGTTACAGCAACCCGGTGCTGGTTTTTGGCGGCGGTTATGATGCCGCGGCCAACGATACCGCGGTCCAGGGCACGGCAACTATGGGGCGTGCCATATTTGTGGTGGATGCGTTTACTGGTGCTTTGGTGTGGAAGGCGGTGCCCACCGGCAGTAGCGATTGTGACTCTGCCACCTGCACCACAGTTAGTGGGCTGAGCTACAGCATACCGGCTGCCGTGGCCACGGTGGATCGCGATCTGAATGGCTCTGTGGATCGTCTGTATGCGTCTGATACTGGTGGCAACCTCTGGCGGGTCGATATTGGCCTCAACTCGGCGGTTACCCCGGCGGTGCCCAGCTTTAGTGTCAACAAGATTGCCGCGCTGGGTGGTAGTGGCAGTAGCGCCCGCAAATTCCTGTATGAACCGGACGTGGTGTTGGGGCAGAGCTATGACCGTGTGCAGCTGGGGTCCGGTGACCGTGAGAAGCCGTTCAGCCTTGCTATCCAGGACATGTTCTTCTCCATCAAAGACCCGGGGCTGACCACTAATGTGATCAGCACGCCGTATACCTTGTCCAACCTCTATGATGCGACCGACAATCTGGTGCAGCTTGGCACTACCAGCCAGCAGGCGGCGGCAAGCAGTGCGCTGGCCTCCAGCCAGGGCTGGTATATCAAGCTTAACGGCGGGCTGAGCAGCCGTGATCTAGGCTGCAGCCTGCTGGGGGGCGAGCGGGCATCCGGCAAGGCGGTGACGCTGGATGGCATCCTGTATTTCTCCACCTTCCTGCCAAACTACACCTACACCTATAGCGGCAGCACCGGTTGCACCGCTACGGCGACCTACAACAGCAATAGTTGCAACCCCACGCTGGGCGCGGCACGGATTTACATCCTCAATTTTGGTGATGGCTCGGCCTACAGCGACGCCACCGACGCGCAGGCGGGCTGGGCGCTGACCGACCGCTATGTGTCGGCAGGTACCGGCTTCCTGGGGGACCCGACCGTGGCCACTCAAGTCGACAGCAACGGCAATATCGTCAACGTGCCGCTGTTCGGCCTGATTTCCGACCCGGGCGGTTTGTCCGGTGGCCTGGGTAACAAGACGCGCGCCAAAGTGTACTGGTACGAACTCACCGACTAAACCCGTTGCCAGCCGGCATCGCCAGCCGTGTGCGATGCCGGTTTAGCTTTTATCGCCTGCTGTAGCTGTCCATGCAACGGGCATGATCGTTGCCGTTAAGTGCTGGTGGCGCACGCCACAACTGGTATACAATCCCGCGCGAATGTTGTCAGCTAACAGAACCTGTGCTTCGTCTCAGGGTCAGGTTTGCATAACCCTGTGAAGAATTCCATGAAAGACAAAGCTAAAGTGGCTAACGAAACCGCGCTGGGTGCAGCGCTGAAGAATGCGGTACAGAGCCTGAGCAAGAAAAGCCAGACTGAAATGATTGCCGCCCACGTGTACGCCAAGTACGACGTGTTCAAGCAGTTCCGCCCGCTGGCGCTGGGTATCCACGAGGTACTGATCGCCGCGCTGCCGCAGTTCGATGCGCAACTGGTATCGCGCGTACTGGCCAACCACTGCCGTCGTCAGCGCTACCTGAAGGCGCTGGCCCGCGGTGGCAAGCGCTTCGATCTGGCGCTGAAAGCGGTGGGCGAAGTGACTGCCGAGGAGAAGGCCGCTGCCGAGCGCATGTGCCAGGCCCGCGCCGAAAAAGTGGCGCCGAAAGTGGCAGACGCACCGGTGGTGGATGCCCCGGCAGCCGATGCTCCGGTTGTCGATACTGCCAGCGAAACCAGCGCCGAATAAGCCTGTCAGGTTTGGCAACAACACCGGCCACGTGCCGGTGTTGTCGTTTCTGCGGCGGGCAACGTTGGCCGCAGGCAGCGTTAACTGCTGCTGACGCTGGCCGACTGCCGGCATTGCGCCAGCAGCCAGTCGCGCACGCTGTGCAGCGCCGGGCGGGCTTCGTCCGGCTTGCTGGCCAGCGCATAGGCGTAGCCGCTGTGCCACGGTGGTGAGAACGGAGCCACCACCTCGCCTTCCGCCAGCTCGCGTGCCAGCAGGGTGATGTCGCCCAGGGTGATGCCGTAGCCTTGCAGCGCGGCGTTCATCGCCTGATCCAGGGTGTCGAATACCGTGCCACCGCGATAATCCACCGCGGTGGCGCCACGGAAGGCCAGCCACTGCCGCCAGTCGCGCTTGTCGTGCGAGGGGTGCAGCAACGGGTAGTGCGTCAGGTCGCTTTCCTGCGCCAGCGGGCGGGCAACCTGCCGCAGCAGCCGCGGCGCGAGCACCGGCGTCATCACCTCCTCGAACAGCAACTGCTCGTTGTCGCTCAGTGCCGCCAGCGGTTTGTAGACGATGGCCAGGTCCACATCCTCCTGCGCAAAGTTCACCGCGTGCTCATGCACCCCGGCTAGCTGTACCGGAATGTCCGGCGACTGCGCAGCAAAGTCGTGCAGCGCCGGCAGCAGCCAGCGCACCACACAGCTGGGCGCCTTGATACGGATCGGTGTGGTCAGCGCTGCCGCTGCGTCCATGCCTTGTTCCAGTACCTTGAAGCCGCGCTGCACATAGCCCAGCAGCAGCTCACCCTGGACGGACAAGCGCAGGCTGCGCGCATAGCGGTGGAACAGCGGGTAGCCCAGATGTGCCTCCAGCTGCGCCACCTGCTTGCTCACCGCGCCCTGGGTCAGGCACAGCTCGTTGGCGGCACGGGTAAAGCTCTGGTGGCGGGCGGCGGCTTCGAACACCGACAGCGCGTACAGGGGTGGGGTCTTGCGTGGCATGTGGCATCCCATGACTGAATTTTTCTCGGTCATAACATGCCGATAAATCGTTTGTCGCACAAGTGCCCATCGCGTTGAATAGCGCAACAACACCACAACGCGGCGAGACATCATGCACACCCCCATTGCCCAACGCTCCAAGCTGCCCCACGTCGGCACCACCATCTTTACCGTCATCGGCCAGCTGGCCGCCAAGCACCAGGCCATCAACCTGTCGCAGGGCGCGCCCAACTTTCCGTGCAGTGCCGATCTGATCCGCCATGCCCACGAGGCGATGCAGGCCGGCCACAACCAGTACGCGCCGATGAGCGGCCTGCCGGCGTTGCGCCAGGCCATCGTCGACAAGGTGGAAGCGCTGTACGGCCAAGGTTACGACGTCGACAGCGAGGTGACGGTGATGGCCAGCGCCAGCGAGGCGCTGTTCTCGGCGGTGACCGCGCTGGTGCACGAAGGCGACGAGGTGATCGTGTTCGAGCCGGCGTTCGACAGCTACATCCCGATGATCGAGCTGCAGGGCGCCACCCCGGTGGTGATCAAGCTGGCGGCGCCGGACTTCGCCATCCCGTGGGACGAAGTGGCGGCGCGCATCACCCCGCGCACCCGCATGCTGCTGCTGAACACCCCGCACAACCCCACCGGCACCGTGCTGTCCGCCGCCGACGTGGCGCGGCTGGAGGCCATCACCGAAGGCACCGACATCGTGGTGCTGTCCGACGAGGTGTACGAGCACGTGGTGTTCGATGGCGAGCTGCATCACAGCATGAGCCGTCATCCCAAGTTGGCCGCACGCTCGGTGGTGGTGACCTCGTTCGGCAAGACCTTCCACGTTACCGGCTGGCGTGTCGGCTATTGCCTGGCGCCGCAGGCGCTGATGGACGAGATCCGCAAGGTGCACCAGTTCGCCATGTTCGCCGCCGACACCCCGATGCAGTATGCGCTGGCCAAGCTGATGGCCGAACCGCAGCACTACCTCGGCCTGTCCGCCTTCTACCAGCAAAAGCGCGATCTGCTGAGCCAGGCGCTGGCAGACTCGCCGCTGCAGCTGATCCCCAGCCGCGGCAGCTTCTTCCTGCTGGCCAGCTTCGCCCACCTGTCGGACGAGAGCGACAGCAGTTTCGTGCAGCGGCTGATTACCGAACACGGCGTGGCCACCATCCCGGTATCGGCGTTCTACCGCGACGGCACCGACCAGCGCGTGATCCGGCTGTCGTTCGCCAAGGACGAAGCCACCCTGCTGGCCGGCGCCGAGCGCCTGTGCCGCATCTGAGGAGCACCGCATGAGCCAGACCTTTACCGCCGCCGCCGTGCAGATGGTGTCCGGCGACGACCTGGCGGCCAACCTGGCGCGCGCCGAGGCGCTGGTGGCCGAGGCCGCCGGCCGTGGCGCGCAGCTGGTGGCGCTGCCGGAATACTTCTATCTGATGCCGGGCGACGAGCAGGCGCGGCTGGCGATTACCGAGCCGTTCGGCGCCGGCCCGCTGCAGCAGCGCATGGCAACGTTGGCCGCATGCCACGGCATCTGGCTGCTGGCCGGCACCCTGCCGCTGGCGGGCAGCCAGCCGCAGCGCTTTTTCAACAGCAGCCTACTGTTCGGCCCGCAGGGGCAATGTGCGGCGCGCTACGACAAGATGCACCTGTTCGGCTTCGACGACGGCGCCGAGCGTTACGCCGAGGCCGATACCATGCAGCCGGGCGACAGTGTCACCAGTGCCGACACGCCGTGGGGCAGCCTACGGCTGTCGGTGTGCTACGACCTGCGCTTCCCAGAGCTGTATCGTCACGGCCCGGCGCCGATGCTGATCACCGCGCCGGCGGCCTTTACCCACACCACCGGCCTGGCGCACTGGGAGCTGCTGCTGCGTGCCCGTGCGGTGGAAAACCTCGCCTTCGTCATCGCCCCCGGCCAGGGCGGCGTGCACCCGGGCGGCAAACGCACATTCGGCCACAGCATGATCGTCGACCCGTGGGGGCAGGTACTGGCCTGCCATGCCGAGGGCGAGGGCATCGCGCTGGCCGCATTGGATCTAGACAGGCAACAGACCTGGCGCACGCGCCTGCCGGCGCTGCAACACCGTCGCATCAACAGCTGATAACAAACATGTCTTCAAAGGAGAATCACATGAAACGCAAGATCGCATTCGCTGCACTGCTGCTGTCCCCGCTGTTTGCCCTGTCTGCGCAGGCTGCCGACAAGCTGCTGATCGCCACCGACGCTACCTACCCGCCGTTCGAGTTCGTCGACGCTGCCGGCAAGGTGGCCGGCTTCGAGGTGGACTTCGCCTACGCCGTGTGCAAGGCGATGCAGACGCCGTGCGAAGTGATCAACCAGCCGTGGGACGGCCTGATTCCCGGCCTGCAGGCGAAGAAATACGACGCGATCATGTCGTCGATGAACATCACCGACAAGCGCCGCCAGGTAGTGGACTTCAGCAAGGTGTACTACCTGATGCAGAACCGCTTTGTCGGCCGCAAAGGGGCGCAGCTGTCGGCCGACCTGAAGGGCAAGGTGATTGCGGTGCAGACCGGCACGCCGCAGGACAGCTATGTCAGCCAGTACTTCAAGGCGGCCACCGTCAAGCGCTACGTCAATGCACAGGATCCGATGCTGGAGCTGACTTCCGGCCGCGCCGACTTCACCTTCGGCAACACCGTGCAGCTGCAGAAGGGCTTCCTGGATACCGCCAACGGCAAGGCGTTCGCCTTCACCGGCCCGGTGTTCGACGGCCGCAAGGACAAGGTGCTGGGCGAGGGTGTGGCGGTAGCGCTGCGCAAGAGCGATGGCACGCTGAAAGAGCGCTTCAACAAGGCGATCGATCAGGTGAAGAGCAGCGGCGAATACGCGGCGCTGCTGAAGAAACACAATCTGGATGGTCTGCTGGAAGACTGATTCGCTCCGCAGTCCGGTTTGCCTGTTGCCTGCCACGTCCGTGGCAGGCTTTTTTCATGGGGCAAGGTTGGCCGCATGCGGCCAACCTTGCGGCCTTATTCCACCGAGAACACCACCGGCTTGGCGCTTTGCTGCCGCGTCAGCGCATAGATGGTGAGCGTGCCCGGCTTCATCTCGCCCATGCCGGGCGAATTGGCCGGCATGCCCGGCGCGCTGATGCCGACGATGTCCGGCTTGTCGCGCAGCAGTTTGCGGATCGCGGCCACCGGCACGTGGCCTTCCACCACATAGCCACCGATCAGCGTGGTGTGGCAGCTTTCCAGCTTGCCGACCTTGTACTGCGTTTTTACCGTGTCCATATCGTTGCGGTTGATGGCATTGACCTTGAAACCGTTGCTGTTGAGATAGCTGACATAGGCTTCGCAGCAGCCACAAGTCGGGCTTTTGTACAGCGTGACTGGCATGGCGGCGGCAAAGACTTGCGGGCTGATCACGGCCAGCGCGAACAGCAGGCGGGGCAGGCGTTTCATGGCGTACTCCTGAAAGAAAACATGGGCGGACTAACGGTAGCAGGCTGGCGCGCAGCGCGGCCTTGACTATCGTCACGCGGGCAAGTGGTGCAGCACAGACCCGGCTGCGGCGGCCGGGTTCCCGCTGTCGTGACGGGGGTTTTCTGCCACAATCGCATTATCCCCACTTGCCTAGCCGTTGCCATGACCTGCCTTTTGCCGACCACGTCTCCCGTCGCGCCGCTGCCGTTGGCCGGCGTGCCGCAGGCGTTCGAGCATCCGGCGGACAACGCCGAATTCTGCCAGCCGGTACCGGGGGTCGAGCTGTACCGCGCGCATATCGTGCGTTACGCCTTCGAGCCGCACACCCATCAGGCGTTTGGCCTGGGCGCGATCGAAAGCGGGGTGGAGCGCTTCCGCTACAGCGGCAGCGAGCATCTGGCGGCGCCCGGTTCGGTGGTGATGATGAACCCGGACGAGCTGCACACCGGCCGCGCCGAAACCGAGCACGGCTGGCGCTACTGCATGCTCTACATCGACCCGGCGGCGGTGGCGCGCATCACTGGCGAGGACGGCTGGTGGTTCGACGACGCCGTGCGCCACGACCCCGCCACCGCGCAGCGCGTGGGGCAGCGGCTGGCGGCGCTGTGGCAGGCGGACGAGCCGCTGGCGTTCGACAGCCAGCTGTACGAGCTGCTGGCCGAGTTCCGCCCGCTGGCGCGGGTGCCACGCCCGGCGCGGCCACAGGCCGATGTACGGCTGAGCGCGGTGGTGGACTACCTGCGCGCCCACCTGGCCGAGCGCTTGACGCTGGAGCAGCTGGCCGCGGTGGCCGGGCTCAGCCCGTATCACTTTCTGCGCCGCTTCCGTGCGCAGTATCACGCTACACCGCAGCAGATGCTGATGGCGCTGCGACTGTTCGAGGCCAAGCGTCTGCTGGCCAGCGGCATGCCGCCGGCGCAGGTGGCCGCCGCCGCCGGTCTTACCGACCAGTCGCACCTCACCCGCAGCTTCGTGAAACGCTACGGCGTCACCCCGGCGCGCTACCAGCAGCAGCTGGGCCTGCGCTAGCGCCCGCGGCGCCGGCGGCCGTATTCAGCGCAATCTGGTACAAGACCGCCGCGTTGCGGCCAACCTACACTGTGCCCAAATCAATCGGGAGTGATACGTATGTTGGCAGGGGTGCTGTACGCCTTGGTGGCGGGCTTGATGTGGGGGCTGGTGTTCCTGGCGCCGCAGATGCTGCCGGAGTACCCGGCCGCGTTGCTGTCGGTCGGCCGCTATCTGGCGTTTGGCCTGATCGCGCTGCCGCTGGCGTGGTTCGACCGCGCCGCGCTGCGGCAGCTGAGCCGTAGCGACTGGCTGGAGGCGCTGAAGTTGGCCGCAGTCGGCAACCTGCTGTACTACCTGTGCCTGGCCAGCGCCATCCAGCGCGCCGGCGGGCCATTGCCGACCATGCTGATCGGCACGCTGCCGGTGGTGATCGCCATCTGCGCCAATCTGCGCGACCACCGCCGCGACGGCCGCCTGCCGTGGTTGCGGCTGCTGCCGTCGCTGTTGCTGATCGCCATTGGCATCGGCTGCGTCAACAGTGTGGAGCTGGATGCGCTGCGCCGCGATACCGGTGCCGACCTGGGGCGCTACCTCGGCGGAGCCGTGCTGGCCTGCCTGGCGGTAGCGTGCTGGACCTGGTATCCGCTGCGCAATGCCGACTGGCTGCGCGATCACCCCGGCCGCAGCCCGCGCACCTGGGCCACGGCGCAGGGTGTGGCCACGCTGCCGCTGGCGCTGGTCGGCTTCGTGCTGCTGTGGCTGGGCAATAGCCTGGGCGGCGGCGAGTTCGCCATGCCGCTGGGGCCGCAGCCAGCGCGCTTCCTGCTGCTGATGGCGGCTATCGGCCTGTTTGCTTCCTGGCTGGGCACCCTGTGCTGGAACGAAGCCAGCCAGCGGCTGCCCACCGCGCTGGTGGGGCAGTTGATCGTGTTCGAAACGTTGGCCGCACTGAGTTACGCCTTCGTGTGGCGGGGCGAGGCGCCGCTGCCGCTTACCTTGCTGGGCGTGGCTTTGCTGGTGGCTGGCGTGCTGTGGGCGCTACGGGTGCGACCGGAGCCGGTGGCGGCGGAAGGGCATGCCGGCTGAGCGCGCGACTGTTGTAAGAAAACATACAAGAAACACTCAAAAAACCAACATCTGAAATTTTTATTAAACATGCACGTAACATGGCCTATATATTCTCTGGTGCTGGCCCGGTGGCCGCAGCACTGCCACAACGGCAGGCGCGGTCGGCGGATTCACGGCCGCCACCGGTGGCTGTGCAGTTGTCCATCCATACACGAGGGAGTGGCAATACATGTTCAAGCAAGCTTCGAAATTGTCCGCCGGCGCACTGCTGGTGGCATGTGCCCTGAATGCCAATGCAGCCGATTCCGTGCTGCGCCTGTTGACCTGGGCCGACTACGCGCCGCAGTCGGTGGTTGACCAGTTCAAGAAGGAAACCGGCATTACCGTTGAAGTCACCCTGTCCAACAACGAAGAAATGATCTCCAAGCTGCGCGCCACCGGCGGCGCCGGCTTCGATCTGGCCAACCCCAGCCAGGACCGCATCACCGGCCCGGCGCGCGAGTTCGGCATCTACCGCCCGATCGACCTGTCCAAGGTCAAGACCGGCAACTTCATCCCGTCGATGCTGGCCGCCACCCAGAAAGTCACCGCGCTGGACGGCAAGGTATACGGCCTGCCGCTGTTCTGGGGCACCGATGGCCTGGTATTGAACTCCGCCAAGAGCAAGGCCGCCGACTACGGCGACCTGTGCAGCCCGCAATACGCCGGCAAGACCGCGGTGCGCCTGAAGCGGCCAACCCTGATCGGCCAGGCTTTCGCCATGGGTAAGGACCCGTTCAAGGCCTACGCCAACGCCAAGGAATACGAGGCGATCATGACCGCGGCCGGCAACAAGCTGATCAGCTGCAAGAAGAACCTCAAGTACTTCTGGGAGAGCAAGGATCAGCTGCTGAACGACATCCGCAATGGTGAAGTGGTGGCCGCGCAGATGTGGGATGCCGGCGGCTGGAAGCTGAACAGCGAAAACCCGACGCTGAAGTTCGTGGCACCGAAGTCCGGCGCGCTGGGCTGGGTGGATACCTTCGCCATTCCGGCCAAGGCCAAGAACCTGGATGCCGCTTACAAGTGGATCAACTTCATCACCCGTCCGGAAATTGCCGCCCAGGTGGCCAAGTCGGCCGGCAGCTTTACCGCAGTGAAGGGCGCCGAGAACTTCATGGACGCGCAGATGAAGAAACAGCTGGCGGAATCCTTCCCGCCGGCGGCGATGAAGAACATCAAGTGGTACCCGGCGATTCCGGCCGGGCTGGAAGAAATCGACGGCAAGGTACTGGACCGCATCAAGGCCGCCAGCTAAGCCAAGCACCGGCCACGCTCGTGGCCGGCAGCGCTGTCCCGAGGCCGCCGTACGCGGCCTTTTCTGTCACTGCATGTCTGATTGAGGCTTTCCATGCCGCATACCCCGCAACATGACGCCATCGACTTGTCGGTGCGTGGCGTCAGCAAACACTACACCGGCTTTACCGCCGTCGATCAGCTGAGCCTGGACGTGGCCAAGGGCAGCTTCTTTTCCATTCTCGGCCCCTCCGGCTGCGGCAAGACCACGCTGCTGCGCATGATCGCCGGCTTCATCGCCCCGGATGACGGCGATATCGTCATCGGCGGCCAGTCCATGCGCGATGTGGCCCCCAACCGCCGTCCGGTGAACATGGTGTTCCAGCATCTGGCGCTGTTTCCGATGATGTCGGTGGGCGACAACGTCGGCTACGGTCTGGCGCGGCGCGGCCTTGGCAAGGCCGACATCCAGCGCAAGAGCGAGGCGATGCTGGAGCGTGTCGGTCTGCCGGGCACCGCGGGCAAGCGCATCGACCAGCTGTCCGGCGGCCAGAAGCAGCGCGTGGCCATCGCCCGCAGCCTGGTGCTGGAGCCAACCCTGCTGCTGCTGGACGAGCCGCTGGGCGCGCTGGACCTGAAGCTGCGCGAACACATGAAGCTGGAGCTGAAGCAGCTGCAGCACGAGATCGGCACCACCTTCGTCTACATCACCCACGACCAGAGCGAGGCGCTGGTGATGTCCGACCAGGTGGCGGTGATGAACAAGGGCCGTTTCGAACAGGTGGGCACGCCGCAACAGCTGTACTACCAGCCGGCCAGCGCCTTCGTCGCCGGTTTCGTCGGTAACAGCAACCGGCTGGAGGTGAGCCTTTCCGGTGCCGGGGAGGGCGTGGCAGCCAGCGGCCTGCCGCTAAGGTTGGCCGCACAGCATGGCGATGCCAGCGGCCAGCAGGCGCTGTTCATCCGCCCGGAAACCATCGCGCTGTCGCGGCGCGAGGCCGATGTGGCCGAGTACGACAACCGCCTGTCGTGCCGGGTGGAAACGCTGTTCTTCGACGGTGCCAACTCCACGGTGCAGGTGCGCGACGCGCGCTATGGCACGCCGTTGCAGGTGGCACTGCCGCACACCGGCCAGCATGCCGACCTGCAGCCGGGCGAGACGGTATACCTCGGCATTCGCGCCGAACATGCCAAAGCCTACCGGGAGTGAGCGCCATGAACGTACTGGCTCCGCGCCGTCTCGGCCTGTTCCTGCTGCTGGCCCCCGCCGTGCTGTGGCTGGCGCTGCTGATCCTGCTGCCGCATGTGGAAGTGGGGCTGCTGTCGTTCCGCGAACGCGTCGGCCCCGGCGAGTTCGCCCCCAGCCTGAAGCAATACCTGACCTTTTTCGACGAGCCGCTGTACTGGCACACCTTTGTGCGCACCGCGCTGATGTCGCTGGTGGTGACCGTACTGGCCTTGCTGCTGGCGTTTCCGGTGGCGTGGAGCATCGCCAAGGTGGCGCGCGGCCGGGTGCGGGCGCTGATGATGGCCGCCATCCTGCTGCCGTTCTGGGCCAGCGAGCTGGTGCGCATGCTGGGCTGGCTGATCCTGCTGCGCGGCTCTGGCGTGGTGCCGCAGCTGTTGTTCCAGCTTGGCCTTACCGCCGAGCCGGTGGAGCTGCTGTACCACGACGCCACCATTCTGGTGGGACTGATCTATAGCTCGCTGCTGTTCATGCTGGTGCCGCTTATCAATGCGCTGGAAACGCTGGACGACAGCCTGATCGAGGCCGCCTACGACCTGGGCGGCAACCGGCTGGACATCCTGCGCCGCATCGTGGTGCCGCATGCCGCGCCGGGCATTGCCGCCGGCTGCATCATGGTGTTCATGCTGACGCTGGGTAACTACCTGACACCGGTGATCCTGGGCGGCAAGAACTCGATGTGGTTCACCGAGCAGATCTACACCCAGTTCATCACCCGCTTCAATTGGGAGCAGGGCTCTGCATTCGCCTTCCTGCTGCTGGGACTGTCGTCGCTGCTGGTGTGGTTGGGGCTGAAGCTCACCGGCCAGCGTTTTGCCGACTCCATGCGCCGTACCTGAGGAGCCTGACATGATTCCGAGTTTGCCGGACAACCGCTGGCTGCTGCGCGGCCGCGCGCTGTATATCACGGTGTTCTTTCTGTTCCTGTTGCTGCCCTTGTCGGTGGTGGCGGTGTTCGCCTTCAACGATTCGCTATTTCCCACCCCGCCGTGGAAGGGTTTCACCCTGGACTGGTTTGTGGCCAACAGTGGCGGCCGCACCGGCCTGCTGTTCGATGGCGAGCTGCTGACCAGCATCTGGCACAGCTGCAAGGTGGCGCTGTGGGTCAGCCTGCTGTCGGTGGGGCTGGGCACCAGCAATGCTTTTCTGCTGGAGCGCGCCGAGTTTCGCGGCAAGGGGCTGTTCACCACGCTGATGCTGGTGCCGCTGGTGATTCCGGGGGTGATCCTCGGTATCTCCATCCTGGCGTTTGCCAGCAATATCGCCAACTTCCTCTACGACCACTGGGAGATCGAGCTGGAGTGGCTGCGCCCCGGCCTGCCGCTGGTGGTGCTGGGGCAGGTGTCCTACATCATCACCATCGCCACGCTGACCATCGCCGCGCGGCTGAAGCGCTTCGACACCACGCTGGAGGAAGCGGCGCTGAACCTGGGCGCCAGCCGCTGGCAGATCCTGCGCACCATCACCCTGCCATACCTGAAGCCGGCCATCATCGGCAGCGGCGCGGTGGCCTTCCTGCTGTCGTTCGAGAACTTCAACACCACGCTGATGCTGGTGGGCAGCGACAGTCCGCTCACCATCCTGATGTACGGCCGCATGCGTGAAGGCGCCTCGCCGGTGCTGAACGCGGTCAGCCTGGGCTTGATGCTGGTGTCGGCGCTGGCGGTGGTGCTGCTGTACCTGCGCAAGCCGAAGCAGCCGGCCTGATCAGCAAGGAGAACAAGATGTTGCAACCGTGGCCTTATCCCTATCTGTTTGCCCATCGCGGCGGCGGGCGGCTGGCGCCGGAAAACACCCTGGCCGGCATGGCCACCGCCGTGCAGCACGGCTACGGCGCGGTGGAGTTCGACGTCAAGCTCAGCCGTGACGGGGTGAGCTTTTTGCTGCACGACGACACCCTGGAGCGCACCAGCAATGGCCAAGGGTTGGCCGCAACGCAGGACATCGCCGCGCTGTCGCGGCTGGATGCCGGCAGCTGGTTCGCGCCGCGCTTCGCCGGCGAGCCGCTGCCTACCTTCGCCAGCATCGCCGCCTACTGCCGCGCGCACCGGCTGCTGGCCAATGTCGAGATCAAGCCCTGCCCGGGGCGCGAGGCGGAAACCGGCCAGGCGGTAGCCACGCTGGCCGCTGCGCTGTGGCAGGGCCACCCGGCGCCGCCACTGTTGTCGTCGTTTGCCTGGGAGGCGCTGCTGGCGGCGCGTGACGCCGCCCCGCAGCTGCCGCGTGGCTGGCTGATCGAGGAACAGTGGCCGCAGGACTGGGCGCAACGGTTGGCCGCATTGCAGGCGGTATCGCTGCACAGCGATCACCTGCTGCTCACCGCCGAGCGGGTGGCGGCGGTGCGCGCCGCCGGCTACCGCGTGCTGGCCTACACCGTCAACGACGCGGCGCGTGCCGCCGAGCTACGGCAGTGGGGCGTGGACGGCATCTTTACTGATGCCTTGGATGTGATCCGGCCATAACAAGGGGCCGGGAAAGCAAAAAGGTTGGCCGCATGCGGCCAACCTTTTTTATTGCTAGTGCAACGACTCAGTGCAGGTAGATGCCATCTGGCTGCGGCGGCGGCACCTGCATCGGCACACCCTGCAGTTCGCGCAGCGAGGCCTCGATGTTGTGGCTCATCGCCGCCAGCGGCAGGTCGTTGCCTTCCTTGCCGAACGGTTCTTCCAGCTCGTCGCCCAGCGTATCTAGCGCCAGGAAAGTGTAGGCGATGAACACCGCAATCAGCGGGGTGACCCAACCGATGCTGGTGGACAAGCCGACGGGCAGCAGCATGCAGTAGATGGTGACGGTGCGGTTGAGCAGCACGCGGTAGGTAAACGGAATCGGCGTGGTGCTGATGCGTTCACAGCCGCCCTGAACCTCCACCAGTGTGTCCATGTTCTTGTCCAGCGTCTGCCACTGCCAATCGTTAATGCTGCCGTCGCGGCGCAGTTCGGCCAGCAGTTGCTGCAGCCAGGCCACAATCAGCGCCGGCTGGTTGCGTGCCTGGTGCACGCGCTGCCATTGCGCCTCCGGCAGCAGGCGCTGCAGGTGCGGGCTAACATCTTCCTGGCGCAGATGGCCCTTCAGCGCGTAGATGAAGGCGCAGATGCCGTCGATCAGCAGTGCCGTCTGCGGGGCATCTGGGGTCAGCGCCAGGCATTTGCCGCTCAGCTCGCGGCTGGCGATCAGCAGGCCGCCCCACAGCTTGCGCGCCTCCCAGAAGCGCTCGTAACTGGCGGAGTTGCGAAAGCCCAGAAAGATCGCCAGCGACACCCCCAGCAGGGTGAAGATGTAGATGTTCAGCGATGACTGCGCATGGCGGCTGATCCACCATGGCGCCCAGATGCTGGCCAGCAGCGAGATGACGAGCACCAGCAGCAGGCGGCTCATGATGCGGGGGACAACCGAGCCTTGCCAGATGAACAGCAGGCGGAACCAGTGGTAGCGGGGGCGAATGATCATGGTGCGGTGGTGGCGGTGTGGGGGCAGCCGTCCATCATAGGCCCTATGTTGCAGTGCGGTAAACGGGGTTTACCCACCTTTTGCGCGCGGCCTGCCGACGCGGCGGCTAAATGCTTGATTTGCGGCAATGGCGACCGGTGGCGGCTGGGCTAAGGTCTGCCCGTTTTGCTTGCAAGGAACTCCATCATGCCGCTTCCCGAACTGGTCTGCCCGGCGGGCAGCCTGCCTTCGCTCAAGGCCGCGGTCGATAACGGTGCCGATTGCGTGTACTTCGGCCTGAAGAACGACACCAATGCCCGCAACTTCGCCGGGCTGAATTTCGATGCCAAAAGCGCCAGCGAGGGCATCCGCTATGCCCGCGCCAAGGGCGTCAAGACGCTGCTGGCGATCAATACCTTTGCCCAGGGCGCGGAAAGCGCGCGCTGGCAGCATGCCATCGACGAAGCCGCCGAGCTGGGCGTCGATGCGGTGATCCTGGCCGATTTCGGCCTGCTGGACTACGCCAGCCGCCGCCATCCGGACTTGCGGCTGCACCTGTCGGTGCAGGGCTCGGCCAGCAATTACGAGGCGGTGAATCTGGCGCAGCAGTTGTTTGGCGTGCAGCGCGCGGTGCTGCCGCGAGTGTTGACGCTGGCACAGGTGGAACAGGTGATTGCCAATACCACGGTGGAAATCGAGGTGTTCGGCTTTGGCAGCCTGTGCGTGATGGCGGAAGGGCGTTGCCTGCTGTCCAGCTACGCCACCGGGCAATCGCCCAATACCCACGGCGTGTGCTCGCCGGCGCGCTTCGTGCGCTGGGAGGAGGGCACGCACGGCATGGATGCGCGCCTGAACGGCATCCTGATCGACCGTTTCAGCCCGGATGAGCCCAGTGGTTACCCCACCTTGTGCAAAGGCCGTTTCGAAGTAGAGGGCAGCACCGGCTACGCGCTGGAAGAACCCACCAGCCTCAACGTGCTGCCGCTGCTGCCGGAGCTGCTGCGCATCGGCGTGGCCGCCATCAAGGTGGAAGGCCGCCAGCGCAGCCCGGCCTACGTGGCGCAGGTCACCCGCGTGCTGCGCCAAGCGCTGGACAAGGCGGCCCAGGGCGGCCGCCACGCCGACCCGCTGGCCATGGCCACGCTGGGCAAGCTCTCCGAGGGCCAGCAAGTGACGCTGGGCGCCTACAACCGACCATGGAAATGACCGACATGTCCCTCCCGCTGCAATTGGTCCTGGGGCCGCTGCTGTATTTCTGGCCGCGCGACCAGGTAATGAATTTCTATGCCGAGGCCAGCACTTGGCCGCTGCAACGGCTGTATCTGGGCGAAGTGGTGTGCTCGCGCCGCCAGCAGCTGCGTACCCAGGACTGGATCGCGCTGGCAGCCGACATTGCCGCTGCCGGCAAACAGGCAGTGTTGTCCAGCCAGGCGCTGCTGGAAAGCGAATCCGACCTCAAGCGGCTGCGCAAGCTGATCGACAACGGCGACACGCTGCTGGAGGCCAACGACGCCGGCGCCGTGCACCTATTGCAGCAGCGCGGCCTGCCGTTTGTGGCCGGCCCGCACCTCAACATCTACAACAGTGACACCCTGCGGCTGTATGGCCGCCTGGGCGCGCAGCGCTGGGTGCCGCCGGTGGAAATGTCCGGCGACACCGTGCGCCTGATCGCTGCGGCCAACCCGGACATCGAAACCGAAGTGTTTGCCTGGGGCCGCCTGCCGCTGGCGCTGTCGTCGCGCTGCTTTACCGCGCGCCATTACCAGCTCAACAAGGACGACTGCCAGTTCCGCTGCCTGGAGCACCCGGACGGCATGACGCTGGCCACCCGCGAAGCGCAGGACTTCCTCGCCATCAACGGCATCCAGACCATGTCCGCCGGCTGCCACAGTCTGCTGGACGAGTTGGCCGCATTGCCGGCACAGGGCGTGCGCGCGGTGCGCATCAGCCCGCAGCACCAGCACCTGGCCGCCGTGGTGCAGGCGTTTGCCGCCGCCATCGCCGGTCAGACGCCGCTGGCCGATCTGGCCCGCCTGGCGCCGGGGCCGCTGGTGAACGGCTACTGGCACGGCGAAGCCGGCATCGCGCTGAAGGAGACCGCCCATGGCTGTGCCTGATCTGAAAGTACCGGCCGCGCTGGCGCGCGTGCTGGGCAAACTGCCGGCTACGCCGCCGGTGTGGGGCCTGACCCGCATGCTCAACCTGCTGGCGGCGCGTGGCGTGCTGCCGGTGGATCACAGCCTGCTGGCCGGCCGCAGCTTCCGCATCCGCGTGCTGGACGCCGGCATCACGCTGCATTTCGCCAGCGACGGCCAGCGTTTTGTCAGCGCCGAAGCCAGCAGCGAGCCCGACCTGCAGCTGTCGGCCGATCTGGCCGACTTCGCCCGGCTGATGCTGCGCGAGGAAGACCCGGACACGCTGTTCTTCAACCGCCGCCTGCGCATCGAAGGCGATACCGAGCTGGGGCTAGTGGTGAAAAACCTGCTGGACAGTGTGGACTGGCAGCACACCCCGCTGGCGCGTTTCATGGCGGTGTAGCCGTTGCCGGCAGGAACAAGGTTGGCCGCAGCGATGCGGCCAACCTTTTTTGATGTGTATGCACTGGCCGCTGGGAATAACTCGCGGCTTTGTCGCTACGGAATGGGGGCGCCGGGGAGCGCTTTTGCACGGCGTGCCAACCTTTCACCGGGCTATGGATCAGCCGCCTTGGCACTGGGGCTGGAAGTGACGGACGGCGGCTAGCAGCGTTTGCGCTCGGAACAGCAGCAGTCCTGACGCCGGGCGTTGGCTAGGTGCGCGTTGAGAGCGTACACCTGGCGTCCCCGCGACAGTGCCAGTAAGGCGCGCCGCCGCTACGGCTGTCGCGGCAGCATGATACGCACCTCCAGCCCACCGCCGTCGCGCGGCAGGGCGGTGATGCTGCCGCCGTGCGATTCCACCGCGCGGCGGGCGATGGCCAAGCCGAGGCCGAAGCCGCTGCTGTCCTGGCCGTCCTCGCCCACGCGCAGGAACGGTTCGAACATATCCTGCAGCGCGTGTTGCGGCACGCCGGGGCCGCGGTCGGCCACGCTGATCTGCAGCGCGTCTGCGCTGCTGTGCGCTAGGATGTCCACCCGCGTGCCGGCGGCGGTGTATTTCACCGCGTTGCGGATCACGTTCTCGAAGGCGCGGTACAGCAGCTCGGCGCCGACTTCGGCGACGAATTCGCCGTCACTGCTGAAGCTGACATCGCGGCCCAGGGCCTGCGCTTCGAACTGGGCGTCGTCGGCGATGGCGGCCAGCAGTTCCACCAGGTCCACCCGCTCGCGCGCCACGGTGCCGGAGCCGGCCTCCAGCCGCGCCAGGGTCAGCAGCTCGCCCACCAGGGTGTCCACCCGTACCACTTCCCGTTCGATGCGTTCCAGCGTGTTGTCCAGCCGTGCCGGGTCCGGCCGCTGCCGTGCCAGGCCGATGGCGGCCTGCAGCCGCGCCAGCGGCGAGCGCAGCTCGTGCGATACGTCGTGCAGCAGGCGGCGCTGGGCGCCGACCAGTTGTTGCAGTTGCTGTGCCATGCCGTCGAATTCGCTGGCCAGATCGCCGATTTCGTCGCGGCCGCGGCCCAGGCGGCGGCCGATGCGAGTGTCCAGCCGGCCGGCGGCCAATTTCTGGAACGCCCAGCTGAGCTGGCGGATCGGCTTGGCGGCACGCCAGGCCAGCAGCGCGCTGCACAGCAGGCTGATCAGGATGGCGGTGGAAATCGGCAGCAGCGCCGGCGGCGGCTTGATGTGGGCGAAGCGCAGCATGCGCGCCAGATCGTCGCCGCGCACAAACAGCAGGTAGCGGCTGCCGTCAGTGCTGGCGATGTCGCGGCTGAATGGCTGCTGCCTGGCGGCCCGCTGGCGCGCACTGGCGATGTCGGCGGCGGGCAGCGTGCGGCCCAGAAGCTCGCGGCCGCTGGCGTCGAGCACATACGGGGACGGCAGCTCGCTGCTGTGCGGCCAACCTTGCAGCAGCTGGCGCGCGGTGCGGGTTTCGTGATTGGCCAGCGCGGTGGCGATGCCGTTGAATACCAGCTCCAGCTTTTCCGCCTCAAAGCTGCGCTCGGCCTGCGGCATCGCCCAGCGCCACAGCGAGGTGGCGCCGATGATGCTGCCCACCGTCACGGCGATGAACAGCAGCAGGATCAGGAAGCACTTCCAGAACAGGCGGCCCATGTTCAATCCCCGTCGCGGATCAGCTGGTAGCCCTGGCCGCGTACGGTCTGTATCCAGCTGCGGCCGTCGCTGCCGGCAGCCAGTTTCTGGCGGATGCTGCTGATGTGCACGTCGATGCTGCGGTCGAAGCGGGCCAGCGGCCGCCCCAGCGCCACTTCGGATAACTGCTGCTTGCTGACGATCTGCCCGGCGTGGCGCGCCAGCAGCTCCAGCAGGCGGAACTCGCTGCCGGTCAGCTCCAGCGGCCGGCCGTACCAGTGTGCGGCCAACCTTGCCGGCCACAGCTGCAGCGCGCCGGCCTGCAGGCTGCCATCACCCGTTGCCGGCCCGGTGGGCGTGTCGACGGCCTGGCCGCGGCGCAGGATGGCGCGCAGCCGCGCCACCAGCTCGCGCGGGGTGCACGGCTTGGGCACGTAGTCGTCGGCGCCCAGCTCCAGCCCCAGAATGCGGTCGATGTCGTCGCCGCGCGCAGTGAGCATCAGTACAGGCAGCCGGCTGTGGGCGCGGATCTGGCGCAGCGCCTCCACGCCGTTCAGCCGCGGCATCATCACGTCCAGCACCACGATGTCGTAATCGCCGCTCAGCGCTGCCTGCACGCCACTGGCGCCATCGTGTACCCGCTGGGTGGCAAAGCCTTCCTGCTCCAGATACTCGGCCAGCATGGCGCTCAGCTCCACGTCGTCGTCTACCAGCAATACCTTGTTCATGCTGCCTGTCTTCGATAAATCATCGCCCTGATGATAGCCGCTGCCGTTCACGGTGTCGGGCGGCTTTACACGTCTTTACCTTGCCGCCGCGTCTTTACCTTTCTTTACCTTGGCTTAACCGCGCTTTACCCGCCGCGCGGCGACCATCCGGGCTATCCGTTTCCGTGGAGACACCCCGCATGTCGTTCCGACTTTCCCTCCTGCCGTTGTTGCTGGGCCTGGCGTTGACCGGCTGCGCCACGGTGGGGCCCGACTACCAGGCGCCGGCCGTGCGCATGGACGCGCAGTGGCAGGCCGCACTGCCGCATGGCGGCAGCACCGGCGCGCTGCTGGACTGGTGGCAGAGCTTCAACGACCCGACGCTGTCCAGCCTGCTCAAAGCGGCCGAAGCCGACAGCCCGACGCTGGACCAGGCGCTGGCGGCGATTGCCAGCGCCCGCGCCAGCGATAGCCAGGCCAGCCTGTCCGGCCTGCCCACCCTGAGCGCCAGCGGCAGCGATAGCCGCAGCGGCAGCCAGGGCGGCAACGTTGGTCGCAGCAGCAGCGCGGCGCTGGATGCCAGCTGGGAGATCGACCTGTTCGGCGGCGTGCGCCGCAGCCAGCAGGCCAGCAGCGCCGCCTTGGCCGCCAGCGAGGCCGACTGGCACGACGCGCGGGTGTCGCTGGCGGCCGAGGTGGCCAGCGAGTACGTGAGCTACCGCGCCTGCCAGCTGCAGCTGGCGCACGACCAGGACAGCTACCGCTCGCAGCAGCAGACCGCCAGCGCCACCGCCGTATCGGTGGCGGCCGGCTTCAGCGCCCCGGCCGATGGCGCCTTGATCGATGCCAGCCTGGCCAGCGCGCACAGCACCTTGCTGGCGCAGCAGGCGGAGTGCGAAGTCAGCATCAAGTCGCTGGTAGCACTGACCGGCCTGTCCGAGCCGCTGCTGCGCGACAAGCTGGCTGCTACCGCGGCGGCGATCCCGCAGCCGGCCAGCCTGCAGCTGGACACACTGCCGGTGCAGTTGCTGAGCCAGCGCCCGGATCTGGTCTCGGCCGAGCGCAGCCTGGCGGCGGCCAGCGCCAAGATCGGCGTCGCCGAGGCCGAGCGCTACCCACGGCTGTCGTTGACCGGCAGCCTGAGCAGCACCACCACCCGCGGCAGCGGCAACAGCCAGGGCTGGTCGTTCGGCCCCACGCTGAGCCTGCCGATCTTCGATGGCGGCAGCAGCAAGGCCGCGGTGCTGACCGCCCGCGCCAATTACCAGAGCGCGCTGGCCAGCTACAAGAGCGCGGTGCGCAGCGCGGTGGAAGAAACCGAGCAGGCGCTGGTGCGGCTGGATAGCGCCACCCAGCGCGAAAGCAGCGTCGCCGCCAGTGCGGCCAACTATCGCCGCTACTTCATGGCTACCCAGCAGCAGTGGCAGGCCGGCAGCGCCAGCCTGCTGACGCTGGAAGAGGCGCGCCGCAATGCGCTGTCGGCCGAACAGTCTTTGATCACCGTGCAGCGCGACCGCGTGCTGTACGGCATTTCGCTTTACAAGGCACTGGGTGGCGGCTGGCAGCTTGGCAACGCCACCGCCGCCAAGGGAGAAGCAGCATGACCCGCAAACACACCCTCACTCTCGCCGTGGCCACCGCGCTGGCGCTGGCTGCTGGCGGCTGGCTGTTGTGGCCGGCGAAACCGGCAGCGGCCGCCAGCCAGCCGGCAGTCGCCGATCGCGCTGCGTTGACCGTCAGCGTGGTGCAGCCGCAGCAGCAACGTTGGCCGCAGCAATTGCAATTGAACGGCGCGCTGGCGGCGTGGCAGGAAGCCACCATCAGCGCCGAAACCGGCGGCCTGCGCATTACTGCGCTGCATGCCGATGTCGGCACAGTGGTGCAGCGCGGCCAACTGCTGGCCGAGCTGTTCAGCGCCGGCGTCGCCGCCGAGGTGCGCCAGGCCGAAGCGGCGCTGGCCGAGGCGCGGGTGACGCTGGCCGGCGCCCGTTCCGATTTGTCGCGCGCCAGCGCGGTGAAGGACAGCGGCGCGCTGTCGGCACAGAAGATCGAGCAATATGCGCTGGCGGTGGAAACCGCCGCCGCCGGGGTGAGCTCGGTCGAGGCCAAGCTGGCCAGCGCCCGCATCACCCTGGCGCAGACGCGCATCGTGGCGGTGGACGACGGTGTGATCACCAAGCGCAGCGCCACGCTGGGCACGGTGGTGTCGTCCGGCAGTGAGCTGTTTACCCTGCAGCGCCAGCGCCGGGTGGAGTGGCGTGCCGAAGTGGCGGCGCAGCAGCTGGCGCTGGTCAAGCCGGGGCAGGCGGCACTGCTGACGCTGAGCGATGGCCGCCAGGTCAGCGGCAAGGTGCGGCAGCTGGCGCCGGCGCTGGACAGCAGCACGCGCATGGCGCTGCTGTATGTCGATGTTGCCGCCGACAGCCCGGCGCGCGCCGGCATGTATGCCAGTGGCAGCCTGCTGCTGGGCGAGACCGCAGCGCAGACGGTGCCGGCCAGTGCCGTGGTGGTGCGCGATGGCCACAGCTATGTGTTCGTGGTGGACGGCCACGCGGTGGTGACCCAGCGCGAGGTCAAGGTTGGCCGCAGGCAGGCGCAGCGGGTGGAGCTGCTGTCCGGGGTCAAGCCGGGCGAGCAGCTGGTGCAGAGCGGCGGCGGCTTCCTGAATGATGGCGACAGCGTGCGCGTTGTGCGCGGCAAGGAGGCGACATGAATTTCTCCGCCTGGTCGATCCGCAACCCGGTGCCGGCCATTCTGCTGTTCGTGGTGCTGAGCGCCGCCGGCCTGTTCGGCCTGCACAAGCTGGGCATCCAGAACTTTCCGGACATGGATTTCCCCACCATCACCATCAGCGCGTCGCTGGAAGGCGCGGCGCCATCGCAGCTGGAAACCGAGGTCGCCCGCAAGATCGAGGACGAGGTGGCCACGCTCGGCGGCATCGAGCACATCACCACCACCATTACCGATGGCGCGGTGAGCATCAGCGTGGAGTTCGCGCTGGAGAAAAACAGCGAGGAAGCGCTGAACCAGGTGCGTAACGCGGTGGACAGCGTCAAGGGCGAGCTGCCGGCGGACATGGCAACGCCGACGGTGTCCAAGGTGACCACCAGCGGCAGCGCCATCGTCACCTACACCGTGGCGGCGCCGACCATGAGCGAGGAGTCGCTGTCGTGGTTTGTCGATAACGAGGTCAACAAGGCGCTGCTGTCCACCAGCGGCGTGGGCAAGGTGGAGCGCGTCGGCGGCGTGGACCGCGAGGTGCTGGTGGCGCTGGACCCGGTGCGGCTCAACGCGCTGGGGGTCAGCGTTTCCACTGTCGCCAGCCAGCTGACTGCGGTGCAGAAGGATGCCTCCGGCGGCCAGGGGCGGCTGTCCGGTGCCAACCAGTCGCTGCGCACGCTGGGCGCGGTGGGCAGCGTGGACGAGATCGCCGCGCTGTCGATTCCGCTGGGTGACGGCCGCCACGTGCGGCTGGACCAGCTGGCCACGGTCAGCGATGCCCATGCCGAGCGCACCACCTACGCCATGCTGGACGGCAAGCCGGTGATCGGCTTCCAGATCACCCGTGGCAAGGGCGAGAGCGAAGTGGCGGTGGTGGCGCGCGTGCGCGCCACCGTGGCGCAGCTGCAGGCACGCTATCCGCGCGTGCAGTTCACCGAGGCCTACAACACGGTGGAGTCGATCGAGGACAACTACGACGGCTCCATGCACCTGCTGCTGGAAGGCGCGGCGCTGGCGGTGCTGGTGGTGTGGTGGTTCCTGCGCGATACCCGCGCCACGCTGGTGTCTGCCACCGCGCTGCCGCTGTCCATCATTCCCACCTTCGGCATGATGTATTACTGGGATTTCAGCCTCAACACGCTGACGCTGCTGTCGCTGGCGCTGGTAATCGGCATCCTGGTGGACGATGCCATCGTGGAGGTGGAAAACATCGTGCGCCACCTGCGCATGGGCAAGACGCCGAAACAGGCGGCGATGGAGGCCGCCGACGAGATCGGCCTGGCGGTGGTGGCCACCACGCTGACGCTGGTGGCGGTGTTCCTGCCCACCGCCTTCATGAGCGGCATCACCGGGCGCTTTTTCCGCCAGTTCGGCATGACCGCCGCGGTGGCGGTGCTGGCCTCGCTGCTGGTGGCGCGCTTGCTGACGCCGATGATGGCGGCCTACCTGCTGAAAGCGCATCCGGAGCGGGCGGAAGACAGCAAGCTGATGACGCGCTATCTGGGCTGGGTGCGCTGGTGCCTGGCGCATCGCAGGACCACGGTGGCGGCGGCGACGGCGTTCTTTATCGCTTCGCTCAGCCTGGTGCCGTTGCTGCCGACCGGTTTCGTGCCGGCCAGCGATCTGGCGCGCACCAGCGTCAGCATCAGTCTGCCGCCGGGCAGCACGCTGCAGCAGACACGGGCGGCGGCGGCCGCGGCGCAGCAGCGCATGGTTGGCCTCAGCGGCGTGCGCCATGTGTTCAGCTCGGTGGGCACCGCCACCAGCGGCGGTGGCCCTGGCGCCACCAGCAGCAACGACAGCAATACCGCCACGCTGACGGTGACGCTGACGCCGCGCGGCGAACGCAGCGAGAAGCAGGCGGCGATTGAAGGCCGCATCCGCGCGGCGCTGAAAACCCTGCCGGGGGCACGCATCAGCGTCGGCGGCGGCAACACCGGCGAAAAACTGCAGGTGACGCTGGTGGGCGACGATGCCGCCACGCTGACCGGCGCGGCGCAGACGGTGGAGCGCCAGTTGCGCACGCTGAAGGGCATCGGCTCGGTGACGTCCGATGCCAGCCAGCAGCAGCAGGAAATCCAGATCACGCCGGACAACGCCCGTGCTGCCGAGCTGGGGGTGACCAGCAGCGCGCTGGCGTCCACCGTGCGCATGGCCACCTATGGCGACTTCTCCAGTTCGCTGGCCAAGCTCAACCTGCCGCAGCGCCAGGTGGACGTGCGGGTGCGGCTGGACGATGCCAGCCGCCAGAACCTGGACGCCATCGGCCAGCTGCGGGTAGCGGCCAGCAACGGCAACGTGCCGCTGGCCAGCGTCGCCAACATCGGCATGGGCAGCGGCCCCAGCCAGATCAACCGCCTGGACCGCATGCGCCAGGTCACCGTCGACCTGGAGCTGGGCGGGCGCAGCATGGGTGAAGTGCAGCAGGAGGTGAATGCCTTGCCTGCGCTGAAAGCACTGCCGGCCGGGGTGAAGCAGCGGGCGTCCGGTGACGCCGAGCGCATGGCCGAGCTGTTCGGCAGCTTCGGCGGTGCCATGGCGGTGGGGGTGCTGTGCATCTACGTGGTGCTGGTGCTGCTGTTCCATGACTTCCTGCAGCCGGTCACCATTCTGGCGGCGCTGCCGCTGAGCGTGGGCGGCGCGTTCCTGGCGCTGCTGCTGACGGGGAACAGTTTCTCGATGCCGTCGATCATCGGCCTGCTGATGCTGATGGGGGTGGTGACCAAGAACTCCATCCTGCTGGTGGAGTACGCGGTGATGGCGCGGCGCGAGCGCGACATGAGCCGCTTCGACGCGCTGGTGGATGCCTGCCACAAGCGGGCGCGGCCGATCCTGATGACCACCATCGCCATGGGTGCCGGCATGCTGCCGATCGCGCTGGGGCTGGGCGCCGACCCGAGCTTCCGCGCGCCGATGGCGATAGCGGTGATCGGCGGGCTGCTGACCTCCACCACGCTGAGCCTGCTGGTGGTGCCGGTGGTGTTCACCTATATCGACGATCTGTTGCAGTGGTTCAAGCGCCACCTGCACCGCCGCGCGCATTGAGCTCGGCGCGGGCGCAACGCCCGTAGTCTGCGGCCAACCCTGTCTGCCGGTGCGGACAGGGTTTTTGTTTGTATGCGGGGCGGGGCCGCAATTAAACGCAGACGGGCTAAGGCGACGCTGCTGCTTGGGCCGCGTGACGGCCTGCCGCGCTGCGGTGCCGCGGGGCCGGGCCGGTTTTCCCGCCGGGTGGCTACGGCCGGCAGCGGCCGGCGTATGCTTGACAAATAGTTTGAAAAGCGCCGCGTTATTGCCAACCATGCATAGTGCGGTCTGGTTGATGTTGCGCAAGGGCATCTTCTGCCGCACCACGACAATGCGTAGCCATTACGTTGGCCGCCCGACTGTCTGCGGCTGGCCACTTGTTTACCTGAACGCCGTTACCCACCTGGAACTAGCATGCAGACCAAACCACTGCTCTACGTGATTGATGATGATTCGCTGACCGTGCAAATGATCGAGGATGTGCTGGGCGAGCAATTTGCCGTGCAAGGCAGCGTCAATCCGCTGCAGGCCTTGCAGCAGGTGGGGACGCTAGCGCCCCAGATCATTCTGCTGGATATCAATATGCCGGAACTGGACGGTTACGAGGTTTGCCGCCGCTTGAAGGCAGATTTTGATACCCAGGATATTCCGGTGATGTTCCTGTCTGGCCTGACCACGCTGGAAGATCGCATGGCCGCCTACGATGCCGGTGGCGAGGATTTTATGGCCAAGCCGCTGGAGCTAACCTTGCTGGGCGCCAAGCTGGAGGCGCTGCTGCGCATCCGCCAGCAGCGCGAAGCGCTGGCGCAGCAGGCCAGTTACGCCACGGCGACCGCCATGACGGCGATGAGCAACGCGGCCGAAATGGGGCAGGTGGTGCAGTTTGCCCGCCAGGTGATGCTGTGCGAGGACATGGGCGGCCTGGCTCGCGAGCTGCTGGAAGCGGCGGCCAGCTACGGCCTTTCCTCTGCCGTGGCATTGCGAAACGAGAGCGGGGCGCTGGAAATGAACCAGGCGGGCGAGCTGAGTGCCATGGAGTCCGGGGTGCTACAGCTGATCGCCAGTTGCGGCCGCATCGTGGCCATGGGGCAGCGCGCGGCATTCAACTACGGGGGCGTTACCCTGATGGTGCGCAATATGCCGCTGGATGATGAGGAGCGCATGGGGCGCCTGCGTGACAACCTGGCTGCCATCGCCGAGCTGGCTGCCGCCCGGCTGGCAACGCTGGCGCTGGCGGATCTGGCCGCGTCGCGTGGCGCCATGCTGGCCTTGCAGCAGCAGGTGGTGGAGCGCGAGGCCAGCCTGCGTAAAGTCCTGTCCAGCGTGCAGGCCAGCGTGACGGCCATGGAGCAGCAACGCCGTGACGACCGCTTTCTGGCCACTGCGCTGCTGGAAAGCATGCTGGGCGAGCTGGAGCGCGAATACATCCACCTGGGCCTGACGGAGCGGCAGGAAGCCAATCTCAACAATGTGCTGCGCGCCGCCAGCAGCCGTATCCTCTCCCTGTATGGCGGAGACTTCCAGGCACTGGAGAGTCTCAAGCAGGTGTTGGCCGACATGCCGCCGTTGGTCAGCTGAGTAACCGCACATGCGCATAAAGCACCACTTGCTGCTGTGGTTCGTGCTGGGTAGCCTGTTGCCGCTGCTGCTGGTGGGCGGGCTTGCCTATCAACGCTTTGCCAGTCATTACCGCGAGTCCACGCAGGCGCAACTGCAGGCGCTGCTCACTGTCCGCCTGAACGAGATCGCCGACTGGTGGCAGGGCCAGACCACCATGATGCGCCTGCTGTCGTCTGACAATGATCTGGATGCCTGTGTGCGGGCTTTCTCGGCCCAAGGGGTGTCGACCGCGACCACCTGCACTTTCGTGGAAGAGGCCAATATCGTCATCGGGCAGAACGACATGCTGCTGCTGGACCCGCGTGGCAAGGTGCTCTTCAGCCCCAATCATCCGGCATGGCGCGGGCTGGACTTGGCCGATCCCCGGCAATCCTCGTCGCGTATGGCCGGGCAGCTGCAAGAGCTGATTACCCTGCCGACCAGCGGCGTGCGTTTCATCCCGCATGCCCCGTTTGCCCCGGTAAAGACCTATGCGGCGTTCTGGCTATCCCCGGTGCTGCAGCAGGACAAATTGCTGGGTTTTCTGCTGATCCGTGTCAACGAAGAACATCTGCAACATATCACCGGCAATTATGCCGGCATGGGGGCGGACGGCGAAAACCTGCTGGTGACGACGCAGGAGCGCGGAGAGGCGATGGTGATTGCGCCGTTGCGCCGCACGCCGAATGCCGCCTTCCGCCTGAAAATCACGCCGCAGATGCAAGCCGGCCAGGCCATGTGGGAGGCGCTGGATGGTGGCGTGGGCGTGGGGCGCAGCCTCGATTACCAGGGGCGTCCCGTGCTGGCGGCCTGGTCGGCGTTGCCATTGCTTGGCGGGGCCATCATGGTCACCCGCGACGAGGCCGCGGTGATGGCGCCGTTGCAGCAACAGCGGAACCAGCTGATCGGCATACTGCTGGTGGTGGCGGTGTTTGCCTGCGCGATTACCTTCTGGCGCGCCCGCAAACTGGTGGTGCCGATCAACACCTTGCTGCAGGCCAGCCAGCGCATCAGCCGCGGCGAACCGGGGGTCAGGCTGCCGCCACTGGATGGCCGGGAGTTCCAGTCGCTGGGCAACACCTTCAACGCCATGGCCGAGCAGCTGGAGCGCAGCCAGTTGCAGCGGCAATTGCAGCTGGAGGATGCCGAGCGCATGGCCAAGCTTGGCTATTTCATTGCCAACAGTGATGGCCGCCCGGACGAATGGACCGAGCAGCTGTATCACATCCTGGAATACCCGACGGAGCAGCCACCACAGATCAGCAGTTTTCTGCAGCGTATTCACCCGGATGATCTCCAGAACGTGCTGCTGGCGCATGCGGCCAACCTGCAGCACGGTTACGAGGTGGATTTCCGGCTGCAGATGCCGGATGGACGCATCAAGTACCTGCGCGAGGTCGGCCGGCACGAGTTTGATAGCAGCGGGCAGCCGTTGCGCCGGGTGGCCGTGGTGCAGGATGTGACTGTGGCATGGCAACTGGCCCACGAGATGGATGCGGCGCGCGAGGCACTGGAACAGGAACGGCTGGCGCGGGCCGAGGAGGCCGCCAGCAATGCCGAGGCCAAGGCGCAGGCCATCTTGCAGACAATGGGGGAAGGAGTGCTGGGCCTGGCTGCTGATGGCCGCGTGGTGTTCTGTAACCCGGCGGCGGCGATGATGCTGGGGGCCAGCAGCGAGGCGCTAAATGGCCGGCAACTGGACGATTTCCTCTATCACTACAATGCCTATGGCCTGCGGTTGGTGCCCCCGTCGCCATTGCTGCGCGCCTTGCAGCAGGGGCTGCCGTGCAGCAGCCACCGGGAGCAGTTCGGCAGCGCGCAGCGCGAACGCTTCCCGGTGTTCTACCAGCTGAACATGCTGGCACGGCCGATTGGCGAGCTAGGTGCCGTGCTGCTGTTCCGCGACATTACCCTGCAGCGGGCCAACGAGATGCGGCTGGAGCAGATGTCGCGTGCGGTCACGCAAAGCCCGGCCGGGGTGATGATTACCGACCCGCAAGGCTTGATCGAGTTCGTCAATCCGCGTCTGCTGCAGATGAGCGGTTACGACGAGCAGGAATTGCTGGGCCAGCGCCCCGGCTTGCTCAAGAGCGGCAAAACCGGGCCGCAAGTCTATGCCGAATTGTGGCGGGCGCTGTTGTCCGGCGAAAGCTGGCACGGCGAATTGCTCAACCGGCGCAAGGATGGCCGCGAATACTGGGTGATGCAGATGGTGTCGCCGGTGCGCGATGCCGCGGGGTGCATCACGCACTACGTCAGCGTGCAGGAGGACATCACGGCACAGAAACAGCTGGCGCAGCGCATGCAGGAGGCGGTGGCCGCCGCCGAAAACGCCACCGAGGCCAAGAGCGCGTTCCTGGCCAATATGAGCCACGAAATCCGCACCCCGATGAACGCCATCATCGGTATGACCGACCTGGTGATGCGCGAACAGCTGCCGGCCAAGGCGCGCGACTATCTGGGCAAGGTGGTGCGCTCCGCACGCGGCTTGCTGGAAATCATCAACGACATCCTGGATTTTTCCAAGATCGAGTCTGGCTATCTGCAGATCGAGCAGTCGCCGTTCCTGCTGGAAGAGGTGCTGGCGCCACTGGCCGACATCCTGGCCATGCGGCTGGATGGCAAGTCGCTGGAGCTGGTGTTCGATGTCGCGCCCGACGTGCCCAGCCGCTGGCAGGGCGATGCGCTGCGGCTTGGCCAGGTCCTGCTGAACCTGCTGGGCAATGCCGTGAAGTTCACCACCACCGGCTATGTGTTGCTGACCGTGCGCTGGCAGGGTGGGGTGCTGCATTTCGAGGTGCAGGATAGCGGGATCGGCATGAGCGAAGCGCAGCTGGCCCGCTTGTTCCAGCCGTTCTCGCAGGCGGATGCCTCCACCCAGCGGCGTTATGGCGGTAGTGGCCTGGGGCTGGTGATTTCCAACCAGTTGGTGCAATTGATGGGCGGCGAGCAGATCCGCATTGACTCGCAGCCCGGCAAGGGCAGCTGCTTTGCTTTCAGCCTGCCGCTCCCCGCCTTGGCCGTGGCCGCAGCGGCGCCGTGGCAGCCAGAGGGCAAGCTGTTCCATGCCCGCTTGAGCGAGCAGTACCGCGGCTGCTTGCTGCCGCTGTGCCAACGCCTGGGCATGGAAAGCAGCGAGATTGTGACCCGCACACAGCTGCTGGCCTTGCTGGCGGCGTGGCGCACGGAAGACGTGCTGCTGCTGGACAGTGATGCCGCCGACTGGCGCGAGCTGGTACGGGACATCCCCTGGCCGGCCAATGCCAAGCTGATTTTGTTGAGCCGCCACCATGTCAGCTCGGGCGCGCTGCTGCCGGTCGCCTCGCGCAGCCTGCCGGTGTGCGAGGTCTGGCTCAAACCGCTGACCATCGGGCGTTTTTACCAGGGCATGCAGCGGCTGGGGCAGGCCATTCCCGCCGCCGACGAGGCCGCGAATAACACCTTGCCGCGGCTCGATGGCTGCCATGTGCTGGTGGTGGACGATGTGCCGCTGAACCAGGAAGTCGCCGCCGCCTATCTGCAGGAGGCGGGCGCCAGCGTCTGCTTTGCGGCCAACGGTGCCGAGGCGCTGCAGGCCTTGCAGCAGGGGCTGCCGGATGCGGTGCTGATGGATTGCCACATGCCGGTGATGGATGGCTTTGTGGCAACGCAGCAGATCCGCGCCAACCCGGCCTGGCAGGCGCTCAAAATCATTGCCCTGACCGCCAATGCCTTGTCCGGCAGCCGCGAAGAGGTGCTGGCCGCGGGCATGGATGACTACATCAGCAAACCGATCGATCCGGTACGCCTGTTTGCCGTGCTGGCCCAAGCCGGGCTGCAGGCGCGACCGGCGTCGGCCGCGCACGTCGCCACGCCGCCTGCCGCCGTGGCCGGCCCCGAGCTAGCCGCGGCGCCAGCCGATGAGTGGCAGCAGTTGGCCGCCGCGGGGGTCAATGTCGAGGATGGCACCGCCCGCGCGGTGGGCATGCAGCATGTGTATCGCAAATGGCTGCTGCTGTTTGCCAGCAATATGGCCAGCTTTGCCGACGACAGCCAGGCCGCGCTGCAGGCCGGCGATGGCGAGCTGCTGCTGCGGCTGGTGCATACCCTGCGCGGCGCCGCCGGTAATGTCAGCGCCGACGAGGTGGCCCGCCAGGCGGGCGAGATCGAGCAGGCTATCCGCCAGGGCGCCGCGGTCGCGACGCTGGCGCCGCAGCTGGCGGCGCTGCTGCAACAGTTGGCCGCCGTGCGGCAGGCGGTGGCCGCGCTGGCGCAGACAGCGGCATAAGCCGCCGGGCCGGCCGCCTGCCGGCCTTGCGGCCAACCTTTGCCGGTAGCTCAGTCCAGCGCCACGCGCTGCGCCTGTTCGGCCACGCCCACCGGCCAGTGTTTTTCCACGCTGATGCGGCGGCGCAGTGCATCGGCGGCATCCGGCTCGCCATGCACGATGAAGGTCTGCCGTGGCGGCTGTGCGAAGCCGTTCAGCCACTGCATGATCTCGTCGCTGTCGGCATGGGCGGACAGGTGTTCCATGGCCACCACCTCGGCGTTGATCGGCACCTCCTGGCCATGGATGCGCACGCTGTCGGCGCCGGCCACGATCAGCGCGCCGCGGGTGCCGCCGGCCTGGAAACCGGAAAACAGCAGCGTGTTGCGCGGGTTGGGGGCGAAGGCCTTCAGGTGGTGCAGCACGCGGCCGCCGGTGGCCATGCCGCTGGCGGCGATGATCACCGCCGGCTCGCGCAATTCGTTCAGGCGCTTGGATTCCTCCACCGTGCGCACCATCTGCGCCACCTGGCACATGCCCAGGCAGTCCTCGTCCGACAGCTTGTGGCTGTCGCGGAACTGCTGGTACACCGCGGTGACATCGCTGGCCATCGGGCTGTTCAGGTAGATCGGCAGCTGGCGCGGAATGCGGCCGGCGCGTTTCAGCCGGTACAGGAAGTACATCAGCACTTGCGCCCGTTCCACCGCAAACGACGGAATGATGGTGATGCCGTGCCGCGCCACGGTGCGGTTGATCACCTGTTCCAGCACTTCTTCCGGCGCCTGTGGCGGGTGCCGGCGGTTGCCGTAGGTGGATTCCAGCAGCAGGTAGTCGGCGCGCTGCACGTATTCCGGCGGTTTCATGATCGGGTCCTGCTGCCGGCCCAGGTCGCCGGAGCCGACCAGGGTGACGCCGTCGGCCACGATCTCCACCGTGGCGGCGCCCAGGATATGGCCGGCCGGGCGCAGCAGTAGCTGCACGCCCGGCAGGATGTCGCGACGCTGGTGGAACGGCAGCGGCACGAAGTATTCCAGCGCCTTCTCGGCATCGGCCTCGGTGTACAGCGGCAGCGCCGGGCTGTGCTTGGAAAAGCCGCGGCGGTTGGCGTAGTCGGCTTCTTCTTCCTGCAGGTAGCCGCTGTCCGGCAGCAGGATGGAGGCCAGCGCGCAGCTGGCCTCGGTGGCGTAGATGCAGCCGCGAAAGCCATCGCGCACCAGCGCCGGCAGGTAGCCGCTGTGGTCCAGATGGGCGTGGCTCAGCACCACCGCGTCCAGGTCGGCCGGATTGAACGGCAGCCCGCTCCAGTTGCGCAGCCGCAGCTGCTTGAAGCCCTGGAACAACCCGCAGTCGAGCAGGATGCGCTTGCCGGCGCATTCCAGCAGGTATTTGCTGCCGGTTACCGTGCCGGCGGCGCCGAGAAAGGTCAGATGCATGGTGACTCCGTTTCGCGTGCGTAAAAGGTTGGCCGCAGTGGCCGCTGCGGCCAAGGTGGCGGGCAGGGCGGCGCGGCTGCTGGTTTGATCCTAGTCCGGCGCCGCGCGGTTGGCTTGCGCTGGCGCAAATGCATGTCAGCGGCTACCGCTGGCTTGGCATTGCGGCGCCGTGCTCAGGGCTTGCCGGCAGGGGTCGTTGCCGCCGGCAGCGGCAGCGCGCGCGGCCCCAGCCAGCGCCACAGCAGGCCGGCGGCCGTTAGCGCGCACGCAGCGGAAAAACCGAACGCCAGCAGCGGGCTGCCGGCCTGGTACAGGTAGCCAAACAGCAGCGAGGCCGGCAGCAGGCAGGCGCCGCTGGTGAGGTGGAACCAGCCAAAGGCGGTGCCGCGGCCATCGACGGGCGCCAGATCGGCCACCAGCGCTTTCTCCACACCTTCGGTGGCGGCCATGAACAGACCATAGCCGGCAAACAGCGCGAACAGCGGCCAACCTTGCTGGCTCTGCAGGCCGAAGGCCAGATAGAACAGCCCGTACAGCACATAGCCGCAGACCAGCAACTGCACGCGCCCGACGCGATCGGACAACGCCGCCAGCGGGGTGGAGAACAGCATCGCCACCGCCGACACCGCCGCCCACAGCAGCGGGATCTGCGCCAGCGGCACCCCCAGCTCCTGCGCCCGCAGCAGCAGGAACATGTTCGACGAGTTGCCCAGCGTGAACAGCGCCAGCACCAGCAGGTAGCGGCGCAACGGCGGCGGCATGTCGTGCAGCCGCCAGCTGAACGGCCGCGCGGCCGGGTGGGGCGGCCTGGCCGGCTCGCGCAGCCAGCAGGTCAGCGCCAGGCACAGCGCCGCCGGCAGCGCCGACCACAGGAAAATCGTCTGCAGCGGCACCTGCCGCGCCAGCAGTGCGGTGGCCAGCAAGGGTCCGATGACCGCGCCGGCATTGTCCATGGTGCGGTGCAGGCCAAACGCCAGCCCGCGCTGGCGCGCATCCACGCTGGCCGCCAGCAGCGCATCGCGCGGCGACGAGCGCAGGCCCTTGCCCACCCGGTCGGCAAAGCGGATCGCCAGCAGCCACGGCCAGCTGCCGATAAAGGCGATCAGCGGCCGCCCCAGTCCGGCCAGACCGTAGCCGAACAGCAGCCACGGCTTGCTGCGCCGGGTGCGGTCCACCACCACGCCGGAAAACAGCTTCAGCAGGCTGGCGCTGGCCTCGGCGATGCCCTCGATCAGGCCCAGCGCCTTGGGCCCGGCCATGAGCACCGAGGACAGGTATAGCGGGATCAGCGGGTAGAGCATGTCGCTGGCGCTGTCGTTGACCAGGCTGATCAGCCCGATCAGCCACACGGTGCGGGGCAGGGCAAACAGGGTGGCCAGCATCGGGGCTCCTTGCGGGCAGGTGGGGCCTGCCGGCAGTGGTGCCGGCGGGCGTTTACAGCTTGTTTACAGCAAGCCAACAACTCTCTACAAATTTTTTACGGGCGCTGCCCTATCGTTACAGCATCTGGATAAACGAGCGCAGCATGAAACCGAATCAAGCCTTTGCCGGCCGCCAGGTGTCCGTATGGCGACGCTACGGTCTGGTGGTTATCGCCTGCCTGCTGGTCACCCTGCTCACCGCGCCGTTCCGCGACACGCTGCAACTGGCCAACGCAGTGATGCTGTTCCTGCTGGTGGTGTTCCTGGTGGCACTGAAGCTGGGGCGTGGCCCGGCGGTGTTCGCGGCTTTTCTTAGTGTGGCACTGTTCGATTTCTTCCTGGTGCCGCCGCACTTCACCTTTGCCGTCAGCGATGGGGTGTACCTGATCACCTTCGCGGTAATGCTGGCAGTGGGGCTGCTGACCACCGGGCTGACCACCAGCCTGCAGGATGAAACCGAGCGCGTGCGCCGCCACGAGCGCGAAACGCGCGAGCACTACGAGCTGGCGCGCACCCTGACCGGCGCCGCCAGCATCGAGCAGGTGGAAGCGGCGGTGGCCAGCTACGCCGCGCATCAGCAATGCCGCGTGCGCTGCTTCTGGCTGACGCCGGAGCGGCAGCTGGATACATCGCACAGCGAGCTGGTGGAAAGCCACCTGCTGCAGATGGCCTTCAGCAGCCAGCAGCCGGTGCGCGGCGATGCCGAAGCCGGCCCGCCGCCGCTGTACCTGCCGCTGCGGGCGCCGATGGGCATGCGCGGCGTGCTGGCCATCTACCCCGAGCACATGGACGGGCAGGATTTTCTGCAGCGCGAGCCGCGCTTCATCACCCTGGCCTCGCTGCTGGCCATCGCGGTGGAGCGGCTGCACTACGTGGATGTGGCGCGGCAGACCGAGATTGCCATCAGCGCCGAAAAACTGCGCAGCTCGCTGCTGGCGGCGCTGTCGCACGACCTGCGCACGCCGCTGACCAGCCTGCTGGGCATGGCCGACGCGCTGGCCGCCCGGCCGCTGCCGGAAGCCGAGCGCGAGGCGGCGCGGCTGATCCGCGATCAGGCCGGCGCGGTGCACAAGATGATGACCAACCTGCTGGACATGGCGCGGCTGCAGGCCGGCAAGCTGCCGCTGCGGCGGGAATGGCAGCTGTACGAAGAGGTGATCAGCACCAGCCTGCAGTTGCTGCGGCCAACGTTGGCCGCCCACCCGCTGACGTTGGAGCTGGCGCCGGATCTGCCGCTGGTGCGCTTCGACGCGGTGCTGATCGAGCGAGTGCTGTGCAACCTGCTGGAAAACGCCGCCAAGTACGCGCCGGCGGGCAGCCCGATCCGCATCCGCGCCTACACCGAGGGCGACGCGGCCTGCCTGGCAGTGTGCGACGCCGGCCCCGGCATCGACCCGGCGCAGCTGGAGCGGCTGTTTGCGCTGTTCGAGCGCGGCGACGCCGAATCGGGCAAGCCGGGCATGGGGTTGGGGCTGGGCATCGCCAAGGCCATTGCCGAGGCGCACGGCGGCAGCCTGACGCTGTCGGCCACGCCGGGGGCGGGCACCACTGCCTGCCTGCGGCTGCCGCTGGGCACCCCGCCAAGCATGGTGACGGAGGACGAGCATGAGCCAGGCTGAACTGCGCATTCTGTTGATCGAGGACGAGCCGCATATCCGCCGCTTCGTGCGCAGCACGCTGGAGGCGCAGCAGTGGACGGTGTACGAGGCCGACTGCGGCCAACGTGGCCTGGTAGAAGCCGGCAGCCGGCAGCCGGACCTGCTGATCGTCGACCTGGGGCTGCCGGACATGGACGGCGTGGCGTTGATCCGCGATTTTCGCCACTGGTCGCAGGCGCCGGTGCTGGTGCTGTCGGCGCGCAGCGATGAGGCCGACAAGATTGCGGCGCTGGATGCCGGCGCCGACGACTACCTGACCAAGCCGTTCGGCGTCGGCGAGCTGCTGGCGCGGGTGCGGGCGCTGAGCCGGCGCCATGCCCGCCAGCTGGAAGCCTCGCCGCTGCTGAGCTTTGGCGAGGTCAGCGTCGACCTGGCGCGGCGCGAAGTGCGCCGTGGCGGGGTAGAGGTGGCGCTGACGCCGATGGAGTACAAGCTGCTGTGCGCGCTGCTGCGCGATGCCGGCAAGGCGCTGACCCACCGCATGCTGATGCAGGCGGTGTGGGGGCCGGGGCATACCGACGACAGCCACTACCTGCGTATCTACATGAGCCGCCTGCGCCAGAAGCTGGAGCAGGACCCGGCGCAGCCGGTGCATTTCATCACCCTGTCCGGGGTGGGCTACCGCTTCCAGTTTTGATGATCGGAAACCGACCATGAGTTCACCGCAACCCGGCGGCCGCCTGGCCGCACTGTCCCTGGCCGCGCTGGGGGTGGTGTATGGCGATATCGGCACCAGCCCGCTGTACACCATGAAGGAAATCTTCGCCGGCTCGCACCCGGTGCCGCTGAGTCACGCCAACATCCTCGGCATCCTGTCGCTGGTGTTGTGGTCGCTGCTGGTGGTGGTGGCGTTCAAGTACGTCACCATCATCATGCGCGCCGACAACAAGGGCGAGGGCGGCATCATGGCGCTGATGGCGCTGGTGCTGCATCACGCAAAAAGCCGGCAGCAGGTGGCGTTGCTGATGCTGCTGGGACTGTTCGGCGCCGCACTGTTCTACGGCGACAGCATTATCACCCCGGCCATCTCGGTGCTGTCGGCGGTGGAGGGGCTGGGCATCGCCACCCCGGCGCTGACGCCGTATATCGTGCCGCTATCGCTGACAGTGCTGTTCGGCCTGTTCGTGATGCAGAAGCACGGCACCGAGAAGGTGGGCGCCTTGTTCGGCCCGGTGATGGTGCTGTGGTTTCTGGTGCTGGGCGTACTGGGGGTGCGCGAGATCGTGCAGAACCCGCCGGTGCTGGCCGCTTTGAACCCGTGGCACGCGGTGCAGTTCTTTGCGGCCAACCCGCTGCTGGGCTTTCTGGCGCTGGGTGGCTCGGTGCTGGCGCTGACCGGCGGCGAGGCGCTGTATGCCGACATGGGCCACTTTGGCCGCCGCCCGATCCAGCTGGCGTGGTTCAGCCTGGTGCTGCCGGCGCTGGTGCTCAACTACTTCGGCCAGGGCGCGCTGCTGCTGCGCAACCCGCAGGCCATCGCCAACCCGTTCTACCTGCTGGCACCGGGCTGGGCGCTGCTGCCGATGGTGCTGCTGGCCACGCTGGCCACCGTCATTGCCTCGCAAGCGGTGATTTCCGGCGCCTATTCCATTACCCGCCAGGCGATCCAGCTGGGCTACGTGCCGCGCATGGCCATTTTGCACACCTCCAGCCGCGAGATCGGCCAGATCTACCTGCCGGCGGTGAACTGGGCGCTGCTGGTGGCGGTGGCGCTGCTGGTGGTGGGTTTCGGCTCCTCCGGCAAGCTGGCTGCCGCCTATGGCATCGCCGTCACCGGCACCATGGTGATCACCACCATCCTCACCGTCATGGTGGCGCGGCAGCAGTGGCACTGGTCGCCGCTGAAGTGCACGCTGATTCTGGGCAGCCTGCTGCTGGTGGACTGCGCCTACTTCGGCGCCAATGCCTTCAAGCTGTTCGAGGGCGGCTGGTTCCCGCTGGCGATGGGGCTGCTGATCTTTACCGTGATGACTACCTGGAAACGTGGCCGCGAGCTGGTGCACGACAAGTTGGCCGCCGACGGCATGCCGCTGACGCAGTTCGTCGAGCTGATGGCGCCGGCAGTGCCGCGGGTGCAGGGCACCGCCATCTTCATGACCTCGGATCTGCTCAGCACGCCGCATGCCTTGCTGCACAGCATGAAGCACTACAAGAGCCTGCACGAACGGGTGGTGCTGCTGAAGGCGGAGGTGGCGGATATGCCGCATGTGCCGGCCGCCGAGCGGGTGCGTGTCGAGGCGCTGGGCGAGCAGTTCTACCGCGTACAGGTGGTGTTCGGCTTCATGGACGAGCCGGACGTGCCGCTGGCGCTGGAACAGTGCGCGGCACAGGGGCTGGCGCTGGAGATGATGGACACCTCGTTTTTCCTCGGCCGCGAGACGCTGATTCCCAAGGTGGGCGCCGGGTTGATGAGCCGCTGGCGCGAAAAGCTATTCCTTACCATGTTCCGCAATGCCGGTGCTGCTTCGTCCTATTTCAAGCTGCCGCCCAACCGGGTGGTGGAGCTGGGGTCGCAGCTGGCGCTGTAGGCTAACGTTGGCCGCAACGACAACGCCCACCGACTGGTGGGCGTTTGCTATCGGGCCGGGCCGCGTGGCCGGCCTATGCTTGCTGGCGTAACGGGCTGTGCTGGTAATGGCGCACGCGGCGGCGGCCATCCGCTTTGGCCTGGTACATGGCGGCATCGGCGTGCTGTACCAGGGCTTCGGCATTGTTGCCGTCGTGCGGGTAGATGCTGGTGCCGATACTGGCGCCCAGATCGATGTGCAGGTCATCTAGCAGCTGTTCCCGGTTCAGTAGATCGAGCAATCGCTGACCGACTTCTTCCACCGGTGGCGGTCCGGTTTCGCCCTGCAGGTAGATGATGAATTCGTCGCCGCCCAGCCGTGCCACCACGTCGCCGTCGCGCACCACCTGCAGCAGTTGCCGCGCCACCTGCTGCAGCAGCCTGTCGCCAATGACGTGACCGTGCTGGTCGTTGACCTGCTTGAACAGATCCAGATCGACAAACAGCACTGCCAGATTGCCGCCGTTGCGGTTGGTGCGCTCGATGGCATGGTTCAGCCGCTGGTAAAAGGCGCTGCGGTTCAGTAGCCCGGTCAGCGCATCGTGCTGCGCCATATGCTGCAGCGCCAGCTCGTTTTCCTTGCGCTGGGTAATGTCGGCATGGGCGCCCATGATGCGCAGTGCCTTGCCGTCGGCGTCGCGCTCGATCACGCGGCCGCGATCCCACAGCCAGGTAATGCGCCCGTCCAGGCCGATGGTGCGGTACTCCGCCTCGTAGCTGTCGGTCTCGCCGAGCAGATGGGCAAAGTAGTGGTTCACCACGCGATCGCGATCATCCGGGTGCACCTTGGCATACCAGGCTTCGAAGTGCGAGGCCATGTCACCCGGCTTGAAATCCTGCAGATTGAACACCTGCAGCTCGCCAGTGGGCGGCTGGCCCTGCCACAGACACAGTCCGGTGCCATCCAGCGCGGCATTGAGTTTTTCCTGCTGTGTCGCAATCAGCAGCCGCGCCGCGGCCAGCTCCTGGCGCAGGCTGGCCAGCTCGTGTTGCAGCGCTTGCGCATCGGTGGGGAGGGTGGGATGTGCCATGGCGATAGGGGGGGCGGATGGAACAATCTATCCAACACTATACCAAGAGTGAGATATGTCGGGTGGGTAAGGGGTGGGTTGCGGGGGCGGCTGGTAGGTATCGTCCTGGCAGCCAAGCTGCTACAAAGCATGCGGCCAACGTTGTGTAGCGCCAGATTGCCCTACGGGGTTTCGCGGACCATTAGGGCGAGCGGGGTTGTCAGGGGGCGGCGGCACGCCCCCTGGCCCGTCCGCCGGGCGGAACCGGCGACTTCAAACAACATCCGCGCAGCGGATACAAAACCGGATGCAGTAACCGTTGGGGCTTGCTGGGCTCGCGCCAAGCTGCACAAGCTGGCAGGCCAGACTCAGCGCAGCTTCTCCCGCAACTGGTAATACCACATGCCGGCCGCCAGCAGCGGGTTGCCGAGCTTGCTGCCCAGCGGCACACGCACGTGTTTGCAGGCGGCAAAGGTGTCGAAGCGCGCCAGCGTGCCGGTGATGGCCTCGGCCATGATCTCGCCCATGATGTGGCTGCTGGCCACGCCGTGGCCGGAGTAGCCCTGGCAGTACCACACGTTGTCCGACAGCTTGCCCAGCTGCGGGATGCGGTTCACCACGATGCCCATCGCGCAGCTCCACTGGAAGTCGATCTCCACGCCCTTCAGCTGCGGGAAGGTGCGTTCGATGCACGGGCGCAGTTCGCCGGCGATGTCGCGCGAGTCGCGGCCGGAGTAGTTGGCGCCGCCGCCGAACAGCAGGCGGCCATCGGCGGTCAGGCGGTAGTAATCCAGCACGAAGCGGCAGTCGTACACCGCCAGGTCCTGCGGGTTGAGCTGCTTTGCCAGTTCGCCCAGCGGGCGGGTGGTGACGATGCCACCCATGGCCGGGAAGATCTTGCCGCCCAGCTTGTCCTGTTCCAGCTTGTGGTACACGTCGCCGGCCAGCAGCACCTGTTTGGCGTTGATGCGCCCCTGCGGCGTGACAATGGCCGGCTTGTCGCCATGCACGATGTCCAGCACCTCGGTGTGTTCGAAGATCAGCGCCCCCAGGCTGGCGGCGGCGCGCGCCTCGCCCAGGCACAGGTTCAGCGGGTGCAGGTGCAGGTTGCGGGTGTTCTTCAGCGCGCCCACATAGATGTCGGTGGCCAGGTGCTGGCGCACGCCGGCGGCGTCCAGCAGTGTCACCTGCTCGCCCATGCCGCGGCGCTGGGCTTCTTCGTAGCTGCTGCGCAGCTCGGCCATGTGCGCCGGCTTCATCGCCGCGTGCAGGTGGCCGTGCTTGAGGTCGCAGGCGATGCCGTACTTGGCCACACGCTGCTGGATGATGTCGTGGCTGCGCCAGCGCAACCACCAGATGAAATCGTCCACCGCATTGCCCAGCGTGTTGTGCATCTGCTGGCGCATTGCCTCGTCACCGGACAGGCTGCCGGTGACCTGGCCGCCGTTGCGGCCGCTGGCACCCCAGCCGATCTTGTGCTGTTCGACGATGGCCACTTTCAGGCCGCGTTCGGCCAGCTCCAGCGCGCTGGCCACACCGGTGAAGCCGCCGCCGATGATGGCGACATCGACCTCCACCGTGCCTTGCAGCGGGGGGTAATCGCTTTCCTGCTGGATGCTGGCGCTGTAGTAGGAAGGGCCGCGCGGCTGGCTGCCGCGAAAGGGTGCGTTCATGTCTGACTCCGTAATGCTGGCTTGCCGCGACGGCGCGTGGCCGCGCACAGGCAGCTAGGCAAGGTTGGCCGCAGCGGCGCGAGGCGGCTGGCGGACGAGATAACGGGGGCGCTGCGCGGGCAGCGGCAGTCAGGCGGGGTCGGGGTGCGGGTTGCGCGCGTGGCGGCAGTGGTACTGTGCCCAGAACGCCAGTACGGCATTGATCACGCCGAGGCGGACGTGACGACGCGGGGGCAGCATGTGGCTGCTCCCGCGCGTAATGCTGTGCTGGCCGTGGTGGCGTGGCATGGCAGTTTGGTCGGCAGCCACCGGGCGGTGGCTGCCGTGGCCCGTGTTACAGGCTGGGGAAGGCGAATTGCGACGCCTCGTGGCTGGCGCGCTGCGGCCAACGTTGGGTAATGGTCTTGCGCTTGGTGTAGAAGCGCACGCCGTCCGGGCCATAGGCATGCAGGTCGCCGAACAGCGAACGCTTCCAGCCGCCGAAGCTGTGGTAGGCCACCGGCACCGGCAGCGGCACGTTGACGCCGACCATGCCGACTTCGATTTCGTCGCAGAACAGGCGCGCCGCTTCGCCATCACGGGTGAACAGGCAGGTACCGTTGCCGTATTCGTGGTCGTTGATCAGCTGCATCGCTGCTTCCAGGCTGCCGACGCGCACGATGCACAGCACCGGCCCGAAGATTTCCTCGCGGTAGATGCTCATCTCCGGCGTGACCTTGTCGAACAGCGTGCCGCCGACAAAGAAGCCGGATTCGCAGCCGGCCACCGACAGCTGGCGGCCATCGACCACCAGCTCGGCGCCCTGCGCCACGCCGCTGTCGATATAGCCCTTCACCTTGTCGCGCGCCGCGCCGGTGACCAGCGGGCCCATGTCCAAGCCGCAGGAGGTGCCGGCACCGATCTTCAGCGCCGCGATCTTCGGCACCAGTTTTTCCACCAGCTTGTCGGCCACCTGGTCGCCGACCGCCACCGCCACCGAAATCGCCATGCAGCGCTCGCCGCAGGAGCCATACGCCGCGCCCATCAAGGCGTTGACGGTGTTGTCGAGGTCGGCATCCGGCAGTACCACCGCGTGGTTCTTGGCGCCGCCCAGCGCCTGCACGCGCTTGCCGCGCTTGGTGCCCTCGCTGTAGATGTACTCGGCGATCGGGGTGGAGCCGACGAAGCTCAGTGCCTTCACTTCCGGCGCCTCGATCAGCGCGTCGACGGCGGCCTTGTCGCCGTGTACCACGTTGATCACGCCCTTGGGCAGGCCGGCTTCGTGCAGCAGCTGGGCAATGAACAGGGTGGAGCTGGGGTCGCGCTCAGACGGCTTCAGGATGAAGCAGTTGCCGCACACGATGGCCAGCGGGTACATCCACAGCGGCACCATGGCCGGGAAGTTGAACGGGGTGATGCCGGCCACCACGCCCAGCGGCTGGTGGTCGGACCAGCTGTCGATATTCGGGCCGACGTTGCGGTTGTATTCGCCCTTCAGCAGCTCCGGTGCGCCGCAGGCGTATTCCACGTTCTCGATGCCGCGCTGCAGCTCGCCGACCGCGTCTTCGATGGTCTTGCCGTGCTCTTCGCTGATCATGGCGGCGATCTGGTCACGGTTGGCTTCCAGCAGCTGCTTGAAGCGGAACATCACCTGCGCGCGCTTGGCCGGCGGGGTGTTGCGCCAGGCCGGAAACGCCGCCTTGGCCGCGTCGATGGCGGACTGGATGGTGGCCTGGTCGGCCAGGGCCACCTGGCGCACGGCTTCGCCGATGGACGGGTTGAACACCGGGGCGGTGCGGCCAACGTTGGTGACGAGCTCACCATTGATCAGATGGGCGACGGTAGTCATGTCATTACTCTCCGGAATGCGGGAAATCGGTTGCCTCCCCGTGCGGGGAGGGGGCTATCAGGCGGTCTGGTTCAGTACGTCGCCGACGGCGTTGAACAGGGTGTCCAGCTGCTGCGCAGTGGTGTTGAAGGTCGGCCCGAACTGCAGGGTGTCGCCACCGAAGCGCACGTAGAAACCGGCCTGCCACAGCTTGATGCCGGCCTCGTACGGGCGGATGGCGGCGTCGCCGTCGCGGGCGGCCAGCTGGATGGCGCCGGCCAGGCCGCAGTTGCGGATGTCCACCACGTGCTTGCTGCCGCGCAGGGCATGCAGCTTTTCCTCGAACACCGGCGCCAGCGCGGCGGATTGCTCGATCAGCTGGTCGCGTTGCAGCAGCTCCAGGGTGGCGAGGCCGGCGGCGCAGGCCACCGGGTGGCCGGAGTAGGTGTAGCCGTGGGTGAACTCGATCATGTGCTCGGGTGTGCCCTGCTGCATGAAGGTGTTGTAGATCTCGCTGGAGGCGATCACCGCGCCCAGCGGAATCGCGCCGTTGGTCACCTGCTTGGCGGTGTTGATGATGTCCGGGGTGACGCCGAAGTAGTCGGCGCCGGTCCACTTGCCCATGCGGCCGAAGGCGGTGATCACCTCGTCGAAAATCAGCAGGATGCCGTGCTGGCTGCAGATCTCGCGCAGGCGCTGCAGATAGCCCTGCGGTGGCACGATCACGCCGGCGGAACCGGACATCGGTTCCACGATCACCGCGGCGATGTTGGAGGCGTCGTGCAGCTCGATCAGTTTCAGTAGTTCGTTGGCCAGCTCCACGCCGCCGGTTTCGGCCATGCCCTTGGTGAACGCCAGGCCCGGTTGCAGGGTGTGCGGCAGGTGGTCGGCGTCCATCAGCTGGCCGTACATCTTGCGGTTGCCGCCGATGCCGCCCAGCGCGGTGCCGGCGATGTTGACGCCGTGGTAGCCGCGGGCGCGGCCGATGAAGCGGGTCTTGCTCGGCTGGCCTTTCAGGCGCCAGTAGGCCTTGGCCATCTTCACCGCGGTGTCGGCACATTCGGAGCCGGAGCCGGTGAACAGCACGTGGTTGAGGCCGTCCGGCATCAGGCCGGCGATCTTGTCGGCCAGGCGGAAGGCCAGCGGGTGGCCGTACTGGAAGCCCGGCGCATAGTCCAGGGTGCCCAGCTGGCGAGCTACCGCTTCCTGGATTTCCGGACGGTTGTGGCCGGCGCCGCAGGTCCACAGGCCGGACAGGCTGTCGAAGATGCGGCGACCCTTGTCGTCGATGAAGTAGTTGTTCTCGGCGCCCACGATGATGCGCGGATCACGCTTGAACGCGCGGTTGGCCGAAAACGGCATCCACTGGGCATCGAGATTCAGATCGCTGACGGCAAATTGGTCGTTGCAGTTGTTCATGACGTGGCTCCTGTGAGCGCTTATTGATGGCGCTAGCTTGCACCAGGAGTAAATGTGAGTTAAATCACATCTTTCTCACGTTAAGTTGAGTGTTTATTCAACTATGAGCAAGAAGACATCCCTGAGCCAGGTCAGCGATTTCGATATCCGCCTGCTGCGCCTGTTCAAGACCGTGGCCGAGTGCGGCGGCTTCTCGGCGGCGGAGAGCGTACTCGGCATCAGCCGTTCCGCCATCAGCCTGCACATGGGCGATCTGGAAAAACGGCTCGGCATCCGTCTGTGCCAGCGTGGGCGCGCCGGTTTTGCGCTCACCGACGAGGGGCGCGAGGTGCTGCACGCCAGCCAGAGCCTGCTGGCCGCCATCGAAGGCTTCCGCAGCCAGGTCAACCAGCTGCACCAGCAGCTGCGTGGTGAGCTGAACATCGGCATCGTCAACAGTCTGGTGACGCAGTCGCGCATGCGCATCACCCAGGCGTTGCGCGCGCTGAGTGAACAGGGGCCGGGGGTGCGCATCAATATCGGCATGATGACGCCCAGCGACATCGAGCTGAAGGTGCTGGACGGCCAGCTGCACGTCGGTGTGGTGCCGCTGGTCAGCCCGCTGGCCGGGCTAGACTACATCCCGCTGTACGAGGAGGACTCGCTGCTGTACTGCAGCCAGGGCCACCCGCTGTTCTGGCGCGCCGATGCCGATATTAGCGATGCCGACATCGCCGCCGCGCCGGCGGTGATACCGGGCTTTCGCCTGCCGCCGGAGGCGCAGCAGTGCCAGCAGGCGCTGGACGGCAGCGCTACGGCTTCCGACCGCGAGGGCATTGCCTTCCTGATCCTCACCGGGCGCTACATCGGCTACCTGCCGGACCACTTTGCCGCCAGTTGGGTGGCGCAGGGCAAGCTGCGCGCCATCCGCCCGCAGCAGCTGCACTACCAGGTGCCGCTGACGGTGGTGACGCGCAAGGGGCGGCGGCCCAATCTGGTGCTGGAAAAATTTCTGCACGAGCTGGCGGTCAGCAACGACTGACTCGCCGCGCGGCGCGGCGGGCGGGGCGGATGGCAAACGGCTATCGCCGCCGCCGGTTTTATCGCATGCTGCGCAGCATGGCCGTGCGGCCAACGTTGGCCGCACGGCCGGCTCACTTCATTCGGGACGCGCATGGCTACCACCCTGAAACTGTCTGAACTCATCAGCGCGCTCAGCTACGCGCTGGATATCACCGAGGGCCAGCCGGAAGGCCACTGCATCCGCAGCTGCTGGATCGGCATGCACATCGGCCAGGCACTGGGGCTGACGGCGCAGCAGCTATGGGATCTGTACTACACCATCCTGCTGAAAGACCTGGGCTGCAGCAGCAACGCGGCGCGCATCAGCGCGCTGTATCTCACCGACGACCGCCAGTTCAAACAGGATTTCAAGCTGGTCGGCGCCAGCCTGCCGCAGATGCTGGGCTTCGTGTTCAGCAACACCGGCACCCACGCCAGTAGCTGGCGCCAGCGCGCGCAATCCATCCTCAATGTGCTGCGCCACGGCAAGGAAATGGCCGACGAGCTGATCAACACCCGCTGCCATCGCGGGGCCGACATCGCGCGCCAGCTGCGTTTCAACGATAACGTCGCCGCCGGCATCCAGGCGCTGGACGAGCACTGGGATGGCTCCGGCCGGCCGCTGGGGCTGTTGGGCGAGACCATTCCGCTGCCCTCGCGTATTGCGCTGCTGGCGCAGGTGCTGGACGTGTTCCATGTCACCCACGGCCGCCATGCCGCGCTGGCCGAGGTGCAGGCGCGGGCCGGCAGCTGGTTTGACCCGCAGCTGGTGGTGGTGGTCGGTCAGCTGGGCGCCAGTGCACCGTTCTGGCAGCAGCTGGAAGCCGACGATATCGACCAGGCGGTGCTGGCGCTGGAGCCGGCACAGTGTGCGGTGCCGCTGGACGAGGATTACATGGACGAGATCGCCGAAGGCTTTGGCCAGGTGGTGGATTCCAAGAGCCCGTTCACCGCCGGCCACAGCCTGCGCGTCGGCCATTACGCCGACTGCATCGCCGCCGAGCTGGGCATGGCGCCGGCACGCCGCCGCTGGCTGAAACGCGCCGCCTTGCTGCACGATGTGGGCAAGCTGGGAGTCAGCAACACCATCCTCGACAAGCCGGGCAAGCTGGACGCCGACGAATGGGCGGCGGTGCAGCGCCATGCCGGCTACACCGAAGCCATCCTCGAGCGCATCGAGCATTTTGCCGAGCTGGCGCGGGTGGCCGGCGCGCACCACGAAAAGCTGGATGGCAGCGGCTACCCGCGCGGGCTGGGTGCCGACGCCATCGCGCTGGAAACCCGCATCATCACCACCGCCGACATTTTTGACGCCATCAATGCCGAGCGCCCCTACCACCCGGCCACGCCGGTAGCGAGGACGCTGGACATCATGCGCCAGCACCTGCACAGCGCCATCGACGCGGAGTGCTTTGCCGCGCTGGAGCGGGTGCTGCGCGCCGAGGGGGCGCTCTAGCCGGCAGGCGCCCGCGTCCGCCGCCTGCGAGGCGCGGGCGGCGTGCATGCCAGCGCAGCAATAACATGGCGATCCGCACCCGCGACGGGCAGGCGCGCAGCGTAAACAAGACATGGCAGACAGGACAGCACAGCATGGACAGCCCCGGCTTCAACGATGACACCTACCAGGTAGTGCTGCGCTATCACCAGGCATGGCGGCAGCGCGACCTGGTGGCCATCCTCGCTTGTTACCACCCGGACATCGAATACCACGATCACCTGCAGAACCGGGTGTTTCGCCGCGCCGAGCTGCGCGACTACGTGCAGGCGGCGCTGCCGAGCGGCAGCAACGAGCGGCTGGAGCATGTCGACCGCATCCGCGTGGATGGCGATACCGCTTTCATCCAGTACCAGCTGGCGCTGCACGGCGGCCGCGCGCTGTTTTGCAGCAGCGAGGCGATCCGCGTGCGGCAGGGGCAAGTGTGGTGCATCCACGAATACGCCACCTTGCAACAGCCGGCGCAGACCGCCGGCAGCGGCGACACGCGCAGTGCGCTGGCGCGGCTGGGGCTGTCGGCGCGGCAACTGAGCAGGTTGGCCGCAGATCTGGACAGCTACTTTCGCCAGCAACGGCCGTTTCTGGACCCGGATTGCAATCTGCAGGCGGTGGCGGCGGCCACCGGCTACAGCCGCAACCAGCTGTCCTACCTGCTGAACCAGGTGCTGTGCCGGCGCTTTTACCAGTACGTCAACGAGGCGCGCGTGCGCTACCTGCTGGCCACGCTGCCACAGCAGCTGGCGCCGGCACGTATCGACGAGCTGGCGTTTGCCGCCGGCTTCAACTCGCTGTCTGCCTTCTACCGCGCCTTCCGTGACCACACCGGCATGACCCCGTCCGCCTATCTGCGCCAGCATTGCTGCGTGCCCGCAGCAACGACAAGCCCACCGCCCGCCGGCTAGTGTTGCCCCGTCAAGTGCGGGAGTGGCGTTATGGTGCAAGCGAGCAATATCAGTCTCTGGATGGATCAACTGGCGCCGGTCACGCCGGCGCCGCCGCTGGCGGGCGATACCACTGCCGACGTGGTCATCGTCGGCGCCGGCTTTACCGGGCTATGGAGCGCCTATTACCTGAAGCAGCAGCAGCCGCAGCTGGATGTCGTGGTACTGGAGGCGCACACCGCCGGCTACGGCGCCTCCGGCCGCAATGGCGGCTGGGTGATCGGCGAGCTGGCCGGCGAAGATAGGCTGCTGGCCGGGCTGGAGCCGGCGCGGCGCGATGCCTGTCTGGCGCAGCTGCGCGACATCCCGGCCGAGGTTGGCCGCGTGGTGGCCAGCGAAGGGCTGGACTGCGACTTCCGCCACGGCGGCGTGCTGTACTGCGCCGCGCGCTACCCGGAGCAGGAGGCCCGGCTGCGGCAGCAGCTGGCGCACTGGCATGCGCATGGCCACGGCACGCAGGACTTTGCCTGGCTGGAGGTGGCGGCGCTGCAACAGCAGCTGCGGCTGGCGCAGCCGTATGGCGCGGTGTTTTCGCCGCATGTCGCCACCATCCAGCCGGCCAAGCTGGTGCGCGCGTTGCGCCGCCGCGTGCAGGAGCTGGGGGTGCGGCTGTATGAGCACAGCCCGGTGCGCACCATCCGCCGGTACGAGGCGCTGACAGCGCGCGGCCGGGTGCGTGCCCGCTGGGTGGTAGCGGCGCTGGAGGCGTATAGCGGCAGCCAGGCCGGTGTGTGCAGCCAGCAGATTGCGGTGCAGAGCATGATCATCGCCACCGAGCCGCTGCCGCAGGCGCTATGGGATCAGATCGGGCTGGAGCACGGTCAGGCATTCAGCGAGTGGAGCCGGCTGGTGAGTTACGGCCAACGTAGCCGTGACAACCGGCTGGTGTTCGGCGCGCGCGGTGGCTATCGCTTTCAGGGCCGGCTGCGCACGCCGTTCGTGCTGACGCCGGCGGAGGTGGCGCTGCGGCACAAGCTGATGTTGGAATTGTTTCCGATGCTGGCGCAGGTGCGCATCACCCACGGCTGGGGCGGCAATCTCGGCGTGGCGCGCGGCTTTGCGCCGCAGGTGGTGGTTGATGCGGCCAACGGTGTGCTGAGCGCCGGCGGCTACGGCGGCGAGGGCGTCGGCGCCAGCAATCTGGCCGGCCGCACCCTGGCGGCGCTGATCTGCGGTACGCCGGATGAATGCTTACAGATTCCCTGGCAGACCACGCCGGACAAGCTTCGACGTTGGGAGCCGGAGCCGCTGCGCTGGCTGGGTTACAACGGCATCATGCGTAGCTTCGATTGGGAAGATCGGGTGCTGAACGACAGGCACAGCGCCAGCTGGAAGCGCCGGCTGGCACAGCAGCTGGCGCGGCGTATGGATGGCTTGCTGCAGTAGGGCGTGGCGTTACGCCGGGTAGTGCCTGGTGGCGGCCGTGACGCGGTGGGGCGTGCTGGTGATGGCGCCGGCTGGCGCCGCGCATGGGCGGGGTGATGCCACCGCGCGCCGCTTGTGGCGATGTACGGCCAACAGCGGGGCGGCAGGCAGGCTCTGCCGCCGCGGTGTTAGTGTGCAGCCGGCTGCCAGCTGTCGTCGGCCTGCAGCGCCTCGCGCACGATGGGGCTAAGGTTGGCCGCATCCTGCTGCAGCGCCTGCAGCAGCGCACGGCGCATGCGTGGCTCCCAGAAGCGCTTGATGTGCAGGGTAATGCCGGCCAGCGCTTCCTGGTGATCCGGCATGGCTTCGAAGAAGCTGCCGATCTGGTTGGCCATGTGGGTCAGGTGTTGGGTGTCCATGGGCGTTCTCGGGGTCAGTCGCGGGGAGTGTCGGGGGCGGCGGCGCGGATGCGCTCGGCGTGGCTGTAGGCCACCCAGCGTTCGGGGCGGGCAAAACCGATCAGGCACAGCCCGGCCGCCTGCGCCAGCTCGGTGGCCAGCCGGGTGGGGGCGGAGATCGCCACCAGGCAGCCAAAGCCGGCGGTGACGGTTTTCTGCACCATTTCCATGCTGGCGCGGCTGGTGACCACCACGAAGCCGTCCCGCGCCGGCGGGCGCGATTTCAGCACCGCGCCGATCAGCTTGTCCAGCGCATTGTGGCGGCCAACGTCTTCGCGTACCACGCGGATGCTGCCATCGTCGCCGCACCAGGCGGCGGCGTGGGTGGCACCGGTCAATTGTTGCAGCGTCTGGTGCTGGCGCAGGCCGGCCAGTGCGCGGCGGATGGCGTCTTCGTGTACCACGCCGGGGTGGGCCAGCGGCGGCAGCGGCCGTAGGGCATGCGCCAGGCTTTCGGTGCCACACAGGCCGCAGCCGGTGCGGCCGGTCAGGTTGCGGCGCATTTCCTTCAACCGCGCAAAGCGGGCGCTGGCGATCTCCAGCTTGACGGTGATGCCGTCGCAGCCGCTCTCCTGCTGGATGTCGAACACCTCTTGCACGCTATCGACGATGCCTTCGCTGAGGGCGAAGCCGAGCGCGAAGTCTGCCAGGTCCAGCGGCGTGGCCAGCATCACCGCGTGCGAGACGCCGTTGAACTCCAGCGCCACCGGCAGCTCCTCCGCCAGCGTGTCCTGCTGTGCGCTCACCGTGCCAGCCTGCCAGGTTTGCACCTGGCAGCGGCTGGCGCCGGCGGGGGCGGGTGGTTGTTCCGGTGCCATCATGCCTTACCTTCTGGACTGCCGGCCTGCTCCAGCAGCTCAAGCTGGGTGCGGTTGAAGCGCTGGTAGCCCTGCTGCCATTCCGACGGCTGCGTTACCGGCAGCACCTGCACCGCGGTGACCTTGTATTCCGGGCAGTTGGTGGCCCAGTCCGAGTTGTCGGTGGTGATCACGTTGGCGCCGGATTCCGGGAAGTGGAAGGTGGTGTACACCACGCCCGGCTGCATGCGCTCGCTGACCTTGGCGTGCAGCACCGTTTCGCCGGCGCGGCTGCTGACCCCGACCCAGTCGCCATCCTTGATGCCGCGTTCCTCGGCGTCGTGCGGGTGGATTTCCAGAATGTCTTCCGCATGCCAGGCCACGTTGTCGGTACGGCGCGTCTGCGCGCCGACGTTGTACTGCGATAGGATGCGGCCGGTGGTGAGGATCAGCGGGAAGCGGCGGTTGACCTTCTCGTCGGTGGCCACGTACTGGGTGACGAAGAACTTGCCCTTGCCGCGCACGAAACCGTCGATGTGCATGGTCGGCGTGCCATCCGGCGCGTCGTCGTTGCACGGCCACTGCACGCTGCCGAGCTTGTCGATCTTCTCGTAGCTGACGCCGGCAAAGCTGGGCGTCAGGCTGGCAATCTCGGCCATGATCTGCGACGGGTGGCTGTAGTCCATCTTCAGCCCCAGCGCGTTGGCCAGCAGCTGGGTGACTTCCCAGTCGGCGTACTTGGCCAGCGGTTTCATCACCTGGCGCACGCGCGAGATGCGGCGCTCGGCGTTGGTGAAGGTGCCGTCTTTTTCCAGGAACGAGGAGCCGGGCAGGAACACGTGCGCGTACTTGGCGGTTTCGTTGAGGAAGATGTCCTGCACCACGATGCATTCCATCGCCGACAGCGCGGCGGTGACGTGCTGGGTGTTGGGGTCGGACTGCACGATGTCCTCGCCTTCGCAGTACAGGCCCATGAAGCTGCCGGACAGCGCGGCGTCGAACATATTGGGGATGCGCAGCCCCGGCTCCGGGTCCAGCGTTACACCCCACGCCTGCTCGAACAGCTGGCGGGTGGTGGTGTCGGAAATATGGCGGTAGCCCGGCAGCTCGTGCGGGAACGAGCCCATGTCGCAGCTGCCCTGCACGTTGTTCTGGCCGCGCAGCGGGTTGACGCCGACGCCTTCGCGGCCAACGTTGCCGGTGGCCATCGCCAGGTTGGCGATGCCGATCACCATGGTGGAGCCCTGGCTGTGCTCGGTGACGCCCAGGCCATAGTAGATGGCGGCGTTGCCGCCGGTGGCGTACAGCCGCGCCGCGCCGCGCACCAGTTCGGCCGGTACGCCGGTGATGTCGGCGGTGGCTTCCGGCGAGTTTTCCGGCTTGCTGACGAAGTCTTTCCAGTCGTGGAAGGATTTTTCCTCGCAGCGTTCGGCGATGAAATCGGCGGCCAGCAGCCCTTCGGTGACGATCACATGCGCCAGCGCGGTGACCATCGCCACGTTGGTACCCGGTTTCAGCGGCAGGTGGTAGTCGGCCTGCACGTGCGGGCTGTCCACCAGGTCGATCTTGCGCGGGTCGATCACGATCAGCTTGGCGCCTTCGCGCAGCCGTTTCTTCATGCGCGAGCCGAACACCGGGTGGCCGTCGGTGGGGTTGGCGCCGATCACCATGATCACGTCCGACTGCTCCACCGACTTGAAGGTCTGGGTGCCGGCCGAGGTGCCCAGCGTCTGGCCCAGGCCGTAGCCGGTGGGCGAGTGGCAGACGCGGGCGCAGGTGTCGACGTTGTTATTGCCGAAGCCGGCGCGGATCAGTTTCTGCACCAGATAGGTTTCTTCGTTGGTGCAGCGGCTGGAGGTGATGCCGCCCACCGAATCCTTGCCGTACTTGGCCTGCAGGCGCTTGAACTCGCTGGCGGCGTAGCCGATGGCCTCGTCCCAGCTGACTTCGCGCCACGGGTCGGTGATCTTGCTGCGGATCATCGGCTTGGTGATGCGGTCCGGGTGGGTGGCGTAACCCCAGGCAAAGCGGCCCTTGACGCAGGCGTGGCCCTCGTTGGCCTTGCCGTCCTTCCACGGCGTCATGCGCACCACCTGGTTGCCCTTCATCTCGGCCTTGAAGCCGCAGCCGACGCCGCAGTAGGCGCAGGTGGTGATCTTGCTGTGTTCCGGCTGGCCGAACTGGATCACCGATTTTTCCTGCAGCGTGGCGGTGGGGCAGGCGTCGACGCAGGCGCCGCACGACACGCACTCGGATTCCATGAACGGCTGATCCTGTCCCGGCGACACGCGCGATTCGAAGCCGCGGCCGGAGATGGTCAGCGCGAAAGTGCCCTGGGTTTCCTCGCAGGCGCGCACGCAGCGGTTGCAGACGATGCACTTGGCCGGGTCGTAGCTGAAGTACGGGTTGGACTCGTCCTTCTTGCTGTCCAGGTGGTTGGCGCCGGCCAGGCCGTAGCGCACTTCGCGCAGGCCGGTAACGCCGGCCATGTCCTGCAGTTCGCAGTCACCGTTGGCCGCACACGTCAGGCAGTCCAGCGGGTGGTCGGAGATATACAGCTCCATCACCCCCTTGCGCAGGCTCTGCAGCTTGTCGCTCTGGGTGCGCACCACCATGCCGGCTTCGGCCGGGGTGGTACAGGAGGCGGGAAAGCCACGGCGGCCGTCGATTTCCACCAGGCACAGCCGGCAAGAGCCAAACGGCTCCAGGCTGTCGGTGGCGCACAGCTTGGGCACCATGGTGCCGGCCTCGGCGGCGGCGCGCATCAGCGAGGTGCCTTCCGGCACAGTGACCTGCTGGCCGTCGATTTCCAGGGTGACCATGCGCTCGGAGACGCGGGCCGGGGTGCCGAAGTCGGTGTCGTGAATCTGGGTGTTCATCGTCTGTTCCTTACTCTGCCGCGTCGTTGGCGCCGAAGTCTTCCGGGAAATGGTTCAGCGCCGACAGCACCGGGTAGGGCGTCATGCCGCCCATCGCGCACAGCGAGCCGTGCAGCATGGTGTCGCACAGGTCGCGCAGCAGGTGGATCTGCTGCGGACGGTTTTCATTCTGTTGAATGCGCTGGATCACCTCGACGCCGCGCGTCGAGCCGATGCGGCACGGGGTGCACTTGCCGCAGGATTCGATGGCGCAGAACTCCATCGCGTAGCGCGCCTGCTCGGCCATGTCCACGCGGTCGTCGAACGCCACCACGCCGCCGTGGCCGACCACCGCGCCCAGCGCGGCGAAGGCTTCGTAATCCAGCGGGGTGTCGAACTGCGATTCCGGCAGATAGGCGCCCAGCGGGCCGCCCACCTGCACCGCGCGGATCGGGCGGCCAGTGGCGCTGCCGCCACCAAAGTCATGCAGCAGCTCACGCAGCGTCAGGCCGAAGGCTTTTTCCACCAGCCCGCCATATTGCAGGTTGCCGGCCAGCTGGAACGGCAGCGTGCCGCGCGAACGGCCCATGCCGTAGCCGGCGTAGAAGGCGGCGCCGCGCGCCAGGATCACCGGCACGGTGGCCAGGGTAATCACGTTGTTGATCACGGTAGGTTGGCCGAACAGCCCGGCCAGCGCTGGCAGCGGCGGCTTGGCGCGCACCACGCCGCGCTTGCCCTCGATGCTTTCCAGCATCGCGGTTTCCTCGCCGCAGACGTAGGCGCCGGCGGCCTTGCGCACTTGCAGGCGGAAGGCGCGGCCGGAGCCGAGAATGTCGTCGCCGAGGAAGCCGGCGGCGGTGGCCAGGGCAATCGCCTGGTTCATTACCGCCACCGCGTGCGGGTATTCGGAGCGGATGTAGATGTAGCCTTCGCTGGCGCCCACCGCCAGGCCGGCAATGGTCATGCCCTCGATCAGCATGTACGGGTCGTCTTCCAGCACCATGCGGTCAGAGAAGGTACCGGAGTCGCCTTCGTCGGCATTGCACACCACGTACTTCTGCGCCGCCTGCGCCTGCGCCACGGTGCGCCACTTTATGCCGGCCGGGAACGCCGCGCCGCCACGACCGCGCAGGCCGGAATCCAGCACCGTCTGCACGATGTCGCTGCTGCTCAGCGCCAGCGCCTTGCGCAGGCCGGCAAAGCCTTCGTGCGCCTGGTAGTCGGCCAGCGACAGCGGGTCGGTAATGCCGACACGGGCGAAGGTCAGGCGTTCCTGCTGCTTGAGGTAGGGGATGTCGTCGGTCAGGCCGTGGCACAGCGGGTGCTCGGCGCCGGCCAGCAGCGTGTCGAACAGCGCCGCCACGTCCTCGGCCGCCACCGGGCCGTAGGCGACGCGGCCTTGTGCGGTCTGCACTTCCACCAGCGGCTCCAGCCAGAACAGCCCGCGCGAGCCGTTGCGCACCAGCTCGATGGCCACGCCGCGGCGGGCCGCTTCTGCGGCCAACGTGGCGGCAGTGTCGTCGGCGCCCAGCGCCAGCGCCGCGGAATCACGCGGCACGTACAGTTTGATTGCGCTCATGACGCCTCCTTCAGGCCGGCCAGCACGCGGTCCAGCTTGCCGGCGTCAACGCGGGAAAGCATCTTGTCATCGAGCTGGATATTGGGGCCGGTGGCGCACAGCCCCAGGCAGTACACCGGCTCCAGGCCGATGTCGCCGCTGCGGCCATGCAGGCTACAGCCCAGCGCCTGTTCGGCGTGCGCGGTCAGTTCGCGGCTGCCGCGCGCCTGACAGGCTTCGGCCTGGCAGATCTGCAGCGTGTGCGCCGCCGGCGGACTGGTGCGGAAGTGGTGGTAGAAAGTGATGACGCCGTGCACTTCGGCACGGCTCTGGTTCTGCGCCTGGGCGATATCGGCCACCGCCCAGTCCGGGATGTAGCCCAGCGTGTCCTGCACCGCGTGCAGGATAGGCAACAAGGCGCCGGCTTGCTGCTGGTGTGCCTGGAGGATGGCCTGGACTTGCGTGCGCGCCAGGTCTTGTTGCGTGGTCATGGAGGCTCCTCTGTTGAGCGTCTGCCGTGCGGGCATGTCATGGCGGGATTAACACGATTGTCGCGCCGAAGGCGGTGGCCGATCTGTCTTTATCCGACGCCAAATGGTCGAGAACACGCGACAGCCATATGCACTGCTAAGCATAATATCCGCCACGCTTTTGTGCAGAGTGCTAGCTTATGCGCCAGATATCAATATGAATCGCATGACCGGATAAATATGCAGCCAAAACATAATATGGCGTCGCAGCTGCGGGTACATAGCCAGCTGGTATGGGGCGTGGCGGGCGATGGCGGTGAGCAGATCCCCTTCCGGCTGATTGAGCTGCTGACCGCGGTGCATGCCCACGGCAGCCTGCTGACGGCGGCCAAGGCGTGCGATACCTCCTACCGCCATGCCTGGGGGCTGGTGCAGCAGGCGCAGCAGTTGCTGGGGGTGCCGCTGGTGACCATGGCGCGTGGCCGTGGCGCGCGGCTTACCCCGCTGGGCGAGCGGCTGGTGTGGGCCAACCACCGCATCAAGGCGCGCATCGGCCCGTTGCTGGAAACCCTGGCCTCGGAGATCGAATCCGAGCTGCGGCTGGCGTTGCAGGCGGTGGGTGCGCCGCTGCGGTTGCATGCCAGCCACGGTTTTGCGGTGGAAAAACTGATGCGTACGCTGAGCGAGGCCGGCATGGCGATCGACCTCAAATACCGCAGCAGCCAGGACGCGGTGGCGGCGCTGCAGGCTGGCGAGTGCGATCTGGCCGGCTTTCACGTGCCGCTGGGCGAGTTCGAACCGGCCATCGTCGCCAGCTACGCCGCCCACTTCGACCCGCAGAAGCATTGCGTGATCCACATCGTGACGCGGCGCCAGGGGCTGATGCTGGCGCGCGGCAACCCGCGCAAGGTCTACGACATCGCCGACCTGGCGCGGCCGGAGGTGCGCTTCGTCAACCGCCAGCCCGGCTCCGGCACGCGGCTGCTGCTGGACAAGCTGCTGCAGAAGGCGGGCGTGGCGCCGCAGCAGGTGCACGGTTACGAGCAGGCGGAGCTGACCCACGCCGCGGTGGCGGCCTTTATCGCCAGCGGCATGGCCGATGTCGGGCTGGGCATCGAAACCGCGGCGCGGCGCTTCGACCTGGATTTCCTACCGCAGCAGAACGAGCGCTATTTCTTTCTGCTACAGCGCGACATGCTGCAGCACCCGACGCTGCAGCGCATGTTGGCCGCCTTGCAAAGCACGGCGTTCCGCGACGCGGTCGGCCAGCTGGCCGGCTACGACGCCGCCAGCGCCGGTAGCGTGCTGGGGGTGGACGAGGCGTTTGCCAGCCTGCGCGCCTGAGCCGGCGGCCAGCAGGCTATTATCCGGAGATGCGGCTTGCGCCCCGCCTGTACGGCGCGGCGGGGCCATTTTGGCTGGCGGGCCGCAACAAGGTTGGCCGCAGCGCGCCAGCGCGCAGTATTCGAGTGGAGTGGCGATGACAATCGGAGTCGGTGGACAAACACAGGCGCAGGCGCTGGCAAGCCTGCACGACATGACCGCAGGTGTGCAGCCGATCGCGCTGGACGAATACCGCCAGCGTATCGCCCGCGCACAGCAGCGCATGCAGGCGCTGGGCATTGATGCCATGTACCTGCATGCCGGCACCAGCCTGACTTACTTTACCGGCCTGCAGTGGCGGCCGAGCGAGCGGCTGGTGGGCGCCATCCTGCCCAGCCGTGGCGAGGTGCAGTTCATCGCGCCGTGGTTCGAGCTGGGCACCATCCGCGACTTCATGCTGCTCGACGGCCCGGTGCATACCTGGCACGAGGATGAAAGCCCGTACCAGCTGCTGGCCGAGCTGTTGCACGGCCTGCTGCCGGCGCAGGCGGCAAGCGTGCTGGCGCTGGACGAGAGCACACCGTATTTCGTGGTGTCCGGCCTGCAGCAGCACTGCCGCCAGCTTAGCCTGCTGGATGCGCGGGTGATCACCGCCTGGTGCCGTATGCACAAGTCGGCGGCCGAGCTGGCGCTGATGCAGCGCGCCAAGCAGATGACGCTGGCGGTGCAGCAGGCGGTGGCCAGCACGCTGTACGCCGGCATCACCACCACCGAGGTGCAGGCCTTCATCCAGCAGGCGCACCGGCAGGTGGGCGCCAGCGGCTCCACCTTCTGCATCGTGCTGTTCGGCGAGGCCACCGCCTACCCGCACGGCGTGCGGCATGCGCAGACGCTCAAGGATGGCGACATGGTGCTGATCGACACCGGCTGCGCGCTGCACGGCTATCTGTCCGACATCACCCGCAGTTATGTGTTCGGCACGCCCAGCGCGCGGCAGCGGCAGGTGTGGAACGCGGAAAAGGCGGCGCAGGCGGCGGCGTTCGCCGCGGCGCAGATCGGCACCGCTTGCGGCGCGGTGGACCGTGCGGCGCGGCGCCAGCTGGAAGCCGACGGCTTCGGCCCGGGCTACGCCTTGCCCGGTCTGCCACACCGCACCGGGCATGGCATCGGGCTGGACATCCACGAGTGGCCATATCTGGTCAGCAGCGACCAGACACCGCTGGCCGCCGGCATGTGCTTCAGCAACGAGCCGATGATCTGTGTGCCGGGCGAGTTTGGCGTGCGGCTGGAGGACCATTTCTACATGACCGACGCCGGGCCGTGCTGGTTTACCCAGCCCAGCCACAGCATCGACGACCCGTTCGGGCTGGGCGGCTAGGCGCACCGCTGGTGCGCCGGCAAAGGTTGGCCGCAGCCGTCGCGTGCGGCCAACGTTGGTGGCGGGTGCGGGGTTTATTGCGGCAGGTGGTACTGCTGCAGCAGCTTGGCGAACTCGCCGCTCTTGTGCAGCGCCTGCAGCCCGCGGTTGAATTCGGCGGTCAGCCTGGCGTTGTCGGGGCGGGAGCGGGTGAAGCCGACGTACAGCGGCATCACCGCGACCGGCGGATTCTGCCAGTGGATTTTGGCAACCTGGGCGCTGGGCAGCGCCGGCAGCAGCGAGCTGGCCAGCACCTTGTCGATCAGCACCAGGTCCAGCCGGCCGGCGGCCAGTTTTTTCAGATTGGTCAGGTCGTCGTTGGCCGGCTCGACGCGCAGCCGGGCGGCGTCGAAGGCATCCGGGTTCTTGTAGTCGCGCACCACGCCGATCACATAGGGCTTGAGCGCCGCCAGCGTATCGACCGCCAGCGGCTTGTCGTGCCGCGCGTAAAAGCCGATCACGGTGTTGACCAGCGGCGCGCTGTAGCGCAGATAGTCGGCGCGCTCTGCCTGGTACCACACCGCCATCACGCCATCGAACTGGCCGCCGTGCACTTCGGCCATCAGCCGTGCCCAAGGGCGGTAGTGCAATTGCAGGCGGTAGCCGCGCTTGGCCAGCGCCGCACGGGTAATGGCGGCCACCACGCCATCGTTCGGCAACGCCGGCGAGAAGTAGGGCGGGTAATCGGTGGTGGCCAGATTGATGGTCTGGTCAGCCACGGCCGCTTTGCAGCACAGCAGCAGACAAAGGGCGCGGATCAGTCGTGACATAAAGCGTTTGCTCGTAGTGGCCGGCGAGCCGCTGCCGCGCGGGTAGTGCGTGGGCTGGCCGGTTTTGCGCCGGGCGCCGGGTTGACGCCAGACGCGCTGCACGGCCGGACATGGCCGTGGCCGCGGTGGCTGCCAAGGTTGGCCGCAGCGGCTGCCGGGTTTTTGCAGCAAGCTTGTACACTCGAAGCGGAATCCGCTGCAAGTGCCTTTACCATCGGGAGCGACCATGACATTAGCGCAACTGCTTGCCGATTATGGCTACCTGGCCGTTTTTTGCGGCACGGTGCTGGAGGGGGAAAGCATCCTGCTGCTGGCCGGCTTTGCCGCGCACCAGGGTTATCTGTCCTGGCCGCTGGTGGTGCTACTGGCGCTGTGCGGCGGTACGCTGGGCGACCAGCTGTTCTTCTGGCTGGGGCGCCGCTACAACACGGCGCTGCTGCGCCGCCTGCCGGCCGGCGAGCAGCGCGCCGAGCAGGTCAACCGCCTGCTGCTGCGCTACGACGCCGGGGTGATCATCGGCGTGCGCTTCATGTACGGCTTGCGCGTGATCGGCCCCATCGTGATCGGCATGAGCCGGGTGCCGGCCTGGCGCTTTGTCTGTTTCAACCTGCTGGGGGCGGCGATCTGGGCGCCGCTGATCGCCGGCACCGGCTTCCTGTTCGGCCAGTCGCTGCAGTGGCTGTTTGCCGATCTCAAGCGCTACCAGGAGACGGCGCTGCTGGCCGCGATCGCACTGCTTATCGTCGGCAAGCTGCTGCTGCGCTGGCGGCAGCGCCGGCGCTCAGATCACATCCGGGTCGATGAATAGCGGCGAGCCGTCGCTGAAGCGGGAAAGGCGGAACGGCGCCGGGTCGACCACCGGCGTGACGCCGCGAAGCAGGTCGGCCGCCAGCCGCCCGGCGCCGGGGCCAATGCCGAAGCCATGGGCGCTGAAGCCGGTGGCCAGCACCAGCCCCGGCAGCTGCGCCACCGGCGAGATGACCGGAATCAGGTCCGGGGTCAGGTCGATGCGCCCGGCCCAGGCGCCGGCCAGCGTGGTGTCGGCCAGGGGGGCACGGCCCTGTTTCAGCCGCTGCAGTGCGCGCCGCGCCACGCCCAGATCGGGCGCCGGATCGTAGATGCGCTCGGTTTCAAACACCGACACCTGGTCGGCGCGGCGGTTGCGATGCTGCCGCCAGTGCTGCACGAAATGCCGCAGGCCAAAATGCAGCTTGATATGGCGCCAGTTGCGCCACAGCAGCGGGGCGAAGTCGCGCAGGAAGCGCAGCCCGTCCGGCACCACATCAAAAATCTCGTCTTCGCGCAGCGTCAGGGTAAAGCCATCGTCCAGCCGGCGGCGCAGGCAGAAATCACTGGAGCAGAAGGTGCCGGGAATGATGGCGGCACTGGCGCTGGTGCGCGCCACGGTGGCGCGGACATTCAGTTGCGGCAGCCGCACGCCGTGCTGGCGCAGAAACAGCGACGACCAGGCGCCGGCCGCCAGCAGCACCGATGGGGCGCGAATGCTGCCGTGTTCGGTGATGACCCCGCCGACCTTGCCATCTTCCAGCAGCAGCGCCCGCGCCGCGGTGTGCTGGTGCAGGCTGACCCCGGCCTGGCGCGCGGCGGCGGCCAGTGCCGGCACCGCGACGCCGGGTTCGGCCCGGGCGTCGCTCGGGGTGGCGATGCCGCCCAGCCACGGCGCCGCACCGGATGGCAGCAGCGCTTCCGCCTGCGCCGCATCCAGCTCGTCGACCTGGATGCCGGCGGCGCGGCCATTGACTGCCCAGCGCTGCCAGCGCGCCAGTTCCTTGGCGTCGCGAGTCAGGCTGATCAGCCCGGTGCGGCGAAAGCCCAGATCGGTGGCGATGCTGGCCTGCAACTGCTCCCAGCGCGCCAGGCTGTGCACGATCAGCGGCAGCTCGCGCCGGTCGCGCCCCTGCTTGCGGACCCAGCCCCAGTTGCGGCTGGATTGCTCGGCGGCGATCAGCCCTTTTTCCAGTACCGCCACGCGCAAGCCGTGGGCGGCCAGCTCCAGCGCCGCGCTGATGCCGATGACGCCGCCACCAATGATGACCACATCGGCGCTGGCGGGCAGCGCGTCATCGCTGCTGGTGGGGGTAAAGGGCTGGGCGAGTGTGCTGGCGGCGGTAGCGGTAGACATGGCGGGCGAGGGGGCAGTGATGACAGAGACTGCGCAAACTAGGTGAACGGGCCGCGCGATGCAATCTCAATAAGTGATTTACATATGCCGGGCGGCGCCGTTACACCGCCGGCGGGCGGCACAGCGCGGTGCAGACCTCGCGCACGCAGCCGCGCAGCCAGCGGTGCCCCGGGTCGGCGTGCAGCCGCGGGTGCCACAGCAGCGATACCGTGATTTGCGGCGCCGGAAACGGCAGCGCAAAGCTGTGCATGCCGGCGCGCAGATTGCCGCTGTGCTGCTCGGGCACGCAGGCGATCAGGTCGCTGCCGCGGGCCAGCGTCAGCGCGGTGGCAAAGCCGCCGACGATGGTGACGATGTCGCGCGTCAGCCCGAACGGCTGCAGCGCGCTATCCAGCGGCCCGGTGACCACGCCGCGGCGCGAGATGGCGATATGCTGGCCGGCGGCAAACTGCGCCAGCGTGATGTCGCCGTGGCTCAGTGGGTGCCCCTGGCGCACCACGCCGATGAAGCGGTCGTGGAACAGCGTCTGCACGTGCAGCTCCGGGCTGGTGGCGGCGCCGACCACGCCGGTGTCCAGATCGACGCTGCCGTCCCGCAGCGGCGTGCTGTCCTTGTCCTGCTTGGGCAGGAAATGCAGCCGCACGCCGGGCGCCTGCTGGCCGATGCGCGCCAGCAGCGCGGCGCCGAAGTTCTCCACAAAACCATCGCTGCTGCGCAGGGTGAAGGTGCGCACCAGTTGGCTCAGGTCTGGCGTCTGCGCCGGGCGCAGCACCGTTTCGGCACCCTGCACCAGCTGGCTGACCTGCTCGCGCAGCTCCAGCGCCCGTGGCGTCGGCACCAGGCCGCGGCCGGCGCGCACCAGCAGCGGGTCGCCGGTGACCTCGCGCAGCCGCGCCAGCGACCGGCTCATTGCCGACGGGCTGAGCTGCAGGCGTTGCGCCGCACGCGCGACGCTGCCTTCGGCCAGCAGCACGTTGAGGGTCAGCAGCAGATTGAGATCGGGGAGTGCCATGAGGCACCTTGGCATAGCCGATAGCTGGCGTCAAACGCAACGATATAGTGCAACCCATGCGTCTTCCGCCATGTCAGGTCGCCGCCTATGCTGGCAGCAGTTACCTAGTGGAGAAGCCAGATCATGTCACCCCCCCCGTCTACCGCGCGTGCGGCCAACGTTGCCGCCGCGGCTCCCCGGCTGGCCTTGCTTGGCCTGTCGCTGCCGCTGCTGTTGTCCTCGCTGGCCACCAGCAGCGCCAACATCGCGCTACCGACCCTGGCCGTGGCCTGGCAGGCGTCGTTCCAGCAAGTGCAGTGGGTGGTGATCGGCTACCTGCTGGCCATCACCAGCCTGATCGTCAGCGTCGGGCGGCTGGGGGATCTGCTCGGCAGCCGCCGCCTGTTGCTGGGCGGCATCGCGCTGTTCAGCCTGGCGTCGCTGTTGTGCGCGCTGGCGCCGACGCTGCCGCTGCTGATCGCCGCCCGCGTGCTGCAGGGGCTGGGCGCGGCGGTGATGATGGCGCTGACGCTGGCGTTTGTCGGCGAGCTGGTGCCAAAGGAAAAAACCGGCAGCGTGATGGGGCTGCTGGGCACCACATCGGCGGTGGGCACCGCGCTGGGGCCGTCGCTGGGCGGCGTGCTGATCGCCGCGCTGGGCTGGCGCGCCATCTTCCTGCTCAACGTGCCGCTGGGGGGGCTGGCGCTGTGGCTGGCGTGGCGCCACCTGCCGCAGGTTGGCCGCAAGCCGGTGCGGCAATGGCGAGATTTCGATATTGCCGGCACCTTGCTGCTGGCCGCCGCCCTGGCCGCCTATGCGCTGGCGCTGACGCTGGGACGCGGCCAGTTCGGCAGCCGCAACCTGGCGTTGTTGGCGGCGGCATTGCTGGGCGGCGGGCTGTTTGTGTACACCGAGGCGCGGGTGACATCGCCCTTGCTGCAGCTGCGCTTGTTCCGCCAGCCCGTGCTGCGCAGCAGCCTGGCCAGCAGCCTGCTGGTGTCCACGGTGCTGATGGCCACGCTGGTGGTGGGGCCGTTCTATCTGGCGCAGGCGCTGGGGCTGGCCACCGGGACGGTGGGCATGGTGGTGGCGGTGGGGCCGCTGGTGGCGGCGCTGAGCGGGGTGCCGGCCGGGCGCCTGGTCGACCGCCTGGGCGCGGCGCGTATGGTGCTGCTGGCGCTGGCCGCCATCGCGCTGGCCTGCGGCTTGCTGGCGGTGCTGCCGCTGCGCTTCGGCGTGGCGGGCTATCTGCTGCCGATGGCGCTGCTGACCGCCGGCTATGCGCTGTTCCAGACCGCCAACAATACCCAGGCCATGGCCGCCATCGATGTGGCGCAGCGCGGGCTGATGTCCGGCATGCTCAATCTGGCGCGCAATCTGGGGCTGATCAGCGGCGCGGCGCTGATGGGGGCAGTGTTTGCCGCCAGCGGTGGCGGCAGCACCGCCAGCCCGGCGCTGGTGGCGCACGGCCTGCACACCACCTTTGCCGTGGCGCTGGCGCTGATCGCGCTGGCGTGGCTGTTGAGCGCCGCCGTGCGCCTGCGGCAGCCAGGGTTGGCCGCAGCGGCCGCCGATGGCCAGCAGCCGTAGCCTGGCGCTGGCCTGCGCGTGCCGGCTTAGGGTATGGCGGCTGCCGGCACGGTTACTTCATGCCACAACTGCTCGACGATAGCTTTCAGCTGCAGCGACTCCTGCCAGCGGTCGGTGATGTCCAGCCCGTCGGCGCCGGTGATGGCATACGGCGCCGGCCCCAGCTCGCAGGTGAACGACAGCGTGTCGCCCGCCGCCGCGCGCGCTCGCCAGCTGTGCATGCCGTAGCGCCACCAGTGCTGGAACTGCTGCAGCCACGGCTGGTGCTGGGCAAAGCGCAGCGGCACCTGCACCTGGTGGCCGTTGGATACCCGGCCGTGAAAGCCCCAGCTGTGATCCAGAATGGTGTGCATCTGCTGCTGGTCCGCCGCCGCCGGCGGCAGCGGCAACTCGCGCGCCACCACGTAGTGCGACAGGTCGGCCAGCAGCTTGAGGTCGGGCAGCTGCTCTAGCACGTCCAGCGTGAACAGCAGGTCGTTGGTCAGCCGGTAGCGGTGGGTTTCCACCAGCACCGGAAAGTCCACCTGCTCCGCCAGCCGCTGCCAGCCTTCCAGCACGCGGATCGCCTCGCGCAGCGTGCGCGGGCGCAGGTCGGCCTGGATGGTGATGTGGTGGCAGCCGAACTCGCTGCCCATCTCCAGCGCCGGCTGCAGGCCGTCGATGTCGGTGGGGAACACCTGGCCCTCGGCCTGCAGCCCCAGCTCCCGGGCGCTGGCCGCCAGCCGCTGCACGTGCGTGCGCCGGTAGTAGTGGTCGGTAAAGCCGTCGAAACCGGCGGCGGCCAGCTGCTGCAGGTTGTCCTCCACGCTGGCGGTGTGGCCGTGGGGATGGATGCCTTCCATCGCCCACATCGATTGAAAGATCAGCAACGGCTTAGACACTGGTCACTCCTTTTAGCAGGGATTTCAGGCTGCAGGCCGGGTCGGCCAGCGCGGCGGCGGACAGCGCCTTGCCGCTGCGGATCAGCATCTCCGCCAGCTTGATGTCGCGGGCGATGCTGTTGCCGGCGCCCCAGCCGCAGGCGCCCTGCAGGCGCTCCGCCGTATCGAGGTAGAACAGCAGCACGCCGTCATCCGGCAGCGCACGGGTTACACAGTTGGCCGCAGCCTGCAGCTGGCCGGCCAGTTGCAGGCTGTGGTCGAACTGGTCGGACCAGAACCACGGCAGCGCGGCATAGGCGTCGTCGGCACCCAGCAGGGTGCGCGCCACGTGGCGGCCCTGTTCCTCGGCGTTGCGCCAGGTTTCCAGCCGCTGCGGCTGGCCGCTGACGGGGCAGGGAAACTCGCAGGCGTCGCCCACCGCGTAGATGTGCGCGTCGCTGGTGCGCAGCCGGGCATCGACGCGGATGCCGTTGCCCACCGCCAGCCCGGCGGCGGCGGCCAGCTCGGTGTTGGGCTGGATGCCGATGCCGACCAGCACCGTGTCGCAGGCCAGCAGCTCACCATCGGCCAGCGCCACCGCGCTGACGCTGCCGTCGCCGCGGAAGGCCGCGATCTGGCAGCCAAGGCGCACTTCCACACCACGCGCGCGGTGCAGCGCCAGCAGTTTTTCGGAAATCAGCGGTGGCAAGGCGCGTGCGGCCAACCTGTCGCCGGCTTCCAGCACCGTCACTGCGCAGCCCAGCTGCCGCGCGCTGGCGGCCACTTCCAGGCCGATGAAACCGCCGCCGACCACCAGCAGCCGCTGCCCGGTGTGCAGCCGTGGCCGCAGAGCGGCGGCGTCGTCCAGCGTGCGCAGCAGCTGCACGCCGGCGAGATCGGCTCCCGGCAAGCTGGCATGGCGCGCGCGGCCGCCGGTGGCCAGCAGCAGCCGGTGGTAATCCAGCTCGCGGCCGTCGTGCAGGCGAATGCGCCGCGCCTGCGGCTGGATGGCGGCAACGCGCACGCCGGCCAGCCGCTCGATGGCTTGTGTCTGGTACTGCTCGGCGCTGCCGATGTGGCAGGCGTCCGCCGGCTGGCTGTCCAGCAGCAGCTGCTTGGACAGCGCCGGGCGCTCGTACGGCAGGTGCGACTCGTCGCCGATCAGCAGCAGGCGGCCGGCGTAGCCCTGTTCGCGCAGCGCCAGCGCGGCGCGGCCGCCGGCATGGCCGGCACCGACGATGATGATGGGGGCGGGATGGTTCATGGCGCGGCTCCGTTCAGGCGTCGGCCAGTGCGATCCACACCCGGCCGCCTTCCAGCTTCACCGGGTAGGTCTGCAGGTTGACGCATACCGGCGCGCCCAGCGCCTTGCCGCTGCGGTAGTCGAAGCGGCCGTTGTGCTTCGGGCATTCGATGATGTGGTCCATCACCAGGCCGTCGGCCAGATGCACTTTTTCGTGGGTGCAGGTGCCGGCGGTGGCGTAGAACTGGTCATCCGGCGCGCGGTAGATGGCATAGGTGCGGCCGGCGTGGTCGAAGCGCAGTACGTCTTCCTGCTCGATGTCATCGACATCACAGGCGGCGATCCAGTGGCTCATGGTGGGGCTCCTCGGGGTGGGTGTCGCCGGCGTTGGCCGGCGCTGTTGTCGGTGTTCAGGCGTAGCTGCGCACGGCTTCAGGGTTGGCCGCAACGCCGTGACTGGTCGGCAGTGGCGGCAGCTGGCGCGGGATGGTGTAGCCGGGGTCGCTGCGCTGGCGCCACAGCGCCGGAATGATCTCGCGGTAGGCGTCGGCCAGGCCGGGGTGGGCTGGCGGGCACTGCTCGCGGATCAGCGCGTGCAGCTTGGGCAGGTTGTAGAACGGCACCATCGGGAACATGTGGTGCTCCACGTGGTAGTTCATCTTCATGTACAGGAAGGCGAACAGCGGGTTGAAGATCACGGTACGGGTGTTCAGGCGGTGGTCCAGCACGTCCTCGGCCAGGCCAGCGTGCTGGGTGATGTTGAACACCTGGGTCAGCGGTGAGCCGTAGAAGCGCGGCAGCACGATGAACATTGCCGGCAGGATGCTGCCGCTGTAGATGCAGGCGGCGATGGTGGCGGCGAAGATCAGCGTGTAGACCTGACTGGCGCGGATCATGCGGCCAACCTCGGACGCCGGCACGAAGGAGCGGGTGGCGCTGCTGACGCTGCCGAAGGCGTGGCGGATGGTGCGCAGCAATTCGATGCTGCCGGACTTGAGGAAGAAGAAGTCGGCCAGCAGCCCGGCCAGTTTTACCGGGCGCGGAAAGGCGATTTCGCGGTCGTTGCCGACGATGATGGTGTCGGTATGGTGGCGGGCGTGGCTCCAGCGCCAGAACACGGTTTCATGCAGCGCCAGGAAGGAGGTGAGCTGGAAGAAGAAGGTGTTCAGCCAGCCAGTGCGAAACGGTGTGCCGTGCGACAGCTCGTGCGAGCCGTGCTCGCCGGCGGAATACAGCAGCCCGTACAGCAGGAAGGCCGGCACCGCCCACGGCGTGCCCCAGGCGTGGTAGGCCAGCACGCCGCTGCCGAGCAGCAGCGCCAGCCAGCTGCCCAGGTATTTCAGCGCCTGCCAGTCGTCGCGCTGCATCAGCTGCTTCATCTGCTTGCGGTCTACCTGGCAGGCAAACCACTGTGCCGAGACCAGCCCTTTGGCGGCGGCTTCTTGGCCGCACGGCCCTTCGAGACTGTAGTTCCGTGCTTTCATGTTTTTTATCATTTTTTATCATCCTCATGTGTATGTTTGTCTAGATGAAGCGGCCGTAACAACTTGTTGCCAATCAAGGCTGTTGCTCGGTAAATCGAGTATAATCAGCAACGTGAAAGGCACAATCCTGATGCCTCATTTTGCATCAGTAGCTATCACGACATCCTGCGATATATTTGATAAAAAACCTCATGATGGAGGGCAGCGGCATGGGGCCGACAATGACGGATGTGGCCAGAGAGGCCGGGGTGGGGCTGGCCACGGTGGACCGGGTGATCAACAAGCGCGCCAGCGTCAGCCAGGAGACGGCGGAGCGGGTGCTGGCGGCAGCCGAGAAGCTGGGCTTTCGCCGCGCCAGCCTGATCCGCGACCGGCTGGACGAGCGCACCGCCGGCTACCGGCTGGGCTTTATCCTGCAAAAGAGCAGCACCCACTTCTACAGCGAGCTGGGCAGCGTGCTGGAGGCGACGACCCGGACGCAGATGCAGCCCGCCGGCAAGGCGCTGGTGGCGTTTCTGGACGAGCTGACGCCGGAGCACGTGGTGGCCAAGCTGTACGAGCTGAGCAAGAAGGTGGACGCCATTGCGCTGGTGGCGGCCGATCACCCGCTGGTCAGCCAGGCCATCGACGACATCACGGCGCGCGGCATCCCGGTGTTCGCGCTGATTTCCGACCTCACCGCCGTCAGCTGTAGCGGCTATGTCGGCATCGACCACCGCAAGGTTGGCCGCACCGCGGCGTGGGCCATTTCCACCATCAGCCCGGCGCCGGGCAAGGTGGGGGTGATCGTCGGCAGCCACCGCTACCTGTGCCAGGAGCAGAGCGAGATGAGCTTCCGCTCCTATTTCCGCGAGTTCGCGCCGCAGTTCCAGGTGCTGGAAACGCTGATCAGCCTGGAAGACATCCACCTGGCGCAGTCGGCAACGCTGGAGCTGCTGAAGCAGCACCCGGACCTGACCGGCATCTATATCGCCGGCGGCGGCATCGAGGGCGTGCTGCAGGCGCTGAAGGACGGCAATCCACCGCCGGGGCTGGTGACGGTGTGCCTGGACCTGACCGCGGTGACGCGGCAGGCGCTGATCGAGCGGCGCATCAACATGGTGCTGTCGCACCCGCAGGAATGGCTGGCCAGCCGGCTGGTGGAGGCGATGGTGACCGCCATTCAGGACAAGGCGGCGCGCGGCTCGCTGCAGAACAGCCTGCCGTTCATCACCTACACCCCGGCCAACGTGTAGCGGCGCTCAGGTCGAGCCACGGATCAGCAGCTCGCCCGGCAGGTTGAGCGACTGCGGCGGCAGTTCGCCTTTCAGCATGCGGATAAGCGCCGCGACCATCTGCGGCAGCGGCTGGCGGTAGCTGGTGAGGTTGAACGACGGTGTGGCCGCCAGCTCGTCGCCGTCGTAACCGACAATGGCCAGATCCTGCGGTACGCGCAGGCCGAATTCATGGCGCGCGGTTTCGATGGCGCCAATGGCCAGCGCATCGTTTTCGCACATCAGCACGTCGATACGCTCAGCCGCCGAGGTGTGCTGCAGGTAGGCGCGCAGCACCTGCGCCGCGGCATTGCGGTCGTAGCTGCCGGCGCGCAGCTCCGGCACCGGGGCGCCGCAGTGTGGCTGCCAGAAGGTGTTGAAATGCTGTTTGCGTCCCAGCGCGGTGGACAGCGAGCGTGGCCCGGACATGAAGCCGGGGCGGCGGTAGCCGCGCTGCCACAGGTGCTGGTTGATCTCGGCCATCGACACCCTGGCATCGCAAGACACCGCCGGGATGTGCGCGATGGTGCTTTCCCGCGCCAGCACATATAGCGGCGGGCGCGAAGCGGGCAGCGCCTGCTCGTTCAGCGCCTCGTCCTTGAAGTCGGTGCCGACCAGGATCACCGCGTCTACCTGGCGCTGGTCGGCATCCAGGATGGCGGATAGATGATCGAAGTGCTGGTTGATGTTGATCAGCACCGCGGCCATCTGCTCGGCCTGCAGCGCCTGGGTCAGCACTTCCAGCACCGGCAGTTTGTATGGGTTGGCAAAATCGTCTACCAGGATTGCCACCAGATTGGTGGTCTTGGTCGCCAGGCTGCGCGCCAGCAGGTTGGGGCGGTAGCCCAGCTTGGCAGCCTCCTGCAGCACGCGTTCGCGGCTGTGTTCGGCGATGGATGCGCCGGGGGTGAAGGCACGGGTGACCGTCCATTTCGACACGCCGGCGGCACGTGCCACATCTGCCGCCGTGGCGCGGCTGGATTTGCTCATGTTGCCTCCGTGGAATTTATTTTCCGATTGTAATTTTAAAAGAAAATTATTTCTTGACTTCGTGTCGAGGCGGCTACTAATGTAACGCTATTGCAACCGGTAGCAAAGCGCTGGCAGCGAGCAAGGCCACAAGCCGGCGCGCTCGCTGCCAGGCCGCTCGGCCGGCAGTCTGCCGGTTTTTGCAACCGGTAGCATAAATGGGCGGCATGTTGCGCCGCCGCGTCGCCCACCCGGTCGTGGGCCGTGATGCGGCCAGGGCCGCCGGTTTTAGCAATAGGTTTGCAACCGGTTGCAAGCGCAAGGGCCGCACAGTGTCGGCCAAGCCTGAATACACCTTGGAGATTGAGATGAGCAGTCAGGATCAGCAGCAAGCCAGCCCGTTCACGCTGGCGGTATGTGCCGAAATGGTGTTTCGCGATTTACCCATCGTGGAGCGTATTCACCGCATTCACGACCTGGGCTTCCAGGTGGAAATCTGGGACTGGACCCGCCACGACATCGATGCGCTGGTGCGTACCGGCGCCACCTTCTCCTCGATGACCGGCTACATCCGCGGCACGCTGGCCGACGCTGCCGGTGCCGAGCAGCTGCTGCACACCGCGCGCGAATCGATCCCGGTGGCCAAGGCGCTGGGTATTCCGCGGCTGAACCTGCACGGCACCGGGCTGGACAACAAGGGCCTGCCGGTGCAGCCGGCGCACCACGTCAGCGGCTCCATGTGGCTGCAGGCGCGCGACACCCTCAATCAGCTGGCGGACTTGGGCGAGCGCGATGGGGTGACCTTCGTGCTGGAAAACCTGAATACCGCGGTGGATCACCCCGGCGTGCCGTTTGCCCGCGCCGAAGACTGCCTGGCGCTGGTGGCGGCGGTGAACCGCCCCGGCCTCAAGCTGATGCTCGACCTGTACCACGCCCAGATCGGCGAGGGCAACCTGATCGAGCTGCTGCACAAGTGTGCGCCGCATATCGGCGAAATCCAGGTCGCCGACGTACCCGGCCGCTGCGAGCCGGGTACCGGCGAGATCAACTATCCGGCCATCGCCCGGGCGCTGCAGGCGCTGGGCTACCGCGGCAGCATCGGCCTAGAAGCATTTGCCTCCGGCGACGACGAGCTGGCGCTGCGCCGCTTCCGCGACGCCTTCACGCTGCCGGCCTGAGCCAGCTGCTGCATTCATCCCCCACAACATAAAGGAGTGAGACATGTCTTCCACCAAACCTGTCGCCGTGGCGCTGATTGGCGCCGGCCGCATCGGCGCCTCGCATGCCGAGATCGTTGCCCGCCGCCTGAAAAACGCCACCCTGGCCGCCATCGCTGACCCGGCGCCCGGTGCCGCCGCGAAGTTGGCCGACAAGCTGGAATGCCCGCTGGCCTACACCGATGTCGATGAGCTGCTGGCCAACCCGGCGATCGAGGCGGTGATCATCGCCACACCGGCACGTTTCCATACCAACCTGGCGGTCGCCGCCGCCCGCGCCGGCAAGGCGGTGTTCTGCGAAAAGCCGATGGCGCTGACGCTGGCGGACGCCGAGCTGGCCATCGCCGCGGCGCGCGAGGCCGGGGTGCCGCTGCAGGTGGGCTTCAACCGCCGCTGGGACCGCGCCTTTGCCGACGGCAAGGCGGCGATCGAGGCCGGCAAGGTCGGCACGCCGCAATTGCTGCGCTCGCTGACCCGCGACCCGGGCCCGTTTGGCGCCGACCCGGCGCGCATCCCGTCGTGGACGGTGTTCTTCGAAACCCTGATCCACGACTTCGATACCCTGCTGTGGCTGAACGCCGGCGCTCGGGCGACCGAGGTGTACGCGGTGGCCGACGCGCTGGTGCGCCCGGACTTCAAGGACAAGGGTTTTCTGGATACCGCGGTGGTTACCATCCGTTTTGATAATGGTGCGGTGGCAGTCGCGGAGGCCAACTTCTGCGCCACCTATGGCTACGACATCCGTGGCGAGGTATTCGGCTCCGGCGGCATGATCAGCATGGGCGATGTGCGCCGCTCCAGCATGACGCTGTTCGACAAGGATGGTGTTTCCAACGATACCTGGCGGCTGGATACCGACCATTTCATCGACGGCTACACCGCCGAGCTGCATGCCTTCGTGGCCTCGGTGCGCAGCGGCCGCAACAGCGGCCCGGACGGGGCGGATGCCAAGGCGGCGCTGGAAATCGCGCTGGCCTGCATTGCCTCGGTGACCGAGCGCCGCCCGGTGGCGCTGGCCGACATCCGCGGCCGCTAGTGGTCACCGCAGTAGTCATAACCGTCCGTCCGCGCCGCTGGCCATGCGGTGCCTGTTGCCGGCGCGGACGGGCAACGCAGTAGCAGTCTGAAACAGCGTCATTTTCCGGCGGTCTTCCTGCGGGGAGGCGGCAGGTAATTCGGTGGTACTTAAATAAAATACAGGAGATACACCAATGAAACGTTTCATCAAACATGCTGGTTCTGTGGTGCTGGTTTCCCTTGCCATGCAGGCCATGCCGGCCTCCGCCGCCCGGCTGGGCGTGACCATGGCTACCTTCGACAACAATTTCCTGACCATTCTGCGCAACAACATGAAGAGTTACGCCGCCAGCCAGAAGGGGGTGAACCTGCAGCTGGAGGACGCGCAGAACGACGTTGGCCGCCAGATCAGCCAGGTGCAGAATTTCATCGCGCAGAAGGTGGACGCCATCGTGGTCAGCGCGGTGGATACCAGCACCACGCCCAAGATCACCAAGCTGGCGCAGGCTGCCGGCATCCCGCTGGTGTTCGTCAACCGCATGCCCACCGACAAGACCCTGCCGCCGAAAGTGGCGTTTGTCGGCTCGGATGACTCGGTGTCCGGCACCATTCAGATGAAAGAGGTGTGCCGCCAGCTCAACGGCAAGGGCAGCGTGGTGATCATGATGGGCGACCTGGCCACGCAGGAGGCGCGGCTGCGCACCAAGTACGCGGAAGAGGTGATGGCCAAGGCGCCGTGCAACGGCATCAAGGTGGTGGAAAAGCAGACCGCCAAGTGGTCGCGTACCGAAGGCCGCGATCTGGTGATGAACTGGATGACCGCCGGCCTGAAGTTCGATGCCGTAGTGGCCAACAACGACGAAATGGCGCTGGGCGCGATCCAGGCGCTGAAGTCTTCCGGCAAGCTGGACAAGACCGTGGTCGCCGGCATCGACGCCACTCAGGATGCGCTGAACGCGATGAAGACTGGCGACATGAAGGTAACGGTATTCCAGGACGCCGCAGCCCAGGGCAAGGGCGCGGTGGATGCGGCGATCCGGCTGGCGGCCGGCGAGAAGGTGCCCAGCATGATCTGGGTGCCGTACGAGCTGGTGACCGCGGCCAACTACAAGAACTATCAGAATCGTAACTGACCGTTCCTGCCTGGTGGCATCGTGGCGCTGCCGCCAGGCAGGTGTGGTGGTGTGCTAGTGCAGTGCTCTCCCTGTTTCGACGTTTTCGGCACCCGCGTGGTGCCGTTTTTTTTTGTGTGGCGGGCCTGCTGGCGGTAGTCACCGGCGCGGCGGGCCGCCGCATGCAACAAGCGCCAACCGGATGGCTGGCGCTTGCGCGTGAGCGCCGGCCAGGCTGCCGGCCGGCAAAGGTTGGCCGCAGCCTAAGCCTGCAGCTCCGGCAGGTTGGCAAACAGCTGCAGCGCGTCCGGATTGGCCAGCGCGGTCAGGTTGTTTACCGGCTCGTTGTGGATCACGTTTTTCACCGCCAGCTCCACGATCTTGCCGCTGATGGTCTTGGGGATGTCGGCCACGGCGATGATCTTGGCCGGCACGTGGCGCGGGCTGGCGCCGTTCTTGATCTTGTCCTTTATGCGGCCAACCAGCTCGTTGTCCAGCTCCTGGCCCTCGCGCAGCTTGACGAACAGCACCACGCGTTCGTCGTCCAGCCAGCGTTGGCCCACCACGATGCTTTCCAGCACCGCGTCGAAGGTTTCCACCTGGCGGTAGATCTCGGCGGTGCCGATGCGCACGCCGCCCGGGTTCAGCACCGCGTCGGAGCGGCCGTAGATGATCATGCCATCGTGTGCGGTCAGCTCGGCGTAGTCACCGTGGCACCAGGTGTCAGCGTAGCGCTCGAAATAGGCCTTGCGGTATTTCTCGCCGCTGTCGTCGCCCCAGAAGCCCACCGGCATCGACGGGAACGGCTGGGTGCACACCAGTTCGCCCTTCTCGCCGCGCACCGGCTTGCCGGCGTCGTTCCAGATTTCCACCGCCATGCCCAGGCCGCGGCACTGCAGCTCGCCGCGGTACACCGGCAGGCTGGCGCAGCCCAGCGCAAAGCAGGACACGATGTCGGTGCCGCCGGAAATGGACGCCAGGTTGATATCCGCCTTGATCGCCTGGTACACCCAGTCGAAGCTTTCCGCCACCAGTGGTGAGCCGGTGGAAAACACCGCGCGCAGGCAGGTGAGGTCGTAGTCGCGGCCCGGCTGCAGGTTGATCTTGCGCAGGCCGTCGATGTACTTGGCCGAGGTGCCGAAGTGGGTGCAGCGGTAGGCCTGGGCGTAGTCCCACAGCACGCGGCCGCCCTTGGCGAACGGCGAGCCGTCGAACAGCATCAGCGTGGCGCCGCTGGCCAGGCCGGATACCAGCCAGTTCCACATCATCCAGCCGCAGGTGGTGAAGTAGAACAGGCGGTCGCCGGCGTGGATGTCGGCGTGCAGCTGGTGTTCCTTCAGGTGCTGCAGCAGGGTGCCACCGTGGCCATGCACGATGCACTTGGGTTTGCCGGTGGTGCCGCTGGAGTACAGGATGAACAGCGGGTGGTTGAACGGCAGCGGGGTGAACTCTACCCGGCTACCCACCAGCCCGGCGACAAAGCCGTCCAGCGTCACCGCGTGCGGCAGGCTGGCGGCCAGCTCGTCGCTGTCGCCGACATAGGGCACCACGATGATTTTTTCCACCGACGGCAGGCCGGCGGCAATCACCTGCAGCTTGTCGGCGATGTCGATGCGCTTGCCGTTGTAGAAGTAGCCGTCCGGGCAGAACAGCAGCCGCGGTGCGGTCTGGCCGAAGCGGTCGATGGCGCCGTCGGTGCCGAAGTCCGGCGAGCAGCTGGTCCACACCGCGCCCAGGCTGGCGGCCGCCAGCATGGCGGCCAGGGTTTCCGGCATATTGGGCATGTAGCCGGCGACGCGGTCGCCCGGCTGGATGCCGTGCACCTGCATCGCCTGCTGCAGGCGCGACACCAGGTCGTTCAGCTCCCACCAGCTCAGCTCGCGCTTGACCTGGTCTTCACCCCAGAACGTCACCGCCAGCGTGTCGTCGCGGCGGCGCAGCAGGTTCTCGGCGTAGTTGAGCCGGGCTTCCGGAAAGAAGCGCGCATCACGCATATTGCCGTCGTGCTGCAGCGCAATGCTGCCCTTGTCGCCCACCACGCCGCAGTAATCCCACACATGGTTCCAGAAGCGGCCGGGCTGGCTGACGCTGCCTTGCCACAGGCTGGCGTAGTCCGGGTAGGCGCGGTTATCGGCCAGGGCGGCCAGCTTGCCGAAGGCGGTCAGGTGGCTGGCGGCGATGCGCGACGCGCTGGGTTGCCACAGCGGGGTATCCGGTGCCTGCATTGTGCGTTCTCCTCTGGTGGGGCAGGTTGCTGCGATTTATGCGGATGGGGCAGTGTACTGCAGTGCCGCGATCAAGGTGGCGACCGCGGCAGCTGCGGCCAACGTTGGCCGCAGCGGTGTCATTTACTGCCCCCGCGGCACGGGGGCAGGGCGGGGCTTAGCCCGGGATGGCGCGCACGGTGTTGTCGATGGCGCCAAAGATGCTGTGACCGGCGGCATCGAACATCTCGATATGCACGCGGTCGCCGTGTTTCATGAAGGCGGTGCGCGGCTGGCCCTGTTCGATGGTCTCGTACATGCGTACCTCCGCCAGGCAGCAGTAGCCGACGCCGCCGTTTTCCACGCTGGAGCCCCACAGGTCGCCCTGCTTGTTGGACACCGTGCCGCTGCCGATGATGGAGCCGGCGCCCAGCTCGCGGGTCTTGGCCACGTGCGCCACCAGCTGCGCAAAGTTGAAGGTCATGTCCACGCCGGCATTGGGCTGGCCGAACACGGTGCCGTTCAGCGCCACGGTCAGCGGCAGGTGCAGCTTGCTGTCGTGCCAGGCGCTGCCCAGCTCGTCCGGGGTTACCGCCACCGGCGAGAATGCCGATGCCGGCTTGCTCTGGAAGAAGCCGAAGCCCTTGGCCAGCTCGTTCGGAATCAGGTTGCGCAGGCTGACGTCGTTGACCAGCATCACCAGGCGGATGGCGCGGGCGCAATCGTCCACGCTGGCGCCCAGCGCCACGTCGCCGGTGACCACCGCCACTTCGGCCTCGAAGTCGATGCCCCAGCTTTCGGCGGCGACTACTTCGTCGCGCGGGCCGATGAAGCGGTCGGAGCCGCCCTGGTACATCAGCGGGTCGGTATGGAAGCTGGCCGGCAGCTCGGCACCGCGCGCCTTGCGCACCAGCTCCACGTGGTTGATGTAGGCGGAGCCGTCGGCCCACTGGTAGGCGCGCGGCAGCGGACTGGCGCACTGGTGCTGGTCGAACGGCTGCATGTTGGCCGCAGTGCCGGCATTCAGTTGTTCGTACACCACGTGCAGTTGCGGCGCGCAGTCATGCCAGTTGTCCAGTGCTGCCTGCAGGGTGGCGGCGATGTGGCCCACGGTGCAGCAGCGGGTCAGGGCGCGGTTGACGACTACCAGTGTGCCGTCGCGGCCGCCGTGGTTCAGGGTGGCGAGTTTCATGTCAGTTTTGCTCCTTGTAGCTGCCGTCGTGCATCCAGCGCGCATGCTGCGGCGCTTTCTTGGTCACTGCCCACTCGTTGAGCATGTCCCATTTCACATCATCCAGCATCTGCAGCATTGTCGGGGTGGCGGTGTTGCAGGCCAGTTCCAGGCGGTGACCGTTGGGGTCGAAGAAATAGATCGACTGGAAAATGGTGTGGTCGGTGGGGCCGATCACGTCGATGCCGGCCGCCTGCAGCCGCGCCTTGGTGGCCAGCAGCGTGTCCATGCTGTCCACCTCCAGCGCCAGGTGCTGCACCCAGGCCGGGGTGTTCGGGTCGCGGCCCATCTCGGCGCGGGTGGGCAGCTCGAAGAAGGCCAGGATATTGCCCTGGCCGGCATCCAGGAACACGTGCATGTACGGGTCCGGCGCCTTGGTGGACGGCACTTCGTTCTCGGCGATGGCGAGCACGAATTTCATGTCCAGGTGTTTTACGTACCACTCCACGGTTTCTTTCGCGTCTTTGCAGCGATAGGCCACGTGGTGGATTTTGTTGATCAGCATGGTGTTGTCTCCCGGTGCGTGCAGGTCTGGCTGCGGGTGGAACCATACGACAAGATTAGATAATGATCAATCGATTTGCTATTAACGAATAACGTAACCGTCACAGGGCTGCTACACTTGCCCGCGAATCCGCCATACGACTGCAGATCATGGAACTCGAAAAAGACACTCGCCGCGGCATCCAGTCCATTGAAGTGGGCGGCGCGCTGCTGCAAACCCTGGTGCGCTTCGGCACCCCGATGATGCTGAAAGACCTGGCGCGCGAGGCCGGCATGCCGCCGGCCAAGGCGCATCCCTACCTGGTGAGCTTCGGCAAGCTGGGGCTGATCGAGCAGGACAGCGTCACCGGCCTGTACCAGCTGGGCAGCTTCGCCTTGCAGATGGGGCTGACCGCGCTGCACGAGCTGGACGCCATCAAGGTGGCCAGCGAGCAGGCCGCCATGCTGTCGCTGGCGATCCAGCAGAACGTGGCGTTGGCGGTGTGGGGCAACCACGGTCCCACCGTGGTGCGCATCCAGGAATGCAACCGCATCGTGCACATCAATATGCGCGCCGGCAGCGTGATGTCGCTGCTGGATTCCGCCACCGGCCGTGTGTTTGCCGCCTACCTGCCGGCGCATCTCACTGCCGAGCTGCAACAGCAGGAGCTGGCGCACAAGCCGGCGGCCGAGCGCCCGGATGTGGCCGCCATGCTGGCCGAAGTGCGTGCGCACGGCATGGCGCGTGCGGTGGGCTACCCGCTGGCCGGCATCAATGCGCTGTCGGCGCCGGTGTTCGACAACGGCGGCCAGCTGGCGCTGGTGATCACCACGCTGGGGCCGGCGGCCGAGTTCGACCCGGACTGGCACGGCACGCTGGCGCAGCAGCTGCGCGGCTGTGCGGCCAACGTCTCCACCCTGCTGGGCTATCGCGGCAACGCCTAGCCGGCAAGGTTGGCCGCAGCGGGTATAACGAAGCATCGGCCGCTGATACGCTGGAGGTGCCGCATGTTTACCGATCGTCAACAAGCCGCGGCACAACTGCTGCAGGCGCTGGCCGGCTACCGCGGGCAACAGCCGCTGGTGCTGGGCATCCCGCGCGGCGCGGTGCCGATGGCGCGGCAGATCGCCGACGGGCTGCAGGGCGAGCTGGACGTGGTGCTGGTGCGCAAGCTGGGCGCGCCGTGGTCGCCGGAGCTGGCCATCGGCGCGGTGGACGAAAGCGGCGCGGTGTATCTGGACGCACTGGCGGCCAGCATCGACCCGGGTTACATCCGGGAGGAAACACAGCGTCAGTTGGCGGTGATCCGCCAGCGCCGCGCCAGCTATACCCCGGTGCGGGCGGCGGTGCCGGTGGCCGGACGGCTGGTGATCGTGGTGGATGACGGTCTGGCCACCGGCGCCACCATGTTGGCCGCCTTGCAGGCGTTGCGGCGACAGCAGCCGGCGCGGCTGGTGTGCGCGGTGCCGGTGGCACCGGCGGACACCCTGCGGCGGGTCCGGCAGGTGGCCGACACTGTGGTGTGCCTGCAGGTGCCGCATGGTTTTTCCGCCGTCGGCCAGTTTTATCGTCATTTTGAGCAGGTCAGCGACGACGAGGTGATGGCCGCGCTGGCAAGCCCGCCGCCGCCGCATCCCCGCTGAATCGGCTTCATGCCGGGCTGTAGCCGCGGGCCTTGGCATACTTGGAGCCCGGTTCGCGCACCAGTGCCTCGGCAATGAACCAGGCGGTATCGGCCAGTTTGTCCAGATCCACCCCGGTGTGATAACCCAGCCCGTGCAGCAGATACACCACGTCTTCGGTGGCCACGTTGCCGGAGGCGCCCTTGGCATACGGGCAGCCGCCCAGGCCGGCCACCGAGCTGTCGAAGGTACGCACCCCGGCCTGCAGCGCGGTGTGGATGTTGGCAATCGCCATGCCGTAGGTGTCGTGGAAATGGCCGGCCAGCTTGGTCACCGGCACCACTTCCGTCACTGCATCCAGCATCGCCGTTACCTTGTTCGGCGTGCCCACGCCGATGGTGTCGCCCAGCGAAATCTCGTAGCAGCCCATGTTGTACAGCGCCCGCGCCACCTCGGCCACCTTGTACGGGGCGATGTCGCCTTCGTACGGGCAGCCCAGCACGCAGGACACATAGCCGCGCACCTTGATGCCGGCCGCCAGCGCGCGTTTCATCACTGACTCGAAGCGCTGCAGGCTCTCGGCAATACTGGCGTTGATGTTCTTGTGGCTGAACGCCTCACTGGCGGCGCCGAACACCGCGATCTCGCGCACGCCGGCTTCCAGCGCCGCATCCAGCCCCTTGTCGTTGGGCACCAGCACCGGGTAGTCGATGTGGCTGTCCATATCCAGCGCCTGCAGCACCTGCAGGCTGTCGGCCATCTGCGGCACCCACTTCGGCGACACGAAGGCGCCGGCCTCGATGCAGCTCAGGCCGCTGGCGGCCAGCTTGTGGATCAGCTCCAGCTTGGTGGCCAGCGCGACGGTGTGCTTTTCATTCTGCAGCCCGTCGCGCGGGCCGACTTCGACGATTTTTACGTGGGTCATGTTGTATCTCGCAAATTGTTCACTAGTGGATCTGGCCATCAATAACGGCGCAGCCAAAAGCCAAGGCGGATGATTACCAAGCCAATTGCTATCCAGAACATCTGCAGCAACGTTGATGTGATGCCGATCGGAATGAGCGGCTCCAAAGCGTGCAATACACCACTGTACCTGGATGGTATTTTTAACTTTTGTGGTGACTCGGCTAACCACTCATAGAGCTTTCCCCACCCTGCAAGGGGAGGGCGGGCCGCGATGTCGTAATACAAGTCGTAGCAATGGATTGCTGTAAACAGTAATCCGGCCACAACTATCAGCCACGCGGCCCGCTTGCCGCTCCTGTCATTGCCTTGCAGTGGCTGATAACGCTGCATCGTGACTCAGTCCGCCTCGAAATCCACCAGCTCGTCGCCGTCGCTGACCTGCTCGCCGGCGGCAAAGTAGAACGCCAGCACCTTGCCGTCTGCCGGCGCGGCGATGGTATGTTCCATCTTCATCGCTTCCAGGATCAGCAGCGGCTCGCCCTTGGCGACAGTCTGGCCGTTTTCGGCCAGCAGTGCCACCACGCGGCCCGGCATCGGTGCCTTGAGATGGGTCTCGCCGTGCACGCCTGCTTCTTCATAGGCGTAAGGGTCGTGGTAGTCCACGGCAATGCGCTCGCCGTCGGCAAACAGCACGCGCTGCAGCCCGTGGCGCACCAGGGTGGCCTGCAGCTGCTTGCCGCCAAGCTTGGTCGCAAGGCGCGAGCCTTGCAGGCTGGCGCTGGCGTGGAAAGTGTCATCGCCGATATTGAGCACGAAGTCCTTGCCGTCGTAACGCAGCAGCACGTCGCAACGCTGCTCGCCATGGGCAAAGCCGAGGCGGCGCTCCAGCGTGCCGTTCAGGCGCCAGCCCTGCAGCGCGCCGAAGGCGTGGCTGTCGCCGCTGGCTGCGGCCAACGTTTCGCCCACTGCCAGCAGCGCCAGCTGCTCGCTGGACGGTGCGGCGGGGACGGGCAGCAAGCTGTCGTGGTAACGGGCGATCAGGCCGGTGTCCACGTCGCCGCTGGCAAACGCCGGGTTGGCGGCAATGCGGCGCAGGAAGCGGATATTGGTGGTGACGCCCACCACCTGGTAGGCGGCCAGCGCGGCGTCCAGCTGCTGCAGTGCCGCCTCGCGCGTTTCGCCCCACACGATCAGCTTGGCGATCATCGGGTCGTAGAACGGCGAAATGGTATCGCCCTGCAGCACGCCGGTATCGACGCGCACGTGGGCGGATTCCGCCGGTGGTTGCAGGTGCACCAGCGTGCCGGTGGCCGGCAGGAAGCCCTTGTCCGGGTCTTCGGCGTAGATACGCGCCTCGATGCTGTGGCCGTGGATCGCCAGCTGCTGCTGTTGCAGCGGCAAAGGTTGGCCGCAGGCCACTTTCAGCTGCCACGCCACCAGATCCTGGCCTGTGATCATCTCGGTAACCGGATGCTCCACCTGCAGGCGGGTGTTCATTTCCATGAAGTAGAACTGCCCCGACTCCACGTCCATGATGAATTCCACGGTGCCGGCGCCGACATAGCCGACGGCGCGCGCGGCAGCCACCGCCGCTTCGCCCATTGCCTGGCGGGTTTCGGCCGGCAGGTGCGGCGCCGGGGCTTCTTCCAGTACTTTCTGGTGGCGGCGCTGCACCGAGCAGTCACGCTCGAACAGGTAGACGCAGCCGCCCAGGCTGTCGGCGAACACCTGGATTTCCACATGGCGCGGGCGGGTCAGGTATTTCTCCACCAGCACCTTGTCGTCGCCGAAGCTGGCGCGTGCCTCGCGCTGGCAGCTGGCCAACGCGGCGATAAAGTCGTCACTGCGCTCCACGATGCGCATGCCCTTGCCACCACCGCCGGCGCTGGCCTTGATCAGCACCGGGTAGCCCATCTTGTCGGCTTCGGCCTTCAGGAACTGTTCATCCTGATTGTCGCCGTGGTAGCCGGGCACCAGCGGCACGTTGGCTTTTTCCATCAGCGCCTTGGCGGCGGACTTGCTGCCCATGGCGGCGATGGCGGAAGCCGGCGGACCGATGAAGGCGATGCCGGCGGCCTCGCAGGCGGCAGCGAAGTCTTCGTTCTCCGACAGGAAGCCGTAGCCCGGATGCACTGCCTGTGCGCCGCTTTGCTTGGCAAGGTCGAGGATCAGATCGGCCTTGAGGTAGGACTCGGCGGCCGGCGCCGGCCCCAGGCGGTAGGCTTCATCCGCCAGTTTGACAAAGCGGGCGCTGGCGTCGGCATCGGAATACACCGCCACGGTGCGGATGCCCATGGCGCGGGCGGTCTTGATCACGCGGCAGGCGATTTCGCCGCGGTTGGCAATCAGAATCTTGGTGAACATATCGGGTTGATCCCTTTTCTTGTGTCTGCCCTGCAATGGTCCGGGCATGGTGGGCACGCTGCGCTTTGCCCACCCTACAGTGGCGGTACTCGAGCATCGGGTGGGCTAAGGCTATCCGGCCGTGCCCACCAAGCTGGTGTTGCTGGCTGGCGCGCGATGCTTGCCCATCCTGCGTCCATGTGTGCTCCCTGCGGCCAACGTTGGCCGCAGGGGCAGGGTGCTCAGTCCTTGTTCCAGCGTGGCGGGCGCTTGTCGAAGAAGGCCGCCAGCCCCTCGCGCGCTTCTTCGGTGATGCGGATGGCGGCGATGCGGTGCGCGGTGTCGGACAGCAGTTCGTCGGCAAACGGCGAGCTGTCGCGCAGTGCGCCCAGCAGCTCCTTGGCGGCGGACAGAGCGTGCGGGCCGCCGCGGCACAGTTCGGCGGCTACCTCGGCCACGCGGGCATCCAGCTGCGCCTCGTCCACCACTTCGTGCACCAGGCCGATGCGCAGCGCACTGGCGGCATCGATGCGCTCGGCGCTGAGGAAGTAGCGCCGTGCCTGGCGCCAGCCGATGGCGTCCGCCACGTACGGGCCGATGGTGGCCGGGATCAAGCCCAGTCGCACCTCGGTCAGCGCGAACTTGGCGCCCGGGGTGGCGATGGCGATGTCGCACACCGCGGTGAGGCCGGTGCCGCCGGCCATGGCGGCGCCATGGATGCGGGCGATCACCGGCTTCTTGCTGCGGTAAATGCCTTTCAGCATCGCCGCCAGCTTGCCGGCGTCTTCCAGGTTCTGCGCCTCGCTGTAGCCGGCGGCGCGGCGCATCCAGTCCAGATCGGCGCCGGCGGAGAAGCTCTTGCCGCGCCCGGCCAGCACGATCACGCGCACGCTGTCGTCGTGGTTCAGCTCGCGGAACGCCGCTGCCAGATCGCCGATCAGGTGCTCGTTCATCGCATTGTGCAGCTCCGGGCGATTCATCCACACGGTGGCGATCTGGCCGGCGCGTTCGATTTCCAGGGTGCTGTAAGTCATTGGAAAACCCTTTCTTTATTTGCCACGGACCTGGCGGTCATTACCGCGGTGGTTGTCCATGCTGGCGCTACTGGCGGCGGGTTGGAACATCACATGCGGAACACGCCAAAGCGCGTTTTTTCCACCGGCGCCGACAGTGTCGCTTCCAGCGCCAGGCTCAGCACCTCGCGCGTCTGCGCCGGGTCGATCACGCCGTCGTCCCACAGCCGCGCACTGGCGTAGTAGGGGTGGCCCTGCTGCTCGTACTGTTCGCGCACCGGCGCTTTCAGCGCTTCTTCCTGCTCCGCGGTGAAGGCGTCGCCCAGCTGTTCCTTTTTCACCTGCGCCAGTACGCCGGCGGCCTGTTCGCCACCCATCACCGAGATGCGGGCATTCGGCCACATCCACAAAAAGCGCGGCGAGTAGGCGCGGCCGCACATGCCGTAGTTGCCGGCGCCGAAGCTGCCGCCGATCAGCACGGTGAACTTGGGCACGCTGGCGCAGGCCACCGCGGTGACCAGCTTGGCGCCGTCCTTGGCGATGCCGCCGTTCTCGTATTTCTTGCCGACCATGAAACCGGTGATGTTCTGCAGGAAGATCAGCGGGATGCCGCGCTGGCAGCACAGCTCGACGAAGTGCGCGCCCTTGAGCGCGGATTCGCTGAACAGGATGCCGTTGTTGGCGATGATGCCGACACGGTAGCCGTTAAGACGGGCAAAGCCGGTGACCAGGGTAGTGCCGTAGTTCTGCTTGAATTCGTCGAAGTCGGAATCGTCCACCAGCCGGGCGATGATCTCGCGCACGTCGAACGGCTTTTTCGCGTCGGCCGGAATCACACCGTAAATTTCGTCGGCGGCGTAGCGCGGCGGGCGCGGCTCGCTGCGATCCAGCTCGCCCTGCTTACGCCAGTTGAGGTCGGACACGATGCGGCGGGCGATGCCCAGCGCGTGGGCATCGTTCTGCGCCAGATGGTCGGCCACGCCGGAAATCCGGGTATGCACGTCGCCACCGCCCAGTTCTTCCGCTGTCACCACCTCGCCGGTGGCGGCTTTCACCAGCGGCGGGCCGCCGAGGAAGATGGTGCCCTGGTCCTTGACGATCACCGTCTCGTCGCTCATCGCCGGCACGTAGGCGCCGCCGGCGGTGCAGCTGCCCATCACCACCGCGATCTGCGGGATGCCGGCGGCGGACAGCTGGGCCTGGTTGAAAAAGATGCGGCCGAAGTGGTCGCGATCGGGGAATACCTCGTCCTGCAGCGGCAGGAAGGCGCCGCCGGAATCGACCAGGTAGACACAGGGCAGGCGGTTTTCGCGGGCGATTTCCTGCGCGCGCAGGTGCTTTTTCACCGTCATCGGGTAGTAGGTGCCGCCCTTGACGGTGGCATCGTTGGCCACGACCAGGCATTCGATGCCGCTGATGCGGCCGATGCCGGTAATCACTCCGGCGCCAGGCGCGTCATCGCCATACATGCCGTATGCGGCCAACTGCGACAGCTCCAGGAACGGCGAGCCGGGGTCGAGCAGCAGGTTGATGCGCTCGCGCGGCAGCAGCTTGCCGCGTGCCACGTGCTTGTCGCGCGCCTTGTCGCCGCCACCCAGCGCAGCGCGGGCGACCTTGTCTTTCAGATCGGCCACGATGGCATGCATCTTGGCGGCATTGGCCTGGAAGTCGGCGGCGCGGGGGGAGAGCTTGGATTCGATTACTGGCATGGGTAAGAACCTTTTATTCCGGCCACGGAAGCCACGGCAGGCATGGAAGCCACTTCCACGCACTGCCAGGGGTCGGGGGATGGGTTGTGCCGTGGGTTCTGTGGCAAAAATCAGCGGGTTTCGGCCATCAGCTCGCGACCGATCAGCCAGCGGCGGATCTCGCTGGTGCCGGCACCGATTTCGTACAGCTTGGCATCGCGCAGCAGGCGGCCGGTGGGGTATTCGTTGATGTAGCCGTTGCCGCCCAAGCACTGGATGGCGTCCAGTGACATCTGGGTGGCGTTCTCGGCGGCGTAGAGGATGGCGCCGGCGGCATCCTTGCGGGTCTGACGGCCGGATTCGCCGCGGTCCAGTGCCTGGCCCACGGCGTAGACGTAGGCGCGGCTGGCGGACAGCTTCACGTACATATCGGCCAGCTTGCCCTGCATCAGCTGGAAGTCGCCGATGGCCTGGCCGAACTGTTTGCGGTCATTCAGGTACGGCACCACCACGTCCATGCACGCCTGCATGATGCCCAGCGGGCCGGCGGACAGCACCGCGCGTTCGAAGTCCAGACCGCTCATCAGCACCTTGACGCCGTTGCCTTCGCCGCCCAGCACGTTGGCCGCAGGCACGAAACAGTCGTCAAAGAAGATCGGGTAGGTGTTGGAGCCGCGCATGCCCAGCTTGTCCAGCTTGCTGCCGTGGCTGAAGCCTTTAAAACCCTTTTCCACGATGAAGGCGGTGATGCCTTTCGGGCCGGCGTTGATGTCGGTCTTGGCGTATACCACCAGGGTGTCGGCATCGCCGCCGTTGGTGATCCACATCTTGCTGCCATTCAGCAGGTAGCCGCCGTCCACCTTGTCGGCTTTCAGTTTCATGCTCACCACGTCGGAGCCGGCGTTCGGCTCGGACATGGCCAGCGCGCCGACGTGTTCGCCGGAAATCAGCTTGGGCAGGTATTTCTGCTTCTGCTCGGCATTGCCGTTCTTATAGATCTGGTTCACGCACAGGTTGGAGTGCGCGCCGTAGGAGAGGGCTACCGAGGCGCTGGCGCGGGAGATTTCTTCCATGGCGATCATGTGCGCCAGGTAGCCCATGTTGGCGCCGCCGTACTCTTCCGACACGGTGATGCCCAGCAGGCCCAGGTCGCCGAACTTCTGCCACAGGTCGGCCGGGAACAGGTTGTCGCGGTCGATATCGGCGGCACGCGGCGCGATCTCGCTCTGGGCGAAGTCGCGCACGGTTTCGCGCAGCATGTCGTAGGTTTCACCAAAGTCAAAGCGCAGGCTGCTGTACATGTTTCTCTCCTCTGTGTTCGGTGCGGGGTGGCGGCGCATGGCTTCTTGATAGCTGCTTTTCACCCCGCTGATGGTCTTATCTTGAATTACGCTTACGTTAACGTCAATACGCAATGACAAAACCATCCACAGCGGATGGTCTACAACGACTCAGGGTGTGGCGTCCTTGCCGGTCATGGTGTCGATTACCTGACGGCAGTGGCTTTCCAGGATGTCGATCTCGGCCAGCACCGCGTCGATATCCTGGCGCTGCTCTTCCAGCTGCAGCTTGCGGTCGGACAGCAGCTGCAGCAGTTTCAGCGATTGGCTGGCCTCGTCGCGCGCCAGTTCGTACAGGTCCAGAATCTCGCGGATCTCCGACAGCGCCAGACCAATGCGCTTGCCGCGCAGGATCAGCTTCAGTCGCGCGCGATCGCGGTGGGTAAACAGGCGCTGGCGGCCTTCGCGCTGTGGCTCGATCAGGCCCTGTTCTTCGTAGAAACGGATAGTGCGTAGCGTGATGTCGAAATCGCGGGCGAGATCGGAAATGGTAAAGAGGCGTTCTTCGCTCATGGTGGTTCCTGTTGGTCTGGCGCGATTGTAGCGTTTTTTGTCCCTACTGCCCGACAAGTACTTGAGCTTACGTTAACGTAATAGTAAGTTATCTGCAAAACGACAACAGCATCGCCAAGCGGAGAGACCTCACCATGACCCTCACAGCCAGTTACGTACATGGCGGCAGCGAGCAGCCGCTGATCGGCCAGACCATCGGCCAGTTTTTCGATGCCGCCTGCCAGCGCCATGCCGGGCGCGACGCGCTGATCGTGCGCCAGCAGGGCGTGCGCTGGAGTTATGCCCAGTTTGGCGAGCAGGTGACACGGCTGGCCTGTGGCCTGCGCCGGCTGGGGCTGCAGCCGGGCGAGCGCATCGGCATCTGGTCACAGAACAATACCGAATGGGTGTTGATGCAGTTCGCCACTGCCAAGGCCGGGCTGGTGCTGGTGAATATCAACCCGGCTTACCGCCGTAGCGAGCTGGAGTACGCGCTGAACAAGGTGGGTTGCCGCGCGCTGGTGCTGTCGCCCAGCTTCAAGAGCAGCGACTATCTGGCGATGCTGAACGACCTGGCGCCAGAGTTGGCCGCCAGCCAGCCGGGGCAGTTGCAGGCAGCCAAGCTGCCCGATCTGCGCTGGGTGATCCGCCTGGGCAACGAGGCGACGCCCGGCATGCTGAACTTTGACAGCCTGCTGACCGAACCCGCCGCCAGCGAACGTCAGGCCTTGGTCGAACTGGGGCAGACGCTGCAGTTCGACGACGCCATCAACATCCAGTTCACCTCCGGCACCACCGGCAGCCCCAAGGGCGCCACCCTGACGCACCACAACATCCTCAACAACGGCTTTTTCGTCGGCGAGGCGATGCGGCTGACCGAACACGACCGGCTGTGCATTCCGGTGCCGCTGTACCACTGCTTCGGCATGGTGCTGGGCGTACTGGCCTGCCTCACCCACGGCAGCACCATCGTCTTCCCGTCGGAGGCCTTCGAGCCGCTGGCGGTGCTGCAGACGGTGGCGGAAGAAAAATGCACTGCGTTGCACGGCGTGCCGACCATGTTCATCGCGGTGCTGGATCACCCGCGCTTCGCCGAGTTCGACCTGTCCACGCTGCGCACCGGCATCATGGCCGGCAGCCCGTGCCCGATCGAGGTGATGAAGCGGGTGGTGGCGCAGATGCACATGGCCGAAGTCACCATCGCCTACGGCATGACCGAGACCAGCCCGGTCAGCTTCCAGAGCTACACCGACACGCCGCTGGAAAAAAAGGTGGCCACCGTTGGCCGCATCCACCCGCATGTGGAAGTGAAGATTGTCGATCCGCAAGGCCGCATCGTGCCGCGCGGCGAAACCGGCGAGCTGCTCACCCGCGGTTACTCGGTGATGCTGGGTTACTGGGGCGACGAGGAGAAAACCCGCGAAGCCATCGACGCCGCCGGCTGGATGCACACCGGCGACCTGGCGGTGCTGGATGCCGACGGCTACTGCAATATCGTCGGCCGGGTGAAGGATATGGTGATTCGCGGCGGCGAGAACGTGTATCCGCGCGAGATCGAGGAATTTCTTTACCGTCATCCCAAGGTGCAGGACGTGCAGGTGGTGGGGGTGCCGGATGCCAAGTACGGCGAGGAGCTGTGTGCGTGGATACGGCTGCGCGATGGCGAAAGCTGCACCGTGGAAGAGATCCGCGCCTTCTGTGACGGCCAGATCGCGCACTACAAGATTCCGCGTTACATCGAGTTCGTCGACAGCTTTCCGATGACCATCACCGGCAAGATCCAGAAATTCATGATGCGCCAGCAGATGAAGCAGAAGCTGGGCCTGGAAGAGAGCAAGACGGCCTGAGCAGGCCGGTTGTCCCTGATTGCCCCGCAGCTGCGGGGCTTTTTTATGGTCATGCCGCTGACTTGCGCGGCGGCCACCATGACGGAAGCCGACTAAACTGAAACGATCGGCTACAATGCGCGCCATTATTGATGGAGATTGATCATGACCCAATTCGACGAGGCCGACCTCACCCGCCTGGAACTGCTGCTGACCCCGCTGTCGCAGGCCGGCACCACCATGCGTCCGGATGAAGTGCAGGGTTTCTTCGCCGCGCTGGTGTGCGGGCCGGATCGCCTGGATATCGATACCTGGCTGCCGGAAGTGCTGGGCGATGCGCCGGCTTTCGACAATGCCGAAAATGAAGCCGAAGTACGCGTGCTGCTGCAGAAATTCTACGACGCCACCGCCGAAGCCATGGCGGATGGCGATCTGCCGGAAATGGTGCTGTACGAGGAAGAAGGCGGCGAAGAGGCCGACTTCCGCCCGTGGTGCAATGCCTTTATGTACGCGCTGGACGTGGTGCCGACCGACTGGTTCGAAGCGGCCGACGACGAAGGTTTCGAAGACCTGCTGATGCCGGTGATGGCGCTGGGCGGCATGTTCGATGGCGAAGACGGCGAAGCGGCGCTGCTGCAGTTTGGCGAAACCGAGCTGAACGGCTTCAAGAGCGAGTTCGAAGACGCACTGCTGGCGGTATACAGCTATTGGCGCGCCAAGGAACAGGCGCCGGTTACCCTGCGTCGCGAAGGCGACAAGGTTGGCCGCAACGATCCGTGCCCGTGCGGCAGCGGCAAGAAGTACAAGGCCTGCCACGGCCGCAACTGAGCGGCGGCCAACCAGGCGAGATGTTCAGCGGCTACCGGACCCGGCACAGTCGGGCCGTGCCTGACAGGTGATGGCATCCGCCGCCGTCCTGCTGTTATGACCAGCCCGCAGGGCTGCGCCATGCTCACAAACCCCGTGCCCCGGCACGGGGTTTGTTTTTGCCGGCTACACTCAGAACGTAACCGGGAGAAGCATCATGAAGCTGGGGCTGGAAGCAATGCTGCAGCTGTTGCAGGAGGTGGAGCAGGGCGATCCGCTGGATTTTGCCGATCTGCCGATGGACGAAGAGCAGCTGCGGCGGCTGGTGATGATCGATCTGCTGCAGCGGGATGAGGCGCTGCAGGCCGAGGCCAGCCCGGAGGAATGCCAGCTGATCTACATGCTGTCCACCGCGCGGCTGGTGTTGGAAAACCTGCTGCTGCACCTGCAGTTGCTGCGGCTGGAGCAGCCGGAAGGCACCGCCGCGGAGCAGCTGCAGGCGCTGCTGCGGCGCTTTCGCGGCCCGCGATGATGGCTCAGGGTTGGCCGCAGCATGAAAAACGGCGCCGCAAGGGCGCCGTTTGCGTTGGCCGCAAGGTTGATCAGAAGGCGAAGTGCTCGTCTTCCAGTGCCATCAACGGCTGGGCGCCGCTCTTGATGCTCACCTTCAGTGCTTCCACTTCCGGCAGTAGCTTGGCGTAGTAGAAGCGGGCGGTGGTGATCTTGGCCTGATAGAAGGCATCGGCACCGGTTTCCAGCTTGGCGTAGGCCACTTCCGCCATGCACGCCCACAGCCAGGCATAGGTCAGGTGACCGACCAGGCGCAGGTAGTCGGTGGCGGCGGCGCCGGCAGCGTCGCGATCCTGCATCGCGGCCATGCCCACGCCCATGGTGATGTCGCCGACTTCCTTCAGCAGCTTGCTCAGCGGGCCGACAAACTCGGCCAGCTGCGCATTGCCTTCATTGGCCTGGCAGAACTTGTGGATCTGCTTGCTGAACTTGCGCAGCTTGGCGCCCTGGTCCATCAGCACCTTGCGGCCCAACAGGTCGATGGCCTGGATGCCGTTGGTGCCTTCGTAGATCTGCGAAATGCGGCAGTCGCGCACCAGTTGCTCCATGCCCCATTCGCGGATGAAGCCGTGGCCGCCGAATACCTGCATGCCAAGGTTGGCCGCATGGTAGCCGTTGTCGGTCATGAACGCCTTGGCGACCGGGGTCAGCAGTGCCACCAGATCGGCGGCGTCCTGACGCGCGTCGGCGTCCGGGTGCTTGTCCTCGATGTCCAGCTGCAGCGCCAGCAGCGCCGACAGCGCGCGGCCGGCCTCGGTGTAGGCCTTCTGCGTCAGCAGCATGCGGCGCACGTCCGGGTGCACGATGATCGGGTCGGCGGCTTTCTCCGGGAATTTCGGTCCGGTTAGCGCGCGCATCTGCAGACGCTCGCGAGCGTAGGCCAGCGCACCCTGGTAAGACGCCTCGCCAATGCCCAGCCCCTGCATGCCGCAGCCCAGGCGCGCGGCGTTCATCATGGTGAACATGCAGGCCAGGCCCTTGTTCGGCTCGCCGATCAGCCAGCCCTTGGCGCCATCGAGGTTGATCACCGCGGTGGCATTAGCCTTGATGCCCATCTTGTGTTCCAGGCTGCCGCAGTACACGCTGTTGCGGCTGCGATCCTGGTGGAACTTGGGCACGATGAACAGCGAAATGCCCTTCACGTCCTTGGGGGCGTCCGGCAGGCGCGCCAGCACCAGGTGGATGATGTTGTCGGACAGGTCGTGCTCGCCGGCGGAGATGAAAATCTTGGTGCCGGTAATGGTGTAGCTGCCGTCGCCGTTCGGCTCGGCCTTGGATTTGAGCAGGCCCAGATCGGTGCCGCAATGCGGCTCGGTCAAACACATGGTGCCGGTCCAGCTGCCATCCACCAGATGAGGCAGGTAGGTGGCCTTCTGTTCATCCGTGCCGTGGGCGTGGATGGCGGAATAGGCGCCGTGCGACAGGCCGGGGTACATCGACCACGCCACGTTGGCCGCACACTGCATTTCCATCACCGGGAAGGCCAGCGATTTGGGCATGCCCTGGCCACCGAAGGCCGGGTCGCAGTCCAGCGCCGGGAAGCCCAGTTCGCAATACTGTTTGTATGCCGCCTTGAAACCCACCGGCGTGGTTACCGACTTGGTGGCGGCATCGAACTGGCAGCCTTCCTCGTCGGCCTGGCGGTTCAGCGGCGCCAGCTCGTTCTCGCAGAATTGGGCGGCGGCCTCCAGATAAGAGCTGAAGATGTCCTGGCTGGCCTCCTGGTAACCCGGCAGTGAGGGCAGAATCTCCTGAACTTTGATCAGCTCGTTCAGGACAAAGTCAAAATCGCGCAGCGGTGCTTTATAAGCAGGCATCATGGTCTCCGTTGTTGTCGCGCGACCCGGCGCGTGGCCGGGTCGGTTTCCTCGTGTTGGCCGGGTGGGCGGCCGTAGTGCTCTGCTCGTGCGGCAGAACTAATCAAACGACTGTTTAAATTATTCCAGCCGTTTTGGCAACTTACATTTCTGAACACCATTCGCTGGAGCTGGCATGGCAAGACTGAAGCGCTGGGTACGCGGCAAGATGGAAATCGCCCATGGCTGGCTGCAGGCGCCGGCGTTGCGCTTTCTGCGTCCTTATCTGGACCGGCCGGAGCTGTGGAGCGTGCAGCGCCGCAACGTGGCGCGTGCGGTGGCGGTGGGCATGTTTGCCGGACTGATGCCGGGGCCGACACAGATGCTGGCCGCCGGCGCGCTGGCGTTGCTTTTTCGCATCAACCTGCCGGTAGCGCTGATCTGCACTCTGTATACCAACCCGTTTACCTATCTGCCGTTGTACTTCCTGGCGTTTCGCTTCGGTTTACTGTTACTTGGTCAGCATACGACGGCTACAATGCCGATCATGCCGGCGGGTGCCTGGTATGACATTGCATTTTGGGGGCCACAACTTGCCCATTGGCTGACAGAATATGGCAAGCCCCTGCTGCTGGGGGTGCCGGCGCTGGGGTTGACGCTTGGCGTGCTGGGCTACTGTCTTGTCATGCTGTGCTGGCGCCTGGCCGTGCAACATCAATGGCAACACCGAAAGACACAGCGTGGATCTGACCGAAAAAACTCTCCGTAGCGAACAGGTATTCAGTGGCGGCTTTCTGCAAGTGACCCGGGCAGAAGTCTCGCTGCCCGACGGCAAGGTGGCGACACGCGAATTCATCCGTCACCCGGGTGCGGCGGCGGTGCTGGCGCTGACCGACGATGGCCAGCTGGTGATGGAGCGGCAGTATCGCTATCCGGCCGGGCGCGAGTTCTGGGAAATTCCCGCGGGCAAACTGGATCCGGCGGAGTTGCCGCACGACACCGCCCGGCGCGAGCTACTGGAAGAAACCGGCTTTACGGCCCGGCAGTGGCTTTATTTGGGCAAGGCCTGGCCGTGTATCGGCTATGCCGACGAGGTGATCCACTACTACCTGGCCACCGGCCTGCAGCTGCAGCAACGGCAGCTGGACGAGGGCGAGTTCCTGGAAGTGCTGCTGCTGCCGCTGGATGAAGTGCAGCAGATGGCGTTGAGCGGGGAAATCGCGGACAGCAAGACCATTGTCGGCCTGCACTGGCTGGCCGCATGGCAACAGGGGAAGCTCGCTGGTGAAACCGTTTGAGAGCCACTACCAGGATCGCCGCGTTGGCCGCCGCATGCGCATGGGCTGCCGTGCCAAGTTCAAATCGCTGCACACCGGCGAGACGCACTATGGCGAGTGTGTCGACCTGTCGGTGGACGGCATGGCCATCCGTTGCTCTTACGTGCCGCAGCACGGCGAGAAGCTGGAAGTGGTGGTAATCGTGCCCGGGGTCGGCAGCGTGCCGATGCGGCCACTGGAGGCTACGGTGGAAGTGCGCCGCTGCAACGAGGTGGAGCGCGGCAAACTGTATGAGATCGGTGCCCGCATTCTGCAGCGCCGTGCATGAATACAGAATAATTAAGCCAGCATTAAAAAAGCCGACGGAATGTCGGCTTTTTCTTACTTGCACTTTTTTGCTGTGCTATACCCAATCAAAGAACAGCTTTTCCGCGACAGCTGACAACTTGGCAAGGGGGATCTGGCACGGCAATCACGCTTCTGCCAGGGTCTCGTTTGCCTCCACCAGGAGGGTGACGCCATGACCCCAGACATCTTCAGTCACTACGCTTCCCGTTACGACCGCACCCGCGAAGAGGAATACACCATTCAGGAGTTCCTCGAACTGTGCAAACGTGAGCCGATGGCCTATGCCTCGGCCGCCGAACGCATGCTGATGGCGATCGGCGAGCCGGAGGTGATCGATACCCGTCACGATCAGCGGCTCTCCCGTATTTTCAGCAACAAGATGATCCGCGTGTACCCGGCCTTCCGCGAATTTTTTGGAATGGAAGAGGCCATCGAGCAAGTGGTGGCCTACTTCCGCCATGCGGCACAGGGGCTGGAAGAGAAGAAACAGATCCTGTACCTGCTGGGTCCGGTGGGTGGTGGTAAGTCGTCGATTGCCGAAAAGCTGAAGGAGCTGATGGAGCGGGTGCCGTTCTACTGCATCAAGGGCAGCCCCGTGAACGAGTCGCCGCTGGGGCTGTTCAACTACGATGAGGATGGCGCCCTGCTGGAAGAACAATACGGCATTCCACGCCGCTATCTGCGCGCCATTCCCAGCCCGTGGGCAGTGAAGCGTCTGCACGAGTTCAACGGCGACATCAGCCAGTTTCGCGTGGTGAAGCGCTACCCGTCGGTGCTGAAGCAGATCGCGGTGGCCAAGACCGAACCGGGCGACGAGAACAACCAGGACATCAGCTCGCTGGTGGGCAAGGTGGATATCCGCAAGCTGGAAAGCTACGCCCAGGACGACCCGGATGCCTACAGCTACTCTGGCGGCCTGTGCCTGGCCAACCAGGGCTTGCTGGAATTCGTGGAGATGTTCAAGGCGCCGATCAAGGTGTTGCACCCGCTGCTGACTGCCACCCAGGAAGGCAACTTCAAGGGCACCGAGGGCTTTGGCGCCATTCCGTTCGACGGCATCATCCTGGCGCACTCCAACGAAAGCGAATGGAAGCAGTTCCGCAACAACAAGAACAACGAAGCCTTCCTCGATCGTATCTACATCGTCAAGGTGCCGTACTGCTTGCGGGTGTCGGACGAAATCCGTATCTACGACAAACTGCTGAGCAACTCTTCGCTGTCCGGCTCGCCCTGCGCACCGGGCACGCTGAAAATGATGGCGCAATTCGCGGTGCTGTCGCGGCTGAAAGATCCGGAGAACTCCAGCCTGTACAGCAAGATGCAGGTGTACGATGGTGAGAACCTGAAGGACACCGATCCGAAAGCCAAGTCGCTGCAGGAATACCGCGACTTTGCCGGGGTGGACGAGGGCATGAACGGGCTTTCCACCCGCTTTGCCTACAAGATTCTGTCCAAGGTGTTCAACTTCGACCACACCGAGGTGGCGGCCAACCCGGTACACCTGTTGTACGTACTGGAACAACAGGTAGAGCGCGAGCAGTTTCCGCCGGAGCTGGAGCAGAAGTACCTTACCTTCATCAAGGAGTATCTGGCGCCGAAGTACGTCGAGTTCATCGGCAAGGAAATCCAGACCGCCTATCTGGAAAGCTACAGCGAATACGGCCAGAACATTTTTGACCGCTACGTCACCTTTGCCGACTTCTGGATCCAGGATCAGGAATACCGTGACCCGGACACCGGCGAGAGCTTCGATCGTACGTCGCTGAATGCCGAGCTGGAGAAAATCGAGAAACCGGCGGGGATTTCCAACCCGAAGGACTTCCGCAACGAGATCGTCAACTTCGTACTGCGGGCGCGGGCCAGCAATGCCGGCAAGAATCCGCAGTGGACCAGCTATGAAAAGCTGCGCACCGTGATCGAGAAAAAGATGTTCTCCAATACGGAAGAACTGCTGCCAGTGATCAGTTTCAATGCCAAGGCCAGCACCGACGAGGCGAAAAAGCACGAAGACTTCGTCAATCGTATGGTGATCAAGGGCTACACGCCGAAGCAGGTACGGCTGCTGTGCGAGTGGTATCTGCGTGTGCGCAAGTCGTCCTGAGTCGCAGGTAGCAGGTTGGCCGCCAAGTGCGGCCAACCGCTGCCGGTTTCGCCGTCAGCAGGCTAGGAGGCAAGCATGTCGCATATTATCGACAGAAGACTGAACGGCAAGAACAAGTCTGCCGTCAACCGCGAGCGCTTCCTGCGGCGTTTCAAAGCCCAGATCAAAGAAGCGGTCGGCAAGGCCATCAAGGGGCGCAGCATCACCGACATCGAAAACGGTGAGAGCGTATCCATTCCGGTAAAGGATATTTCCGAACCGGCCTTTCACCACGGGCGTGGCGGCGTGGCCGACCATGTGCACCCGGGCAACGAGGAGTTCATCGAGGGCGACCGCCTGAATCGTCCGCAGGGTGGCGGTGGCAGCGGTGGTGGCGGCAAGGCCAGTAACGAGGGCGAGGGCGAGGACGACTTCGTGTTCCAGCTGTCACGCGAAGAGTTCATGAACGTGTTCTTCGAAGACCTGGCGCTGCCCAACCTGATCAAGACCCAGCTGGTGGGGATTGAGGAAATGAAGCCGGTGCGTGCCGGCTACACCAACGACGGCACTCCTGCCAACATCAGCATCGTGCGCAGCCTGCGCGGCGCACTGGCCCGGCGGGTGGCGATGGGGGCGCCGACACTGCGCGAGCTGCGCGAGGCAGAAGAAGACCTGGACACGCTGCTGGAGTCCGACGAGGACAACGGCGTGGAAGTGCGCGCACGGCGCAAGCAGATTCATGCCTTGCGCGACAAGGTGAACCGCATCCCGTTCATCGATCCGTTCGACCTGCGCTACAACAACCGGGTGAAGCAGCCCAAGCCCACCAGCAAGGCGGTGATGTTCTGCCTGATGGACGTGTCCGGCTCGATGGATGAAGGCAAGAAGGACATGGCCAAGCGCTTCTTCATCCTGCTGTACCTGTTCTTGCAGCGTAATTACGAGAAGATCGAGGTGGTGTTCATCCGTCACCACACCAGTGCGGTGGAAGTGAACGAGCATGACTTTTTCCACTCGCGCGAATCCGGCGGCACGGTGGTGTCATCGGCGCTGAACCTGATGGCGGACGTGGTGAAAAAACGCTACGCCAACAGCGAGTGGAACATCTATGCCGCGCAGGCGTCTGATGGAGATAACTGGGACAGCGATTCGGCCAACTGCAGCCGCATTCTGCAGGAGCAGCTACTGCCGTGGTGCCAGTATTTTGCCTACATCGAAATCACCGAAGGCGAGCCGCAGAACCTGTGGTACGAGTACGTGAAAGTGGCTGAACACAGCAAGCACTTCGCCATGCAGAAGATCCGCACGCCGGCCGACATCTACCCGGTGTTCCGCGAACTGTTCAAGCGGCAGCCGGCCACCCGCTAAGGTTGGCCGCAGCGCACAAGGGGAGGGAGAGCGCATGAAACCCATCTCTACCGGGTCCGAATGGACCTTCGACCTGATCAACGAATACGACAAGGCGATCCGCGTGATTGCCCTGGAAGAGTTCAAGCTGGACTGCTACCCCAACCAGCTGGAAATCATCACCGCCGAGCAGATGATGGATGCCTACTCGTCGGTCGGCATGCCGGTGAACTATCACCACTGGAGCTTCGGCAAGCATTTCGTCTCCACCGAGAAAGGCTACAAGCGCGGCCAGATGGGGCTGGCGTATGAAATCGTGATCAACTCCAACCCCTGCATTGCCTATCTGATGGAAGAAAACTCCATGACCATGCAGGCGCTGGTGATCGCGCACGCCGCCTATGGCCATAACAGCTTCTTCAAGGGCAACTATCTGTTCCGCACCTGGACCGACGCCTCGGCCATCATCGACTACCTGGTGTTTGCCAAGCAGTACATCAGCCGCTGCGAAGAGCGTTACGGCATCGAGGCGGTGGAAGAGCTGCTGGACTCCTGCCACGCACTGATGAATTACGGCGTGGACCGCTACAAGCGGCCGCAGAAATTGTCGCTGGCCGAGGAGCAGGCGCGGCTGCACGAGCGCGAGCAGTACCTGCAGACGCAGGTCAACGACCTGTGGCGCACCATTCCGCGCCGTGAGCGCGATGACAGCAACCGTGCCGCACCGCGCTTTCCGGCCGAGCCGCAGGAAAACATCCTGTATTTCATCGAGAAATCCGCCCCGCTGCTGGAGCCGTGGCAGCGCGAGATCGTGCGCATCGTGCGCAAGGTGGCGCAGTATTTCTACCCGCAGCGCCAGACCCAGGTGATGAACGAGGGCTGGGCCACCTTCTGGCACTACACCATCCTCAACCGCCTGTTCGAAAAGGGGCTGGTCACCGATGGCTTCATGATGGAGTTTTTGCAAAGCCACACCAATGTGGTGTACCAGCCGCCGGTAACGGCACGCTGGTACAACGGCATCAACCCGTATGCGCTGGGTTTTTCCATGTACCAGGACATCAAGCGCATCTGCGAAAACCCTACCGCCGAGGACCGCGAATGGTTCCCGGACATCGCCGGCCAGCCGTGGCGGCCGGTGCTGGAGTTCGCGATGAAGAACTTCAAGGATGAAAGCTTCGTGTCGCAATACCTGTCGCCCAAGCTGATTCGCGACTTCCGCTTCTTTGCCATTCGCGATGACGATCAGGACGACAAACTGGAAGTGGCGGCCATCCATGACGATGCCGGCTACCGTCGCATCCGTACCATGCTGTCCGAGCAATACAACCTGGGCTCGCGCGAGCCGAATATCCAGGTGTGGTCGGTGAACGTGCGTGGCGACCGCAGCTTGACGCTGCGTCATACCCGACATAATCGCAAACCGCTGGATGACGGTAGCGCGCAGGAGGTGCTCAAACATGTGGCGCGACTATGGGGCTTCGATGTGCGGCTGGAGAGCGTGGATGCCGATGGCAGCGTGCAGCAGCGTTTCGAAGTAAAACCGGAAGTGCCGGCCATGGCGTAAGGGTTGGCCGCATGACGCAAAGACAAGGCCGGGCAGATGCCCGGCCTTGTCTTTGTGGTGTGTAGTGGTGGCCTAGCCGGCAATAAAGGCGCGGCGGCCGTTGTCGTCGCGCAGTTCGCGCAGCGGCGTATCGTACAGCGCCTGCAGCAGCGGCAGCTGCAGGGTGTCGTCGGCAGAGCCGCTGGCCACGGCGCGGCCGGCTTTCAGTAGCAGCACGCGATCGGCATGCTGCACCGCCAGATTGACATCGTGCAGCACCGCCACCATCCCCAGTTGGTGTTGCCGGGCGATCTGCCGCAGGCTGGCCAGCTGCAGGTTGGCCGCACCGATGTCCAGCGCGGCGGTGGGTTCGTCCAGCAGCAGATAGCGCGGAGCGCTGTCGCTGCTCAGCAGCTGGTGCAGGGCGCGGGCCAGATGGACACGGGCCAGCTCGCCGCCGGACAAGCTGGCGCAGTCACGGTGCAACAGGTCGTGAATGCAGGTGTAGTCGATGGCCTGCTGCCGGGCCGCCGGGCTGTGCTCGGCTACGCCGATGGTCAGCAGAGTGTCCACCGCCATGCCGGCAGGTCGGGCCGGTTGCTGCTCCACCAGCGCGCGCTGCCGAGCTAGTTGGGCGGCAGACAGTGCGGCCAACGGTTTGCCATCCAGCCAGACTGCGCCCGACAGCGGGCGCGTGGCACCGCCCAGCAGGTGCAGCAGGGTGCTTTTACCGGCGCCGTTGGGCCCCAGGATGACGCTGAGTTCACCCGGCCGCAGCGTGGCGCTGACATCGTCCAGGCGGGCCGGGTGTTGCAGGCACAGGGCGCGCGCTTCAAGCATGCGCGCCTCGCTGCCTGGCCAGCAGGTAGAGGAAGAACGGGGCCCCGGCCAGGCTGGTAATCACGCCGACCGGCAATTCGGCCGGGTACAGTGCCTGGCTGGCAATCAGGTCGGCCAGCACTGCTAGCAGCGCACCAGCCAGCGGCGTCAGCAGCAGCAGCGGTCGCAGCTGCAGGCCGATCAGCCGACGCAGGATGTGCGGCGCCATCAGGCCGATAAAGCCGACCATGCCGCATTGCGCCACTACCAGTCCACAGGCCAGCGTAGCCAGCAGCACCGTGCGCCAGCCCTCGCGGCCAACGTCGAAGCCGCCGTAGAACGCGGCGCGGTCACCCAGCTGCAGCGCCTGCAGGAAGGCGGCCTGCCGCCACAGCAAACAGGCGATCACGCCGGCTGCTGTCAGCAGTAGGGCGGCTTGCGTCGCACTGGCACCGGCAAAGCTGCCCATCAGCCAGAAGGTGACATTGCGCAGGCCGCCATCGGGCAGGGTGGTAATCAGCAGGGTAAGCAGGCTGCCGCATAGCGCGTTGACGGCCACGCCGGCCAGCAGCAGCTTGGCGGCGGCGCGGCCGTGCGCCAGGGTCTGGATCGCCAGCAGCGCCAGCGTGGCGCCGGCAAACGCCGCCACGGAAACCAGCTGTGCCGGCCAGGCGGCGGCCAGCGCCAGTGCGGCGGCCAGCGCGCCGCCACCGGAAATGCCGATCAGGCCGGGCTCGGCCAGGTCGTTATGAAAACGGGCCTGAATGGCCAGCCCGGCACAAGCCAGCAACGCACCGGCTGCGGCGGCGCTGACGATGCGCGGCAGGCGCAGCTCCAGCAGCAGCATGCGCTGCAGCGGGTCGTGTCCCGGTAGTTGCAGCAAGGCGGCGACACTGCTGGCGACATCGTGGCCGGCGAGCAGTGAAATGACACTGGCCAGCCCGGTAAGGCTGGCCAGTAGTAGTAACCACGAGCGGGTGGTCATCGGGCGGGCTTAGCGCAGGCCAAGCACGTCCTGCATGTCGAACAGGCCGTGCGGCTTGGCGGACAGCCATTTGGCCGCGCGCACCGCACCATTGGCGAAGGTGGCGCGGCTGGAGGCTTTGTGGGTGATTTCCACGCGCTCGCCCAGCGCGGCGAACAGCACGGTGTGGTCGCCCACCACATCGCCGGCGCGCACGGTGGCAAAGCCGATGGCGCCCGGATCGCGTTCGCCGGTCACGCCTTCACGGCCGTAGACGGCACACTGCTTCAGGTCGCGGCCCAGCGCCTCGGCCACCACTTCGCCCATGCGCAGTGCGGTGCCGGATGGTGCATCCACCTTGAAGCGGTGGTGCGCTTCGGTGATCTCGATATCGTAACCTTCGTTCAGCACGCGCGCTGCCATGTCCAGCAGCTTGAAGGTGAGGTTCACCCCCACGCTGAAGTTGGCCGCAAACACGATGCCGATCTTTTCGGCGGCAGCCTTGATGGCGGCTTTGCCGGCATCATCAAAGCCGGTGGTGCCGATGATCAGCTGCACGTTGTTTGCCACGCAGGCCGCCATATGCGCCAGCGTGCCTTCCGGACGGGTGAAATCGATCACCACATCGGCGCCGGCCAGTGCGGCGTTGAAATCCGAACTGATCTTGACGCCGGTATCCCGGCCCATGAACAGACCGGCATCCTGGCCGATGAACGGGGAGCCTTCACGCTCCAGCGCGGCGTGCAGGCGGGTATCGGCGGCATCAAGGACGGATTCGATCAGCGTGCGGCCCATGCGGCCACCGGCGCCGACGATAACGATGTTCAGGGTACTCATTGCTTGACTTGTCCAATCGGGTTGCTGGCTTCCAGTTGCGGGCGCAGCGCCGGGAAGGCCTGGCCGTCCACGCGTTCTACCTGGTCATTGGCGTTGAAGTACACCACCAGGTTCTTTTCCTCGCTCGGCTTACCCGGACGCTCGATGCGGTACAGGTAGTCCCAGCGATTGGCGTGGAAAATGTCGGTCAGAAGCGGGGTGCCCAGCAGGAAGCGCACCTGCGAGCGGTTCATGCCCGGCTTCACGCGGGCGACCGCGTCTTCGGTCACGTAGTTACCCTGCTGGATATCCATGCGGTGCGCGGTAAACCAGTTCATCGGGTTGAGGCTGCTGCAGCCTGCCAGCAACAGCACAGACAGCATCAGCACGGGCTTGAGCAGTTTTGCCATGAGAACCTTCACATTTGGGGAATCTGCTGAAAGGCTTTATCATACTGGAAGACCGCCAACCACGATATACACCGCAAAACACATGAACAAAGCCAGCCACCTGAAGGGCATCGGCCTGAAAGCCACCGGTCCACGCCTGCGCATTCTCGATCTGTTTGAAACCAGCAACGACCGCCACCTGTCGGCAGAGGACGTGTACAAAAAACTGCTGGCCGAGGATGCGGATATCGGCCTGGCCACCATTTATCGTGTGCTGACTCAGTTCGAGCAGGCGGGTATTCTGGTGCGCCACCATTTCGAATCCGGCAAGGCCGTGTACGAGTTGAACGAAGGCGGCCATCACGACCACATGGTGTGCTACCGCTGTGGCAAGGTGACCGAGTTCTTCGATCCGCAGATCGAAGAACTGCAGAACCGCATTGCCGCCGCGCACGGCTTTACCATCCAGGAACACTCGCTGTACCTGTATGGCGAGTGCAGCGAGTGCGCCAGCACCGAGCACAAACCCTACCGCAGATGATCCCCATTCTGGGTGATGCCTACGTCTTTCCTCCGCTGACGCGCGCATTAACCGAGCCGGACGGGCTGTTGGCCGCCGGCGGCGATCTTTCCAGTGGCCGGCTATTGGCCGGCTATCAGCGCGGCATCTTTCCCTGGTTTTCTCCCGGCGACCCAATACTGTGGTGGGCACCATCGCAGCGCATGGTGCTGGAGCCCGACGGCGTGCGGGTGACCCGCTCGCTGGCCAAGGCGCTGCGCAACAAGCCTTACACCTTTCGCTTCGATACCGCGTTTGAGCAGGTGGTGCGCGAATGTGCCGCCCCGCGCGACGGCCAGTCCGGCACCTGGATCACCGAAGAAATGATTGCCGCCTATTGCGCACTGCATGCCGCCGGACACGCCCATTCCGCCGAAGTCTGGCAGCAGGGCCGGCTGGTGGGCGGCCTGTACGGCGTGGCGGTTGGCCGCATGTTCTATGGCGAATCGATGTTCCACCGGGTGAGCGATGCTTCCAAGATTGCGCTGGTGCGCGCGGCGGAATGCCTGTTCGCCAATGGTTTCGGCATGATCGATTGCCAGATGTTTACGCCGCACCTGGAAAGCCTGGGCGCGCATCTCGTCCACCGTGACGAATTTGTTGCTAGACTCGAAACGTATACCGTACAGCCAGCACCTGCTGCCCTGTGGGCCACCGAGTTTTGCAATGAGCCATCGTGACGATGCAGTAGCCATCATTCATTTCTATGCCACCGCGCCCTATGCCTGCAGCTATCTGGACGCGCGGCAGGCGCGCTCGCAGGTGGCGATCCCGGCGGATGCCATCGACAGCAGCGTGTACTCCAAGCTGGTGGGGCTGGGCTTCCGGCGCAGTGGCCACTTCACCTACCGTCCCTACTGCGATGACTGCCATGCCTGCACCCCAGTACGCATCCCGGTAGCGCGTTTTGTGCCGGACCGCAGCCAGCGGCGAACCGCGCGCCGGCATGGCAACCTTGTCAGCACCATCCTGCCACTGACGTTTGTCGAAGAACACTACCAGCTGTATTGCCGCTACCAGAAGGCACGCCACGATGGTGGAGGCATGTCGGAGGACGATCCGGCGCAGTACGCCGAATTCATCCTGAAGAGCCGGGTGGAAAGCTGGCTGGTGGAATTCCGCGAGGACGGCGTGCTGCGCATGGTGAGCCTGATCGACCGGCTGGATGATGGTCTGTCGGCGGTGTACACCTTTTTCGATCCGGATATTCCGGGGGCCGCCTATGGCGTGTATGGCGTGTTGTGGCAGGTGGAACTGGCGCGCCGCCTGGGTTTGCCGCATGTGTACCTGGGCTACTGGATCGGTGAATCGCCCAAGATGGTGTACAAGCAGCGCTATCAGCCGCTGGAAAAGCTGGAAGAGGGGCGCTGGGTAGCGTTTCCGCCGCCTGCCGCCGACTCGTAAGCTGTCGCCAGATGCAACAAAGCCCGCCTAGGCGGGCTTTTGCGTTGCCAGGTTGGCCGCAGCGTCAGCGCGACTGCAGTGCGCTGGCACACTCGGCAATCAGGCCCGGGCCACGATAGATCAGGCCGGAATACAGCTGCACCAGCGTGGCACCGGCGGCGATCTTCTCTTGTGCGTCTTCGCCGCACAGAATGCCGCCCACGCCGATGATGGGCAGTGCGCCGTCCAGCGCGGTGGCCAGATTGCGGATCAGCTGGGTGGAGCGCTGACGTACCGGCGCACCGGACAGACCGCCGGTCTCGTGTTCCAGCGGATGGCCGGCAATTTCGCTGCGCGACAGTGTGGTGTTGGTGGCGATCACCGCATCCAGCTTGTGTTGCATCAGCAGGCGGGCGATGGCCTCGGTCTGCTCGGCATCCAGATCCGGTGCGATCTTCACCGCCAGCGGTACGTAGCGGCCGTACTGGTCTGCCAGTCGCGACTGGCGGTTTTTCAGCGCCAGCAGCAGGTCGGACAGTTCATCGGCCTGCTGCAGTTGGCGCAGGTTCTTGGTGTTGGGCGAAGAGATATTGACCGCGACGTAGCTGGCGCATTCGTACACCTTGTCCAGGCAGGTCAGGTAGTCGTCCTTGGCATTTTCGATCGGCGTACTGGCGTTCTTGCCGATGTTGATGCCCAGAATCCCCTTGAAGCGGCTTTGGCGCACGTTCTGCAGCAGTACGTCCACGCCCTTGTTGTTGAAGCCCATGCGGTTGATGATGCCGCGGTGCTCCGGCACGCGGAACAGGCGCGGCTTGGGGTTGCCGTCCTGCGGGCGCGGGGTGATGGTGCCGATTTCGAGGAAACCGAAGCCCAGCGCCGCCAGTGCGTCGATATGGTCGCCGTTCTTGTCCAGACCGGCGGCCAGGCCGACCGGATTCGGGAAGGTGAGTCCCATGGCTTTTACCGGATTGCGGCCAACCTTGCCGGCTAACAGACCGGTGAGCTGCAGCTGGTGGGCGACATCCAGCATTTTCAGCGTCATCTCATGCGCTTTTTCGGCATCGGTCTTGAACAGCAAGGGGCGTATCAGGGGGTAAAGCATGGTAACTCCGGGATATGAAAACGCCCGGCATTATAACCGGGCGCGATGTCTGGTGGGGTTAGACGATCTGACAAGCGTCGTCAAAGGCAAAACGCGGCGCGCGCGCATGCAGCTTGCTGGCCTCGCCGTAGCCCAGATTGATCAGGAAATTGGACTTGACGGTGCCGTCCGGGAAGAACGCGGCGTCCACCGCGGCATTGTCAAAGCCGGACATCGGGCCGCAATCCAGCCCTAGGGCGCGCGCCGCCATGATCAGGTAGGCGCCCTGCAGCGAGCTGTTGCGGAAGGCGGTGCTCTGGATCACCGCGTCGTTGCCGGCAAACCAGCTGCGCGCGTCCGGGCTGTGCGGAAACAGCTTGCCCAGTTGCTCGTAGAACTGCATGTCCATGCCGACGATGACGGTCACCGGAGCCAGCATGGTCTTGTCGACATTACCGGCAGACAGGCAGGGCTTGAGTTTGGCCTTGGCTTCCGGCGATTGCACGAACACAAAGCGCGCCGGCGAACAGTTGGCGCTGGTGGGGGCCATTTTCAGCAGGTCGAACAGTTCGTGCAGGGTGGTTTCGCTCACCTTGCGCTCTTGCCAGTGGGTGTGGGTGCGGGCATCGGTAAACAGTTGCGCCAGAGCGGCCGGTGTGATGTGCGTGGTCATGATGGATTCCTCGGCGTAGCCGTTACGGAGTGGGTACACGGTTGCCGCCTGCCGGCAGGCTATCCTGCGGCAGCGCGGTGTTGGAAATGATGGTGATCGCCACGCGGCGGTTCTTGGCGCGGCCTTCGGTGCTGTTGTTGTCGGCGGCGGGCTTGGTTTCGGCGCGGCCAACGGCGACCAGCCGCTCCGGCGCAATGCCGTTTTCCATGAACAGGCGCACGATGCTGCCGGCGCGTGCGGCGGACAGCTCCCAGTTGGACGGATACATCGCGTTACGGATCGGGGTGTTGTCGGTGAAGCCTTCCACCCGGATCTGGTTATCCACGCTGGCGAGTTGGCGTGCCACATCGGCCAGCAGCTGCGGCGAGTTGCCCAGCGGGCTGGCCTGACCGGCGGGGAAGAGCGCGGTGTCGCGGATCTCGACATGAATGCCTTCGTCGTCCTGGCGCATGGACAGCTGGCCGCCCTGGATCAGTGGCGACAGCGTCTTGGCCAGACCGCTGGTGAGTGTTTCCAGCTTTTGCCGCTCCCGCAGCCGGGCTTCGCCCTTGACCGCGGTGGCAATCGGCTTGGTGTTGGGCAGTTCGATCATGGTGTTGGCGCTGCCGGCCGGCGGCGTGGCCTGGATCGCCAGGCTGCCCTCGCGGAAGGCGTCCACCATGGCGCTGGACAGTACACGGTATTTGCCTTCGTTTACCTGCGAGATCGAGTACATCACCACAAAAAAGGCGAACAGCAGGGTGATGAAGTCGGCGTAGGAAACCAGCCAGCGCTCGTGATTCTCGTGTTCTTCTTCCTGTCTGCGGCGTCGCGCCATGTGTTGCCCCCTTGGGTAGAACAATGCGGCCTGCGGCCAACCTGTTGTGGTGCGGTCTAGCGCCAGCGGGTATCGAACAGGGTTTGGACGCTGCCGCGGAACATCACGCCCATCTGGCGCGCCACGCGGCTGGCAAAGTCGTCATCCGGCGTGTAATCCACCAGGGTATCGGCCTTGATGATGTCGCGGGCCACCGAGTTTATCGAGCCCAGACCATCGGCCAGCCCCAGCGGGATGGCGCTGCTTCCCAGCCAGACGCGGCCGCTGAACAGGTCTGGATCATTGTGCAAACGTTGGCCGCGGCCCTGTTTCACCACGGCGATGAACTGCTGGTGGATCTCGTTCAGCAGCGACTGGCGAATGGCTTCCTGGCGCGGGTCCTGCGGCGAGAACGGGTCGCCCATGCCCTTGTTGCTGCCGGCGGTGGCCAGGCGGCGTTCGATGCCGAGCTTGCCCATTGCCTTGTCAAAGCCGAAGCCTTCGGAAATCACGCCGATGGAGCCGACCAGACTGGCCTTGTCCACGTAGATGCGGTCTGCCGCCGCGGCGATGTAGTAGCAGCCGGAGGCGCAGACTTCTTCCACCACCACATACAACGGTACCGCCGGGTGGCGTTTTTTCAGCAGGCGGATTTCATCGTTGGCAATACCGGACAGGGCGGGGCTGCCGCCTGGGCTATTGGCACGGATGATGATGCCGCGGGTGTTCGGGTCGTCGTAGGCCTGCTTCAGGCCTTCTACCAGCTTGGCGCCGGCCTGGCCCTCGCTGTCGATCACCCCTTCCAGTGCCACCATGGCGGTATGTTTGCCGGCATGTTCGCGCTCGAAGCCCGAGCTGCTGAACAGCAGAAATAGCAGGCCGATGGCGACGCCAAGCCACATCAGGCGAAAGAAGGTTTTCCAGCGGCGTGTCCGACGCTGCTCGATCAGGCCGGCGCTGGCCAGCTTTTCGATCAATTGGCGTTCCCAGTGTGGTTCGTGTTCCAAGGTTATCCTCGTGTCACTTGTCCATGACGGGCAAATAGTATACCTGGCCGTCGATTTCTTCGACCTGCAGCTTGAACAGGCTGCGGCCATAGCAAGGGCCGGCGATGCACTGCCCGCTATCTGGCAGGTACAAGGCGCCATGCAGGCTGCAGATCAGATACTGGCCGCTGCTGTCAAAGAAGCGGCCGTCCTGCCAGTCCAGTTCCGTGGGGACATGCCGGCAGCGGTTCAGATAGGCGTGTACCGCGCCGCCGCTGCGAATGGCAAACGCCGGTGCGGTCTCGCCGGGAATCTGTACCTCGAAGCGCACGCCACGGCCACCGTCTTGCAGCTGCTCGCTGCGGGCAATCAGTTGCCGCTGAGCAGCCATGCCTGCAGTTCGGCAAAACTGTGGAAGATGGCGCGCGGTTCGCAGTCTTCCAGGTCTTCCAGCGGGTGGGCGCCGTAGCTGACACCGGCGGCCATGGTGCCGGCGTTGCGTGCCATCAGCAGGTCGTGGGTGGTGTCGCCCACCATCAGCGTGCGCGCCGGCAGCATGCCTAGCTGCTCGGTGATCTGCAGCAGCATTTCCGGGTGCGGCTTTGACTGGCACTCATCCACGGTGCGGGTTGTGAGGAAGTGCTTGCCGATGCCGGTGGCGGCCAGCACGCGGTCCAGCCCGACACGGCTCTTGCCGGTGGCTACCGCCAGCAGGTAGCCGGCGTCTTCCAATGCGGCCAACCCTTCCACCACGCCGTCGAACAACTCGATGGTTTCGTCGCCGGACAGGTAGTGGTGGCGATAGGCTTGCACCATGTCCTGGTAGCCGCTTTCCGGCAGGCCGGGGCAGACGTAGCGCATCGCATCCACCAGCCCCAAGCCGATGACGTGGCTGGCACGTTCGCGCGGCGGGGTGGGCAGGCCCAGGTCGCGGCAGGCGGCCTGGATGGAGTGCACGATGTGGGCGGTGGAGTCCATCAGCGTGCCATCCCAGTCGAACACGATCAGATCAAGTTCATGCTTCATGTGTCAGGGTATCCAGAAAGCGGGTCAGTTCGGCCGGTAGCGGGGCGTGCAGCGCAAGCGGCTCGCCGGTGAGCGGGTGCGGCAGTGCCAGGTTGGCCGCATGCAGGAACATGCGCTTGAGACCACGCTTCTGCAGCTCGCGGTTGGCGGCAAAATCACCATACTTTTCATCGCCGGCGATCGGGCAGCCGCTGGCCTGCATGTGCACGCGAATCTGGTGCGTACGCCCGGTGCGCAGCAGCGCTTCTACCAGCGTAAATCCCCGGTAGCGCTGTTGCACGCTAAAAATGGTGTGCGCGTAGATACCCTGGTCGGCATCCACCCGTACCATGCGCTCGCCGCTGGGGGTGTGGAAGCGGTGCAGCGGCAACTTGACGTGCTGCACATTGGCCGGCCAGCTGCCCAGCCCCAGCGCGAAATAGCGCTTCTGCGGCACGTCGTTGCGGATCATTTCATGCAGCTTCACCAGTGCCGAACGTTTCTTGGCGATCATCAGCAGGCCGGAGGTTTCCCGGTCCAGGCGATGCACCAGCTCCAGATAGCGGGCGTCGGGACGCGCGCGACGCAGCTGTTCGATCACGCCGAACGACACGCCGCTGCCGCCATGTACGGCGACGCCGGCCGGTTTGTTGATGACCAGCAGCGCATCGTCTTCGTACACGATGGGAAACTCGCAGCCGGGCACGGCCTCCTGGGACGGGCGCTCGGCCACGCGTATTGGCGGGACGCGGATTTCGTCACCGATGGCCAGCTTGGTGTCGGCGCGGGCGCGGCCCTTGTTCACGCGAATTTCGCCGGAGCGGATGATGCGGTAAATATGGCTTTTGGGCACGCCGCGCAGGAGTCGGACCAGGTAGTTGTCCAGCCGCTGCTCGGCGCCGTTTTCGTCTACACGGTGCAGGGTTACAGAATCTTTGCGAATGTCAGTCATAATGCTTATACTTCGTGGGCTTTTCGCCATGCTTTCGTGCGAGAAGCTCACCGGTAAAGGGTCGCGGACAGGATGTTTGCGGCGCTGCTGCGCAACACCGACTGGCCGGCTGGCTTATTGCCAGGCCTGACGCCGGTTTCCCGGACGCAGCCAAGGTTGTCTCGCTCACCCCAAAGTAGCGATGTTAATGCATTTACATGCATGACGCACTCACGCCAGTTCCCATCCCGCAACGCCAAGCCAGTTTCGGGGTTTGCAGCAAAGTTTGACCCGGCGTGGCCTGCCGCACCCAATTCGTTCCCGCCAGCGTTTATTTCCTCTGGAGGGGGCAATCCAGAAGCCGGAAGCCGTACACGGCTACCGGGGGCCACGTGACACTAGACAGGAAGTCGGCTTAGTACATCGTTGTATTGCGCTCTTTACTCTACGCTTCTTTCGGAATGCGCCCATCTCAGACATTGGGCCGTCAAATACTTGCTGTAACCCTTGCGTGAGTGTGCGCACAGGGAATTTTTAATGAAACGCATGCTTTTCAATGCGACGCAGGCAGAAGAACTGCGCGTCGCCATTGTTGATGGGCAAAAGCTCATCGATCTTGATATCGAGACGGTTGGCAAGGAGCAACGCAAGGGCAATATCTACAAAGGGACGATCACTCGTATCGAGCCGTCCCTTGAGGCTTGCTTTGTCGATTACGGTACCGAACGTCACGGTTTCCTGCCATTCAAGGAAGTTGCCCGTTCCTATTTCCAGAACTACGACGGTGGTCGTCCGCGTATCCAGGACGTGCTGCGCGAAGGTATGGAAGTTGTGGTGCAGGTGGAGAAGGACGAGCGTGGCAACAAGGGTGCCGCACTCACCACTTATATCAGCCTGGCTGGCCGCTATGTGGTGCTGATGCCGAACAACCCGCGCGGCGGCGGTGTTTCGCGCCGTATCGAGGGTGAAGAGCGTCAGGAACTGAAAGATCTGCTGGCACAACTGGAAGTGCCGGGCGGCATGAGCCTGATCGCCCGCACCGCCGGTATCGGTCGCAATCTGGAAGAACTGCAGTGGGATCTCAACTACCTGCTGCAGCTGTGGCGCGCCGTTGATGGTGCCGCCGGTGCCCAGTCCGCGCCGTTCCTGATTCTGCAGGAAGGCAGCCTGGTTATTCGTGCCATCCGCGATTACTTCCAGCCGGATATCGGCGAAATCCTCATTGATACCGAGGAAATCTACGAGCAGGCCCGTCAGTTCATGAGTCACGTGATGCCCAACAACGTTGGCCGCGTGAAACTGTACAAAGACCCGGTGCCGCTGTTCTCCCGTTTCCAGATCGAACACCAGATCGAAACCGCCTTCTCTCGCGCGGTGACGCTGCCGTCTGGCGGCGCCATCGTGATCGATCACACCGAAGCACTGGTTTCCGTCGACGTGAACTCGGCTCGTGCCACCAAGGGTGCGGATATCGAGGACACCGCTTTCCGGACCAACCTGGAGGCGGCCGAAGAGATCGCCCGTCAACTGCGTCTGCGCGACCTAGGCGGCCTGATCGTTATCGATTTCATCGATATGGAAAACCCGAAGAACCAGCGCGACGTGGAAAACCGCCTGCGCGACGTGCTCAAGCACGATCGTGCCCGCGTGCAGATGGGCAAGCTGTCCCGTTTCGGCCTGCTGGAACTGTCGCGTCAGCGCCTGCAACCGTCGCTGGGTGAAACCAGCCACGTGCCGTGCCCGCGTTGTCACGGTATCGGCTTCATTCGCGGTATCGAATCCTCCGCCCTGCACATCCTGCGCATCATTCAGGAAGAGGCGATGAAGGAAAACACCGGCGCGGTACACGCGCAGGTGCCAGTGGATGTGGCCACGTTCCTGCTGAACGAAAAGCGTGCCGAAATCTACTCCATCGAAGCCCGTCTTGATGTTGCGGTGGTGCTGATTCCTAACCTGCATCTGGAAACCCCGCATTACCAGATCGTTCGTGTTCGTCATGATGATCTGGCGGAAGTTGGGGATGCGCCGAGCTACCGTCGTGTGGAAATGCCGGAGCAGACCGATGTCTTGCCGTTCGGCCAGGAAAAAGCCAAGCCGGAGCGTCTGGAAGCGGCGGTGAAAGGCATTACCCCGGCACAGCCGGCGCCGATGGCGACAGAGCCGCAGGCGCCTGCGCAAGCGGCGGCACCTGTTGCTACTGCTGGCGAGGGCCTGCTGGGCAAGATTGTCGGTTGGTTCAAGGGGCTGCTGGGTGAAGCGCCGGCGCCAGTGACCGAGCCGAAGGTGGAAGCCAAGAAGCCGGTAGCTCGCGAACAGCGTGGTCCGCGTCAGCGTAATGAGCGCCGTAGCGGTGGCAACGGTCAGCGTCGTGAGCGTGACGAGCAGCGCGGTAATCGTGAGTCTGGCCGTGAGGCCGGTCGCGAAGAGCGTCAGCCGCGTCAGGACGAGCGTCGCCGTGGTGCGCAGGAAGCGGTGGCACGCGATGAGCAGGCGCCGCGTCAAGAGCGTGCGCCGCGGCGCGAGCGTGAGCCGCGTGAGGCTCGCGAGCCGCGCGAGAACAGCCCGCGTAACGAAGCCGTAGAAGGTGAAGTGGTGCGCGAAGGTCGCGATCAGGGGCAGCGCAACGAGCGCCGTCGCGAGCGCAATCGTGATGCCAACAAGGACGCGCAAGTTGCGGCCAACGTTGAAGCCAGTCTGGTGGCCGGTGAGGCAGTTGCCGAGCAAGCCGCTGAAGCCGTGGCCGCAGGCGAACAGGCACCGACGGCAGAAGCCGGCGAGCAGCAGCGCGAGCCGCGCGAGCGTCGTCGTCGTCGTTCGCGTCGTGATCGACGTGATGATGTTGCCAATGGCGAGACCGCTGCAGAAGCCGTAGCGGCGGAGCAGGGCGACGTTGCCGCGATAGATAGCGAAGCTGAAACCGCGGTGTCTGAGGCCGTTGTGCCGGCGGTGGAAGTTGACGCTGCCGTGGCGCCAGTGGCGAGCGAACTGGTGCTTGCCGCCCCAGTAGCGGAACAGGCTGAGCAGGTGCTGGAAGTTACCCAAGCAGTGTCGGAGCCGGAAGCGGTGGCTGCGGTAGAGGCTGAAGAAGTGGCCCAGACTGAAACCGTTGAGCCGGCGATTATGGCGGCCGAGGCGGTGGTCGAGCTGGCCGAGGTTGTTGAGCCTGCGCCGTTTGCCGTGGCCGACGTCGTGGCTGACGCAGTACCGGCCGAAGTGACCGCTGTCGCCGCCGTCGAAGTGCAGACAGAAGTCATCAATGTTGCCGCTGCGGTGATTGCCGAAGTGAAGGTGGCGGCACCGGCCACCAGCATCGCCACGGCAACCGCTGCGCCAGCGGAGCTGGGTGGCTTGGTCATGGTGACGACTCGCGCGCTCAGCGAACTGCCGCAAGCCGTTGAAGTGGCAGAGGAACCCAAGGGCAAGCGCCGCCGCGAAGTGGTGCGTGATGCCGCCGAAGTCGCGCCGATCGAGCTGGTGCAGGTGCAGACTCGCAACGAAGGCTAATCGCTGAAAGTACCGTCAGGCCTGAAAAGTTTGTGATTTCAGGCTTGACGAAAAGCGAAGTGCTGCCTAAAATGCGCAGCTCTTGAAACGAATCCCTGATAGCTCAGTTGGTAGAGCGACGGACTGTTAATCCGCAGGTCGCTGGTTCGAGCCCAGCTCGGGGAGCCAGTTTCAAGCAGTGCAGTAATTTTGTGTTCCCTGATAGCTCAGTTGGTAGAGCGACGGACTGTTAATCCGCAGGTCGCTGGTTCGAGCCCAGCTCGGGGAGCCAAACAATTTGGAAGCATCGGCGGCGCCGGTGGTTCACGCAAGAAATGTTCCCTGATAGCTCAGTTGGTAGAGCGACGGACTGTTAATCCGCAGGTCGCTGGTTCGAGCCCAGCTCGGGGAGCCAAACAATTTGGAAGCATCGGCGGTGCCGGTGATTCATGCAAGAAATGTTCCCTGATAGCTCAGTTGGTAGAGCGACGGACTGTTAATCCGCAGGTCGCTGGTTCGAGCCCAGCTCGGGGAGCCAAACAATTTGGAAGCATCGGCGGCGCCGGTGATTCATGCAAGAAATGTTCCCTGATAGCTCAGTTGGTAGAGCGACGGACTGTTAATCCGCAGGTCGCTGGTTCGAGCCCAGCTCGGGGAGCCAAGAATCAACGCTACGAACCGAATGGTCGTGGCGTTTTTTCTTGCCCAAAACGCTGTCAGGGCGATATTCCATCGATACATCCGCAGTGTTCAGCATGATGTGGCCAATGAACGAACCCATCAGTGCGCGCAACTTTGCCGGCTTGTCTGTATTCCTCACTACCCGCGCCATCGCGGCCGTAGCCAGATTGATTTCCTCATCCGTCACCTGAATTTCTGGCGCCGCCTCATCGTCAATCCTGGCGAGGTCATCTTCTAGCGTTTTGATCTGGGTATTCAGCTCGCGGATCCGGCCGGCCAGGTCCCCGAGGTGTGGCGCATCCTTGCCGTGCAGCTCCAGGACATCAAACAGGTTGGCTCTGCGCCGGGTGGCTTCCTTAATTTCACGCAGCACGGCTTCACGGCGCCGCAGGTGCTCGTCCTGCCAGCTATTGGTCAGCTCGGCAATTTCCTTCATGACATCCCGCATGCGGGCAGGGGTCAGAACCTGGCCAAGTACGGTGTCTACCATCCAGGAGTCGAACTCCGGGGCGCTGATGCGGCGGTTGCGGCAGCCGGCACCTTTCTGTGCCTTGCTGCAGTTGTAGTAGTGGTAGAGCTTGGCGCGGCCGGTGGCGGTTTCTGTCTGCATGGCGGCGCCGCACTCGCCGCACCGCAAGATGCCGGTGAACACAAATTGGCTGTGCGGGCTCGCGCTCGATGCGGCGGGCCAGATCCGCGGTGACCACCGGGGCGGCTACCAGCTGCTCAATGGCGGCATCGCCCAGCTGGTTGCGCTCGCGCACCGCCTGCAGCGTGGCCTCGCGGATCTTGGCCGCACGCTCGGCGTTAGTGGCCATGGCCCACGCTGGTGGCGCTGTCGCCCTTGCGGCCGTTGCCCGGGGTGATCTTTACCGCCGGCGGTGCGTTCGGCTCGGGGTAGGGGTCGAAGTGCTTGGCATCGCTCTGGCGGCGGGCCTCTACCTCGGTGGCGTTGTAGCCGATTTCCTCCCACACCATGGATTGTGGCAGGCCCAGCGCTTTCAGCTTCAGCGCCCGGTCGGTGGTTTGGCTCAGGGTCTCGGTGCGGCGCTCGGCAAAGGTGATGGCAAACGTCTCGGCGTCCGGGTTGATGCCGCGCAGCAGCAGCTGCAGGCGAAAGCCGAATTCATAGACCAGCGCCAGCATGTCCTGCAGCTGGTCCACCTCGTCGAAGTAATCCCGCTTCAGGTCTTCCAGGATGTCTCGGGCCATGCCGTCGGTGTAGCCCATCATGCCCTTGGGCAGCGGGGTGCCGGCAAAGAAGCTGTCCAGCAGGTACAGCACGTCCTGGATGTCGCCCAGGGTGAGCATGCCCAGGCCGTAGGCATCGCCGTTGGCGTAGTCCGGCCGGAAGTATTCCCACAGGCCCAGCAGATCGCGCTCCACCACCGCATCGTCGGTACCGGCCGGCCAGTCCTTCACAAAGGGGAAGGTCACAAAGTTGCCGACCTGCTCGCACACCACCAGCGCGGAACAGGATGGCCTTCAAGGTTGCGTGCGGTCGCTGCCTTGCCTTCGGCCGTGCGTGGCCCCGTGGCGCTTGCCCAGGCCTTCAGCAGCCCCTTGTGGAATGGCGCCTGCGCGCAAGGTTGGCCGCAAAACGGACACGGCGCGGTGTAGCGGTAGGGGTGATGCTCGGCCGACGGCTCATCCTCCACTGTATCCGGCTGCGCATCGAAGGTATGGCGGCAGGGGGCACAGCGGAAGGTGACGGAATCAAGCGGGGAAGAGAGGTCGCGTTTCGTGGCCATGCTGCGATTACAGCATGCCACTCGCAGGTGTTTCAGGGGTGGAAAATGCGCTCCCTATGGCAAATAATGACATTTTGATGGAGGCGTTATGAAGAAGAAAAATGTAGGCAAAGAAGCCAAGCTGAAAATTGAGATTGATTTGCCCGAAGGGCACTCTGGTTTGCGGTTGGTCGATCTGGGTGGAGGTAAAATCGTACTTGTTAATGAAAATGGTGACGTCGTTCAAGGTGCTGAATTTTCCAGATCAGTCTTTCATGATCGAGAGTCAGGGAAAATTAAAAACAGAACCGTTTATACGGGGGTTGGTGACTTTGCAAGTATATCCGGGCTTGAGGAGTTAGCATCACTTGAGAAATTTGTCGTTATCGATACAAACTCGAAGGAAATAGGGCTTAAAAAAGTCAGTGCTGCAGCTTTCGCAGTTTTTTCTATTGAAAAATGCAGTGGAAAGTACCTTATCAGTGCTGTTGATGGCGCATCGTTTATTTATGAATTCCATGATGCAGTTGGCAATCCAGAGATGCTTGCTATTTCTATTTTTATTTCTGAGGTTTGCAATAAACCAGAATGGGTTGGCTCGGGTGTCGGAATTGTAAATGATTCGGAGCTGGGTAATCATCCTGCTTTCAATCGCAGAGAAATGCCAATTTATAATAATGTTTATCTGCCCGATAGGTTTAATATCCTATACGCTGGATTTGATTCAGGTAATGAAGCTCTGAATGGTATCGTCAAGGTGCTTGACAAGCATTCGAATGAGCATTTGAGAGGGTTGGTTGAAAGTGGGGTTGATGATTTGCCAAACGTTGGAGTGCTTTGTGATGGAACTGCTGTTTGTTTTCGATGTTTGAGGTTCGACGGGCTTAAAATCGATAATCCTGAGGTTGGTGGTATTGAAGTCACTGACAACACAACATGCCAGATCGTTATTTCAGGTTGATGGATACGGCTCTGTGATTGGAGGGGGCTTGACATGGTCAGGGGCCATAGGTAGGATTCGCACCTCTCAAGCGGCACGACGCACAAAGCGTGTCGGCAGTGCAAAATTCAGCTCCACGGTTCGCAGCAAGACCGGAACGGGGAGCCAAAGACAAAAAGCCCACGGTTTTTACCGTGGGCTTTTGCGTATGGAATTGATTAGGCCATGCCGGCAGGCGATTGGCTATGCTGCTAACACCTAGTCATATGGACTGAGGATGCAAGTCACTGTGAATTCCCATTGGGACGGGCATCTACGCCGGATGCTGTGCTGGCTGTTGCTGCTGATGTGTGCGAAGGCAAGCATGGCGGTACCACCTCTGCGTTATTTTCCGGTCGGTCCGATTTATGAGTATCGCTGGAAGGTGCTGGAGCTGGCCTTGGCGCATGCGCGGCTGGGCGAGCTGCCATCATTGCAGCCATTTGCCGAAGAGTTGTCGCAGGAGCGTGCCATGGCGCTGTTACAGGGCAGTGGCGCCATCGACGTGCTGGCCTTGGGCACCAATCGCGGCCGTGAGGCGCACATGCTGCCGGTGAAGATCGATATCAGCCGTGGCATGGTGGGCTATCGCGTGCTGATCATCCGTTCTGCCACACAACAGCGCTTTCTGGGCCTGCAGCTGGACGGGCTGCGCCGGTTGAATTTTGGCCTGAACGAGGCCTGGGCAGATGTGCCGATCATGGAAGCGAATGGTCTGCCGGTGGTAAGGGCATCCGGCTACGAAAATCTGTTCACCATGTTGGCCGCAGGCCGATTCGATGCTTTCCCGCGCGGTCTCAACGAAGCGCGCCGCGAATTGTTGCAGCGCCGTCTGCAGTTCCCGCAGTTGATGTTGGAGCCTGAGTTGGCGCTGTATTTTCCCTACCCGGTGTATTTCTGGGTGCGCAAGGACAATCAGCCGCTGGCGCGCAGCATCGAACACGGGCTTCGCTTGGCGCTGGCCGACGGTTCCTGGCGCCGCCTGTTCGAGCGCTACTATGCTGCAGAAATTGCCGAGTTGCGCGCCCACCCTCGGCGGGTGTTCCAGCTCGCCAATCCGGTGCTGCCGGATGGGGATCTACCGCCCGATACCAGCTGGTGGTGGCGGCGCTAGCCGCCATCAGGGCTGGATGCCGGCTTGTTTCAGGGTGCTGGTGATGATCTTGCGGCTTTCACCGCTAGCATCCATACGGGCCAGCGTCCGCTGCAGTGTGCGTATTACCCGCGGGCGGGTGCCACGGCTGGCGGCCAGGTAGACGGTGTAGCGCTGCAGCAGCGGGCCGCGCTGCAGGCTGTCGACCGCCAGGCCTTGCTGCCGCAGTAGCATTTGCAGTGGCGGGTCGGACTGGACCAGGTAGTCGATGCTGCCGTTGCGCACCAGTCGCAGGCAGTCGGCGTGATTGTTGGCCTGGGTAAGGTGCGAGCTGGCAAAGCCGGCTGCGAGGATGCTTTCCTCGCTGGCATCCTGCCGTACGGCGCAAATGCTGCAGCAGTCACGCGCCTGGTGCAGGTTTCTGTTCAGACCGGGCTCGTGCCACAGGTACACGGCCACTTCTCCGAGCCGGGCGACCCAGATGAATTGCGACTCCCTGCTTTCGGTACGGGCCAGCGCGAAAACCAGTGTGTCCGGCCGCAAGGTGGTGTGTGCCAGGCTGCGCGCCCACGGATAGACCTGGATACCACTGGGCAGGCCACTACGCTGCAACGCGGTACGCACCACGCGGGCATAGGCGCCATCTGCCTGTTGCGGGTCGAGCAGGGTGTTGTAAGGTGGCCAGTCCTCGGTCACGGTCAGCAACGGCGCGCTGTGCGCGAGCATCGACAACAGCAGGCAGCCAAGCAGAATGAGCGGACGCATGGGACACCTCGGTGGGAGGGTTGTCGGGCTGCTCTCAGTGTGGCTCATCGGCGCCGACAGGCAAGAAAAACGGCTACCGCAAGGTAGCCGTTGTGCTGTGGTGCCGGAAAGGTTGGCCGCGGCTTACTTGGCGGCAACCCAGTCGCGGGCGCTGGCCAGTGCGGCGGCCAGGTTTTCCGGCTGCGTGCCACCGGCCTGGGCCATGTCCGGGCGACCGCCGCCTTTGCCGCCTACCTGCTGCGCCACGTGGTTGACCAGTTCACCGGCCTTGAAGCGGCCGGTCAGGTCTTTGGTGACGCCGGCAATCAGGGCCACCTTGCCGTCGGCCTTGCTGCCCAGCACGATCAGCGCCGAGCCCAGCTTGTCTTTCAGCTTGTCCAGCGTCTCGCGCAGTGTGGTGTTGTCTGCGCCTTCCAGCTCGGCCGCCAGCAGTTTCACACCGTTCACCTCCACCGCCTGCTCGGCCAGGCTTTCGCCGGCCGAGGCGGCCAGCTTGGCTTTCAGACCGGTCAGTTCTTTTTCCAGCGCCTTCAGTTCGCCTTGCAGGCTGCCGATCTTGGCCAGCACTTCATCGCTGCTCTGCGCCTTGAGGTTGGCCGCAGCGGCTTTCAACAGGGCATCCTGGGTCTGGATGTGCGCGACGGCACCTTCGCCGGTTACGGCCTCGATGCGGCGCACGCCGGCGGCGACACCGCCTTCGGATACGATCTTGAAGAAGCCGATATCGCCAGTGCGGTTCACGTGGGTGCCGCCGCACAGTTCGGCGGAGAAGTCGCCCATGGTCAGCACGCGCACTTCATCGCCGTACTTCTCGCCAAACAGCGCCATGGCACCGGCGCGTACCGCATCGTCAAAGCCCATCACCCGGGCGCTGACTTCATAGTTGGCTGCTACCACGTGGTTCACCACGCGTTCGATCTCGGCGATTTCCTCGGCGCTTACCGGCTGGCCGTGGGCAAAGTCGAAGCGGGTGCGCTCGGCATTCACCAGCGAACCCTTTTGCGCCACGTGGCTACCCAAGACCTTGCGCAGTGCGGCATGCAGCAGGTGGGTGGCAGAGTGGTTGCGTGCAGTGGCCTGACGCTTGTGCAGATCGATGGTGGCCTGCACGGTATCGCCTACCATCAGCGTGCCACGGTCCAGACGGCCAGTGTGGCCGAATACCGCGGACTTGATCTTCTGGGTGTCGGCCACGTCGAACAGGGCGCCCACGCCACCAGAGACGGAAATCTCGCCCACATCGCCCACCTGGCCACCGCCTTCGGCGTAGAACGCGGTGTTATCCAGTACCACGATGCCGTCGTCGCCAGCGTTCAGGCTTTGTACCGGCTCGGTACCCTTGTACAGGGCGATGATCTTGGCATCGATACTGCTGCTGTTGTAGCCGTGGAAAGTGGTGTCGGCGCCGTCGTAGCTGACATTGCCGGTCACCTTGAAGGCGGAGGCGGCGCGGGCGCGGTTGCGCTGTTCTTCCATCGCGCGCTCGAAGCCGTCCAGATCCACTTCGATATTGCGTTCGCGGCAGATATCGGCGGTGAGGTCCACCGGGAAGCCATAGGTATCGTACAGCTTGAACACGGTGTCGCCGTCCATGGCGGTCTTGCCGCCTTGCAGCGCGGCATCTACCAGCGCCATACCGGTGTCCAAGGTTTCGGCGAACTTGATTTCTTCCTGACGCAGCGCATCCTCGATCACCGCCTGTTGCTGGCGTAGTTCCGGATAGGCATCGCCCATCTCGGCCACCAGGTCGGCAACGATCTTGTGGAAGAACAGGCCTTTCTGGCCCAGCTTGTAGCCGTGGCGGATGGCGCGACGGGCAATGCGGCGCAGCACGTAACCGCGGCCGTCACTGGAGGGCAGGATGCCATCGGCGATCATGAACGAGCAGGCGCGGATGTGGTCGGCGATCACTTTCAGCGACGGTACATCCTGGCTGTACGACACGCCGGTTTCGCGTGCCGCGGCGCGTACCAGGCAGGCCAGTGCGTCGGTTTCGTAGTTGGAGTGCACGCCCTGCAGTACGGTGGACAGGCGCTCCAGGCCCATGCCGGTATCCACCGACGGCTTCGGCAGCGGGTGCAGGGTGCCGGTCTCGTCGCGGTTGAACTGCATGAACACGTTGTTCCAGATTTCCATGAAGCGGTCGCCGTCTTCATCCGGGCTGCCCGGAGGGCCGCCAGCGACGCTTGGGCCGTGATCGAAGAAGATTTCGGTGCACGGGCCGCAGGGGCCGGTGTCGCCCATGGTCCAGAAGTTGTCGGAGGCATACGGCGCGCCCTTGTTGTCGCCGATGCGCACGATTTTCTCGGCCGGCAGACCCACTTCCTTGTGCCAGATGTCGTACGCCTCGTCGTCGCTGGCGTACACGGTCACCATCAGCTTGTCCTTCGGCAGGGCCAGCCACTGTTCGCCGGTGAGAAACTCCCAGGCAAAGGTGATGGCATCGCGCTTGAAATAGTCGCCAAAGCTGAAGTTACCCAGCATTTCAAAGAAAGTATGGTGGCGCGCGGTGTAGCCAACGTTTTCCAGGTCGTTGTGCTTGCCGCCGGCGCGCAGACATTTCTGGCTGGTGGTGGCTCGGGTGTAATCGCGTTTTTCAAAGCCGAGGAACACGTCCTTGAACTGCACCATACCGGCGACAGTGAACATCAGCGTCGGGTCGTTACCCGGGATCAGGCTGCTGGAGGCCACCACCTGGTGGTTCTTGGAAGCAAAGAAGCTGAGAAACTTCTGACGGATTTCTGAGGTTTTCATGGTATTGGGCGTTGATTTCGTGATCGTTGGCTTTGCGCGCCCTAATCGCAAGATGAGGGCGCAAAGGTCTCGGCTCGATTGTGGCAACCCTTGCCAGTGCTGGCAAGGGTTGCTGCGGTGATGCGGGCGACGACTTTGTTGCGATGCGTTATTCGCTGTCCGGAAAGTCGTCGCTGCCGGCGATGACCTTGCGGATGATGTCCATGTCGAAGCCGCGACCGGCGAGGAAGCGCATTTGCTTGGCGCGTTCCGCGGCATCGGCCGGAGGTTGGCCGAATTTCTTGCGCCATTGTTCGCGTGCGGTGGCCAGTTCGTCCTGGCCGGACAAGGCGTCGCGGATGGTGTCGCGATCGATGCCGCGCTCGCGCATTTCCATCACGATGCGGCGGCTGCCGTATTTGCGCGCCCGACTGCTGGCGAACTGCTCGGCAAAGCGGCTATCGGATTGCCAGCGGTTGGCGGCCAACTCGTCGAGCAGCGCCTCCAGCTCTTCGGCGCTGTCGGCAAACGGCGCGAGCCGCCGCTTCAGTTCCAGCCGCGAATACTCGCGGCGGGACAGAAGATCGACGGCTCGTGCCTTGAGGCTTTTGCCGGTCTCTGCCATCAGGCGTCGAAGGTGTCGTCAATCAGCTCGTCTTCGGCGTCCGGCTGGCCTTCGGTGATTTCCACCTTCACTCCCACGGCTTCGCGGACCTTGCGTTCGATTTCCTGGGCGATGCTCGGATTGTCCTTCAGCCATACGCGGGTGTTGTCCTTGCCCTGGCCGATTTTCTGGCCGTTGTAGCTGTACCAGGCGCCGGATTTTTCGATGAAGCCGTGCTCCACGCCCAGCTCGACCACTTCGCCTTCGCGGCTGATGCCTTCGCCGTACAGGATGTCGAAGGTAGCCTGCTTGAACGGCGGGGATACCTTGTTCTTCACCACTTTGACGCGAGTCTCGTTGCCGATGATCTCTTCGCCTTTCTTGATGCCACCGATGCGGCGGATGTCCATGCGCACCGAGGAGTAGAACTTCAGCGCGTTACCGCCGGTGGTGGTTTCCGGGCTGCCGAACATCACGCCGATCTTCATGCGGATCTGGTTGATGAAGATTACCAGCGTGTTGGTGCGCTTGATATTGCCGGTGAGTTTGCGCAGTGCCTGGCTCATCAGACGGGCGTGCAGGCCGACGTGGTTATCGCCCATTTCGCCTTCGATTTCTGCCTTCGGAACCAGTGCAGCCACCGAGTCCACCACGATCACGTCCACGCCGCCGGAGCGCACCAGCATGTCGGCGATTTCCAGTGCCTGCTCGCCGGTATCCGGCTGCGAGATCAGCAGCTGTTCTACTGAGACGCCCAGTTTCTGTGCGTATTGCGGGTCCAGCGCGTTTTCCGCGTCGATGTAGGCGCAGGTGCCACCCAGCTTCTGCGCCTCGGCTACTACCTGCAGACACAGCGTGGTTTTACCGGAGGATTCCGGGCCGTAGATTTCCACTACACGGCCGCGGGGCAGGCCGCCGACGCCCAGCGCCAGATCCAGGCCGAGCGAACCGGTGCTGATCACCTGCAGGTTCTCGGTGATCTGGTTGTCGCTCATGCGCATGATCGAGCCTTTGCCAAACTGCTTCTCGATCTGTGCCAGGGCCGCGGCTAGGGCTTTGCTCTTGTCTTCGGCTGCCATGCTTGCTCCATTCAATTCTAACGGGGGTGTATCAGGAAAGTTTTTTGATTATGTACGTTTTCATTCGGCGTGCCAAATAAAAATGCAAATCAACGATGTATGCGCACCACATGCGTTAGTGGCGGGAGGTGAACCAATCGGCGGATTATCGCACAAAACAGCATGCGGCCAAGCCGGCGCCGACGGTGACTGGCTGCTCTGGCAGGGGCTTTTGGGAACGGGGCCAGCTGTGCAAGAATGCCGATTATGCTGAACGAACGCACGCAACATCTGCTGAAAGTGCTGGTCGAGCGTTATATCGCCGACGGCCAACCTGTGGCCTCCAAGACGCTGGCGGCGGTGTCCGGCTTGGAATTGTCGTCGGCCTCCATCCGCAACATGTTGGCCGAGCTGGAAGACCTGGGCCTGATCGCCTCGCCGCATACCTCGGCCGGGCGCATTCCCACGCCGCGTGGTTACCGGCTGTTTGTTGATCGCCTGCTCACCGTACAGCAGTTGGCCGCACCGATGCTGGCCGAGCTGAAGAGCGGCATCCAGCCGGACAGCCCGCAGCGCGTGGTGCAGGCGGCGTCGCAAATGCTGTCGGAGCTGACCCAGTTCGCCGGGGTGGTGATGACGCCGCAGCGCGCCGATGCCGCCTTCCGCCAGGTGGAGTTCCTGCGCCTGTCGGAGCGGCGCATCCTGCTGATCCTGGTGACGCTGGACGGCGATGTGCAGAACCACCTGTTCCATACCCGCCGCGACTACAATCCGGGCGAGCTGGTGGAAGCGGCCAACTTCCTCAATCAACACTACGCCGGCCAGCAGCTGGACAGCGTGGCCAACCGGGTGGAAACCGAGCTGCGCCAGCTGCAGGGTAATATTTCCGAGCTGATGGCGGCGGCGATCCAGTTTGGCCGTCAGGCGTTGCCGGGCGGCGATGATATCGTGATCCGCGGCGAAGGCCGCTTGCTGGCGGTCAGCGACTTTTCCAGCGACCTGTCCCGCCTGCGCGAGCTGTTCGATACCTTTCAGCGCAAGACCGAGCTGCTGCAGCTGCTGGAGCAAAGCCGGCGTGCGCCCGGGGTGAACCTGTTCATCGGCGAGGAATCCGGCGTGATGCCGCTGGACGACTGCAGCGTGGTGATCGCCCCGTACCGCCTCAATGGCCAGGTAGTGGGCACACTGGGCGTGGTCGGTCCTACCCGCATGGACTACGAGCGGGTGATTCCCATCGTCGACATCACCGCACGGCTGGTGTCCAGTGCGCTCAATTTCAATGATCAGCCGTAAGCCGCCACGGCTTGCGGCCAACCTGCAGGAGCTTTCCATGCGTGCCTTGCGCCGACTGGCCCTCGTGGCCACCCTGGCCGTTATTTCTTCTGCCCAGGCCGATGTGGCGCTGCTGATGCGACCGGATGTACAGCGCTTTATCGACGAACAGGTGGCCGGCGGCGAGTTGTCGCGCGCCGAGCTGGAAGCGGTGTTCGCCAATGTCGAAGCCAAGCCGAACATCATCGCGGTGATGGACAAGCCGTCCACCGCGCGGCCGTGGTACCAGTTCCGCCCCAATTTCTACAGCGACAAGCTGATGCAGGACGGCGTGGCGTTCTGGCAGCAGAACGAGGCGGCGCTGCTGCGTGCGCAGCAGCAGTACCGGGTGGAGCCGGAGATCATCGTCGCCATTCTGGGCATCGAGACCCGCTACGGCCGCGTGACCGGCAACTACCGGCTGGCCGATGCGCTGAGCACGTTGGCCTTCGATTACCCGCGGCGTGCGGACTTTTTCCGTGCCGAGCTGGCCGAGTTCTTCCGCCTGGCGCGCAGTGAAAACGTCAACGCGCTGTCGCTGAAGGGCAGTTACGCCGGGGCGATGGGCATGCCACAGTTCATGCCGTCCAGCTTCCGCAAATGGGCGGTGGATTTCGATGGCGACGGCCATCGCGATATCTGGAACAACTCGGCCGATGCCATCGGCAGCGTCGCCAATTACTTCCAGCTGCACGGCTGGCTGGGCGGCGACGATGTGGTGATCCCGGCCGAGGTGACGCCGGGGGCGGCCATTGACGAGCTGGTGGCCGACAAGTTCAACCTGCACTACACCGTGGCCGAGCTGAAAGCGCGGGGTGTGACGCCGAGCGCCACGCTGCGCGACGACGCCCTGGCCGTGCTGGTGCCGCTGGAGGTGGCGCCCGGCGACACCCGCTACTGGCTGGGGCTCAACAATTTCTACACCATCACCCGCTACAACAAGAGCACGCTGTACGCGATGGTGACGCACGAGCTGGCCGCCGAGATCCGCAACCGCTACCTGGCCGCGCGTTACACCCCGGCGCAGCCTGCGGCCAACTAGCTTGCCGCCGCGCGCCGGCGGTGGTGCCGGCTGTCGGATTCGCCGCAAAAACTGCTAGAATCGCCCGCTATGACTTATCAAGTTCTCGCCCGCAAGTGGCGTCCCAAGCGCTTTGCCGATCTGGTCGGCCAGGAGCACGTGGTACGCGCGCTGTCCAACGCCCTGCGTGAATCGCGCCTGCACCACGCCTACCTGCTGACCGGCACCCGCGGCGTGGGCAAGACCACCATCGCCCGCATCCTGGCCAAGAGCCTGAACTGCGAAACCGGCACCGGCGCCGAGCCGTGCGGTGAATGCCAGGCCTGTCGCCAGATCGATGCCGGTCGCTATGTCGACCTGCTGGAGATCGATGCCGCCTCCAACACTGGCATCGACAATATCCGCGAGGTGCTGGAGAACGCGCAGTACGCGCCGACCATGGGTCGCTTCAAGGTGTACATCATCGACGAAGTGCACATGCTGTCGAAGAGCGCCTTCAACGCCATGCTGAAGACGCTGGAAGAGCCGCCGGCACACGTCAAGTTCATCCTCGCCACCACCGACCCGCAGAAAGTGCCGGTCACGGTGCTGTCGCGCTGTCTGCAGTTCAGTCTGCGCAACATGACGCCGCAGCAGGTGGCCGGCCACCTGGCACACGTGCTGGATGTCGAGGGCGTCGTGTACGAAGCGCCGGCACTGGCACTGCTGGGCCGCGCTGCTGCCGGCTCGATGCGCGACGCGCTGTCGCTGCTGGATCAGGCGATTGCCTACGGCGTGGGCGAAGTGCGCGAGGACGGCGTGCGCGCCATGCTGGGCGCGGTGGACAAGCGCTACCTGTTTACCCTGCTGGATGCGCTGGCCGACGCCGACGGTGCGCGGCTGATGGCGGAAGTGGAAACGTTGGCCGCACGCGGTATCGGCTTCGACAATGCGCTGGCCGAACTGTCCAGCCTGCTGCACCAGCTGGCACTGGCGCAGAGCGTACCGGACGCCATTGCCAGCGACGAGCCGGAACGCGACGCGCTGTTCGCGCTGGCACAGCGCATCGGCGCCGAAGACATCCAGCTGTACTACCAGATTGCACTACACGGCCGCCGCGACCTGGCGCTGGCGCCGGACGAGCACGCCGGCTTCAGCATGACCATGCTGCGCATGCTGGCCTTCCATCCGCAGCATGCCGGTGACAGCATGGTGCGGCCGTTGTCGTCTGCCCGCCCGGCCAGCGTGCCGACCGCCCCGGTGCCGAGCACACCGGCCCCGGCCGCCCAGCCGGCGAGCGGCGCCGAGTCGCCGTTCAAGGCGCTGCTGGCGCAGATGAGCGGCAAGAGCGAGCGCAGTGTGCCGCCGGCCGACAGGGCCCCGGCGGCCGAACCCGAACCCGAGCCCGCGCGGGCGGCGCCCAGACCTGCGGCCAACGTAGCGTCGGCAGTGCAGTCCGCGCCGCCGCCGGAAGCGCCGCCACCGTGGGAGGAGGCGCCGGCGGTTGCCGTTGCGGCCCCCGCCGTCGCGGCACCGGTTGCCCCGAATGCCCCGGTGGCTGTCGTTGCCACCGCCGCGCCGCCGGCGGTCCGGCCGGTCGTGGCCGAGCCGGTCGAGGCGGAAGAGGACGAGCGCGAGCCGGAAGCCGAGCTGCCCAGCTATCTGATGGATGAAGATGCCGAGCTGGCAGCCTATGTTCAAGGTGACGTCGCGGCGCCCAGCAGCTACGATACGCCCCGTTTCGATGGCGACTGGTCGGCGTTGATCACCGTGCTGAGTGCCAAGATGGGTACCGCACGCATGCTGGCGCAGAATGCCGCGCTCAAGCAGTGGGATGGTCACACCTTCGAGCTGGCGGTGCCGGAAGCCTTCCGCAACCTTACCGGGCTGGATTACCAGAACAAGCTCAAGGCTGTGTTGTCCGCGTATCTGGGTATGGAAGTGCAGCTGCGCGTCAGTGTCGAGACGCTGGACATGGAAACTCCGGCGATGCGCGATGCCCGTTCGCGCCGAGAACAGTTGGCCGTCGCCCGCCAACACATGGAAAACGATCCTCTGGTACAGCAGCTGGTGCGCGATATGGGCGCCATGCTGTTGGCCGAAACCATACAACCCGTTCAGGAGTAGCACACGATGTTTGGCAAAGCCGGTATCGCGGGCCTGATGAAGCAGGCTCAGCAAATGCAGGAAAACATGAAGAAGGCGCAGGAAGAGCTGGCGCATGTCGACGTGGAAGGCCAGGCCGGCAACGGTCTGGTGAAAGTCACCATGAGCTGCGCGCACGTGATTCGTCGCATCAGCATCAGCGATAGCCTGCTGGAAGACGCCAAGGAAGACAAGGACATGCTGGAAGACTTGATCGCCGCCGCGTTCAACGACGCCGCGCGCAAGGTCGACGAGACCACCCAGCAGCGCATGTCCGGCTTTACCGCCGGCATGAATCTGCCGGCCGGCATGAAGCTGCCGTTCTAAGCCGCTTTTGCTTCCCGCTGCACACGGCAGACACGGCGCCAGCCGTTGTCGCCGTGTGTTTTGTTTTGGCCGCGCGCTTCGCGCGGCAGCTAGCAGCAAGCTGACCGCAGTGCCGGCCTGCCGCTACCAGTGGCGGCGGCGGGCTGGCTGCCGTGTCTTGTGTGTCCGTGGCTGACAATCAATATGTCCATGAAAAATCCTCCCTCGCTCGACCAGCTGATCGCCGCGCTCAAGGTGTTGCCGGGTGTCGGTCCCAAGTCGGCGCAGCGCATGGCCTTCCACCTGCTGCAGAAAGACCGTGGCGGCGCCGACAAGCTGGCGCGGGCGCTGGACAAGGCGCTGCTGAATCTGCGTCATTGCGAGCGCTGCAACACCTTCAGCGAGGTGCCGCTGTGTAATGTCTGCGCTGATGCCGAGCGCAAGCAGACGCTGCTGTGCGTAGTGGAAATGCCGGCCGACCTGCTGATGCTGGAGCAGTCGCGCTGCTACGATGGCCTGTACTTCGTGCTGATGGGGCGGCTGTCGCCGATGGATGGCATCGGCCCGCAGGATCTGGAACTGGAAAAGCTGATGGCACGTGCCACCGACGGCCAGGTGGAGGAGGTGATCATCGCCACCAATTTCACCGCCGAAGGCGAGGTGACCGCGCACCTGATCGGCGAGATGCTCAAGGCGCAGGGGCTGCGGGTGACACGCATCGCGCGCGGTATGCCGGTGGGCGGTGAGCTGGAGCATGTCGACCCAGGCACGCTGGCCCAGGCGATGTACGAGCGCCGCAATCTGGCGTGATGCGGCCAACGTTGGCCGCATGCAGAAAAGCCGCACCCGAGGGTGCGGCTTTTCTGCATGTTGGCAACTGGCCTAGCTCAGCAGCTTGTGCAGCGTCTTCTCGTATACCTTCGCCAGCGGCTCGATATCGTCCACGTTCACGCATTCGTTCAGCTTGTGGATGCTGGCATTGATCGGGCCGAACTCCACCAGCTCGCGGGCGATGCGCTTGATGAAGCGGCCGTCCGAGGTGCCGCCGGTGGTGGATAGCGCGGTTTCCACGCCGGTGACCTCATGGATGGCGCTACCGATGGCGTCGGTCAGCGCCCCCGGCTGGGTGATGAACGGATTGCCGGACAGCTGCCAGTGCAACTCGTAGGCCAGACCGTGGCTGTCCAGAATCTGGTGCACGCGATCCTTCAGTGTTTCCGCGGTGTGCTCGGTGGAGAAACGGAAGTTAAACTTGATGTCGCAATGCCCCGGAATCACGTTGGTGGCGCCGGTGCCGGCATGGATGTTGGACACCTGCCAGCTGGTGGGCGGGAAGTACTCGTTGCCGTGATCCCACACCTCGGCGGCCAGCTCGGCCAGCGCCGGTGCAGCCAGGTGGATCGGGTTCTTGGCCAGCTGCGGGTAGGCGATGTGGCCCTGGATGCCGTGCACGATCAGGTGGCCGGACAGCGAGCCGCGGCGGCCATTCTTGATGGTGTCGCCGAACAGCTGGTCTGAGGTCGGTTCGCCGACGATGCAGTAGTCGATGCTCTGGCCGCGCGCTTCCAGCGCATCTACCACGCGCACGCTGCCATCGGTGGCCACGCCTTCCTCGTCGGAGGTAATCAGAAAGGCGATGGTGCCGGCATGGTGCGGCTTGGCGGCGACAAAGCGCTCGGTGGCGGTGATGAAGGCGGCCAGCGAGGCTTTCATGTCAGCGGCGCCACGGCCGAACAGGTGGCCGTTGCGGATGGTGGGCTGGAACGGGTGGCTCTGCCACTGGTCCACCGGGCCGGTGGGCACCACGTCGGTATGGCCGGCAAAGCACAGCAGCGGGCCGCTGTGGCCGCGGTGAGCCCAGAAGTTGCTGACGTCACCGAACGGCATGCGCTCGATGGTGAAGCCCATGTCTTCCAGCCGGGCGATCATCAGCTCCTGGCAGCCTTCGTCGCGCGGAGTGATGGAGTCCAGCTGCATCAGTTGCTGGGTCAGTTCGAGAGTGCTGCTCATTTTCCGAACGCCTCCTGCCATTGCTCTGCCTTGAAGCCGACGCTGAGCTTGCCGGCGTTGTCCAGCACCGGGCGCTTGATGATGGACGGCTTGACCTGCAGCAGGGCAATGGCACCATCAACGTTGGCCGCTTGCGCCTTTTCTTCGTCGCTGAGCGCACGCCAGGTGGTGCCGGCGCGGTTGATCAGCTTGTCCAGGCCGATTTCGCTGATCCAGCGGCGCAGCAGGGCGGCATCGACGCCCTGTTTCTTGAAGTCGTGAAAGCTGAAGTCCAGTTGCTGCGCCGTCAGCCACTGGCGGGCTTTCTTGACCGTATCGCAATTGGGAATGCCGTACAGGGTAATCATGTGTGTTTGGTGCCTATTGACGGTGGCTGTGGTGGGCCGGGGGCGGACCGCCCCCGACGGGGTCAATGCAAGGCCGCCATTGTCCCTGAATCTGCCGCCAGGCCGCAATGTGCCGGCTGCTGCGGCAAGGCGGCCTAGTGCTCCAGCGTAAAGCCGGAGAAACTGGCCTGCGGGTCCGCACTGCTCTTGCTGCCGCTTTCGTGGTTGATCAGCCAGTACAGGTTAGTGGGTGAGTCGGCGTTCTGCAGCGCGGTTTCCAGGCTGATGTAGCCATCCTTGTACAGGCGGAACAACGATTGCTCGAAGGTCTGCGAGCCGTCGCTCATGCTGGCTTCGATCGCTTCCTTGATCTTGCCGATTTCACCGTTGCGTATCAGCTCGGCGATGTGCGGCGAGTTGATCAGCAGCTCCAGCGCCGGGCGGCGCTTGCCGTCCACGGTTTGCACCAGGCGCTGCGACACGATGGCCTTGAGCGTTTCTGCCAGGTCCATCAGCAGCGCGTTGCGGTTTTCCAGCGGGAAGAAGCTGATGATGCGGTTGAGGGTGTGGTAGCTGTTGTTGCCATGCAGGGTGGAGATGCACAGGTGGCCGGACTGCGCATAGTTGATGGCGTAGGTCAGGGTCTCTGCATCGCGGATTTCGCCGATCAGCAGCACGTCCGGCGCTTCGCGCATGGCGTTCTTCAGCGCGTTGGCGTAGCTCAGGGTGTCGATGCCGATTTCGCGCTGGTTGACGATGCTCTTCTTGTGGTCGAACACGAATTCGATCGGGTCTTCCACGGTGAGGATGTGCCCGCTCTGGCTGCGGTTGCGTTGCTCCAGCAGCGCCGCCACGGTGGAGCTCTTGCCGGAGCCGGTAGCCCCCACCACGAAGACCAGTCCACGCTTGAGCTGTACCAGGTCCTGCAGAGTGGTGGGCAGGTTGAGGTGTTCCAGGCTGGGAATCACCGGCGCAATGAAGCGGATCACCACGGCGACATCGCCGCGCTGGCGGAAGATGTTGACGCGGAAGTTGCCCAGTTCTTCGACCTGGCGGCCGAAGTTCATCTCCAGGCCGGTTTCGAACTCGGCGATCTCGGCCTCGTCCATCATGCTGTAGGCCAGCCGCTTGACGTGCTCGCCGCTGAGCGGCTTGTCGTTGACCGGCAGGATGGTGCCTTCGATCTTGATCTGTGCGGCCATGCCGGCGGTGAAAAACAGATCGCTGGCCTTTTTATCCGCCATCAGCTTGAAGAAGGGGTGCATCAACATGGTCGCGATTCCGACTTTGAAAAGGTAGTGCTAAGTCTAGTCTGAACCGCTGACAGGTTGAAATGCTTTATGAATGGTGGGGGCAAAAGAAAACGGCCGGGCAAGCCCGGCCGTTGGTATGCGCTGGCCTTAGGCCGGCATGTTGTAGCCCTTGATGTCGGCAGCCTGCACCAGGGTGTTCAGGTAGTCGTGCATCGCCTGGCGGGCAGCCATTTCGTTCAGGTATTGCTGCAGACGCGGTTTCACGTCTTCCAGGCTGATCTGGCCGCCTTCGCTGCGCTCGGTCACCTGGATGATGTGGTAGCCGAACTGGGTTTCCACCAGATTCGGGGTGATGTTGCCGGCGTCGGTGCCGAATACCGCCTGTTCGAATTCCGGCACCATCTGGCCGCGGCCGAACTGGCCGAGAGCGCCGCCCTGCTGGCTGGACGGGCAGGAGGAGTGCTCGCGTGCCAGGTCGGCAAAGCGGCCCGGGTTGGCTTGTACTTCGGCCAGCACGCCTTCGGCTTTGGCGCGGGTCAGCGACTTGGCCAGCTCGTCGCCGCCTTCGGCCTTGAACAGGATGTGGTTGGCCGCAGCGCTGTCGCCCTGGCGGAAGTATTCCGGGTGCGCATTGTAGTAGGCCTCGCAGGCGGCTTCGTCCACCGGTGCGAATTGCAGTTCCTTGTCCAGCAGCGCGCCGATGGCTTCGCCTTCGTTGGCGTTGTCGAAGCCGGAGGCACGGGCCTTGGCCAGCAGCAGTTGATGCAGCACCAGTTGCTGCACGGCGGCATCGCGCGGGCTAGGGGTCTGCTCGTGGTTCGGCAGCTCGGCTTGCACCATGGCTTCGGTAATCTCGACACCGTTGACGGTAATGGTCATGAATTTTTCCTGTCTATGAAGGGTTGCATCTTGCGTACTGGTGCAAGCGGGAATGTGCCGACGAGCAAGTGGGGACGCGATCGTGAAAATCAACTGCTGCGGCGTCTTTTATGCGCAGGGCATGGCAGGGGGTTTTGCCGTGAGCGGCGGTTCCTGTTACCGTGCGCCAGCCGGCGCGCCTTGGGCGGGTGCGGCCAACCTTGCCATGCAGTGGCAAGATTGTCACGAACTTGCGCTAGCTTCCGTGATTGTCCGCCGCAAGCGGGCAACGGAGCCTAGCGCCCGCTGCTGGAGCTGCCATGCTGCCGATCCGTACGCCGCGCCTGTTGCTGCGCGAATTCACGCTGGAAGACACCGCCGTGGTACTGGGCGTGCTCAACGATGCGGATTTTATCCGTTTTGTCACCGACCGCGGTGTGCGTACCCACGCTCAGGCGCTGGATTACCTGCGCGCGGGGCCGCTGGCCAGCTATCAGCGCCACGGTCATGGCCTGTGGTGTGTCGAGCGGCTGGACGATGGCCAGGCCCTGGGCATGTGCGGACTGATCCAGCGCGATGGCATGCCGGGTGTCGACCTGGGCTATGCCTTGTTGCCGCATGCCCGTGGCTGCGGCTATGCGCGCGAAGCAGCGCAGGCCAGCCTGGATTACGGCCGCACGGTGCTGCGGCTGCCGCGCATCGTGGCCTATATCGACCCGGCCAACCTGGCCTCGGCCACGGTGCTGGAAGCTGTCGGCATGCAGTGCCGCGGTCTGGTGCCGTTTCCGGGCGCTGCCGGCGATACCGCGCTGTATGAATGAACCGACGTTGCCAACGCAGGGTCGGATATCACTGGGGGGCAAGTGAGTAAAAACTCTATATTTTACGGTTTGCCGTATAATGCCGCCCAGTCTTACGGAGAGTGTTTTAGATGAAATGTGTTGATGATTTCCGCCTGCGCCTGGGCGAGCACGAACTGGTGCCGATCATGCAGGGCGGTATGGGTGTGGATATTTCCACTGCCTCGCTGGCGCTGGAAGTAGCCCGCCTGGGTGGTATCGGTCATATCTCGGATGCGATGGTGCCCACCGTGGCCGACCGCCGCTTCAATACCAAGTACGTAAAGAACAAGCTCAAACAGTACAAGTTCAACGTGGCAAACACCGACAAGTCGGTGGTGAAGTTCGATCTGCAGGAACTGGCCGACGCCACCCGCATGCATGTGCGCAGCGCGATGGACGCCAAGCAGGGTAATGGTCTGATTTTCATCAATTGCATGGAAAAACTGACCATGAACGCGCCGAAGGAGACGCTGAAGGTGCGCATGCACGCGGCGCTGGATGCCGGCATCGACGGCATCACCCTGGCCGCCGGTCTGCACCTGGGCTCGTTTGCGCTGCTGGAAGACCACCCGCGCTTCCGCGAGGCCAAGCTGGGCATCATCGTGTCGTCGGTGCGTGCGTTGCAGCTGTTCCTGAAGAAGACCGCCCGCACCAAGCGCCTGCCGGACTACGTGGTGGTCGAAGGCCCGCTGGCCGGTGGTCACCTGGGCTTTGGCATGGACTGGGACCAGTACAATCTGGCCGACATCCTGGTGGAAATCCGTGACTGGCTGAAAGCCGAAAACCTGGATATCCCGCTGATCGCCGCCGGCGGCGTGTTTACCGGCAGCGATGCGGTGCGCTTCCTGGAAATGGGCGCCAGTGGTGTGCAGGTGGCTACCCGCTTTACCGTGACCCGCGAATGCGGTCTGCCGGACAAGGTGAAGCAGGAATACTTCAAGGCCACCGAAGACGACATTGAAGTCAACCAGCTGTCGCCCACCGGCTACCCGATGCGCATGATCAAGCAGTGCCCGGCCATCGGCGACGGCATCCGCCCGAACTGCGAAGCCTACGGCTACCTGCTGGATGCCAGCGGCAGCTGCCAGTACATCGAGGCCTACAATCGCGAAGTGGCAGCACATCCGGACGAGCGCCGCATCAAGGTGTGGGACAAGACCTGCCTGTGCACCCATATGCGCAACTTCGATTGCTGGACCTGCGGCCAGTACACTTATCGGCTGAAGGACACCACCTGGCGCAAGGAAGACGGCAGCTACCAGCTGCTGACGGCCGAGCAGGTGTTCCACGACTACCAGTTCAGCAAGGACGACCAGGTGGCGCTGCCGCCGCGCGAGCAGTAAGCCCGCCTCCTGGCTGTCGGCGCCGCACCTGTCACCGGGTGCGGCGTTTTTGTTTATGCCGCCGACACTTGCGGCCAACGTTGGCCGCAATGCTAGAATCGCCGCGATTCTCAATAAATAAAATATGCCACGCCGCGCAACCGACGGCTGGCCGGAGCCCTGCATGAGCCCAATGTTGTCGCTGTTCGCCAGCAAGTTCCTGTTCGTCGCCGCGGCTTTGCTGCCCATCATCAACCCGCCGGGGCTGGTGCCGTTCTTCATCTCGCTGACTGCACACAACAACCAGGCACAACGCGCCTTCCTGGCGCGCCGCATTGCCATGTACTGCTTCCTGCTGTTGCTGGGCAGCATGTATATCGGCGGCTTCGTGCTGAGCTTCTTTGGCGTGTCGCTGCCGGTGGTGCAGATGTCCGGCGGCTTGCTGATCACCTTCGCCGCCTGGCGCATGCTCAACGACAACCCGGCGGAAAATACGCCGGATGTGAACAAGCTGGAAAACCGTGAAACGCTGAAGCAGCGGGCGTTCTATCCGCTGACTTTTCCGTTGACGGTAGGGCCGGGGTCGATCTCGGTGGCCATCACCGTAGGCGCCTCGCTGACCAGTAGCGGCAAGGCGCTGGTGAAGTTCACCGTGGCGCCACTGGCGGCGGTGGCGGCGGTGGCGGTGACCTGCCTGCTGATCTGGTGGTGCCTGCTGCATGCCGACAAGCTGATGCGCTACCTGGGGCAGACCGGGGCGGTGGTGTTTCTGCGCCTGACGGCGTTCATCCTGCTGTGCCTGGGGGTGCAGATCATCTGGGAGGGTTTCAGCGGGCTGGTGGAGCCGCTGCTGCACGGCATCGGCAAGTAAGCTGCCGCCACAATGCACAAGGCCCCGCGTTGCGGGGCCTTGTCGTTTGCGTCGCGCTCAGCCGCGGCCATGCCACAGCTGGCGCAGCTTCATCGCCAGGATGATGGACGCCAGCAGCGTGGTGATCAGGTTGGCCGCAATCACCGGCACCGAGCCGATATGCCAGCCATACAGTAGCCACAGCAGGGTGCCGGTAACGAACATCAGGTACATCGCCAGCGAAATGCTGCGCGTGTCGCGGCTTTTCAGCGTGTGCAGGACCTGGGGCAGAAAGCTGCCGGTGGTAAGCAGGGCGGCAACATAACCCAGTTGTTCAGGATTCATGGCAGATAGCGGTAATGGATGGGCGACAGTGGCATTGTGCCAGAACTGCACCCGCCGCAAGACCGCTGGGCGAATATATTTGCTGCGGTGCAGCATTTGTGTTGCGCCAAAGCCGCTGCCAGCGGCTGGCAATGCCGCTACAATGGCGCCTTTTTGCCGAAAGGATGTTCATGCTGACACTGGGCTTTCTGTGTCTGTTTGCCTTTCTGGCCGGCCTGATTGATGCCGCGGTAGGTGGCGGCGGCCTGATCCAGATTCCTGCCTTGCTCAATGCCTTGCCGCAGGTATCGGTGGCCACCCTGTTTGGCACCAACAAGATGTCGTCGGCGGTCGGTACCGTGTTTGCCGCCCGTTCCTACCTGCAGCGGGTGCGCCTGCCGTGGCAGCTGGTATTGCCGGCCGCTGCGGCTGCCTTCGTGATGTCGTTTGCCGGCGCCGCCGCGGTCAGTCTGATTCCCGCCAGCGTGATGCGCCCGCTGGTGCTGGTGTTGTTGATTGGCATGGCGATTTACACCCTGCACAAGAAAGACTTGGGCAAGCTGCACAAGCCGGTTACCATCGGCCGCCGCGAAATGCTGGTGGGGCTGGCCATCGGCGGTGGCATCGGCTTTTACGACGGCCTGTTCGGGCCGGGCACCGGCAGCTTCCTGATGTTCCTGTTCGTGCGCTTCTTCGCCTTCGATTTCCTGCATGCGTCGGCGGCGGCCAAGGTGGTGAACCTGGCCACCAACGTGGCGGCGCTGTGCTTTTTCATTCCCAGCGGCAATGTGCTGTTTGCCTTTGCGCTGCCGATGGCGGTGTGCAATGTGGCCGGTGCGCTGACCGGGTCGTGGCTGGCCATGCGCAAGGGCGCCGGTTTCGTGCGCGGCCTGTTCCTGGTGCTGGTGACGGTGCTGATCTGCAAGCTGGCATGGGACATGCTGCGCTGACAGCTTTTTGAAAGTTTGACCTGCGATACTGCGGCCAGTATGGCGGTACGCCTGATTTGATGAGGAGGGTAGTAGACAATGTTTGAAATGCTCGGTGAAAGCACATTCTGGGTCTCGGTACTGCAGATCATCATGATCGACATCCTGCTGGGCGGCGATAACGCGGTGGTGATCGCGTTGGCCTGCCGCAGCCTGCCGGAACAGCAGCGCAAGAAAGGCATTTTCTGGGGCGTGGTCGGCGCCATCGGCTTGCGCGTGGCACTGATCGCCTTTGCGCTGCAGATTCTGGATATTCCGTTCCTGAAGCTGGCTGGCGGCCTGCTGTTGCTGTGGATCGGCATGCAGTTGCTGGTCGGCGAGGATGACGACGGCCACGACGTACAGGGTAGCACCCACCTGTGGGGCGCGGTGAAGACCATCATCGTGGCCGACGCGGTGATGAGCTTCGACAACGTGATCGCAGTGGCCGGCGCTTCGCACGGCAGCCTGGCGCTGGTGGTGTTTGGCATCGTCATCAGCATCCCCATCATCGTGTGGGGTAGCCAGCTGGTGCTGAAGCTGATGGATCGCTTCCCGATCGTGATTACCCTCGGCGGCGGCCTGCTGGGCTGGATTGGCGGCTCGATGCTGCTGTCCGACAAGGGCGTGCTGGACTACACCGGCATGCTGCCGGGCTGGTCGCATCAGGTGGCGGGCGCCATCGGTGCCGCACTGGTGGTGGTGACTGGCTCTATGCTGGCCAAGCGCAAGGCGCTGGCCTCGGTACGCGCCGAATAAGCCGCGTTGCGTTGCAAAGCAAACCCCGGCCAGGTGCCGGGGTTTTTGCATGGTGCTTCAGGCGTCGTTGGCCAGCAGTTGCAGGCAGCCGGGACACAGGCAGTCTGCCGCGGCGCCGGTGGCGGGCAGCAGCGGCGGCAGGTCGGCGCACCAGCAGCCGCCGCGCTGGCCGCCGCTGCCACAGCGGAAAGGTTGGCCGCAACGGCTGCACTGCAAGTCGCGTACGGTACCTGGCTGCGAAAGGGCGGCGATGCGCGCCAGTGCCGCCTGTTTTTGCGCATCGTCAGCTTGCGACCAGCCAGCGATCTCGTCCAGCGTGCGCAGGCAGCCGGTACAGTAGCGGCCGCTGACGTCCAGCTGGCACACGCCGATGCAGGGCGAGGCAACGCTCATGCCAACACCACCTCGACCACGATCAGGCGGCAGGGCGCGGCGGCCAGCAGCTGCAGCGTGCCGCCGTGCGGCAGCCACAGCGCATCGCGGTACGCCAGCTGCTGCGTGTCGTGGCCGTCGCTGGCCAGCAGCGCGTTGCCGTCGGCCAGCAGCAACAGCGTTGGGCCGCTGCTCGCCAGCTCGGTGGGCTCCTTTACCTGCAGATAACGCGCCTGATGGCTGGCGTGGCCGCGGCGCGTCATCACGTTGAAGTCCTGCACCTTGCCATTCAGCCGCGTGCTGCTGATGTGGCGGCCACCATCGAATGCCCGCAGCTCGCCACCCGGGCGCAGTGTCGCCACGGTTTGCGCGTTTTCATGCAGGCTGAGGCCGTGGCCGGACAGCAGGCCCAGGGTGCGGTCGATGCCGCTGAAGTCGGAGAACGGGCCGTCACTGTCGACATCGGCAATGCTGACTCGCAGCGTGAAGGTGTCCAGGTTGGCCGCAGCCGGCTGAATCAGCAGCTGGCGGGTAATGCCGCCGCCGTTTTTCCACGGCGTGGCCGGCAGCGAATCGAAGCGGATGAGTTGCATGCGTTTGTCTCGGTAGCAAAGAGGGGGATAGCATGATCCAGACAGAATTTGCCCGGAGCCTATCATGTTTGATCCTGTTTTGACTGTTGCCAGCGTGGCCGATGCGGCGCTGCTGGCCGGCCTGCACTGGCGCAGCTGGCGGGCGGCGTATCGCGGCCTGCTGCCGGAGCGCTACCTGGACGAGCAGGCCAGCAGCGAGATGGTGGAAAAATGGCAGCAGCGCATGCATGCCGCGGCCGGGGAATTCCGGGTGTGCATTGCCCGTGTGGGCGAGGTGGCCACCGGCTTTGTCTGCCTGCAGCCAGGCTTTGCGCCGGAGCAGGGCGTATATCTGGACAATCTGCATGTGCTGCCGGTGTGGCAGGGCCATGGCCTGGGCAAGCGGCTATTGGCCTGGGCGGCGGCGGAAGTGGCCGCCGGCTGGCCGGGACAGGCGCTGCTGCTGCACGTGCTGGATGGCAATCTGTCGGCGCGGGCGATTTATCGGCGCCTGGGTGGAATTGAAACAAAGCTGCCGGATGAGACCATGGCCGGCGATGTCATCGTACCCGTCAGCCAGGTGACGTGGCAGGATGTGCCGGCTTTGCTGGCCCGTCTGCAATCATAGCGCCAACGCGTCAAGACCCTTGCCACAGCGCGGCGGCGGGCGGCGTGATAGACTTGCGCCATCCGGTTTTCATCACCTTGCAGGTTGGCCGCGCGCCGCTTGCTACCCGTGCATTTAATGGAGCCCCGCATGTCCTCTTCGATTTTCGCCGCCGTCGAAATGGCCCCGCGCGACCCGATCCTGGGTCTGAACGAAGCCTTCAACGCTGATACCCGTAGCCATAAAGTGAACCTGGGGGTTGGCGTTTATTACGATGATAACGGCAAGATCCCGCTGCTGGCCGCAGTCAAGGCCGCCGAGAAAGCCCGTCTGGAAGCCATGCCGCCGCGCGGCTACCAGCCGATCGAAGGCCCGGCCAGCTACACCCAGGCCGTGCAGAACCTGCTGCTGGGCGCCGACAGCGAACTGATCGCCGCCGGCCGCGTGGTGACTGCGCAGGCGCTGGGTGGTACTGGCGCCCTGAAGATCGGTGGCGACTTCCTCAAGCGCCTGAACCCGTCTGCCAAGGTGTACATCAGCGACCCGTCGTGGGAAAACCATCGCGCGCTGTTCGAAGCCGCCGGTTTCCAGGTCGAAAACTATCCGTACTACGATGCCGCCACCCGCGGCGTGAACTTTGCCGGCATGAAAGACTGCCTGCTGGGTCTGGACGCCGGCTCGGTGATCATCCTGCATGCCTGCTGCCATAACCCGACCGGCGCCGACCTGTCCGACGCCCAGTGGGCCGAGGTGGTGGAAATCTGCCGCGAGCGCGGCCTGGTGCCATTCCTCGACATGGCCTATCAGGGTTTTGCCGAAGGTATCGAGCCGGATGCCGTGGCGGTACGCCTGTTCTCCGCGTCCGGCCTGCAGTTCTTCGTGTCCAGCTCCTTCTCCAAGAGTTTCTCGCTGTATGGCGAGCGCGTGGGCGCGCTGTCCATCATCACCGCCAGCAAGGAAGAATCCGGCCGTGTGCTGTCGCAGCTGAAGCGCGTGATCCGCACCAACTACTCCAACCCTCCGATCCACGGTGGTGCCGTGGTGGCTGCCGTGCTGTCCAGCACCGAACTGCGCCAGATGTGGGAAGACGAGCTGGCCGGTATGCGTGACCGCATTCGTGCCATGCGCAGTGGCCTGGTGGATGCCATCAAGGCCCAGAACGTGGCGCAGGATTTCAGCTTCGTGATCCAGCAGCGCGGCATGTTCTCCTACACCGGTCTGACTGCCGCTCAGGTAGAGCGCATGAAGGACGAGTTCGGCATCTACGCCGTATCCACCGGCCGTATCTGCCTGGCGGCACTGAACAGCAAGAACATCGGCTACGTGGCCGAAGCCATTGCCCAGGTGGTGAAGGGCTAAGCCCTGCCTGCCTCGTGCTGGTCATGGGGCGCAAAAAAAAACCGCTGCAAACGCAGCGGTTTTTTTCATGCCGGGTTCCGGCGTGGCTCTTAGTCGTCATCGCCCCAGCGATCACGGTCACCCCAGCCGCGGTTATCCCAACCGCCGCGGTCGCCCCAGTGGCCATGCTTGCGATGGTGCTTGTAGAAGTGCTTGTCGGGTTTGACCATGTAGTACACCGGGCGCGGCTGTACCGGCACGGCGTAGTACACCGGCTGCGGGCGTGGCTGGCGGATGATGACGCGCTCACGTTGTTGCTGAGTCAGGATCACCCCGGTGGCACCGCCAATGGCGCTACCGATGATGGCGCCGTCGCGACCGCCCACACTCTGGCCGATCGCTGCGCCGGCAGCCCCGCCAATGGCGCCGCCCAGCACGCTGTCCAAGTGGTCTGCCATGGCTGCAGAGGCCGACAGCGTCAGGGCCGCCGCAGTGATGATGGTGGCGATTCGCATGATGTACTCCTCAGATGTATCGGGATGCTTGCAGTCTAGCAATACGGGCACGGCGTTATTCGGTGGTCGTGTAGCCACTGTTTGACCGTTTGTGACCGTTGCTGATCAACGCCGGCAAGCGGTCAACCGCTTAATGAATCTTCATCGCTGGGCATCAAGGCTGCCGCCGCTGCGGACGTTGCCGCGGGCTGGGTGGCTGGGCGCGCAGGCCCGCGCGGGCGGGCAAGGTTGGCCGCATATCGGTTGGGCGAGCAGGGCGCGTTGCGCGCACTCACCGCGAAGAGCGACTGGCCATGCCCGGGTTGCTGATCGCCGCGCGGCGGCGCCAGAAACCATTCGCCCCGCACGGGGCGGGGCGAGGGGCAGGGTGGTTTAGTTCATCTTGTGCTGGCAGGGCGTCTGTTCCAGCTGGGTCAGCACGTCCATGACCTCCGACGATGCGCGCTCCATATCGTGCAGTGCGCGGGTGGCACGGCTGAAGTCGGCGTCGTGGAAGGCCTGCAGCGCCTGGCGGCCAAGCTCGTGCACTTTCTCATGCGGCGCCTCCAGCTGGGCATATTGCGCGCTGCCGCGGCACTCGTGGTAACCGCGGCCCTCGTAATACCACTTGCCCAGCCGGCAGTGGCGGTGGCTGGCTACCTGCTCCGCCTGCAGCTCGTGGTAACCGATAAACGCCTTGTAGATATCCAGCTTGAACACGATGTGATCCAGCTTCACCACTTCCATGAAGCTGGTGTTGCTGCCGTTGGCAATCACATTGGCCATCGCTTCGCTGTCATTCACCAGCTTGCGGATGGCATCGGCCACGCTCTGGCCGGTATGGCGGTAGCCTTCGGCCTGGGCTGCGGCTTCGTCCACCTGTTGCTTGGTGGCGCTGGAGGCGGAATCCACCTCGCTGACCAGGGTGGAAATCTCGCTGGTGGCCTGTGCGGTGCGCTCGGCCAGTTTGCGTACTTCATCGGCCACCACCGCAAAGCCGCGGCCCTGCTCGCCGGCGCGGGCGGCCTCGATGGCGGCGTTCAAGGCCAGCAGGTTGGTCTGGTCGGCAACGTCCTTGATCAGCTGCACAAACTGCTGGATGCGGCCGGTCTTGCCGCTGAGGGCGGCGATCTGCTCGGCAGTCTGCGCCTGGGCATCGGCAATGTGCTGGAAGCTGTTGGTCAGTGTGTCGACGGCCTGGCGCGTCTGCTGCAGGTTGGTAACGGCCTCGCTGGCCAGCAGGAACTTGTCCTCCAGCATGCTCGCCAGTTCGGCGAACGAGCCGCGCAGCAAGGCGGTGCTGTCACAGAACTGGCCGAACGGCTCGCGGTATACCTCGCGTTTGGTGTGTTGACGGGCTTCCTCTTCCCGGGCGCCGATGCTGTCCTGCAGCTGGCGGCGGGTGGTGTCCAGTTCCTGTTGTACTTGCTGGCGTTCGCGTTCCAGCTCGTTCAGGCGGGCTTCCAGTGCGTCGATCTTTTTACGATTACCAAACATGAGTTGCTCCAGGCTGTTGCCGCTGGCATTGAGTGGCGGCTGTTTTTTGTTCGCCAATCATACTTATTTGTCAGTAGCTCTAATTTGCTTTTATGCAGATTTTTGCAATTTATTTTTATGGTATGGCCTGGATGGCGGGTTGGTGTGTACGGATTTCCGAACGTGGTGTGCGATCAGGTACGGCAATCCGGTTGTTTTGCCGGGCAAAATAAATATAAGTACTTGATTTTTATGGTTTGTTTCGGCGGAGAAAAGCTGGCCCGCAAAATGCTAATAACAGGCAGCGTCGATACCCGTTCGACCGATAGACAAAAAAACACCACGGGCAAGAGCAAAACCTGTCCGGCGCAGACCGGACGGCGCGGGCCGCCTCGCAGCGCGAGGCGGCCTCCCCGCCGCACCTCCCGATTTCCCCCAACAATCTGGCCGCAGCCGGTGGGCTGTGATAGAACGCTCCATTCCTCATCGAACATGCTGCGCCTGCTTGTTGACATGATTACCTCCCGCATACGCAAACCGCTGGTCTGGGGCGGCATTCTGGTATTGCTGGTGCTGCTGTGCAGCCTGGTGACCTACCGGGTGTCCTACCGTACCGGCGTCGAATCCCTGCGCGAGAACGGCAACCGCCAGCTGGAGCTGCATGCCCGCGGCGTGGAAAGCGAAATCGAGCGCTACATCTGGCTGCCACGCGTACTGGGGCTGCATATACCCACCCGCACGCTGCTGGAAGGCGATACCCCGGCGCTGCGTGGCAGCAGCGACCATTTCGCCCCGCTGCGGCGTGAAGTCAACGAATACCTGGAAGGCATGAACGCCCGCAGCGGCACGCTGGCGCTGTACGTGCTGGACATCAGCGGCCGCGTGCTGGCCGCCAGCAACTGGCGCCGCATCGACAGCTATGTCGGCGAGGACCTGTCCACCCGGCCGTATTTCGTCGAAGCGATGAACGGCGGCCAGGGCCAGTTCTACGGCCTGGACAGCCTGTCCGGCGAGCCCGGCTACTATCTTTCCAGCCCGCTGCGGGTCGGTGATCGCATCATCGGCGTGGCGGTGGTGAAGGTGAAGCTGGCGCAGCTGGAGCACGGCTGGCGCAAGGCCAATTCCAATGCGCTGGTCACCGACGAAAACGGCGTGATCATCCTGGCGGCGCACCCGGCGTGGTATCTGCGCGCCATGCAGCCGATCAGCGCCGAGCGCCGGCAGCAACTGGCGCTGAGCCTGCAATACCACTGGGCGCTGCTGCCGGAGCTGAGCCTGGCCGAGCGCGTGGCGCTGTCGCCGGGGCTGGAGCAGTGGGGCGTGGCGGACGAGAAAAACCCGCTGCGCGTCTACCGCTACCTGGTGCAGTCGCGCACCCTCAACGACACCCGCTGGAAGCTCACCCTGCTCAGCCCGCTGGGCGAGGTGCGCGCCGCCGCGCTGACTCATGCGCTGCTGGCCGCCGCGCTGGCGGCGTTTGTCACCCTGCTGATCATCGCCATGAACGAGCGGCGCAAAGCGCTGGCCACCAAGTTGGCCGCACGCGAAGCGCTGGAAGCGGCCAACAGCGAACTGGAGCGTCGGATTACCGAACGCACTGCCGACCTCAAGGCCAGCAACGATCGGCTGCGCGCCGAAATCCGCGAGCGCGAGCAGGCGGAGCAGAACCTGCGCCAGACCCAGAGCGAGCTGATCCAGGCCGGCAAACTGGCGGTGATCGGCCAGATGTCCACCAGCATCGCCCACGAGCTGAACCAGCCGCTGGCGGCGCTGCGCACCCTGTCCGGCAACACCGTGAAATTCCTGCAGCGCGGCAAGCTGGACATCGCCAGCGCCAACCTCAACACCATTGCCGAGCTGGTGGAGCGCATGGGCAAGATCACCGCCTCGCTGCGCTCCTTCGCCCGCCGCTCCGAACATGCCGGCGGCCGCGCGCGCTTGGCCGCCGCGGTGGATGCGGCGCTGTTCCTGTTGCACTCGCGGCTGAGCCACGAACCAGTGCTGGTGGAGCAGCGCTTTGCCGAGGCAGAGCTGGCCATCGACCAGACCCGGCTGGAGCAGATCCTGGTCAACCTGCTGGCCAATGCCATGGACGCGCTGCAAGGGCAGCCGGATGCCCGCATCGTGCTGTCCGGCCAGCGGCTGGAAGACAGCTACCGGCTGGCGGTCAGCGACAACGGCAGCGGCCTGCCGGAGCACGTGATGAAGCATTTGTTCGAACCGTTTTTCACCACCAAGCCGGCCGAACGCGGCCTCGGCCTGGGGCTGACCCTGTCCGCCAGCCTGGCCGCTGCGGCCGGCGGTGCGCTGAGCGCCGGCCCGTCGGCGCTGGGTGGTGCCGAATTTGTCCTGATCCTGCCCCTGTGTCCCGAGGAGGACGCTGCCCATGTCTGAACACGCCTTGCCGATCCTGTTTGTCGAAGACGACCCGCATGTGCTGCTGGGCTGCCAGCAGGCACTGTTGCTGGAAGACCTGCCGGTGATCGGCTGCGGCAGTGCCGAAGAAGCGCTGCAGAAAATCGCCCAGGGGCTGCAGCCGGGCATCGTGATTACCGATGTCCGCCTGCCGGGCATGGACGGCCTGAGCCTGCAGCAGCAGCTGCGCGAGCAGGACCGGCAGCTGCCGGTGGTACTGGTCACCGGCCACGGCGACGTGGCGATGGCGGTGCAGGCGATGCGCGATGGCGCCTACGACTTCGTGGAAAAGCCGTTCTCGCCGGAGCGGCTGGTGGACGTGGCGCGCCGCGCGCTGCAGCAGCGCATGCTGACGCTGGAAGTCGACAGCCTGCGCCGGCAGCTGGATGGCCGCCAGACGCTGGAGCAGCGCATCATCGGCCGCTCCAGCCGCATGCGCGAGCTGCGCGAACTGATCATGAACGTGGCCGATACCGGCGCCAATGTGCTGATTCACGGCGAAACCGGCACCGGCAAGGAGCTGGTGGCCAGCTGCCTGCACGATTACAGCCGCCGTCACGAGCACCACTACGTCGCCATCAACTGCGGCGGGCTGCCGGAAAACCTGTTCGAAAGCGAAATCTTCGGCCATGAGGCCAATGCCTTTACCGGTGCCGGCAAGCGCCGCATCGGCAAGATCGAGTATGCGCACAAGGGCACGCTGTTCCTCGACGAAGTGGAAACCATGCCCATCAACCTGCAGATCAAGCTGTTGCGCGTGCTGCAGGAGCACAAGCTGGAGCGGCTGGGCTCCAACCAGGCGGTGGACGTGGATTGCCGCCTGATTGCCGCCACCAAGGAGGACCTGGACCTGCTGTCGCAGCAGGGCAAGTTCCGCGCCGACTTCTACTACCGGCTCAACGTGGTGTCGCTGGAGATTCCGGCGCTGCGCGAGCGGCGCGAGGATATCCCGCTGCTGTTTGAATGCTTCCTGCAGCAGGCAGCGCTGCGCTTCGACCGCGAATCCATCGAGATCGACCGCAAGACCCTCAGCCAGCTGATGGCGCACGACTGGCCGGGTAATGTGCGCGAACTGCGCAACGTGGCCGAGCGCTACGCGCTGGGCCTGCCGGTGTTCAAGGGCAGTGGCGGCGAAAGCCTGTCGCCCAGCCTGGCGGAAAGTGTCGAAGCCTATGAAAAGAGCCTGATCGTGGAAGCGCTGCGGCGTCATGGCGGCAATATGACCCAGGCCAGCCAGGCATTGGGCACGCCAAAAACCACGCTGTTCGACAAGGTAAAAAAATACGGGCTGCAGAATTAATGCCGTAAATAATCGGGCCGTAAATAAAACCCGCAACCAGCCAACCGCTGTCGCGGGTTTTTTATTGTGCCGATTTTAACCGCCGCGATTGATTACTGGCCCGCGTCGCAGATTGCTTGCCGTGGGGCGGCGTTGCCGCACCAGCGCTTATCACCGGCCATGCAAGGCTTTGCGCCATTTCTTGGTTCCGCTGCCAAGGTTGGCCGCATATAGTTGCGGCTCAGTATTGCGGTTTTCTCCTATGTTTGTCCCGTTGCTTTGGCCGGATCATTGATCCGGCCATTTTTTATTTTGTGGCGGCAAACGAATAAGCAAAGCGGCATATTTCATTTGCAGTAATGGCGCATTGCTTCGCTATTTTAATTGCTTAGTTTTGGCTAGCTGTTTTGTTAATGTTTTCCCATGCAAAAACGAAATGGAAAACACCATGAACATTGTCGCCATTCTGGGCAGCCCCAGTAAAAGCTCGCGCACCGCCCGGCTGATCGAACATGCCGCGCGCCGCCTGCAGCCGGCGGGTATCCATGTGGACAGCGTCAGCGTGTACGACTTCCCGGCTGACGATCTGCTGTACGGCAACTTTGCCGCGCCGGCGGTGCAGGCGCTGCAGCAACGCGTCAGCGCCGCCCAGGGCGTGATCATCGCCACCCCGGTGTACAAGGCCGCCTACGCCGGGGCGCTGAAAGTGCTGCTGGATCTGATTCCGGAAGGCGGCTTTGCCGGCAAGCCGGTGCTGCCGCTGGCCAGCGGCGGCTCGCCCGGCCATCTGCTGGCGGTGGACTACGCCATCAAGCCGGTGCTGGCGGCGCTGAAGGCCAGCGAAATCCACCAGGGGGTGTTTGCGGTGGAAAGCCAGATCGGCCGTGGCGCGGATGGTGAGCTGGCGGCCGAGCTGGCACAGCGGCTGGATGTCGCCGTGGACGAATTTGCCGCGCTGCTGCGCAGCACGCCACCGGCGGCGGCCACCCCGCGGCTGCCGGACGACTTTATTTCCCGCCTGATCAGTCTTTGATTTCCTGTTGGAGTGACACCATGCAAGTAACCCGCAAACTGGGCGCGCTGGCCGTGCTGCTGGCGCTGGGCGCCCCGGCGCTGGCGCTGGATCTGAACATCGGCTACCAGAAAAGCGCGCTGAATCTGGCCTCGCTGAAAGCGCAGGGCACGCTGGAAAAACAGCTCAAGCCGCTGGGCGTGGAGGTGAAGTGGTTTGAATTCCAGGCCGGCCCGCCGCTGCTGGAGGCGATGAATGCCGGCAGCGTCAGCATCGGCATGACCGGCGACTCGCCGCCGGTATTCGCCCAGGCCGCCGGCGCCGACATCGTCTACATCGGGCAGGAGCCGGCCAAGCCGGAATCCTCCGCCATCCTGGTACCGGCCAATTCCACCATCCGCACCCTGGCCGACCTCAAGGGCAAGCGCATCGCCTCTACCAAGGGCAGCAGCGCGCATTACCTGACCGTCAGCGCGCTGCAAAAGGCCAAGCTGAGCTACAGCGACATCACCCCGGTGTACCTGTCGCCGTCCGAGGCGCGCGCGGCGTTCGAGCGCGGCAGCGTGGACGCCTGGACCATCTGGGACCCGTACTACGCGGCGGCGCAGCGCGCCGGCGGCGTGCGCGTGCTGTCCAGCGGCAAGGGGCTGACCGGCAACAACACCTTCTACCTGGCGCAGCGCGCCTTTGCCAAGGCCAACCCCAAGGTGATCGACGTGGTGTTCAAGGCGCTGACCGCCAACGATAAATGGCTGAAGAGCGACGTGAAGACCGTGGCCGCCACGCTGTCCGGCTACACCGGGCTGGAGGCCGCCACCTACGAGGCGATGTTGGCGCGCAATCCCAGCTACAGCGTGAGCTACCTCAAGCCGGCGGTGCAGCAAGAGCAGCAGAAAGTGGCCGACGCCTTCTACGGCTTGGGGCTGATCCCGCGCGCCATCAAGGTCGTCGACGCGTTCTGGAAACCGTAAATCACCCGCGGCCAACGTTGGCCGCAGGCCCTGAAAGGATACGCAGCATGCAAGTTTTCTGGTTTTTCCCCACCCACGGCGACGGCCGTTATCTGGGCAGCGCCGAAGGCGCCCGTACCGTCGACCATGCCTACCTGACGCAGATTGCCCGCGCCGCCGACAGCCTGGGCTTTGACGGCGCGCTGATTCCCACCGGCCGCTCCTGCGAGGACCCGTGGGTCACCGCCGCCAGCCTGATTCCGGCCACCAAGCGCTTGAAATTCCTGGTGGCGGTGCGCCCGGGCATCATGTCGCCCACCGTGGCGGCGCGCATGGCTGCCAGTTTCGACCGCCATTCCAATGGCCGCTTGCTGGTCAACGTGGTGGCCGGTGGCGATCCGGTGGAGCTGGCCGCCGACGGCAGCTGGCTGCAGCACGACGAGCGCTACGAGGCGGCCAGCGAATTCCTGCAGGTGTGGAAGGGCGTGCTGGCCGGCGACACCGTGGATCTGGACGGCAAGCACATCAAGGTGCAGGGCGCGCAGCAGCTGTTCCCGCCGGTGAGCAAGCCGTACCCGCCGCTGTATTTTGGCGGCTCGTCCGACGCGGCGCATGAGCTGGCCGCCGAGCACGTCGACGTGTACCTGAGCTGGGGCGAGCCGCTGGACGAGGTGGCGCGCAAGATCGCCGACGTGAAGGCGCGCGCCGCCAAGCATGGCCGCACGGTGAAGTTCGGCATCCGCCTGCACGTGATCGTGCGCGAGAGCAACGAGGAAGCGTGGGCGGCGGCCGAGCGGCTGATCAGCAAGCTGGACGACGCCACCATCGCCCGCGCACAGCAGACGCTGGCGCGTGCCGACTCCGAAGGGCAGCGCCGCATGGCGGCGCTGCATGGTGGCCAGCGTGACCAGCTGGAGATCGCCCCCAATCTGTGGGCCGGCATCGGCCTGGTGCGCGGCGGCGCTGGTACCGCGCTGGTAGGCGATGGCGCCACGGTGGCCAAGCGCATGCAGGAATACGCCGACTTGGGCATCGACACCTTCGTGTTCTCCGGCTACCCGCACCTGGACGAAGCCTACCGCGTGGCCGAGCTGCTGTTCCCGCACCTGCCGGGCCGGCAGCAGCCGGGCAAGGCCGACGGCTTTGCCAGCCCGTTCGGCGAGATCGTCGCCAACCAGCACGTGCCCAAGTTGGCCGCCGCCTCATAAGGAACTGCCATGAGCCAGACATTGTTTCATCGCAATGCGCGCCGGGCTGTGCCCTGGCTGGTGCCGGCGGCGTTGCTGGCCGGCTGGCAGCTGGCCTCGCTGCAGGGCTGGCTGAACCACCGCGTGCTGCCGGCGCCCAGCGAGGTGCTGGCCGCCACCTGGCGGCTGGCCGCCAGCGGCGAGCTGCTGCGTCATCTGGCCAGCAGTTTTGGCCGCGCCGCCAGCGGCTTTGCCATCGGTGCCGGCCTGGGGCTGGTGCTGGGGCTGATTGCCGGCCTGTCACGCTTTGGCGAGGCGCTGTTCGATACCACGCTGCAGATGCTGCGCAACATCCCGCCGCTGGCGATCCTGCCGCTGGTGATCCTGTGGTTCGGCATCGACGAAAGCGCCAAAGTGTTCCTGGTGGCATTCGGCACGCTGTTTCCGGTGTACCTCAACACCTACCACGGCATCCGCTCGCTGGACCCGGCGCTGCTGGAAATGGCGAAAAGCTACGGTGTCAGCGGCGGCGCGCTGTTCCGCCACGTGGTGCTGCCCGGGGCCTTGCCGTCGATTCTGGTCGGCGTGCGCTACGCGCTGGGCATCGCCTGGATCATCCTGATCGTGGCAGAAACGTTGGCCGCCAGCAGCGGCATCGGCTATCTGGCCGCCAACGCCCGCGAGTTCATGCAAACCGACATCGTGGTGCTGTCCATCCTGCTGTATGCGCTGCTGGGCAAGGCAGTGGATGTGGCGGCGCGGGCGCTGGAGCGGCGCTGGCTGCAATGGCACCCGTCCTACCTGACCACTCATTGAGGAGACGAGCATGAAACCCGACGACCTGCCGCCGCAACACGGCATCCATATCGCCGGCCTGCAACGCCGCTTCGGTGCACGCAGTGTGCTGGAGGCGCTGGATCTGCACATTCCGCCCGGCCAGTTTCTGGCCATTGTTGGCCGCAGCGGCTGCGGCAAGAGCACCTTGCTGCGGCTGCTGGCCGGGCTGGATGCGCCGGATGGCGGCCGCCTGCTGCAGCCGGCCGGACAAACCGTGCGCGTGATGTTCCAGGACGCGCGCCTGCTGCCGTGGAAATCGGTGCTGGACAATGTGACGCTGGGGCTGGGGGGCGACGGCCGCCAACGGGCGCTGGCGGCGCTGGCCGAAGTCGGTCTGGCCGACCGCGCCGGCGAGTGGCCGGTGCGGCTGTCCGGCGGCCAGCGTCAGCGCGTGGCGCTGGCAAGGGCGCTGGTGCATCAGCCGCAACTGCTGCTGCTGGACGAGCCGCTGGGGGCGCTGGATGCGCTGACGCGGCTGGAAATGCAGGGCCTGATCGAGCGCTTGTGGCGGGCGCACGGCTGCACCACGGTGCTGGTCACCCATGACGTAGCCGAGGCGGTGGCACTGGCCGACCGCGTGGTGCTGGTGGAAGCCGGCAAGGTGGCGCTGGATGTGAGCATCGACCTGCCGCGCAGCCGTCAGCATGGAGATGCCCGCTTTGTGGCGTACGAGCAGCACATCCTGCAGCGCGTGCTGCAGGGGCCGGCGCACGCTGCGACCGACTTGCCGGCCAGTGTCGAGTCGTACCGCTTCTCGCAGCTCAACTGGGCGCTGTAGGGCGACAAGGCAGGAGCACGGATGGTGGCACCGGCCGCTGTCCGTGCTGCCATGTGTTCACGTCGGTTCCTGCCGCGCTGCGGCGGCGTTGCTGGCGGCGTGGGCAAGGTTGGCCGCAGCCGGGCAGCTCCGCCGATTCGGCCGGTGTGCGGCAAGTGTACTTGCTTATTTGTTTTTGAAATAACAAAACAAATTTTAAGTATTTTTGGAAATATGCAGGTCGCGATACAGTGCCGGCAGACAATTGCCATGGAGCACACCATGCCCCCCGATTTTGCCGCTTTCGATTTCATCATCCAGCCCGGCTGGAACAACTCACCGCCGGAACACTGGCAAAGCCACTGGCAACAGCTGTTGGGCGCACAGCGGGTGGGTAACCACGAGTGGTTTGCCCCGCAGCTGCACGACTGGCTGCAGGCGCTGGACGAGGCGGTGGCGGCCGCCAGCAAGCCGGTGATCGTCATCGCCCACAGCCTGGGTTGCGCCACGGTGGCGCATTACGCCGCCCGCCACGGCAAACGTCTGGCTGGGGCGCTGCTGGTGGCGCCGGCCGACGTGGAACGCGCCAGCGCCCCGGCCCAGCTGCAGCCGTTTGCGCCGCTGCCGGACGCGGCGCTGCCGTTTCCATCGCTGGTGGTGGCTAGCGACAACGACCCGTTCAGCCTGCCACTGCGCAGCGTGCGCATGGCGACGCGCTGGCACAGCCGGCTGTACTGGCTGCCGCGGGCCGGGCACATCAACGTGGCTTCTGGCCACCAGCACTGGGAACAGGGGCTGGACTACCTGCGCGAGCTGATCGCCGACATCCGCGCCGCCACGCCGCAGGCGGCGTCTGCCTGAGGCGGCGGCGCGTCAAGGTTGGCCGCAAGCGGGTAGGGGATGGCTTACAGGAACAGCGCCGGCGGGGTGTGGCTCAGCTCGAACTGCAGCAGCGTGGCCTTCAGCGGCAGGCCGCCGGCATAGCCGGTGAGCTTGCCATCGCTGCCGATCACGCGGTGGCAGGGCACGATCAGCGCGATGGGGTTGGTGGCATTGGCGCGGCCAACGGCGCGCGCGGCGCCGGGGTCGCCGACGCGGCGCGCCAGCTCGCCATAGCTGATGGTGGTGCCGTAGGGGATGCGGCACAGCTCGGCCCACACCTTGTGCTGGAAGTCGCTGCCGACGGCGGCCAGCGGCAGGGTGAATTCGCGGCGCATGCCGGCGTCGTACTCAGCCAGCTGGCGTGCCACCTCGGCCACGGCGGCATCGTCGCGCGGTGTGCCGTGGTGATGGGCGCGTTCCAGCTCGCGTGCAACGTTGAACTCCAGCCGTTGCAGCGCGCCGGTTTTGTCTAGCCACGCGGCCACGGTGCCAAAGCGGGTGTCGATCAGGCCGTAGCAGGCGGCGATGCGGTTGCTCATGGTGGTGTCGTGCCGGATTTTCTGATGGCGGAACAATACCACCATGGTTTTTGACGGTGCATTTTTGTTTCCTGGGTCAGCGCGGCAGGGGGCGTTATCCCGCAGGGCTGGCGCCGGCATGGGCACCTTGGCCGACTGCCAACGCCGCCGCCGGGCCACCGGCCGCGGCGAGAAATCACTTGGCAGATAGTCTGGCAAGCATGTGCTGGCGAGCGACGCCGCGGCGCTGCTGGCAGCCGCTGGGAAGCGCCCCATGCGGCGTCTACAATCAAGCAGATAGCAGCCGGCTCGGCATTGCGACTCGTTCTGGTGGCCGACAAAGGCGCCACGACCATCTGCCGCCATATTGGCGCCCGAGTTCAAGGTCAGCGGCGCTGTCAGCCTGCAGTGGTGGCACCGGTAGCGGCTGCCCGGTATCAAACTTGCCAGGAGACACCAAGTGAGTAGCAAGAACACGATCTGCTTGTGGTTCGACCGCGATGCCTTCGATGCCGCCACTTTCTATGCCGCAACCTTTCCGGACAGCGCTGTGGGCACCGTGCTGCGCGCGCCGGGTGACTATCCGGCCGGCAAGCAGGGCGATGTGCTGACGGTCGAATTTACAGTCGCCGGCATTCCCTGTCTTGGCTTGAACGGCGGCCCGTATTGCACGCACAGCGAGGCGTTCTCGTTTCAGATTGCGACCGACGACCAAGCCGAAACCGACCGCCTGTGGCAGGCGATCGTCGGCAACGGCGGCGAGGAGAGTGAATGCGGCTGGTGCAAGGATCGCTGGGGTTTGTCATGGCAGATCACCCCGCGGGCCCTGATCGCCGCGATCAGCGACCCCGATCCCGCTGCGGCCAAGCGCGCCTTCGACGCGATGATGACGATGCGCAAGATCGACATCGCCGCCATCGAGGCGGCACGCCAGGGTTAAGACCACACAGCCCACTGCTGGCGGCTATCGCCTGGACGGTCCGGCGGCCAAGCCGCCGGCTACTCCCGATCTGGCCTGGCCCCGGCATCCCCCGCCGACTGCTGTGCAAACCACTGCAGGATGCGCTGCCGGGCTGGATGCAGCGCGCCATTGCTCTGTAGCCACAGCGTATAGACGCCGTGGGTGGGTAATGGTGTGCCGAAGGGGATAATCAGCGCACCACGATTGATCAGATCTTGCGCCAGGGTCAGGTCGGTCATCGCCACGCCCAGGCCGCGGGCGGCCGCATCCATCGCCAGCTCGTCCAGATTGAAGGTGAGGTGCTTGTAATCCTTGGCCGACAACGCCCCATTGGCCTGTAACCAGGCCGTCCATTCATGCTGGCCGGTGGAGCCGTGAATCAGCGGGAATTGCGCCAATTCCGCCAGCGACTGCGGCGCCGGTTTGCCGTTGACGCAGCTGGGCGCGCACACCGGCACCAGGATTTCCTCGAACAGGGTATGGAAGGTCGGCTCGGCCGGCAGTTCCGGGCGGTAAAGAATATAGGCGTCGCAGTCGCCCGATGGCTCGACCAGCTCCGTGGCGACGGTCTCGATCGACAGCGACAGATCGGGATGGCGGGCATAGAAATCGGTTAGCCGCGGCAATAGCCAGCGTACCGCCAGCGACACGAAAATGCGGATGCGGAAAGGCCGTTCGCGCGGTGTTATCCGTTCATCAAGCATCTGCAGTTCTCGGAGTACCTTGCGCGCGGTTTCCAGCACCGCTTCGCCCTGTGCCGTCAGTTGCACATTGCGGCTGCTGCGAATGAACAGCGGCACCCCGTAATGGCTTTCCAGTTGCTGAATCTTCCGGCTCACCGCGCTCTGGGTCAGGTGCAGCTTTTGTGCCGCCTCGGTGAAGTTGCCAGCTTCCGCCACCAGCGACAGCGCCTGCATGGCCAGAATTGACGGTGGGCGATAGAGTTTATCCATGCGTTTTCAGAATAGAAGAATGAATTTATAACGTTAGATTGTCGCAAAAACTCGCCATATATTAGCCACAAAGCGCAAGGGCATGCCGGCGATTGATGCAAATTGTGCATGCAATTGGTTGGCATGATCGTCAGTATCGTAGAGGGGTAATGGGTATGCTCGAAAATGTATGCGGCTGGATCGCTCAGGCAGGCGTCTCGCCTTGTGCTGCGCGCCTGCAAGGCAAGCAGAAAGCCGATTGGCTGGTCATCGGGGGCGGCTATACCGGGTTGTCGGCAGCACATACGCTGGCCGAACTGCATCCGCAGGCGCGCATTATCGTGGTTGATCGCCAGCGCGCCGCCCAGGGCGCATCGGCGCGGAACTCCGGCTTCGTGGTGGCCTACGAGCGGCCCGAGGCGGAGGAGCTGGCCGGGCGGCGGCTGAATGAGCAGTACCACGCGGCAAGCGCCATCGGCCGGGCCGCCAGTGCCGAGCTGCATCGACGCGTGGTGGGACTGGGCATTGAGTGCGAGCTGAGCGATGACGGCTATTTTTTCGCGGTGCGCGACCCGGCCAAGCTGGCAGAGGCGGAACGCCAGGTGCAAACCTTGCGTGAAGCCGGGGCAAGAGCCGAGCTGCTGGAAGGCGCGGCGTTGTCGCAGCGGCTGGGTACCGCCTTCTACCAGGCGGCAATCTGGTGCCGGGGCGGCAACGGCTTGCTGCAGCCCGCCAAGTACGCCAAAGGGCTGCTGGATGCCTTGCCGGCGAATGTGGTGCTGTACGAGAACACCGCGATCACCGCGCTGGAGCGTTTGCCCGGTGGCGGCATCCGCGCCCGCGCCGACAGCGGCGATATCGAGGTCGGGCAGGTGCTGGTGTGTGTGGGGCCATTCTCGGCGCGGTTGGGGCTGGCCGACAGCGCGGTGTTTCCGCTGGAACTCAGCGCCTCCCTCAGCCGGCCCTTGCGCGACGACGAGTATGCCCGCCTGCACAACGCGCCGGCCTGGGGCGTGCTGTCGACCCGGCCAGGCGGGGCCACGCTGCGCCTGACGCCAGACCGGCGGCTGCTGATTCGCAATACCGTGGAATATCGCCTCCGAGACCTTGCCGGCCACTCGCTACAGCAACGACGCGCCCGGCATCTGCAAGGCCTGCAGCGCCGTTTTCCCTGGATGAACGACGAGCATCTGCAGTTCACCTGGACGGGGCACCTGAGCGCCACGCGCTCCGGCGAGCCGCGTTTCGCCAAACTCGCCGAAGGTATTTATGGCGCCAGCGGTTGCAATGGCTCCGGCGTGGCACGCGGCACGCTGTGGGGGCGGCTGCTGGCGGAGATGGCGTCGGGCAGTCAGTCCGCGTTGCTGAGCGCGGTGCTCGAGCAGGCGCAGCCGGGCTGGCTGCCACCCCGGCCGTTCTTCGATATCGGTGCGGCGATACGTCTGCAATATGAGGTGTATCGGGCCAGAACAGAGTCTTGAGCGCGGGCGGCGGCAAACGGCTGCCGCTCGGCTGATGGTTACCAGACCGCCACAAAGGGCGCGGTGTCGCGGAGCTTTCCCGGCGCCACGGCCCGGCTTACATCACTACCCAACAAGGAACACATCATGCGCGTTTGTCCCCCTGCAACCAGCCTGCGCCGCGCGTTTGTCGCTGGCGCCGTCATCACCGCCGCCATGGCGCTACTGCTGCCCGCTGCTGCCCAGGCGGCCGATACCGAACTGAACGTGTACAACTGGTCGGACTACATCGCCAAGGACACCATCGCCAATTTCGAGAAGCAGACCGGCATCCACGTACGCTACGACAACTACGACAGCAACGACACGCTGCAGGCCAAGCTGCTCACCGGCCGCTCCGGCTACGACATCGTGGTGCCATCGTCGAACTACATGGCGAAACAGATTCAGGCCGGCGTGTACCTGAAGCTCGACAAGTCGAAGCTGCCGAACCTGAAACACCTCAACCCGCTGCTGATGCAGATGGTGGCGGATGCCGATCCGGGCAACCAGTACGCGGTGCCCTGGGCGTTTGCGGTCACCGGCATCGGTTATAACGTGCAGGCGGTGCAGAAGCTGCTGGGCACTAAGGCGCCGGTCGACAGCTGGGCGCTGGTGTTCGATGCGGCCAACCTGGCCAGGCTCAAGAGCTGTGGCGTCTCCTTCCTCGACGGGCCGGTGCAGGTGTTTGCTGCCGCGCTGCAGTACATGCACAAGGACCCGAACAGCACCAATCCGGCGGACTACCAGGCTGCGTTCGAGATGCTGAAGAAAGTCCGCCCCTACATCACGCAGTTCAGCTCGTCCGGCTACATCAACGACCTGGCTCACCGTGATGTCTGTGTGGCGATCGGCTTCAGTGGCGACGTCAGTATCGCGCGCCGGCGCAGTACCGAAACCAAGCGTCCCTACGACATCAGGTTTGCCCACATGAAGGAAGGCGGGCTGCTGGCGTTCGACATGATGGCGATACCGAAGGATGCGCCGCACCCGGAGGCGGCGCTGAAGTGGATCAACTTCATCCAGGAGCCGAAGATCAACGCCGCCATCACCAACGAGGTGTTCTACCCGACGGCCAACCACACGGCACGCCAGTACGTGACACCGGCCATTGCGCAGGATTCGGCGGTCTACCCGCCGGACAGTGCCTACAAGAAGATGGCGCTGCTGAAGCCCAAGCCGATCGACATCGTACGGCTCGAAATCCGCCTGTGGCAGCAGCTGAAGACCCAGAAGTGATGCGCTGAGGCCGGCGGCGCGGGATGGGCGTTACGCGCACGCCGGCCACGGCAAGGTTGGCCGCATGCCGCCGGCGGCATCTGGCGTCGCAGAACGGCCGCGCGCAGCAAAAAAGAGACCACGGGGGTCTCTTTTTTTTTGCGGGCCAGCGTAAGCGTGTGGCGGCTGCGGCCAACCTTTTGGCGTGGGCAGTGTGTGGCTTACTGCTTCGGCATGATGTTGTTGAACACGAATTTCACCCCAGCCACCTTCTCGGCAATCATGCCCACTTCTGCCATTTGCAGGCCCTGATCCACCGCGCCGTCGATGGTGACATTGCCATCCTTGCTGCTGACTTTCAGGTTGAAGGCTTTCAGCGTGGCCGAGCTGTCGATGGCGGCCTTCACATCGCTGCTCAGTTTCAGGTCTTCGGCTTCACCGGCAAACGCCGCCACAGAGGAGGCCAGCAGTACGGCAGCAGCGGACAGACGAATCAGGGTTTTCATGTGTTTTCTCCCGTAGGGTTATGGCTCCAATGTCGGAGCTTGATGACCGGGATGCTACAGTTCAAATGTTACAAATAAATGTAGGAGTTAAATAAGACTACGACATAAACATTGGCCGTGGTAACTAGCCGCCGGCCAATGTTGAACTTTAATTAGAAGCTATAGCTTACGCCAACACGCACTCGCCAATCGTCTTTCAATAGCTTTGTGTTGCTCGGGTCTTTTACTTCACCCAAATAGCCGATTTCGGTATAGGCTTTTACCTCTTTGGTGAATTTATAACCAACACCAAAATTATGCTCGAAGTAGTCCTTGCCGCCATCATCATAATGGAAGTCATTCAACTTTCGATCCCAGCGCACATTGTAATAAGCATCGGTGGTGTCATTGAATGTCTTGCGCAGCCATGCGTCAGTACGTACGGTGCTGTCATCATCTTGCTGGCCATGCAGGTTCTTCTTGGTCCAGGTTTTTTTCTCATAACGGACACGACCGTCCAGGCGCCAGCCTGGAGCAAAGGTCCAGTTGGCTTGAATACCGGGCTTGAATGTATCGTTTCGAGTGCCATCACCCACATCCTTGGCGGTATCGTACAGAAACAGCGGCGTGATGGTCAGTGCATCGCTGAGCTTGTACTTGTAATACAGCTGAAACTCGGTATCTTTCCAGCGGGCCTGATCAATTCCGGCATCATTGGTGCTGCTGTTGTCGATGGTGTATTCGATGCTGCCACCAATTCCATTGGCCCAATCATTGCTCAATAGCATGCGGCTTTCATATTTTTCTACGCCGGTACGATAACCTTGGCGATAATCAATGCTTGCTGCATTAGCATACGCACCCCAGGCGGCAAAGATCAAGAGGCTCAGGTTTTTGATTTTCATCGGTTTATTTCCCTTGTTTGAAAGCTTTTCAGGTTTGAATAATTAAATTGGGTTTAACATAATGCAAGAGTTGCTATGTCCGAATCCAATTGAATTTACCTGATGGAAATGAAAGCAGTGTGACAGAGAAATTACGCATGGCCATATATTAAAAGTTGTGACTGTCGCGTGATGAGTGTTGTGCTGAAAAATCAACAGTATTGTTCAGCAATGCCTACTGATGCGATGCCGATGGCTGATCATTTTCTTGTTTGAGACTCCCCCAGCAGCCGCCCCAGCCCGGCCATCACGTTCAGGTTGGCGTTTTCCATCTGCGCCAGTGCCGCCAGCGCGCCCGGCACATCGCCGTCGTGGTAGCGTTCCAGCGCACGGCGGGCATGGTCGTGTACCGCCTGGTGTGGCGCGGCCATGTCGCGGTAGGCGGCCTGGCCGGCAAACTGCGCCTTGCCGTCGCCGGAAAAATACCACTGCCCCAGCCGGCACTGGGTCTCGTCCGGCAGGGCCTCGGGGGCCAGTGCGGTCAGCCCCAGCAGCGCCTTGTAGACTTCCAGCTTCAGCAGCAGCTCCTCGATATTGGCCAGTTCGACATTGGCCAGCCGCGCCGACACGCCGATGGATTGCTGCATGCGCTGCGACAGCTCCAGCAGCCGCTGCATGCTGTGCATGGCGTCGGCGCTGCTGGCACTGTGGCTGGCGGCATCGCCGGCGCCGCTTTGCATGATGGCGCGGGCGGTGCCGGTATCGCTGCGGATGGCGGCCACCAGGGTGCTGATCTCGCTGGTGGCATTGGCGGTGCGTTCGGCCAGTTTGCGCACTTCGTCTGCTACCACGGCAAAGCCGCGACCGGCTTCACCGGCACGGGCGGCCTCGATGGCGGCATTCAGTGCCAGCAGGTTGGTCTGCTCGGCAATATCCTTGATCAGCTGCACGATGCCGCCAATTTCGTCGGCGCGGCGCGCCAGCCCTTCCACGCTGTCGCTGGCAGCGGTAATGCGCGCGGTCATCGCCTGCAGGTTGGCCGCAATGCTTTCGAACGCGCTGCGGTTGGCGCCGGATTCACTGGCGGCGGCCTGGGCGGTGAGCAGCTCGTCGGCCAGGTGGCCGGACAGGCCGCCAAACGATTGCTGGATGCCGGTCAGCGATTCGCCAAAGCGCGGCAGGCTGGCCAGCACCCCGTCCAGCAGTTGCTGGTGGCGGGCCATGTCCTGCTGTGCGGCAGCCTGGGCGGCCAACTGTTGCTGGCTGTCGGCCAGCGCCTGCTGCAGTGCCTGATTCTGGGCCTGCAAGATGGCGTTTTCCGCCAGCGTGGCGGCCAGTGCTTCGCGGGTTTTGGTGCCGAACATGATGCCTCCGTGGCGTAGCTGTAATGTTGAGTAATTTACTCTGGTATTGCCGGCGGCCAAATTGACCGCGCTCAAGCCCAGCCGTCATGGCCGGCGCGCAAAACAAAACAGCCAGACTCTGGTCTGGCCGTGCTGGCGGCGGGTAGGGGGCCTGCCCGCTGCGGCGCAAGTGATTGCGCTCCTGCGCCGGCAACGTGCAACCCTCAGGCATGCCAGCGCATGGGGAAACCAGCCATCGCCACTGCCAGCTTCAGGCTGGCGCTGACGCCGGCACCGGCGGGCTTACTTCTTTACCCACTGGCCGTTGGGAGCCTTGACGTAGCTGCCGGGCGGGGTTTTTTCGATGGCTTTCTGGCCGGCCAGTGTGGCGACCTGGTCCAGGGTGGTGCCGTTTTTCTTGGCGATGGCGTCATAGGCCTCGCGGCGCTTGGCGTTGATGTCTGCTGCCAGCGAGACCGCTTCCGGAGTGGCCTTCACCACGCCCAGATAGCCATCCGGTTGCTCACCGACCAGGCCCTGCGCCTTGGCGCCGCCCACGTCCAGTGCCATTGCCAGGCTGCTGCAGACCAGCAGGCCAATTGCCATCCATCGTGCTGCCGTTTTCATGCTGTGCTCCTAGAACAGTCCGCTGTCGGTGGTGAGGTTATCGATGTCTTTTTCCACCTTGAGGCGGATTTCGTGATCGATCTTCACGTTCAGGTTGATGGTGATGGGCTCCTTTGGCACTTCCAGCGCCACCCGCGGGGTGCAGGCGGCCAGTGCCAGGAGCGGTATCAGCCAGACGGGTTTCATGGCGAAGTCTCCGGTGTGGGGTTGCGCGTGGTGGCCGATTGCTTGCGGCTGAGCACACGGCGGGATATTTCATCTCCGATACGCAGGCTGCGTAACAGTTCCAGCACATTTTCACTGTGGCTGTAATTTAGGACTACCGGTTGGCGGTTTTGTTTGGGATTGACCCCTTTCAGCGTCACCTGGGCATCCAGTAATCCGTTCTGCTGCATGGCCAGCCTGGCCTGGAAGTCGTTGACATCCAGCTCGCTGAGCATGTCCAGTGCCAGCTGCACCGCCCGGTTGGATTGTGCCATGGCGGTTACCCCGGCGGTGGCCGGCACGCGCAGGGTCAGCTCGCCCTCGTTGCGCAGCAGCCCGTCCTGCAGTGCCACTCCGCCCGGCAGCAGCTGCACTGGCAGGGTGCCGCCGACGCGACCGGTGAGCTGCACCGTGGGTTGCGGGTCGTTTTGCAGTGCCGCCACGGCGGCCAGGTCCAGCTGCTGAACGGTCACGGTCTGGAAGGCGCTGGACGGCCAGTGCAGGCTGTCGGCCTGCAGGCTGCCGCCCAGCAGCTTGGCACGTACGGCGCCTAGCTGCCAGTCCTGCAGGTCGGAACGCAGGGTGAGCGATACATCCTGCAGCAGGGTGCCGACATCCAGCTGCGCCAGCTGTAGCGGGCCATCGCTTTGCAGCTGCAGCTGGCCGGGGCGTGCGGCCAACGTTAGCCGGCCACGGCCGCCGTTGGCGAGAATGCCGCCCCAGTCCAGCGCCACATCGCTCAGCCGCGCGTCACCGTTCAGCTGCCATTGTTTTTGCCATTGCCACTGCAGTGTGCCAGCCAGCTGCCCCTGCTGCAGGGTAACGCCCAGGCCGCGGCTCATGGCGGCGCTCAGTGGCGTATCCAGCTGTACGCTGCCGCTGGCACCCTGGCCACGGCGGCGTGCCTCCAGTTGCAACTTGCTGCGCCAGGCTGGCAGTTGCAGCTGGGCGCTGGCCTGCTGGCCGGCCAGTTGTAGCGTGCCGCCGACCGCTGGCAGCGTCCAGCGACTGGCCACGGCGCCGTCCGCGCTGAGCGCCAGCTGGCCGTGGGCGTTGCTGCCGTCAGTCAACAGCGCGCTGGCGGCCTGCAGGCTGAGCGGCTTCAGCAGCACGCCGCCGACGATGCCTTCGGCCACGCTCAGCTTGCTGCCGCTATCCAGCTGCCACTTGCCGGCGCTGCCGCGCCAGTTGGCCGCCAGTTGCAGCGCGCCACCGCGGCTGTAGAACGGCAGGCGGCTGTCGGCGCTGAGGATGCCTTGCCAGCCGGCCCCCAGCTGGCGGGCAGTCACGCTGCCCTTCAGCGGCCAGTCCTGATAGTGGCCGGCAACGCTGGCGCTCAGCGCCGGCTGGCGCGGGTCGAGGTGGTTGACCGGCAGGCTGATCGCCAGCGCCAGTGGTGGCTTGCTGACGTTCAGCTGTAGCGGGGCACCGTGCGCACCTTGCGGGTCGAGCTGGCCGCGCCACTGGCCGGCCAGCTGGTAGCCGGCATGGCGGCCAGCCAGCGCCAGCGCGCCTTGCCACTGCCAGCGGCCATCGCCCCAGCGCAGCGTGCCATCGTTACTGCTCAGCTGCAGCTGCTGGTAATCGAGGCGGAACGGCAGGCGGCTGCTACCGCTGGCGGTCAGCGGTAGTTGCCACGCTTGCGGCCAACTCAGGCGCAGGCCCTGTGGCAGGCGGGCGTCGCCGGCCGCCAGCGTCAGCTGCCGATCAGACCATTGCAGCGGAATGCGGGCGTGCAAGTCTTTGCCGTCCAGCTGCAGCAGGCCGCGGCCGCGTTGCAGACTCTGGCCCTGCGGGGTGAGTTGCAGCTGCAGCCGGCCTTGCGGCCCGCTGGCCAGTAGGTTGGCCTGCAGGCTGTGCACGCCGTCCAGATCGCCGCTGGCCTGCAGCGCCCGGCGCGGCTGCAGCAGCCAGCCGGCGGTCAGCGGCAGCGCTTGCGACAGCGTGGCGTGCAGCTGCCACTGGCGGTTGTGCAGTGTGGCCTGCAGGCGGGCATCGCCATGGCGGGCATCGCCTTGGTAACCGAGCTGGCGGCCATCGGCCTGCACGCTGGCGTGCAGCTGGCCCGGCAACCAGCGGCCGCTGCCATGCAGCTGCCAGTGCCCCAGCAGCTGCGGGGCCAGCCGCGCTGCGGCCAACATACCCTGTGCCTGCCACTGGCCGTTGTCGCGGCGGTAATCCAGCGCCAGCTTGTCGGCACCCTGTGCCAGCTGCGCCTGCCAGTGTTCGTTTTGTTGTGTGACTGCGACGGCCAGCGCCGGTAGGGCGGGGGCCTGCAGGCTGGCGATGCGCAGGCTGAATGACGGCAGTCCGGCGGGTGGCGGCGCCGGCAGCTGGCGTGGGCCAGGCTTGGCGCAGGATTGCAGCTGCAGTTGCTGCAGGGCGATGGTAAGCGGCTGCCAGCGCTCGATACGCAGGTCACGGCCCTGGGCGGCGACGCAATCCTGCTGGCGCCATTGCCATTGTGCCACCGTGGCGCCGCCGTCGCTCCAGCCCAGCCCCTGCAGCTGCAGCCCCTGTTGCTGCAGCCACCAGCGGGCAGTGGCCGCCGTGGCCAGCGCCAGTGCCAGCAACAGCAGCAGGGCAAGCAGCAGCCAGCGGTACCAGCGCGGCCGCGGCGGGCTGGGGGAGGCGGGCGGGGTGGCCGGCGTGGACATCGCTTACACCGCCGCCTGGAATTGCCGGCGCAGCAGGTCGAACTCGGCTTGTGGCAACGGCCGGCTGAACAAAAAGCCCTGGTAGGCCTGGCAATGGTGCTGTTGCAGGAAGTCCTGCTGCGCGCGGGTTTCCACGCCTTCGGCCAGTACCCGCAGCCCCAGGCCGGTGGCCATGGCGATGATGGTCTGCGCGATGATGGCATCGTTGCGGCTGTGCGGCAGATTGAGGATGAAGGACTTGTCGATCTTCAATTCGTCCAGCGGCAGGCGGGTCAGGTAGGCCAGCGAGGAGTTGCCGGTGCCGAAATCGTCCAGCGAGAACGAGATGCCCAGCCGGCGCAGCGCCTGCATCTTGTGCAGGGTGTCCTCCACATCGTCCAGCACCATGCTTTCGGTCAGCTCGATCATCAGCTGCGTCGGATTGGCGCCGCTGCTGGCAAGCGCGGCCTCGACCTGTGCCACGAAATCTGGCTGCCGGAACTGGCGGGCGCTGACATTCACCGACAGCTGCTGCAGCGCATTGCCGGCCTGCTGCCATGCGGCCAACTGGCGGCAGGCCTGCTGCAGCACCCACTGGCCGATGGGCAAGATCAGCCCGGTTTCTTCCGCCAGCGGGATGAACTGCCCCGGCGGCACCAGCCCGCGCTGCGGATGCTGCCAGCGCAGCAGTGCCTCGGCGCCGATCAGCTGGTGCTGGTTGTTGAGCTGCGCCTGGTAGTACAGCTGCAGCTGATCGTGCGCCAGCGCCTGGTACAGGTCGCTTTCCAGCTGGCTGCGTTCTTCCAGCGCCGTCTGCATCGACGGGTCGAAGAAGCGCAGCGTATCGCGGCCGTCGGTCTTGGCCTGATACATCGCCACATCGGCGTATTTCAGCAGCGATTCTGCCGATTCGCTGTGGCCGAGAAACAGCGCGATACCCAGGCTGGCGGTGGCGTGGAAGGTCAGCTCGCCGAGCTGGAACGGCAGCGCCAGCGCCTCGCGGATTTTTTCCGCCACCTGCTCGGCCTGAACGGCGGCTTCTTGCGCACTGCTGCCCAGGTTTTCCAGCAGCAGTACGAACTCGTCGCCGCCCAGGCGGGCGACGCTATCGCTTTCACGCACATGGCGGTTCAGCCGCAGCGCGGTTTCCACCAGCAGCTGGTCGCCGACGTGGTGGCCACGGGTATCGTTCAGGTTCTTGAAGTGATCCAGGTCCAGGAAGATCAGCGCGCCATAGTGGCGGCTGCGCTGGCTGGTGGCCAGCGCCTGGCGGATGCGGTCCTGCAGCAGGCGGCGGTTGGGCAGCTGCGTCAGCGGGTCGTAATAGGCCAGGCGGTGGATTTCGGCCTCGGCTTCGCGGTGGCTGGTGATGTCGGAGAAGGCGCCGACGAAATGGCTGATGTGGCCATCCTCGCCGCGTACCGCCGAGATGGTGAGCCAGGCAATGAACAGGCTGCCGTTCTTGCGCCGGTTCCACAACTCGCCCTGCCAGTAGCCATGTTCGTGGATCTGCTGCCACATGGCGCCGAAAAATGCCGGTTCGTGACGGCCGGATTTGAGCATGGCCGGGGTGTGGCCCAGCGCTTCCGCTGCGCTATAGCCGGTCAGCATGCTGAAGGCGCGATTGATGCGCACGATCATGCCGTCGGCCTGGGTCAGCAGCATGCCTTCCTGCGATTCGAAGGCGATGGCGGCAATGCGCTGCTCTTCCTCCAGCAGCTTGCGCGCGGTGATGTCGCGCGCGATGCCGAACAGGCCGCGCACCTGGCCCTGGCTGTCGTGCAACGGTCCCTTGGTGGACAGGAACACTACCTTGCCATCCACGGTGCTGACGGTTTCTTCAAAGGTCAGCGTGCGGTTTTCCGCCATCACGCACTGGTCGTTGCCGCGGATGGCCGGCAGCTCCGCCGCTGGGAACAGCAGGCTGTCATCCTGCCCCAGCACCGTGGCAGCGGCCTGGCCGGTGACGCGGGCGGCCTCGCGGCTGAACAGCAGATAGCGCCCCTCGGCGTCCTTGGCATAGATGGCGTCGGAGGAGTTGTCGCAGATTTCCGTCAGCAGGCGCTGGGCATCGGCTTGGGCCTGCAGCGCCGCCTGTTCGCGCCGCGCCAGCTGGGCGGCCAGGTCCAACTGGCGGTAGATCAGTCCGTACAGCAGCAGCGAGGTCACCGCCACGAACAGCCAGCCCTTGAGGGTGCTGACCAGGGTGAGCTTGGCCGGGTCCTGAAACAGCGCGGCGACCAGCTGGTCGGAAAACAGGATCCACAGCGCGGCAAACACGGCATAGACCACCACCGGGCGCAGCGATGACGGTGCGCTTAGGCGGGATGGTGGGGTGGCTTGGTCGTGCTTCATCGCATTCCTTGTGCGGCCACGGCCGGCGGCGGCAGCGCGCGGCTGGTGGCTTGCCCTGTGCTTACTGTAGTGCATGACGGCATGCGGTGACGCGGGGCGGCGGCCCAGCTTTGGCGGCGATCGCCGCTGTTGGCCGCCGCCGGCGTTGCCAGCGCGCGGCTCAATATTCCACTCCCAGGTTCAGGTAGCCGGTGAGGCGGCCGCCGCGGCTGTTGCCCACGCCGATGAACAGCGGCCCCAGCAGGGTGTCGGCGCCGACAAACAGCGTGCCGCCGGGCAACCAGCCGCTGTCGCGATCATTGGTGATCTGCGACCACATCTGGCCGATCTCGGCCGAGGCACCCAGGTACAGGCCGGTGCCGATGGCCGACGGCAGGCTGGCCACACGCCACGACATCATGCCACGGGCAAACAGCATCTGCCGGCCCAGCAGCTGCCCCGGCTGGTAGCCGGACAGATAGCGGAAGCCGCCCAGCTCGAACACATTATTGTTGTCGTCCGGGTTGCTGTAGCCACCGCGCAGGCTGAAATGCCAGCTGATGTCGCGCTGGTCGGTAGTGACGCTGTCCAGCGAAAACGAGCCGCTGGCGGGCGGGGTGTCCTCGCTGTCGCTGCGCGAACTGGGCGCGCGCGCCTCCAGCGTGGCGGCGTAACCGCTGCGCGGCCAGCGCGGGTTATCCAGCTGGTCCAGCGCCAGGCGCACGCGCAGGCCCTGTTCCTGGCTGTTGTAGTCATCCAGCGCGGCATTGGACGAGCCGACTGTCAGTTTCAGGTCGTCGCTGCTGCGATACCAGCCGGTGCGGATTTCGCCCATCTCGGCAAAGCGCCAGCCGACATCGGCATGCACGCTGCGGGTGCGGCGGCGGTATTCCGCCTCCGGTTGGTTGTCGGTGACGTACAGCGAGTAATCCTTCTCGCGATAGCTGCCGGACAGGCTGGCGAACAGTGGCGAGTTGGCCGCCAGCGGCTGATACCACTCGGCGCTGTAGGTTGGCTCCTCGCCGATCTTGGCCTCGGCCAGCAGGCTGCCGCCGGCATGGTTCAGCCAGCTGCGGCGGTACTCGCCCAGCAGCGAAAAGGTGGCATTGCCCTGCGAGCTGGAGCGCAGCTCCAGGCCGCCGCGCAGGTAGTTGGGGCCAGTGTTGCGTTCTACCGCCTGCACCTGGGCCACGGTCTGGCCATCCTGCGGCTGCAGGGTGTAATCCAGTTTTTCCAGATCGCCCTCGGCAAACACGTCCTGCAGGCGGCGATGGAAACTGCCCAGTCCCAGCTGGCGGTTGATGGCGAGCTTGTCGATCAGCGCGCCCGGCTCCACGAAGGCGAAGTCGCCGCTGACGTTGACCTGGTCGATGCGCGGCGGCGGGCTGCTGCTACGCGCCGCCTGCCATTGCCGGTAGGCCTCCGGGCTGGCGGCCAACGTTTGCAGCCGGGCCGCCACCGCGCGCGCGGCCTGGCGGCCGGCCTCGATGATCTGGCGGCTGGCGGCAAAGTCGGCCGGAGTGACTCCATCCAGCTGCGGGCGGATCAGGATGTCGTCCGCACCCAGCAGCGCCAGCGATTCCTTGCTATTGCGCGCCACCATCAGATAGGTGCTCTGGTCCAGCACATTGAGAAAGTTGTTCAGCTGCGCGCGCGGTACCGGCGGCGAGCCGACATCGATCACGATCAGCACATCGGCACAGCGGCCTTTCAGCTCCTCTACCGGCAACTGGCGTGCCATGCCGCCGTCCACCAGCAGGCGGCCGTCGGCCTCCACCGCCGAAAACATGCCGGGCACCGCCATGCTGGCGCGCATCGCCAGGCTCAGGTCGCCCTTGTCGAACACCACCGCCTCGCCGTTTTCCAGATCGGTGGCTACGGCGCGGAACGGAATGCTTAGATTGTCGAAACTGCTTTCGTTGCGGGCGTGGGTCAGCTGGCGGATGAACAGGTCGATGGCCTGGGCATTGATCGCCGCCGGTGGCAGGCGCAGCTTGCCGTCACGAAAGCCCAGGGTGAGGTCGAAGTAGTTCTTGCTGTCGTTGTGCTTGCGCTGGTAGGGCACATCCTCGCGCCGCGGCTTGCCGGCGAGCAGGGTGTCCCAGTCGGCACTGTTCAGCTGCTGCGCCAGCGTGTCCAGATCCTGGCCACTGGCATAGGCGCCGCCAATCAGCGCCCCGGCACTGGTGCCGGCAATGCAGCTGATCGGCACCTGCAGTTTTTCCAGCTCCTGCAGCACACCCAGGTGGGCAATGCCGCGCGCGCCGCCACCGCCCAGCACCACGCCGACGCGCGGCAGCGCGGCGGCATGCAGCGCCGGGGCGGCCAGCAGCAACGGCAGCAGCAGGGCTGCCAGTTTGGCGACAGAACGAATCATCACAAGCACATACCGTAAGTCACAAGTCGGCAGAGTATATACGGCAGTGCTGCCGATGACATTTGGCAATGCGGGCAAGTGGCGCCGCGGCCGGCAGCCGGCGGCAAAAAAAATGCCCGCGCAGGGCGGGCGGTAAGCAGAAACGGGACAAAGCCATGTTGCTGGCGGCAGTATCGCGGCGCGTTGTGACGCGGCGATGACAGCCGGCACGTTGGCCGCATCAGTAGCCGTCGCCGGCCTGCAGCGCCCACAGGTGGGCGGCCACCAGTGCGCGCCAGGGGGCGAATTCGGCCAGCCAGCGCTCGGTTTCCGGCGCGCTCAGCTTGTCTTCCCGTTGCAGCAGCCGCTGCAGGTTGCGGCGCACCGCCACATCGCCATGCAGCGAGCCATCTAGCCAGGCAAAGCCGCGCAGCAGCGCATAGCTGATGGTCCACGGGCCGATGCCGCGGATCGCCGCCAGCTGGCTGCCGATGGCGGCGGCATCCGGCGCCTGCTGCCAGGCGGCCAACGGCAAGCGGCCGCTGGCGACCTCGGCGGCTAGCCGCAACAGCGTCTGCGCCTTGCCCTGGGTCAGGCCGGCAGCGCGCAGCGTGGCCTCGTCCATGCCGGCGACGCAGTCTGCATCCGGCAGGCAGTACAGGCCGCTGCTGTGCTGCCGCCCGGCGGCCAGGATGAAGCGGCGGCGTATCGCCACTGCCGCCGCCACGCTGATCTGCTGGCCGATGATGGCCCAGGCCAGCGCTTCGAAGGCGCTGGCGGTCTGCGGTACGCGCAGCCCGGACTGCCGCGCCAGCAGCGGCCCCAGCTGCGGGTGGCCGGCCAGTGCCGCCTCGAACTCTGCCACCGGCTGAGTCAGCCCCAGCATGTGGCGCACGCAGCCGGTCAGCCGTGCCGCGTCGTCGGCGTGGCTGCCGCTATCCAGCAGCAGGCTGGCTGCAGCGCCCTCCGGCTGCAGGCTGATGCGCAGCAGCGCCGGCTGGCCGTGCCACAGCAGGCCCTTTTCCAGCGTGTGCGCAAGGACACGCTCCGCCACTTGCTGTGCATCACGGCGATGAAAATCGAAGAAGCCAGCGGCGCGGAAATTGGCCGGCAGCGGCAGCTGGCAGTGCAGGGTGGTGGACATGGCGGACTCGGGGCAAAGGTTGGCCGCAAGGCTACGTGGCGGGCGGCGGCTTGTCACCGCGATCAACGATCAGGCCTGGCAACGCGCGGCAGTGGCTGACGTGTGCGCGAGCCAGGGCGAACACGGCGCAGCAAGCGGTGGTTCGCTGAGGTAAGCACGCGGCCCGGTAGCGAAGGCAGCGAAGGCAGCGAAGGCAGCGACGGCAGCGCGCGGCAGGGCGTAAAGCAGCGCGCTCAGCCGGCGCGGCGGAAGGTGAGGTTGATGCGGCAGGCGCCCAGCAGCGGGTGTTCGCCGCCGGCCAGCGGCAGCACGCCGTGATAGCGCAGCCGGTCCGGCCCACCCCACACAAGGATGTCGCCGTGGCGCAGCTGCAGCGTGGCGCAACGCGCGCTGCGGCGCAGGCCGCCCAGCTGGAATACCGCCGGCAGCCCCAGCGAGACCGACACGATCGGCGCGGCAAAATCGCGCTCGTCCTTGTCCTGGTGCAGCGACAGCTTGCAGCCCGGCTCATAGCGGTTGATCAGGCAGGCATCGGCCACGAAACCGGCAAAGCCGGCGCGTGCAGCGGCGTCGCCGGCCAGCGTGCGCCAGCTGGCGGGCATCGCCGGCCACGGCTGGCCGCTGCCCGGGTCGATTCGGCTGTAGCGGTAGCCGTGCTGGTCCGACATCCAGCCTAGCTCGCCGCAGCTGGTGGTGGCCACGCCCATGCGGTAGCCGCCGGGGGTGATCATGTGACGGAACGGCGCGGCAGCGGCAATGGCAGTGATGTCGGCCAGCAGCTGCGCGGCCAGCGGCAGCGCCATGCCGTGCAGCAGCACGGTGCCGGGCGTCAGGCGCTCGGTACAATCGTCACTGCCGGGCGGCGGGGCGAACAGATCGTCGATCATGGCTGCGGTTTACTCCTGTTCGCTCGGGCGAGTGGCAGCGCCATCCGCTGCCAGCTGCGCCTCGCGCGCCAGCAGTGCGGCCTTGCGCGCCACGCCCCAGCGGTAGCCGGACAGGCTGCCGTCGGTGCGCACCACGCGGTGGCAGGGAATCGCCACCGCCAGCGCGTTGGCGGCACAGGCCTGCGCCACCGCCCGCACCGCCCGCGGCGAGCCGATGCGCGCGGCGACCTCGCTGTAGCTCAGCGTCTGTCCCGGCGGTATCGCCTGCAGCACCTGCCACACTCGTTGCTGAAAGGCGGTGCCGCGGATGTCCAGCGGCAGCGCCAGCCCCTGCTGCGGCGCTTCCACAAAGCCCACCACCTGCGCCACCAGTTGCTCGAACGCGGCGTCGCCGCCGATCAGGTTGGCCGCCGGAAAGCGATCCTGCAGCTCGCGCAGCAGGCTGTCGGCATCGTCACCCAGCTGGATGGCGCAGATGCCGCGCGCGCTTTGCGCCACCAGGATGGCGCCCAGCGTGCACTGCGCCAGCGCAAAGCGGATGTCCTGTGCCTTGCCGCCGGCGCGCCAGTTGCTGGGCGTCATGCCCAGCAGCGCGCCCGACTGTTCGTAAAAGCGGCTGCTGGCGTTGTAGCCGGCCTGGTAGATGGCCTCGGTCACCGACGGCGTGGCCTGCAGCGACTGGCGCATGCGCGCGGCGCGGCTGGCGGTGGCATAGGCCTTGGGGCTGACCCCGGTCGCGGCCTTGAACACCCGCTGCAGGTGATACGGGCTCATGCCGGCGGCTGCGGCCAACTGTGCCAGCGTCGGCGCCTGCTCGGCCTCTTCGATCTGCCGGCACAGCCGGGCGATCAGCGCCGCCTGCTGCTGCGCTGGCGACTCGGCCTCTGGCCGGCAGCGGCGGCAGGGGCGGTAGCCGGCCTGTGTCGCCGCGGCGGCGTCCGGGTAGAAGCGCACGTGTTCCGGCCGCGCATGGCGCGACGGGCAGCTGGGGCGGCAGAAGATGCCGGTGCTGCTGACCGCGTACACGAACTGATCGTCGGCGGCGACATCGCGCGCCAGCACCGCCTGCCAGCGCGGGTCGGCGACGGTGGCGGCGGCGAGGGATGGTGAGTGTTTCATGCTGTGGCTCCGCAGTGACCTCTTGCCCTGACTGTAGGCGGGTGCCGTGCCAATGGCACTCCGCTCCTTGCGATCAAAACGGCCAATCATGGTCGATAAAGAAAATAAAACTATCCAAGAAAAACATTCAATTGGAATTGGCTATCACGCTGCGGCACTATGCAGCCATCGACAACGACTTACCGCTGCAGAGCCGCCGGGCGACGTGACTGAACAAGACGACGCAGTATCCGGCCACGCAGCACTTAACCCAAGCAAGGAGCCAAGCATGTCCATCATCAACAGCCAGATCAAACCGTTTGCCACTAAAGCCTTCCACAACGGCCAGTTCATCGACGTGACTGACCAGACCCTGCTGGGCAAGTGGTCGGTAGTGTTCTTCTACCCGGCGGACTTCACCTTCGTGTGCCCGACCGAACTGGGCGACCTGGCCGATCTGTACCCGGAATTCCAGAAGCTGGGCGTGGAAATCTACTCCGTTTCCACCGACACCCACTTCACCCACAAAGCGTGGCACGACACCTCGGACACCATCAAGAAAATCCAGTACCCGATGCTGGCTGACCCGACCCACCTGATCTCGCGCAACTTCGGCGTGCTGATCGAGGACGCCGGCCTGGCCGATCGCGGCACCTTCGTGATCGACCCGGAAGGCAAGATCCAGATCGTGGAAATCAACGCCGGTGGCGTCGGCCGCGATGCCGCCGAGCTGCTGCGCAAGGTGAAGGCTGCCCAGTACGTGGCCGCCCACCCGGGCGAAGTGTGCCCGGCCAAGTGGAAAGAGGGCGATGCCACGCTGGCACCGTCGCTGGACCTGGTAGGCAAAATTTAAGTTCTGCCGCCGCGTGCCTGAGGGCACGTGACAAGGTTGTACCTGATGGCCCGGCCGACCTCTCCCGGCCGGTGCCATCCCCACCCGACATTCATTGCCGGGTGCCCCGGAAAACGGCCTTGCGGCCAACCCTGAAGCCGCTTTCCCGGGTACCCGTATACCAAGGAGCACATCATGCTGGACAACAATATCAAGACCCAACTGCAAGCGTACCTGACCAACCTGCAACACCCAATCGAGCTGGTTGCCAGCCTGGGTGCCGGCGCCAAGGACGAGGAAGTGCGCGGCCTGCTGGCCGACATCGCCAGCCTGTCCGACAAGGTGAGCGTCCGTTTTGATGGCAACGATGCCCGCAAGCCGTCGTTCAGCGTTGGCCGCGTCGGTGAGCCTGCTTCTCGCGTCAGTTTTGCCGGCGTGCCGATGGGCCACGAGTTCACCTCGCTGGTGCTGGCGCTGCTGCAGGTGGGCGGCCATCCATCCAAGGCCGGGCAGGAACTGATCCAGCAGGTAAAAGCGCTGCGCGGCGAATACAGCTTCGAAACCTATATCTCGCTGTCGTGCCAGAACTGCCCGGACGTGGTGCAGGCGCTGAACCTGATGGCGGTGCTGAACCCGAACATCCGCCACACCATGATCGACGGCGCGCTGTTCCAGGACGAGGTGGCCGCGCGCCAGATCATGTCGGTGCCTACCGTGTACCTGAATGGCGACGTGTTCGGCCAGGGCCGCATGGGGCTGGAAGAAATCGTTGCCCGGCTGGATACCGGCGCGGCGGCACGCGAGGCGGAAAAAATCGCCAGCAAGGACGCATTTGATGTACTGGTGGTCGGCGGTGGGCCGGCCGGTGCCGCCGCCGCCATCTACACTGCGCGCAAGGGCATCCGTACCGGGGTGGTGGCCGAGCGTTTCGGCGGCCAGGTGCTGGACACCATGGGCATCGAGAATTTTATCTCGGTAAAGGAAACCGAAGGCCCGAAACTGGCGATGGCGCTGGAACAGCACGTCAAGGAATACGACGTGGACGTGATGAATCTGCAGCGCGCCAGCAAGCTGGTGGCCGCCAGCGAAAGTGCCAGCGGGCTGACTGAAATCCAGCTGGAAAGCGGTGCCAGCCTCAAGGCCAAGACCGTGATCATCGCTACCGGTGCCCGCTGGCGTGAAATGAACGTGCCGGGCGAACAGCAATACCGCAACAAGGGCGTGGCCTACTGCCCGCACTGCGACGGCCCGCTGTTCAAGGGCAAGCGCGTGGCGGTGGTGGGGGGCGGCAACTCCGGCGTGGAAGCGGCTATCGACCTGGCCGGCATTGTGTCGCATGTGACCCTGCTGGAATTCGGCGATGCCATGCGTGCCGACGCGGTGCTGCAGAACAAGCTGAAGAGCCTGCCCAACGTGACCATCATCCTGCAGGCGCAAACCACCGCGGTGACGGGCGATGGCAGCAAGGTGAACGGCCTTGACTATATTGACCGTGCCAGCGGCGAGGCTCGCCACATCGCACTGGAAGGCATTTTCGTGCAGATCGGCCTGTTGCCGAACACCGACTGGCTGCGTGGCAGCGTGGAGCTGTCCAGCCGTGGCGAGATCCTGGTTGGCCGCCAGCAGGACACCACCGTGCCCGGCGTGTTCGCCGCTGGGGACGTGACCGACGTGCCGTACAAGCAGATCATCATCGCCATGGGCGAGGGCGCCAAGGCCGCGCTCGGCGCCTTCGACCACCTGATCCGCAGCGGCGTGTCCGCCAGCTGAGCCGCAACAATTCAAGCCTCCTTGGGCGCCCCGTCATCCACGTGATGCGGGGCGTTTTTTTTGCCCTTGTCTGTGTGGAGGGCAGGGCGGCCTGCGGCCAACCTTGGCGCTAGCGCACCAGGCGGAAACCCATGTTCGGCCCCAGCCCCTGCACATAGGCCAGGCGGATGTTGAGCAGCGCCATCGGCTCCAGATAGCGCGCCATCAACAGCGGCCCGGCGTCCACCGCGTCGAAGCCCAGCGCATCCACTATCTCCAGCACCGTCTGCTTGGCGGCGGCATCGTCGCCGGCCACCAGCCCCACCAGCTGCTCGCCCTTGACGTGGCCGCTGGCCATGGTGCCGGCAAAGCTGGTGTTGAACGCCTTTACCACCCGCGCCGCCGGCAGCTTGGCCTGCAACTGCTCGGCGCCGCTGGTGTCGAAACCGGCGGCCAGGTGCAGGCTGTCGGTGAGCAGGTTGGTGGCATCCACCACCACCTTGCCATTGGCGGCCACCCCCAGCGCGGTGACCACGTTGTCGGTTTCACTGAACGGCATGGCCAGGATGATCAACTCGCTGGCCAGTGCCGCCTGGTGCACCAGCAGCGCATCGCGCCCCACGGCGCGTACCTGGTGTCCCAGCTGCGACAGCCCGGCTTGCAGCGCGGTGCCGACGTTGCCCTTGCCGATGATGGCGATATGCATGATGTGCTCCTTGCCGGCAAATCCGGCGTCAATCGGTATCGTGCGCCAGCGGTTGCGACCGGGGCGCTCTCGCTTCAGTGAAGACCATTCGCCCTGCCGTCACCAGCCATTCTGCGCCTGCCGATTGCCGCCGCGGCGCTGGCGGCGGACAAGCGTCGCCGGATGCGTCATAACGAAGCAGGTAGACCAGAAGAGAGGTACGTGCGTGCAAGACACCATTCTGCGGGGCGAGGTACTGCATTTTCTGCATGATCCGGGGCCGGACGACGACGCGGCGGCGTGGCAGCACTGGCCGGACGGCTATGTGGCGATGCGGCACGGCCATATCGCCGGCTGCGGCGACTGGGCAGCGCTGAGCGCGCACAGGTTGGCCGCGGCCAACGTGCACGACCACCGCGGCCGCCTGATTCTGCCCGGGCTGATCGACTGTCATCTGCACTACGCGCAGGTCGGCATCATTGGTGCCTTTGGCCACCAGTTGCTGGATTGGCTGCAGGATTACACCTTTCCGGCCGAGGCGGCGTTTGCCGATGCCGAACTGGCGCGGCGCACCGCGGATTTCGTGCTGGACCGGCTACTGGCGCACGGCACCACCACCGCGGCGGTGTTTGCCACCGTGCACCCGGTATCGGTGGACGCGCTGATGGCGGCGGCGCTGGCGCGCAATATGCGGCTGATCGGCGGCAAGGTGCTGATGGACCGCCACGCGCCAGCCGCGCTGTGCGACGGCGCCGAGCGCGGCGCCGCCGAATCCGCCGCGCTGATCGCGCGCTGGCATGGCAAAGGGCGGCTGGCCTACGCTGTGACGCCGCGCTTTGCCCCCACCTCCACGCCGCGGCAGCTGCAACTGGCCGGCGAGCTGTATGCCGGCACGCCCGGGCTGTATGTGCAGTCGCACCTGGCGGAAAACCATAGCGAATGCCAGTGGGTGGCGCAGCTGTTTCCGGGGCATGGCGACTATCTGGATGTGTATCGCCACTATGGTCTGCTGGGGCCGCGCTGCATCTACGGTCACGGCATCCACCTGCATGACGCGCAGCGGCAGCTGCTGGCCGAGAGCGGCACCGCGATTGCCTTTTGCCCCAGTTCCAACCTGTTTCTGGGCAGCGGTTTTTTCGATTACCGCGCCGCGCGGCAGGCCGGAGTGGCGGTGGGGCTGGCCAGCGACATCGGCGCCGGCACCTCGCTGAGCCTGATCCGCACCCTGGCCGATGGCTACAAGGTGTCGCAGTGCTTGCAGCAACCGTTGCCGCCGCTGCGCGGCTGGTACCTGGCGACGTTGGCCGGCGCGCAGGCGCTGCGGCTGGAGCACTGTCTGGGCAATTTTGCCGTCGGCAAGGAGGCGGATTGCGTGGTGCTGGATATGGCGGCCACGCCGGAGCTGGCGTTCCGCCTGCAGGGCGAGCACACGCTGGCGCAGCGGCTGTTTGCGCTGGCCACGCTGGGCGACGAGCGCTGCGTGGCGGCCACCTATGTGGCCGGCCGCCGCTGGCAAGCGCCTGCCGGCTAACGGTGGGGAATCAGCCGGTTTTGGTCGCCGCGCCCAGCGCCATTAGCGCCGCCACGCCATTGGGCTCCTGCTGCTGCAGCGGCACCACGGCCAGCCGCTGGCTGTGCTGCTGTTGCACCTGGGCAATCAGCGGCAGCTCGCTGGCGGCGCGCTGGCGCAGCAGCGCGGCACGCGGTTGCGCCTGGGCCAGGCAATTGTTGATGATCCAGCCCCATGGCTCGATGCCGGCGCGGCGCAGATCGGCCTGCAGGCCGGCCGCCTCCAGCACCGGCGTGGTTTCCGCCAGGGTGACGATCAGCACCCGCGTCTGCGCCGGGTCCTGCAGCTGCATCATCGGGGTGGTGAAGTGCAGCCGCTCGCCCATCTGCCGTACCACCTCGCGGTGGTAGGCGCCGGTGGCATCCAGCAGCAACAGCGTGTGGCCGGTGGGGGCGGTGTCCAGCACCACGAACTTGCGGCCGGATTCGCGGATCACCCGCGAGAAGGCCTGGAACACCGCGATTTCCTCGGTGCAGGGCGAGCGCAGGTCTTCCGCCAGCATGGCGCGGCCCTGGTCATCCAGCTGCCTGCCCTTGCTGGCCATGACCTGCGCGCGGTACTGCTCGGTGGCGGCCTGCGGGTCGATGCGGCTGATGCTGAGCGTAGGCAGGCTGCCCTGCAGGCTGCTGTCCAGCTGGCCGGCCGGGTCGGAGGTGGTCAGATGCACCGCATGGCCGCGGGCGGCCAACTGTACGGCGATGGCCGCCGCCATGGTGGTTTTGCCCACGCCCCCCTTGCCCATCAGCATGATCAGGCCGTGGCCGTTGGCCGCCAGTTCATCTACCAGGCTTTCCAGCTGCGGCAGTGGCGGCAGGCTGATGTTGGCCGCAGCGGCGCTGCCTGCATCCGGTACTGCCGACAGCAGCTGGCGCAGTGCCGCCACGCCCACCAGGTTCACCGGCAGCAGCGGCACCGTGTCCAGCGGCAGGCTGGCCAGCTCGGCCGGCATGGCGGCCACTGCCGCCTGCTCGCGCTGCCACACCGCCTCGGCCAGCGGGTCGCCATCGCAGGCGGCTTGCGGCAGCACGCCATTGAGCACCAGCTGCGGCCGGGTCATGCCCAGTGCCGCCAGCTCCTGCCGGGTGCGCGCCACCTCGCGCAGCGTGGCCTGCTGGGCGCGGGCCACCAGCACCAGCCGGGTGCGCGCCGGGTCGGTCAGCGCCGCCACCGCGGCGTGATAGCGGCTGCGTTGTTTGTCGAGGCCGGCCAGCGGTCCCAGGCAGGAGGCATCGCCCTGGCCGCTGTCCAGAAAGCCGCTCCACGCCCCTGGCAACTGCAGCAGGCGGATGGTGTGGCCGGTGGGGGCGGTGTCGAACACGATGTGGTCGTAGTCGCGCAGCAGCGCGGCGTCGGTCAGCAGGGAGGTGAACTCGTCGAAGGCGGCGATCTCGGTGGTGCAGGCGCCGGACAATTGTTCTTCCATGCCGCGCACTTCGGCCTCCGGCAGCACGCCGCGTGCCGGGCCGACGATGCGGTCGCGATAGTCCTGCGCCGCCGCCTGCGGGTCGATTTCCAGCGCCGCCAGCCCGGGCACCGCGGCGATGGCGACAATGTGGTTGCCGATGGTCTGGCCGAACACCTGGCCGATGTTGGATGCTGGGTCGGTGCTGACCAGCAGCACGCGCTGGCCGGCATCGGCCAGCCTTACCGCGCTGGCACAGGCCAGCGAGGTCTTGCCGACCCCGCCCTTGCCGGTAAAAAACACATAGGCTGGCAGTGCGTGCAGAAAGTGCATGGTGGCGCTCCGGATAACAACACAGTTAATGAAATGATATTACAAGGTATCCGTGTAACGGGCGCCGATGGCCAACCGGCTTGTGCTGCATCAAGCGCCATAAGATGCCTCCCCGCACATGGCTGTTGCCTTGTTCTGATTTACTGAAATAGCTACGCGAATTTCTGCGATTTTGCTTTGGTGGCAACAGGGTTACAGTAACGGACATGACAGCAGGCAAGCTGTATGAAGCCAGTCTGTCAGTCGGGAAACTTATTCAGGAGAACTCACCATGATCGATATCCGCAGCGCCGACTCCCGTGGCAAGGCCGACTTTGGCTGGTTGCAAAGCCGCCATAGCTTCTCGTTCGCCAGCTACTACGACCCGGCGCACATGGGCTTTTCCGACCTGCGGGTAATCAATGACGACCGCGTGCTGCCGCGCGCCGGTTTCGATACCCACGGTCACCGCGACATGGAAATCATCAGCTACGTGCTGGCCGGGGCGATCCGCCACCGCGACTCCACCGGCAACGAGGAAGTGCTGCGCGCCGGCGAGTTCCAGCTGATGAGCGCCGGCCGCGGCATCCTGCACAGCGAGTACAACGCCAGCGACAGCGAGGAGCTGCGCTTCCTGCAGATATGGATCGAGCCGAACCAGCGCGGCGGCGAGCCGGGCTACCAGCAGAAGGACTTCGGCATGGCGCCGGGGCTGACGCTGGTGGCCTCGCCAGACGGCGCCGCTGGCAGCCTGCAGATGCGCCAGGATGCGCGGCTGTACCAGCTGATCCTGGCCCCGGGCGAGGCGCTGGACTTCCAGCAGTCGCCGCAGCGTTGCAGCTATGTGCACGTGGTGACAGGGCAGCTGCAGCTGGATGATGTCGCAATCGGCCCGGGTGATGCCGCCAAGGTCAGTGCGCAGCCGGCCTACAGCCTGCGCAACGTTGGCCGCGAGCCGCTGCAGGCGCTGCTGTTCGATCTGGCCTAACCGCCGGCTGTTGTGGCCTGCCGCCCGGTGCATCCCTGCGCCGGGCGCAGCCGTTTATGGCGGCGGGGTTTGCTGCCGTGCGGCCGCCTGCGCCAGCCCTTCCAGCATCATGCCGGCGATCAGGTCATAGGCTTGCGACCAGGCTTCGGCCAGCTCCGGGGTCAGCTGCGCATGCAGGTACTGCTGCAGTACCTCGGTCAGCGCCGTCTTGAGGGTGGCAAAGTGTGCCGGCTGCACGCCGTAGTTCAGGTGCTGGGCGCCCAGGCGGACCAGGATGAAACGGATGCTGTCCGGTTCGTGCAGGCTGGTCAGGATGGTGTTGAGCGTGCGGCTCAGGTTTTGCACCAGCCGTTCCGGCGGCAGGTTGAACATCGGGCGCAGCGCGGGATCGAGCCGGAACAGCGCGCTATAGATGTCGCGGGTGAATTGCTCACGGTCGTAGAACAGTTGATCCCAGGTGCGTTGCACCAGCTCGATCTGGGTGTTGTTCATGGTGGTGTGGTCACGTGCGTGGCAGGGGTTGTTGTCACTATAGGCAGCCGGCAGCGTGCGGCGGAAAAAACTGGCTTGCATAGCGGCACCCCGTTCCGCACAGGGTGGTGGCGGCCGGGTGACCGCCCCGTTTGCTTACAGCTTGCTGTTCATGCAGCCGGCGCTCTTGCATTCGCGGACGCGGTCCTGCAGGAAGCGCACCCGCTCCAGCGTGGTCTGCGTGGCGCAGTCCAGGTTGACGAAGAAGCCGCGCTGGTCGTGATAGCTGCAGCTGTCGTTGCGTGTGCGCATCCATTGCAGCTGGCCGCTCTTCAGCGCGCGGCGGCCGTCGCCATCCAGCAGCTTGGCCAGCCGGCCGTAGCTGTCGTTGAGATCCTTGTCTGCCTGGCTGTAGACCTTGTTCAGACAGTAGAGATCGTCGAAATCGTTGCGGGGTTTGTCGCAGCTGGAGTTGGCATGGGCGCCGGCGGCCAGGCACAGGCCCAGCAGGGCGATGAGGTAGCGCATGGTGTGCTCTTTCTGATAGCGGTGGAAAGTCGGCATTTTACTGCATTGTCATTTTTATGGCCGTATTGCTTTGCGCTTGGTAACTACGTGGCGCTGGCCATGCCAAGCCGGCGGTTTCATGAGAAAATCCGCGCTTCACGGGCAGCCATGGCTGCCCGCCTTGTTTTTAGCCGGAACCCGCCATGTCCCAGATTGCTTCGCCCCGCGTGCTGTCGCTCATCCCGCCGATGACGCAGCTGAATACGCCGTACCCGTCCACCGCCTATATCACCGGTTTCCTGCGCTCGCGCGGCGTGAACGCGGTGCAGGAAGACCTGGCGCTGGCGCTGGTGCTGCGGCTGTTCTCGCGCGACGGGCTGCAGGCGATCGGCCCGGCGGTGGAGGCGGTGCCGGTGAAGAAGCGCAGCCAGCAGCTGTGGCACTTCATCGAGAACCGCGAGCAGTACCTGGCCACCATCGACCGGGTCATCGCCTTTCTGCAGGGGCGCGATGCCACGCTGGCCTACCGCATTGCCAGCCGTGGTTACCTGCCGGAAGGGGCGCGCTTCGCCTCGCTGGAAAACTACATGGATCCGGACGACCCGGAAGGCGGCGACCCGCTGGCGTGGGCGTTCGGCGCGCTGGGCAGCTACGACCGCGCGCGGCATCTGGCCACGCTGTACCTGAACGACGTGGCTGACGTGGTGCGCGAGGCGGTGGACCCGCGCTTCGAGTTCGTGCGCTATGCCGAATCGCTGGCCATGGCGCAGCCCACTTTCGAGCCGCTGGCCAAGGCGCTGGCGGCGGCGCCCAACCTGGTGGACGACACCCTGGCGGCGCTGACCGTGGCCGCCATCGAGCGCCACCAGCCGGACGTGGTACTGCTGTCGGTGCCGTTTCCCGGCTCGGTGTATGCAGCGTTCCGCATCGCGCAGACCATCAAGCAACGTTGGCCGCAGATCCGCACCGTGCTGGGTGGCGGCTTCGTCAACACCGAACTGCGCGAGCTGAAAGAGCCGCGGGTGTTCGACTACTTCGACTTCATCACCCTGGACGACGGCGAGAAGCCAATCCTGGCGCTGCTGGAGCATTTCGCCGGCCAGCGTGGTGCTTCGCGGCTGGTGCGTACCTATCTGCGTGAGGATGGTGCTGTCCGCTATGTGAACATGATGGAAGCCGACATCCCGTTCAGCGAGGTGGGCACCCCCACCTGGGACGGGCTGCCGATCGACCGCTACCTGTCGCTGCTGGACATGCTCAACCCCATGCACCGGCTGTGGAGCGACGGGCGCTGGAACAAGCTGACGGTGGCGCACGGCTGCTACTGGAAGAAGTGCAGCTTCTGCGACGTGACGCTGGACTACATCTCGCGCTATGAAACCGCCTCGGCCGAGGTGCTGGTGGACCGCATCGAGGCCATCATCGCCGAGACCGGGCAGACCGGCTTCCACTTTGTGGACGAGGCGGCGCCGCCGAAGATGCTGCGCGCGCTGGCCGAGGAACTGCTGCGCCGGCAGGTGAGCATCTCGTGGTGGGGCAATATCCGCTTCGAAAAATCCTTCAGTCCGGAGCTGTGCCAGCTGCTGGCCGATTCTGGCTGCATCGCCATTTCCGGCGGGCTGGAGGTGGCCTCCGACCGGCTGCTGAAGCTGATGAAGAAGGGTGTGTCGGTGGAGCAGGTGGCACGAGTGACGCAGGGCTTTACCGAGGCCGGCATCCTGGTGCACGCCTACCTGATGTACGGCTTCCCCACCCAGACGGTGCAGGACACCGTGGACGCGCTGGAGTATGTGCGCCAGCTGTTCGACAACGGCTGCATCCAGAGCGGCTTCTTCCACCGCTTTGCCTGCACCGTGCATTCGCCGGTCGGGCAGAACCCGGACGAATACGGCGTGCAGCTGATTCCGCAGCCGCAGATTACCTTCGCCCGCAACGACGTCGGCTTCATCGACCCCACCGGCACCGACCACGAGGCGATGGGCCGCGGGCTGAACAAGGCGCTGTACAACTTCATGCACGGCATCGGCCTGGAGATCAATGTGCAGCAGTGGTTCGACGTGCGCGTGCCCAAGCCGCGCGTGCCGCGCCATTTCATTGCCCGCGCGTTGCAGCAGCGCGACTGATTCGCCGGCGGACAAGACAATGCGGCCAACCTTGGGGGATGCAAGGTTGGCCGCATGCTTTTGTGCGTCCTGCGGACGTCTGGCTTTGTCCCGGTCGTTGCCGACCTGCTTCTTGCCACCCGGCGCCGGCCGCCGGCTGGCCGTGGTGGGCGCAGCGGCAGTGGCGTTGGCAGCCCCGCCGCGTGGGTGGCGGCGAGTGGGCAGCCGGCTGGTGGCTGGCTGTCTGCACTGGGTGGGCAGTGGGAAAACTGTAACGCGCGCCGGGGTGCAAGGGCTTTCGAAGTGGCTGTCTTTTATCGCCCGGCTGGATAGAATGTTCGCTGGAATGCGGTTTTTGGCGAACAATATTTTTTGGTGGCGAAATGGAAGAAAGCGAATTCACGCTCAGTGCACAAGACAGAAAGATTCTGCGCGAGCTGCAGCGCAATGCGCGGCTGTCGAATGCCGAGCTGGCGGAGCGGGTGGGCATGTCGCCGTCGGCGTGCTGGAAGCACACCCGGCAACTGGAGAAAGAGGGCTATATCCAGGGCTATGTGGCGCTGATCGACCAGAAGAAGATGGGGCTGCGCGACACGGTGATGATCGAAGTGACGCTGAACGCGCATGAAGAGGACACCCTGGCGCGCTTCGGCGAGGAGCTGGCGGCGCTGCCGGAAGTGCTGGAAGCCCACTTGCTGTCCGGCGAGTACGACTACATGATCAAGGTGGCGGTGGATGGCACCGCCGGCTACGAGAAGTTTCTGCGCGAGAAGCTGTACAAGATTCACGGCATTCATCACAGCCGCTCGCACTTCACCCTGCGCTGCATGAAGTCGGTGCCGTCGGTGCAGGTGTAGTGTTCAGGCGCCGTGGCTGCAGCCGCAGTTCTTGCCCTGGGCCTTGGCGCGGTACAGCGCCTTGTCGGCCAGGCGGTAGGCTTCGGCGGCGTCCGGCTGCGCGCCATGCTGCATCAGCACGCCGCCCAGCGAGATGGTGAGCACGCCGTGCTCGCTGCCCGGGTGCTGGATGCACTGCTCGCACACGGCGGCGGCGACGCGGTCCATGAACGCCTGCAGCCGTGGCAGATCCGGCAGGCTGGTGACGATGGCGAACTCTTCGCCGCCCAGGCGGTAGACGCGGTCGTCCTGCCGCTGCGCCACGTGCTGCACTACGCGGGCGATGTCCTGCAGCGCCTTGTCGCCGGCCGGGTGGCCGAGGGTGTCGTTGTAGTGCTTGAAGTTGTCCACGTCGAACAGGATCAGCGCCAGCGAGCTGCCGCCGCGCTTGAGGTGGCCCAGCGCGTCGTGCAGTTGCTCGTCGAAGGCGCGGCGGTTCCACAGCCCGGTCAGCCAGTCGTGGGTGGATAGCTGCTCCACCCGCGCCCAGCTGCGCAGCAGGATGACCACCAGCCCCAGGCTGCCGCTGAGAAACAGCACCAGCAGCCAGAACGGCAGCGACTGGCGGATGGCCTCGCGCTGCAGCGCCCGCGCGTCGCCATCCAGTACCAGGTACCAGTTGTTTACCTCCAGCGGAAACACCGCCAGCAAACGTTGGCCGCGCGGCTGCAGCGTATGTTGTGGCCAGTTGTGCGGCAGCAGTTGCGGTGCCGGGCCGCCGGCGCTGGCCAGCTTCTTGCCGTCGGCCTGCAGCAGGTGGCGGCTGCTGTGCTCGATGGGCACGCGCTCCAGCAGCCAGGCCAGCCGGCTGGTGGTGATATCCACGCTGACGGCGCCGCGGAACACGCCGCGCTCATGCACCGGGGCGGAGATGGTCACCATCCAGCCACGGCCGGCCTCGTCCTGGTAGGCCGGCGTCCACACCAGCTCGCCGGCCGGGTTTTCCGCCGGGTGCGCCTTCATGAAGAAGTCCATGCTGAAGGTTTGCGGCGTCACGAAGTAGTCGGCCACGCCTACCCGCGGGTACAGGTACACGAACTTCTTTGCCGATGTGTAGTACACCCACGGCGTGTCCGGGTCGCGGGCGATCAGGGTGCGGAACATCGGCGTGAGCGCCAGCGCCATCTGCATTTCGCGCACCGTCGGCGAATCCGCCGCCGGGATCGGCCCCAGCCCGGTGATATTGCCCAGGCTCTGGTTGGTAAACCCGGGCGGCAGTTGCAGCGCATAGCCGTGATGCTGCGGTTGCGGGGACAGGTAGGGGTGCACGTTCCAGCTCAGCGGGCTGCGCTCGGCCAGGTATTGCTCGGCCAGCACCTGCATGGTGTACAGGGTGTGGCGGCGAATCATCAGCTCGTGATCCACGCTGGCGGCCAGCCGCTCACCGCTGGCCAGCAGCTCCTGCCGGCCACGGCTGGCGGCTTCTTCGTAGGCATTCCAGGCCAGCAGCAGCGCCACGGCGATGGCCGAGAACCCCGCCAGCAGGATCAACTGCCGCATCAGCGGGGATAGCGGGCGGGAGCGGGGCTGGTGCTGCATGCTGGTGGCAGTGAATGAGCGGGTCGGGTCATGGCACACGCGCGTGGTTGCTGGCGACGGGGCACGGCGGCTGACCATGACGCATCGGCCGTGGGTAGCGGGCCGGCGTGACGGCGGGAGCGGGTGACGGGGCGTCGTAATCAATACTAGGCAAGCGCGGCACGCTTTACCAAGTGATAGACAGTGGCAGGGGAGGGGCCGTGGCGGGCAGGCCGCCACGGCAGTATTACCTTACTGGCACTTGGCCTTGGCGCTGGCGGCGTCCAGGTTTTTCACCGAGGTGTAGTACAGCCGGCACACCATGGCGCTGTCGTTCTTCCAGGTGCTGGTGCAGCTGTTCAGCACGCCTTGCGCATCGCCGTCCGGCTTCTGGCCCATGGCGTTCTGCCAGCAGGCGACGGTGAGATCCTGCTGCATGATGGCGATGCCGTCCGCATCGTTCTTGGCGTACCAGATATAGCTGGGGTGATTGCCACCCAGCACCGGCACCTGCTGGTTGCTGCCGATGTTCACCTTGGCCAGTTGCAGTACGTCGAACTTGCTGCCCGCTGGCAGGTACTGCTGTGCGAACCAGTCGCGTGCCGGGCCGCCCAGCGCCACCATCGGGCGCACGCTATTGCTGCCGGGCACGGGGGCGGTCCAGCTGTTCAGCAGTGCTGCGGTGTACTGGCTGAAGTAGCTGTAGGTGCCGGTAAGCGCGCTGCCGGCGCTGGCCGGGGCGGCGATCGGGGCGATGTCGGCAATGGTCTGGTACAGGCCGTTGTCACGCACATTCATGCCGTTGTAGCCCAGCACCTGCGCCCAGCGCAGGGTGGTGGCGGCGGTCAGGTAGTCCTGGCTGTCGTTGAGCACGGTATCCGGCGGGAAATGCAGCAGCTGCACGGTGCGGTGATTGCGCATCGCCATGCCCAGGGTCAGGAAGAAGCGCCAGTCCGACTGCCAGATGCCGCCGGCCTGCTGTACCGCCAGTGCGCCCTGGTAACCCAGCTGGCCAATGGCGAGGTAGGACTGGATCACCTTGCCGTAGTCGTCGGCCGGGGCGTTGCGGATGGTGGCCTTGATGTGGTCGCTGTCGTTGCGCACCGCCACCGCCGGCTGCTCCTTGGCGCTGTTGGCGCTAGCATCGCGCAGCGCGTTCTGCATCAGCCAGTGGCTGACGGTCATTTCCAGCGATGGCGCCGGCGCCGGACAGTCCTGCTGGCAATTGGGGTAAGAGAACAGCGCGGCGATGTCATCGCGCTTGCCCAGGTCAACTTCCACGTCGCTGGCAAGTGCTGTCAGTGGCAGACTGGCCAAGAGTGCGGCCAACAGTGTTTGCTGCATGTTTGCTCCCTGTGTGGAACGAACCGGGCGCGCTATGGCCGGCGGTCCGTTGATAATGCCCGGCAACCGTGGCCGGGCTTAATCCTGGGCCGGCAGCTGTTGCGCCAGGGCCTGCTGTATGGTGTCCAGCTCGGTGGCCAGCGCGTTGACCTGTTCCGCCGCGATGGTGCCGTCCTTGGCGCTGTCGTCCAGCGCCAGCGCCAGTTGCTGCAACTGTGGCGCATTGATGTAGTGCGCCACGCTTTTCAGGTTGTGGGCGATGCGCTGGATGTCGGCGATGCGCTGTTCGCGCAGTGCCTGGCGCAGGGTGGCGGCATCGCCGGCGTGGTATTTGCGGAACTTGTACAGCAGCGACAGGTGCTGGGTCTCGCTCAGCCCGGCCGCCGGCTGCGGCACGATGCCGGCAATCGTGGCGGCGGGGGAGTCGTGGTCGAGATGGCGTGCCACCGCCTGGTACAGCTGCTCCGGGGTAAACGGTTTGGCCAGGTGGTCGTCCATGCCGGCGGCCAGCGCTTCCTCGCGCGCCGCGTCGAAGGCATGGGCGGTCACGGCGATGATCGGCAGCCGCAGGCCGTGCTCGCGGATGCGGCGCGCGGCGGCCAGCCCGTCCAGCTGTGGCATGTGGATGTCCATCAGGATGGCATCGAACAGGTCGTGCAACGCCATGTCCACCGCCTGCAGACCGTTCTCGGCACAGCTGACCTGCGCACCGGCGGCTTGCAGCAGTTCGTAGGCGATCTGCTGGTTGATCGGGTTGTCTTCCGCCAGCAGGATGCGGCTGCCCTGCAGCCGGATGTCGATCGCCGGGGTCGCCAGCTGCGGCGCTGTCGGCAGCGGTTGCGGGGCCAGTAGTGCTGCGCGCAGTGCGCCCGGCAGTAGCGGGCGAGCCAGCATGCGCACCGGCTGGCATTCGACGTCCAGCGGTGTGCTGTACGCCGGCTCCAGCAGCAGCACGGGGCAGCGCTCACCGGCCAGGCTTTGCAGCAGGGCCAGGTGCTCGCGGCAATCCCCCTGTTCCGGTAGATCGGCAATGATCAGCTGCGGTGGCGGGCTGCCATCCTGCAGCATGGCCCGTGCGGCGCCGATGCCGCTGGTGCTGCTCACGCTGGCGCCAAGCTGTTGCAGCAGGCGCTGGCTGTGCTGGCGGCTGCTGTCGTGGCGCTCGATCAGCAGCACCGACAGCGGCGTGGTAAGCGGTGGCAGTTCGCTTGCCGGCGTATAGGGCAGGCTGAGCTGGAAATGGAAGCAGCTGCCCTGGCCCGGCTGGCTGTCGGCCTGAATGTCGCCGCCCATCGCCGCCACCAGCTGGCGGCAGATCGCCAGCCCCAGCCCGGTGCCGCCATAGCGGCGGGTGATGGATTCGTCGGCCTGGGCAAACGGCTGGAACAGCCGCCCAAGGTTGGCCGCATCGATGCCGATGCCGCTATCGCTGACGCTGAATTGCAGCGTCACCCGGGCCGCGTCGCGCTGCAGGCAGGCAACCGCTAGCCGGATCTCGCCGGCCTCGGTGAACTTGACCGCGTTGCTCAGCAGGTTCAGCAGCACCTGCCCCAGCCGCACGGTATCGCCTTGCAGCGTCAACGGCACTTCCGGCGCGATATGCACCAGCAGCTGCAGCTGCTTGGCGTCCAGCTGCGGGCGCAATTGGTCTGCCTGCGCCAGCAGGAGCGCCTCCAGCTGGAACGGGCGCTGCTCCAGCGTCAGCGTGCCGATTTCGGCGCGCGAGAAATCCAGGATGTCGTTGATGATCACCAGCAGCGAATCGGCGGCGGCGCGGATCTTCTGCAGGTAGTCGCGCTCGCGCGGCGCCAGTGTCTGCTGCAGCGCCAGGCCGGTCAGGCCGGTGATGGCGTTCATCGGGGTGCGGATCTCGTGGCTCATGCGTGCCAGAAAGCCGGATTTGGCGCGGTTGGCCTCTTCGGCGGCGGTTACCGCCTGCTGCAGCTGGCGGGTCCAGCTGCGCACAAAGCGGTAGCCGAGGAAGCCCATCGCCAGAAACATGATGGCGACCACCATGTACACAGCGGACGACGAGGCGGCGATCAGCTCTACCGCATGCTGCCAGCCGGCAAGGGTGCCCAGCTCCTGGCTGGCGCGCACCGCATTGCGGCTCAGCCAGAACGATAGCGCGATATACAGGTACACCCCGCTGACCACCATGCCGGCGGCAGGCAGGATCCAGCGCAGGCTGGTGTGTCGCTGTTGCGGCAGCGCAAACAGCTTGCGGTCGCGCCAGCCGGTCAGCGCCGGCGCCAGCAGGTACAGCAGCGGGCCGCAGATCAGCAGCAGCTGCAGGAAGTTGCCCAGCCACCAGCCCTGCCACACGCCGAAGGCGTCGCTGGAGCCGATGCGGTTGGTGTAGATCCAGATGAAGGCGCCGCTGGCGCTGAACACGCTGCTGAAAAACGCCATCAGCGCGAAGAAAAACAGCGAATCCGCGGTGCGCAGGTTCAGCGGCACCGGCAGCGCGCGGTAGGCGATGGTGAATACCGCCAGCCCCAGTGGGTTGGACAGCGCGAACAGTGCCGCCCAGCCCGGCGGCAGCCCGGCATACAGCGACAGGCAGAAGGTGGCGGTATAGGCCGGAATTGCGCCCCAGCTCAGGCCGAACAGCAGGCACCACAGCAGGCACAGCGTCAGCGGCGGATACACCGACACGTAAAATGACACCCCGCCAAAGTGCATGCCGATGCCGGACCACTGCCAGATCACCGCCCCCAGTCCCAGCACGATGGCGGCCAGCAGCGACAGCAGCCAGGCGCCCAGCAGCAGGCTGCGGGCGGGCAGGGCGGCTTGCCGCAGGCGGCGTAGCGACACCGGGCGGTAGCCGGCGGATTCGGCGGCGCTGGGGAGCAGGGTTTCCACGATGACCTCCACGGGCCGGAAATGGGGAAAGGTTGGCCGCAGTGTCGGGGGGCACAAACAGCAGTAATTAAGAATTCTGGCATAAACCGCTGTGCCCGGTATGGCCAAGGCATTAAAAAACCGCGCTTGGCCATGGTGCTGCTGCGCCGCGGTTGGCGGCCAACATGGTGGTCGTTGCTGGCAGGCATGAAAAAAGCGCCCGGTGGGGCGCTTTGGAGGTTGCGGCAAAGCCTTGCTTACTGCGCCTTGGCCACCTGGCGCCAGGCGTGCAGCAGCGGCTCGGTGTAGCCGGACGGCTGGGCGCAGCCCTTGAACACCAGGTCGCAGGCGGCCTTGAAAGCCACCGAGTTGTCGAAGTTGCCGGCCATGTTGCGGTAAGCGGCATCGCCGGCGTTCTGCTGGTCCACCACCGCGGCCATGCGCTGCAGGGTTTCCATCACCTGCGCCTCGGTCACGATGCCGTGGCGCAGCCAGTTGGCAATGTGCTGGCTGGAGATACGCAGCGTGGCGCGGTCTTCCATCAGGCCGATGTTGTGGATGTCTGGCACCTTGGAGCAGCCCACGCCCTGATCCACCCAGCGCACCACGTAGCCGAGGATGCCCTGCGCGTTGTTGTCCAGCTCCTGCTGGATGTCGGCGGCGGACCAGTTCGGCTTGGCCGCCACCGGGATGGTCAGCAGGTCGTCCAGCAGCGCGGCGGCCGGCTGTGCTTCCAGCTGCTGCTGTACCTGCTGCACGTTCACCTGGTGATAGTGCAGCGCGTGCAGCACGGCAGCGGTGGGCGACGGCACCCAGGCGGTGTTGGCGCCGGCTTTCGGGTGGCCGATCTTCTGCTTCAGCATCTCGGCCATCAGGTCCGGCATCGCCCACATGCCCTTGCCGATCTGCGCACGGCCGCGCAGGCCGCTGGCCAGGCCTACCTGCACGTTGTTGCGCTCGTAGGCGGTGATCCAGCTGGAGGTCTTCATGTCGCCCTTGCGGATCATCGGGCCGGCTTCCATCGCGGTGTGCATCTCGTCGCCGGTGCGGTCGAGGAAGCCGGTGTTGATGAAGGCCACGCGGCGGCGCGCGGCGGCAATGCAGGCGGCCAGGTTCACGCTGGTGCGGCGCTCCTCATCCATGATGCCCAGCTTCACCGTGTACTGCGGCAGGCCCAGCAGCTGCTCCACGCGGCCGAACAGCTCGTCGGCGAAGGCCACTTCGGCCGGGCCGTGCATCTTCGGCTTCACGATGTAGATGGAGCCGGTGCGCGAGTTGCCCTTGCGCTGCTGGTCGTGCAGCGCGATCAGGGTGGTTACCACCGCATCCATGATGCCTTCCTGGATCTCGCTGCCTTCGCCGTCCAGGATCGCCGGGTTGCTCATCAGGTGGCCAACGTTGCGAATGAACAGCAGGCTGCGGCCGTGCAGCGTCAGCTCGCCACCGTTGGCCGCGCTGTAGCGGCGGTCGGCGTTCAGGCGGCGGGTGAAGGTGCTGCCGCCCTTGGCCACTTCTTCCACCAGCGTGCCCTGCATCAGGCCCAGCCAGTTGCGGTACACCACCACCTTGTCGTCGGCATCCACCGCGGCCACGGAGTCTTCGCAGTCCATGATGGTGCTGATGGCGGCTTCCATCACGATGTCCTTCACGCCGGCGCCATCCTGCGCGCCGATGGCGCTGGATTTGTCGATCTGGATCTCGAAATGCAGGCCGTTGTTCTTCAGCAGCACGCTGCCGGGGGCTGCCGCATCGCCATTGAAGCCGATGAACTGTGCCGGCTGTTTCAGGCCGCACACGCTGCCGTTGTGCAGCGCTACCTGCAGCTGGCCGCCGGCCACGCGATAAGCAGCCGCGTCCTGGTGCGAGCCGCCTTCCAGCGGTGCCGCCTGGTCCAGGAATTCACGGCCGAAGGCGATGACCTTGCCGCCGCGCACCGGGTTGTAGCCGCCAGCCTTGCCGGCGCCGTCGGCCTCGCTGATGGCATCGGTGCCATACAGCGCGTCGTACAGGCTGCCCCAGCGGGCGTTGGCCGCATTCAGCGCGTAGCGGGCGTTCATCACCGGCACCACCAGCTGCGGGCCGGCCTGTTCGGCCAGTTCGGTATCGATGTTGCTGGTGTCGATACGGCTGTCGGCCGGCACCGGCTGCAGGTAGCCGATATCGGCAAGGAAGGCCTTGTAGCCGGCCATGTCGGCAATCGGGCCGGGGTGGGCGCGATGCCAGGCGTCGATGGCGGCCTGCAGGCGGTCACGTTCGGCCAGCAGGGCGCGGTTCTTCGGCCCCAGCTCATGCACGATGGCATCGAAGCCTTGCCAGAAGGTATCGCTGGCAAGGCCGGTGCCGGGCAGGGCTTCCTGCTCGATGAAATCGTGAAGGTTGGCCGCAACGGCCAGGCGCTGTTTCTGGATGCGTGCAGTCATAGATGCTCTCTCTGTAGATATGTTTATGGATGTCTGTCTGTGACCGGCAAGGCGCTGTGGTGTTGGCGCAAAGGCTTGCTAGCCATACTGTTATGACGGCCAGTGTAGCCATGTTGCTGCGCAGCGCAAAGCGCTAAAATGCCACAACATCTTTTACTTTTGGTGCTGAAATGGACGTGTTCAAGCAGCTGGAAACCTTTGTTTCAGTGGTCAATCTTGGCAGTCTTTCTGCTGCCGCGCGGCAGGAGCAGGTGGTGCCGGCCATCATCGGCCGCCGGCTGGATGCGCTGGAGCACCGGCTGGGCGTCAAGTTGCTGGTGCGCACCACGCGCAGTATTTCACTGACGCAGGAAGGCAGCGCCTTCTACGAGGATTGCCTGCGCATTCTGGGGGAGCTGGAGGAGGCGGAATCGGCGGTGGCCAGCGGTAGCGCCCGCGCCCGCGGCCAACTACGGCTGTCGGCGCCGGCCGGTTTTGGCCGCCAGCACGTGGCGCCGCACGTGGCCAGCTTTCTGCGCAAGCACCCGGATCTGCGCATCACGCTGGACTTGTCCGACCGGCTGGTGGACCTGGCGCGCGATCGCATCGACTGCGCGATTCGCATCTCCGACCTGGCCGACTCCAGCCTGATTGCGGTGCGGCTGGCGGAAAACCGCCGCGTGGTGGTGGCGTCGCCGGCGTATCTGGCGCAGCACGGCACCCCCAAGACACTGCGCGATCTGGAACAGCACGATTGCCTGTCGCTGGGCGAGAGCCAGAGCCGCGGCTGGACCTTCAAGGTAGGTGGCGAGCTGGTGAACCTGAAAGTGCGCGGCGCGCTGGAGTGCAACGACGGCGCGGTGCTGCACGACTGGGCGCTGCAGGGACTGGGGCTGACCTGGCGCTCGATGTGGGAAGTAAAGGACGACCTTAGCGACGGGCGGCTGGTCTCCGTATTGGACAAGTTTTCCTCGCCGGACTACCCGGTGTATGCGGTGGTGGCGCAGCGCCGCTACCTGCCGGGGCGGGTGCGGCTGTTCATCGAACATCTGCGCGCGGTGTATGCCGCGCCGGGGTACTGGGATTGAGGTGCGTTTGTATCCAAATGTTGTGATTGCCAGATTTTTTCCCATTTAAAAACAGCTGCTTAATCTTTTCGGTACGAGGTGCTGCTGGTAACGGTTGATCTGCATCAATTGCCGTTACAGACATATTATTGATAATGGTTCTTAATGTACTTTCGATTTGAACTATGTCTGGCCCGGTGTCACTCGCCTGGCCGCATTGCTTACTGAAAAGGGAATCAAGCATGCGTATCCGTTACAGCGCCCTGGTGGCCGCCAGTCTGTTTGCCCTGCCCATGCTGGCGCAGGCGGCGGAGTATCCGATCGGCAAACCGCAGATCAAGGCCGGCATGGAAATCGCCGCCGTGTACCTGCAGCCGGTGAAAATGGAACCGGAAGGCATGATGCGCAAGGCCGAGCAGTCCGATATCCACCTGGAGGCCGATATCCACGCTGCCAAGGCCAACCCCAACGGCTTTGGCGAAGGCGACTGGATGCCGTACCTGATGATCAAGTACGAGCTGAGCAAGGCCGGCAGCAGCGAAGTGATCAAGGGCGATTTCATGCCGATGGTGGCCTCCGATGGCCCGCACTACGGTGACAACGTCAAGCTGATGGGGCCGGGCAAATACAAGCTCAAGTTCACCATCCAGCCGCCGTCGATGAACGAGCATGCCCACTTCGGCCGCCACACCGACAAGGAAACCGGCGTTGCCGCCTGGTTCAAGCCGTTCGAGCTGAACTACGAATTCACCTACGCCGGTATCGGCAAGAAGGGCGGCTACTAAGCCCGCCTGCACACGGTAATGCCAGGGTCAGCGCCGCCGGCTTTGAGTCGTGGCGCTGTTCTGCATTGCACTAGCGAAAGGAATGCCATGCGTACCCGCCTGTTGTTGATCGCCGCCTTGCTGCTGCCACTGGGCGCCGCCGCCGACGATCTGCCGACCTTCAAACTGGAGCTTAACGACGGCAAGCTCAATACCCGCTTGATCAATGCGCCTGCCGGCAAGCGCTTCAAGATCGTCGTCGTCAACAAGGGCAAGACCGCGGCCGAGTTCGAGAGCCTGCCGCTGCGCAAGGAAAAAGTGCTGGCGCCGGGGGCGGAGAGTTTTGTGACGCTGGGGCCGTTGTCGCCGGGCGAGTACAAGTTTTACGACGAATTCCACATGGCGACCACGCAGGGCGTGATCGTCGTCAAGTAAGGAGCCGGCCATGGGGCAGGTGCTGTTTATTGTCTGGCGTGAAAGCGTGGAGGCGATGCTGGTGATCGGCATCCTGCACGCCTGGATGTCGCACAACCCACAGGCCGCCGGCGGCAAGCGCTGGCTGTGGGGCGGGGTAGCGCTGGGGCTGGTGTTGGCCGCGGTGCTGGCGGTGGGGCTGTTTGCCGCTGCCGAACTGATGGGTGCCCACCAGGACGCCTTCCAGGCCGGCATGGTGTTTGTGGCGGCGGCGTTGATCGTGCACATGGTGCTGTGGATGCGTGCGCACGGTCGCACGCTCAAGCGGGAACTGGAATCCGGCATGGCGGCGCGCGCCGAGCGCAACAACTGGTGGGGCGTGCTGGCGCTGGTGGCCATTGCCGTGGCGCGCGAAGGCAGCGAGGCGGTGGTGTTCCTGTACAGCATGCTGGCTGGGGCGCAAGGTGCCGCGCTGGGCTGGATGGCGTTTGGCGGCGTGGTCGGCTTTGTGCTGGCGCTGCTCACCTTCTGGCTGTTGCAGCTGGGTGGCAAGCTGCTGTCGTGGCGGCTGTTCTTCCGCGTCACCGAAATCATGCTGTTGCTGCTGGCGGCCGCCTTGCTGGTCAGCGGCGTGGAGCGGCTGATGTCGATGGAGCTGCTGCCGCCGCTGGTGGATCCGCTGTGGGACAGCTCGGCGCTGCTGGATGACATGAGCCCGCTGGGTAACGTGCTGGCGGTGTTGACCGGTTATCGCGCTCATCCGGCGCTCACCAGCGTGCTGGCCTATGCCGGCTACTGGCTGGGCATGCTGCTGCTGTTGCGCTGGCGCAGCCCGCGTCAGCAAAGGTTGGCCGCATGAGCTGTAGCGTATCCGGCGTGCGCCCGGCAGGGCGTCTGGCGATGGTGGGTGACTGGCTGCGCGGGCATGCCGGGCTGATCCGTCTGTTGCAATGGCTGGTGGTGCTGGTGTATGCGGTGCTGCTGATCGTGCCGGCGCTGTTGCCGCTGCCGGACGAAACCGCCCACGTGTGGAATCACATCACCGTACTGGCCGAGTTCGCTTTCTGGGGCATCTGGTGGCCGTTCGTGCTGCTGTCCATGCTGCTGTTCGGCCGGCTGTGGTGCGGCGTGCTGTGCCCGGAAGGCGCGCTGGCGGAGTGGGCGGCGCGGCGTGGCAAGGGGCGGCCGATTCCGCGCTGGATGCGCTGGGGTGGCTGGCCGTTTGTCGCCTTCGTCTGTACCACCGTGTATGGCCAGATGGTCAGCGTCTACCAGTATCCCAAGGCGGCGTTGCTGGTGTTGGGCGGCTCAACGTTGGCCGCAGTGGCGGTGGGCTACTGGTACACCCGCGGCAAGCGCGCCTGGTGCCGTTACCTGTGCCCGGTCAACGGTGTGTTCGCGCTGCTGTCCAAGCTGGCGCCAGTGCACTTCCGTGTCAGTGAGTCGGCGTGGCAGGCATCGGTGGCCAACAAGCGTGCCATCCCGATCAAGGCGGTGGATTGCGCGCCATTGCAGCCCATCCGCCAGATGCAGGGTGCCAGCGGCTGCCACATGTGCGGCCGCTGCAGCAGTCACCGCGATGCGGTGGCGCTGGCCTGGCGTTCTCCATCGGACGAGGTGGTGCGGCTGGGGGCCAGCCAGGCCGATGGCTGGCAAACGCTGCTGATCGTGTTCGGTCTGCTGGGCGTGGCCATCGGCGCCTTCCACTGGAGCGCCAGTCCGTGGTTTGTCGCCATCAAACAGGCGCTGGCCGAATGGCTGATCGACCGCGAATGGTTCTGGCCGCTGGAGACCGATGCGCCGTGGTGGCTGTTTACCCACTACCCGGAAAAGAACGACGTATTCAGCTGGCTGGATGGCGGCCTGCTGCTGGCCTATATCGGCGTCACCGCGCTGGTACTGGGGCTGGTCAGCTCGCTGCTGCTGGCACTGGCGGTGCGCATGGGCGGGCGCTGGCAGTGGCAGCGCCTGCATCACCTGGCGCAGGCGCTGATTCCGCTGGCCGGCTGCGGCGTGTTCCTGGGGTTGACCGCGGTGACGCTGACCCTGCTGCGCGGCGAGGGCGTGTACTGGCACTGGATCAACGATCTGCGTCTGGCGCTGCTGCTGGCGGCCAACCTGTGGTCGATGTGGCTGGCGCAGGGCATCGTGCGGCAATGGTGCCGCGGCTGGCGGGTGCTGCCGTCGCTGCTGGCGTTTGCCGCCGTGCTGGCCTGGGTGGATAGCGCCTGGGGCTGGCTGTTCTGGTGGTGGTAACCATTTGGCATGGTTTTGATTTTTCTGCGTATTTCTTGGATTAGAAAAAGAATTGCAGGAAAATGGCAACTAACGGTTGACGCAGGGGCGGCACATCGCTAAGATTCGCCTCCTCTTCTGGCGGGATTCCCGAGCGGTCAAAGGGATCAGACTGTAAATCTGACGGTTCTGCCTTCGAAGGTTCGAATCCTTCTCCCGCCACCAGAATAAAAAAACCCCGTGTCATGCGACACGGGGTTTTTGCATTCTGCGGCCAACCTTTACAGCCAGCCGGATTTCTTGAAGCGCCACCACAGCACCACGTCCAGCGCCGCCATCACCAGCAGGGTCAGCGGGTAGCCGTCGCTGCTTTTCAGTTCCGGCATATTGTCGAAGTTCATCCCGTAGATGCCGGCGATCATGGTCGGCACCGCAAACAGCGCCGCCCAGGCCGCCAGCTGCTTGCTGACGCTGGAATCGTCCAGCGAGATCATCGCCAGGTTGACCTGGATGGCGGTGGACAGCATGTCGCGCTGCGATTCCAGGCTGCGGATGATGCGCGCCAGGTGGTCGTCCACATCGCGGTAGTAATCGTGCAGCCCGCCGCACACCCGCGGCACCCGCCCGCCGTGCAGGCGGCCCACCACTTCGTGCAGCGGCACCACGGCGTGGCTGACGGTGACCAGCTTGCGCTTCAGTGCGTACAGATCCTCGATATTGCGCCGCGCCGAGCTCTTGCGGTTGAACAGTCGTTCTTCCAGCTCGTCCAGCTCGTCTTCCAGCTGGTGCATGATGGCAAAGTAGCGATCGACGATGGCGTCGATCAGCGCGTAGAACACGAAGCCGGCGCCGATCTGCAGCAGGTCCGGTTCCTGTTCGCAGCGGTCGCGCACACTCTGGAAGCCCTTACGGGTGTTGTTGCGGATCGACAGCACGAAGTTGGGGCCGACGAAGATATCCACTTCGCCCACGTACAGCTCGCCGGCGTCGTTGTGCTGCAGGGTCTGCAGCACGCAGAACAGCACGTCGCCGTACTCTTCCAGCTTGGGACGCTGGTGGCCGTTGCGTGCGTCCTCCACTGCCAGTTCGTGCAGGTCGAACTGCACCGCCATGGCCTCCAGTTCTTCCGGCGCCGGGTCGCGCAGGGCCACCCACACAAAGCTGTCCGGGCGTAGCAGGTAGTCGTGGATTTCCTCCTGCTGCAGGTCGGCCAGCTTCTGGCCGTTCTGGTAGGCAACGCAGTTGATCAGCATGCTTGTCTCTCCCGCTGGGCCGCCTCGTGGCGGCGCCTGTTGTTGTGTTGTGTCCGGCTGCGTTGGCCGCAGCGGCGGCGGGCCAGCCGGGTGCTTGACACGGTGCCGGGCGCTGCCATGCTGCCGCGATATTGCTGCCGAACGCAAGCACCGCCACGGGCGGCGGGCCTCGGTGCCGCGTGTGGGCGCGGCAGGCCGGCGGCATGCGGCCAACCTGTGGCGCCGCGCTGGCTTGAAATCGGCCCGGCCGGGGCCATGTTGATGGCTTGAACCTTGTCTGGAGCTGCGGTGATCAAGCCTACCCTGTTACAACGCCTCACTCCGTTGTCCGGTCTGTTGCCCTTCATGCGGCCGTACCGCGGCCGCTTCGTGCTGGCGGCCATCGCGCTGCTGGTGGCAGCTGGCGCCACGCTGCTGCTGCCGGTGGCATTCCGCTACCTGATCGACCACGCCTTTGTGCAGCGCCAGGCGGTGGACGGCTATTTTCTGGCGCTGTTCGCGCTGGCGGCGTTGCTGGCCATCTTTACCGCGCTGCGCTTCTATCTGGTGTCGTGGCTGGGCGAGCGCGTCACCGCCGACCTGCGCAGCGCGGTGTACCGCCATGTGATTGCCATGAGCCCGGAATACTTCGAGACGCTGCAGACTGGCGAGGTGTTGTCGCGGCTGACCACCGACACCACCCTGGTGCAGACCGTGGTGGGCACCAGCCTGTCGATGGGGCTGCGCAATGTGCTGCTGATGCTGGGTGGCTTGGTGATGCTGGCGGTGACCAGCCCCAGTCTCACCGGCTACATCCTGATCACGCTGGCGGTGGTGGTGCTGCCTATCCTGGTGTTTGGCCGCCGCGTGCGGGCACTGTCGCGCGCTAGCCAGGACCGCATCGCCGATTCCAGCGCCATGGCCGGCGAAACCCTGAACGCGGTGCAGACAGTGCAGGCGTTTGCGCAGGAGGGGTGCGAGGTTGGCCGCTTCGAGGCCTCGGTGGAAACCAGCTTCGGCACCGCGCTGGCACGCATCCGCGCCCGCAGCCAGCTGACTGCCATCGTCATCCTACTGATCTTCGGCGCCATCGTGTTCGTGCTGTGGCTGGGTGCGCACGCGGTACTGGCCGGGCAGATGAGCAGCGGCCAGCTGGCGCAGTTCATCCTGTATGCGGTGGTCACCGCCGGGGCCATCGGCGCGGTGGCCGAAGTGTGGGGCGACCTGCAACGTGCCGCCGGCGCCACCGAACGCCTGCTGACACTGCTGTCCCATCATTCGCCGGTGACGCCGCCGCTGCAGCCGCAATCATTGCCGATCACCGGCGACGGCATCCGCTTGAGCGGCGTGGGCTTTGCCTACCCGTCACGGCCGAACAGCCGCTCGCTGGATGGCATCGAGCTGCATGTCCACCCGGGCGAGCAGGTGGCGCTGGTGGGGCCGTCCGGCGCCGGCAAGACCACCTTGTTCCAGCTGCTGCTGCGCTTTTACGACCCGCAAGTTGGCCGCATCACCCTCAATGGCGTGGATATCGCCACGCTGGACCCGGCGGTGCTGCGCCGCCATATCGGCATCGTGCTGCAAGACACGGTGATCTTTGCCACCAGCGCGCTGGAGAACATCCGTTACGGCCGGCCAGAGGCAAGCGACGAAGAGGTGATGGCCGCCGCCCGCGCCGCTGCGGCGCACGATTTCATCGAAAAACTGCCGCAGGGCTACCACAGCTTTCTCGGCGAGCGCGGCGTGCGGCTGTCCGGCGGCCAGCGCCAGCGCATCGCCATCGCCCGCGCCATTCTGAAGAACCCGCCGATCCTGCTGCTGGACGAAGCCACCAGCGCGCTGGACGCCGAATCCGAGCAGCTGGTGCAGGCGGCACTGGAGCGCGCCGCCGCCAACCGCACCACACTGGTGATCGCCCACCGCCTGGCTACGGTGAAGCAGGCCGACCGCATTATCGTGCTGGACGGCGGCCGCATCGTGGCCGAAGGCCGTCATGACGAACTGCTGGCCAGCTCGCCGCTGTACGCCAGACTGGCCGCCTTGCAGTTTGGCGCTGCGGCCAACCTTGTTGCCGGCGCGGCGGGCGGCGATAATCGCGCCTCAACTGAAACGGAGCAAGACACAGCATGCAGATCAGCGAAGCCCGAGTAGAACGACTGGTGATCCACCGCGTGGGCAACCCCAACCGCGGCGAGCCCTTGCAGTTGTCCGGCAAGGCCATCGGCGTGGACGAGGCGGTGTCGGCGCTGATTCTGGACGGTTACCTGAAGGGCATCGTCTCGGACAAGAAGAAGTTCCAGTTCGTGCACGAGACCGACCTCAATCTCAACGAGCTGTACCACTACAGCCGCCAGTTCTTCCGCGGCGAACTGGACCTGCTGGCCTTGTCGCAGAACATCGCCAAGCACCTGTACGCGCGCTCGCAGCACCCCAATATCGCCGCCGGCGACCTGCTGATCATCCTGTTCTCCGGCCTGGGTGAAGCCGACGCGCCGCAGCGCGCGCTGGGCATTTTCAAGGCCGAGATCCAGGAGGACTTCCTCACCATCGTGGAAAGCGGCGAGGTGTTCGACATCAGCCACGCCTCCGGCATCAATCCGCGCCTGATCGACAAGGGCGCGCTGCTGCTGGAAAGCGGTCCCACGCTGTACGCGGTGGACCGGCTGGGGCACGAGGCCAAGTTCTGGGTGGATGACTTCCTGCGCGCGCTGCGCGTGCCGGACAGCAACTCCACCAGCAAGCTGGTGGCCGAGGTGATCGAGCAGGTGGCGGAGGAAATTGCCGACCCGGCCGCGCAGCTGCGTTTCCGCGACGAAGTGCTGAGCCACTGTAAGGCCGAGCCGGAAGTGTCGCCGCGTGACATGGCCGATATGGCCGAGCGCTACGTGCCGGCGGGCGAGGTGAACCGGCTGTTCGACAACGCGGCGGAAAGCTACGGCTTTTCGCTGCAGAGCGAGGCCCCGCTGCCGGCGCAGGGTGTGGCCAAGCGGCTGGAGAAGTTCTGGAGCAAGGTGGGGGTAGGGCATGGTGTCAGCCTGCTGCTGCCATCCGACCTGAGCCTGCAGAACGTGCAGAGCGTGAAGGGCGACAACGGCGAACTGACGCTGACGCTGCATCTGCTGCAACGCGACGAGTAAGCCTGCCGCCGCTCCGCAATGCCTAAGGCCGCTGCCACCGGACAGCGGCCTTGTTGTTGGCGCCGGGGCCGGCGGCTGGTGGTGTGGCGGTGCCAAATTCAGGCACTGGGTGTGTTGCTTGCTGCCGTGCGGCCAACGTGTTCACGCCGATTCTGCTGGCGTAACGACGTTGGCGACGGTCCTGACCACGTCACCTACCCAGCGCGGCGCCACGGTTGTTTTGTAAAAACAGCCAATTGGCGTAAACAATTAAAAAAAGCTTGCTAAAGCAGTAAGTATTGTCTATTATCCGTCGCCTAACGCCGGTGTAGCTCAGTTGGTAGAGCACCTGACTTGTAATCAGGGGGTCGCGAGTTCGATTCCTGCCGCCGGCACCAAATACCAAACAGGACCTTGTCTTTGACAAGGTCCTGTTTGCATTGGGCGTCGACTTTAGCTGGGGCGCGACTGCAGCGCTGCTGGCAAAAAAACAGGGCAAACCGTGAGGTTTGCCCTGTGGCACGTTGGCCGCACGCGGCGCGGATCAGGCCAGGTCGAAACGGTCCAGGTTCATCACCTTGTTCCAGGCGGCGACAAAGTCGGTGACGAACTTCTGCTGTGCATCGTTGCTGGCATATACCTCCGCCAGCGCCCGCAGCTGCGAGTTGGAGCCGAACAGCAGGTCAACCACCGTCGCCGTCCATTTCAGCTCGCCGCTGGCGCGGTCGCGCCCTTCCAGTACGCCGTTGGTGGCGGATTTCTGCCACTTGGTACCCATGTCGAGCAGGTTGACGAAAAAATCGTTGCTCAGGGTTTCCGGGCGTTTGGTCAGCACGCCGTGCTGGCTGTGGCTGCTGTTGGCATTCAGCGCGCGCAGGCCGCCGACCAGCACGGTCATTTCCGGGGCGCTCAGCGTCAGCAGTTGGGCCTTGTCGAGCAGCAGCTCGCCGACGACGCTTTCCAGCCCTGGCGCCGCGTAGTTGCGGAAGCCATCCGCCTTCGGCTCCAGCACCTGGAACGATTCCACGTCGGTCTGCTCGGCACTGGCATCCATGCGGCCGGGGGCGAAGGGCACGCTGACCGGCTGTCCGGCCTTGCTGGCAGCGGCCTCGATCGCCGCGCCACCGGCCAGCACGATCAGGTCGGCCAGCGAGATTTTCTTGCCGCCGGTAGCGCTGGCGTTGAACTCCTGCTGGATCGCGGCCAACGTTTGCAGTACCTGCGCCAATTGCGCCGGCTGGTTCACCGCCCAGTCCTTCTGCGGGGCCAGGCGGATGCGCGCACCGTTGGCGCCGCCGCGCTTGTCGCTGCCGCGGAAGGTGGCGGCCGAGGCCCAGGCGGTGGTCACCAGCTGAGCGATGCTCAGGCCGGAAGCCAGTACCTTGCTCTTCAGCGCGGCAATATCCTGTGCGTCGACCAAGGCGTGATCCACGGCGGGGATCGGGTCTTGCCAGATCAGCTCCTCTTTCGGCACCAGCTTGCCCAGGTAGCGGGCGCGCGGGCCCATGTCGCGGTGGGTGAGCTTGAACCAGGCGCGGGCGAAGGCGTCGGCAAACGCCTGCGGGTCCTGGTGGAAGCGGCGGGCGATCGGCTCGTAGATAGGGTCGAAGCGCAGCGACAGGTCGGCGGTGGTCATCATCGGCGGGTGTTTTTGGCTCGGGTCGTGCGCGTCCGGGATCATGTCTTCCGGTCTGACGTCCTTGGCCACCCACTGGTGCGCGCCGGCCGGGCTCTTGGTCAGCTGCCATTCATAGCCGAACAGGGTGTCGAAGTAGCCGTTGTCCCAGGTGGTGGGATTGGGTTTCCACGCGCCTTCGATGCCGCTGGTGGTGGTGTCCACGCCCTTGCCGCTGCCAAGCTTGTTGATCCAGCCAAGGCCCATTTCCTCGATCGGTGCCGCTTCCGGTTCCGGGCCGACCAGTGCCGGGTCGCCGGCGCCGTGCGCCTTGCCGAAGGTGTGGCCGCCAGCCACCAGGGCCACGGTTTCTTCGTCGTTCATCGCCATGCGGGCGAAGGTTTCGCGCACGTCGCGGCCAGAGGCCACCGGGTCCGGGTTGCCGTCCGGGCCTTCCGGGTTGACGTAAATCAGGCCCATCTGCACCGCCGCCAGCGGGTTTTCCAGTTGGCGATCGCCGGAGTAACGGCTGTCCGGCTGGTCGCTGGTGGCCAGCCAGGTTTTTTCCATGCCCCAGTAGACGTCTTCTTCCGGTGCCCAGATGTCCGGACGGCCGCCGCCGAAGCCGAAGGTCTTGAAGCCCATCGATTCCAGTGCCACGTTGCCGGCGAGGATGAACAGGTCCGCCCACGACAGCTTGCGGCCGTATTTCTGCTTGATCGGCCACAGCAGGCGGCGCGCCTTGTCCAGATTGCCGTTGTCCGGCCAGCTGTTGAGTGGCGCGAAGCGCTGGTTGCCGCTGCCGGCGCCACCGCGGCCATCGGCGATGCGATAGGTGCCGGCGGCGTGCCAGGCCATGCGGATCATCAGGCCGCCGTAATGGCCCCAGTCGGCGGGCCACCAGTCTTGCGAGTCGGTCATCAGTGCGTGCAGATCCTGAACCACGGCATCCAGGTCCAGGGTCTTGAATTCGGCGGCGTAGTCGAACGCCGCACCCATCGGGTCGGATTCGGTGCCGTGCTGATGCAGGATGCTCAGCTTGAGCTGGTTCGGCCACCAGTCGGCATTGGACTGGCTGCCGGCCACGCTCTGCGGGGCGGCGCTACCGGCAAACGGGCATTTGGCTGCTGTGGACATGGGTATCTCCTATTGTGGTTTGTGTCGGCATGACGGCGCCGGGCCGGCGTGCAGGCGATGTGTGACGAGCTGATTGGCTTACTGGCCGCCGGCTGGCATTGGTTGCCGGTGGCGCTTGGGTAGGTGCGGCGTGGCTGGCGCTACTGCAGCCAGACTAGATTGGCCCAGATGTCATCCAGCATGACGCGGCTAGGCAGGAAGCGTTTCATGGCGTGTGCTCCGTAGGTGATGACTGCAGTATGGTATTGGCTTATAAATTTGTTAAATTGATTGTTGTTAATTGATTGTTTGCGTTTGGCTATGGCTGCTTCACGTGATAGTCCATGACGGCGGCAAAGGCAAAACCCGGCTGGCCGTGGTGCTTGCGGCCAACTTTGAGCATCGCGACGCAGACGCTATACTCGCGGCTCGATCACCGGGGGTGCCTGCCAGGCGGCGGGCTGAGACATACCCCAGAACCTGATCTGGGTCATACCAGCGGAGGGAGCGTGATGCGCGGCCCGGCCGCGTCCCGCTTCTTTTTTTGGTGCGCGCCATTACCAAAAGAGGATGTCTGCAATGTTCAAGAAAACTGTTTTGCTGCTGGCACTGGCCGGCGCTTCCCTGACTACCCTGGCCGGCGAGCTGCGCGTGCTGACGCATAGCTCCTTCAGCCTGCCCAAGGACAAGCTGGCCGAGTTCGAGAAACAGGCCGGCGTGAAGCTGTCCATCATCAAGGCCGGCGATGCCGGCGAGATGCTTAACAAGCTGATCCTGACCCGCGGCAACCCGATTGCCGACGTGGTGTACGGCATCGACAACACCCTGATCGGCAAGGCCAATGCCGCCGGCGTGCTGGAGCCGACCAGCAGCAAGGTTGGCCGCAGCGTGACCGGCATCAGCCTGCCGGGCGCGGTGGCGGTGGACTACGGCTACGTGAACCTGAACATCGACAAGGCCTGGTTTGCCAAGCAGAAGCTGGCGCTGCCGACCAGCCTGGATGATCTGGCCAAGCCGGCCTACAAGGACCTGCTGGTGGTGGAAAACCCGGCCACCTCCAGCCCGGGGCTGGCTTTCCTGCTGGCTACCATCGCCGGCAAGGGCGAGGCGGGCGCTTTCCAGTGGTGGGCCAAGCTGCGTGACAACGGCGTAAAAGTGGCCAAGGGCTGGAGCGAGGCTTACTACACCGATTTCAGCCGCAATGGCGGCGCGCGCCCCATCGTGGTGAGCTACGCCACCAGCCCGGCGGCCGAGGTGTTCTACAGCAAGGAAAAACTGAGCGAAGCGCCGACCGCCAACCTGCTGCTGCAAGGCGGCGTGTTCCAGCAGATCGAAGGCGTGGCCAAGGTAAAAGGCGGCAAGGAGCCGCAAGCGGCGCAGGCGTTTGTGGACTTCATGCGTGGCAATGCGGCGCAGCAGGCGCTGCCGACCGAGATGTGGATGTACCCGGCAGTGGCCGGCGTCAGCCTGGACCCGGTGTTCAAGCATGCGCAGCAGCCGCAGGCCGCCAGCAATCCCAAGCTGGATGCCATGCAGCACAAGACCGCCGGCTGGGTCAGCCGCTGGACCCGCGTAGTACTGAAGTCCGGTAACTGAGCCCGACGCCATGTTTGCGGCCAACCTTGCGCCCGAGCGTAGTGCCTGCGCCGACATCCTCAGCCCGCGCCTGATCCTGCGGCATCTGGATGCCGAAGTGCTGCGCCTGGGCTGCAATGGCCGCCATGCCGAGGCGGGTGCCCGGCTGGGCGCCGCGTTGCCGGCCGACTGGCTGGGCGAGCAGGCGCTGATGGCGCTACGGCTGGCGGACATGCTGGCCGACAGCGCCTACGCGCCGTGGTCGCTGCGCGCCATGCTGTGTCGCCGCAGCGGCCGCATGCTGGGGCATATCGGCTTTCACAGCATGCCCGGCCCGGAGTATCTGCACCCGCTGGCGCCGGGCGCGGTGGAGCTGGGCTACACCGTGTTTACCGCGCACCGCTGCCAAGGCTACGCCGCCGAGGCGCTGGCAACCTTGCTGCACTGGGCGCTGCGTAGCCATGGCCAGCAGCGCTTCGTGCTGTCGATCGCGCCGGACAACGCCGCCTCGCTGGCGTTGGCGCGGCGCTTCGGTTTTGCCCAGGTTGGCCGCTGGTTCGATCCGCAGGACGGCGACGAGCTGGTGTACCTGCTGGAGCACGGCGCATGAGCTGGCTGCTGCGCGGCAGCCTGGCCTTGCTGCCGCTGTTGTTCCTCGCCGCCATGGTGGCGGCGCCGCTGACGCGGCTGCTGTGGGAGGGCGGCAGCGCCTTCAACCCGGCCTTGCTGCACGACGACTACCTGCAATGGCGGCTGCTGTGGTCGCTGTTGCAGGCATTAATCAGTTGCCTGCTGTGCCAGCTGATCGGCCTGCCGCTGGCCTGGACGCTGGCGCGCTATGACTTTCCCGGCCGCGGCCTGCTGCTGCGCTTGCTGCTGTTGCCGTTCGTGATGCCGACGCTGGTGGCCGGTCTCGGCGTGCTGGCGCTGTTCGGCCCGCATGGCGTGGCTGGCATCAATCTGCAGGACACGCCGTGGCTGCTGCTGTACGGCAACCTGTTCTACAACCTGCCGTTGCTGGTGCGGGCCGGGGTGGATGGCCTGTCGCAGGTGCCGGCCAGCCGCCTGCTGGTGGCGCGCACGCTGGGTGCCACGCCGTGGCGCACCTTCTGGCGGGTGGAGTGGCCGGTGGTGCGGCCGTGGCTGGCGTCCGCGCTGTGCCTGATTTTCCTGTACTGCTTTGCCGGTTTCGGCCTGGCGTTGCTGCTCGGCGGGCAGCGCTATGCCACGGTGGAAGTGGAAATCTACTCGCTGGTGGCGTACGAGCTGAACCTGGCCGACGCCGGTGCATTGGCCTTGCTGGCGCTGGCGGTGGGTGCGCTGGCGGCCGGCGGCTATGCACTGATCGAGCGCCGGCTGGTGAAGGACAGCCGCCCCGGCCCCACGCTGTGCCAGCGGCCGCAAGGTTGGCCGCAGTGGCTGCAACTGGCCGCCACTCTGCTGCTGCTGGCGCTGTTCGCCGCCGCCCCCCTGCTGGCGATCGTGCTGCGCGCGCTGCAGGCGGATGCGGCCAGCTGGCAGGCATTGTGGGATGGCGAAGTGCTGGCCGCCATCGGCAATACGCTGCAGTTTTCCGGCGCCGCGGTGTTGCTGGCGCTGGCGCTGGGGCTGGCGCACGGCATTGCCGCCGCGCGCTGGTGGTGGCTGCGGGCGCTGAGCTTTTTGCCGTTCATGGTGTCGCCGGTGATGCTGGCCTTTGGCCTGCTGCTGCTGTACCCGCAGTACGGCGCCAGCCTGTGGCTGCTGGTGGCGGCCTATGCCTTGCTGGCGTACCCGTTTGTCGCCAAGGCGGTGGCCGGGGCGCTGGCCAGCCTGTCGCCCACCTTGCCGGCGGCGGCGCGCACGCTGGGCGCCACCCGCTGGCGCGCCTTCTGGCGTGTCAGCCTGCCGTTGATTCGCCCGGCGCTGCGCCGCGGGCTGGCATTTGCCGCCGCCACCGCGGTAGGCGAGTTCGCGGTGACGCTGTTTCTGTCGCGCCCGGAATGGACCACGCTGACCACGCTGATCTACCAGCGGCTGGGGCGCCCCGGTGCGGCCAACCTGGAGCAGGCGCTGCTGCTGACCTGTCTGCTGCTGGCGTTTGCGCTGCTGGCGTTTTTGATCATTGAATGGCCGGAGAAAAATCGTGCTGCAGATTGACGGGCTGACTCTGGCCTTTCGCCAGCGCCGCGTGCTGGAAGCGGTGTCGCTGCAAGTGGCCGCCGGCGAGACGCTGGCGCTGCTGGGGCCGTCCGGCGCCGGCAAATCCAGCCTGTTGGCGGTGCTGGCCGGTTTGCAGCGGCCGCAGGGCGGCAGTGTGCGGCTGAACGGCCGCGATTTGTTGACGCTGCCACCGGAACAGCGGCAGCTGGCGATGATGTTCCAGGACCATGCGCTGTTTCCGCATCTGGATGCTGCGGCCAACGTAGCCTTCGGTCTGATCGAGCGCGGCACGCCACGGCGCGAGGCGCGGCAGCAGGCCGAGGCGATGCTGGCGGCGGTAGGGCTGGCCGATCGTGGCCGTGCCGCCTGCCACACCCTGTCCGGCGGCGAGCGGCAGCGGGTGGCGCTGGCGCGCGCGCTGGTGTGCCGGCCGCAACTGCTGTTGCTGGACGAGCCGTTTTCCAGCCTGGATACCGACCTCAAGCAGCAGCTGCTGGCCGATGTGGCGCAGCATCTGGCCGGCTTGCAGGTGCCGGCTTTGCTGGTGACGCATGACCGCCACGAGGCGTTTACCCTGGCGCAGCGGGTGGCCATTTTGCAGCATGGCCGCATCGTGCAGCAGGGCACGCCGGCCCAGATTCTGGCGCGGCCAGCCAGTAGCTGGGTGGCGCGCTTTGTCGGCTTTCATAATGTGTTCGAACAATATGCCATCCCGCCGCAGGCCTTTGTGCTGGGCGCCGCGCAGCCGCAGCGTGCCATCGTGGCAGTGGCGCCGCAGGCCGATGGCTGGCAGGTGACGGTGGCCGGCGATGGCGCGCCGTGGCAGCTGTTGCTCAGCGCCCGCGAGCTGGCCGGCGGCCCGCCGCCGCAGCCGGGCGGCAAGCTGGCGGTCGGGCTTCGGCCGGAAGAGCTACTGCGCTGGCCGCTTGAGGCGGGTACAATGCCCGCCCATCAAGATCAACAAGGCTGACATCATGAAACCGCATATCGTTGCCACCCTGACCGAAGCGCGCAGTGCCCTGGATGCGCTGCTGTCCAACCCGCAAGCGCTGGCCGCCATCGATGCCGCCGGCGATGCGCTGGTGACGGCGTATCAGCATGGCAAGCGGGTGTTCAGCTGCGGTAATGGTGGCTCCATGTGCGATGCCATGCACTTTGCCGAGGAACTGTCCGGCCGCTACCGCAACGACCGCCGCGCGCTGCCGGCGGCCAGCATCAGCGATCCGAGCCACATCAGCTGCGTCGGCAACGATTACGGCTACGAGGCGATCTTCTCGCGCTATCTGGAAGCGCACGCCGGCGCCGGCGATGTGCTGCTGGCGATCAGCACCAGTGGCAGCAGCAAGAACGTGCTGGCGGCGGTGAAGGCAGCCAAGGAAATGGGCATGGTGGTGGTGGCACTGACCGGTCGCCCCGGCTCGGTGATCGGCCAGCTGGCGGACATCGACGTGTGCACCCCGGGCGGCCAGTACGCCGACCGCGTGCAGGAGCTGCACATCAAGGTGATCCACATCCTGATCGAATCGGTAGAGCGCGCGCTGTTCCCGCAGAACTACGCCTGAGCACGACAACCGCCGTTACAAACAGCCCGCCGCGTGCGGGCTGTTTCGTTTTTTGTTACATGTCGTTCGGGTAAAGTGTTGGCAGGAATTCGCAGTGTGACCGTGCCGTGACAGCCGTTGCCGCCATTTTCTGCCCGTCGGCTGGACAGATGGTAACGGTATCGACAGTTTAAACGGAATGACGTGGCACAGTATGGTGCTGGGCGGTACAGGGCGGCAAAAGCGGCGGCTAGGTGCAACTACCTAATGGCATTTTATTGCATTGACATGGTTTGGCGGCGCGGCTAAGTAACAAGTGGAATTTATTGCAGTTTCCGTTATTCAATCCCACCGTAAACGGAGCAATCCACATGATCCGCCCACTTACCATCGGCCAGCGTCTTGGCCTGTTACTGGCACTGCTGCTGCTGATTGCCGCCACCCTTGGCGGCTTTGGCATGTATGTGCAAAACCGCATTCTTGCCGATTATTCCAGCACCTACCACGACCGCGTGGTGCCCTTGCAGCAGCTCAAGCAAGTGGCGGACGGCTACGCGGTCAGCATCGTCGATGCCGCGCACAAGCTGCGTGCCGGTGCCATCAGCCGCGATAGTTTTCTGCAAAACCTGGCTAGCGCTCGCAGCACCATAGACCAACAATGGCAGGCCTACCGCAGCACCTTGCTTACCGCAGAAGAACAAAAACTGGTGGCCGAGACCGAGCAGGCGATGCAGCTGGCCAATGCCGGCGTCGGTCAGCTGCAGCAGCTGGCACAGGCAGACGACCGCGCCGGCCTGCAGCAATTCAACGACAGCAAACTGTACCCGGCGCTGGACCCGGTGTCCGGCCGCATCGCCGCGCTGATCGCACTGCAGCTGCGGGTGGCGGCCGAGCAATACGACACAGCCGCAGCGGCGGCGCAGCGCAGCGCGCAGCTGTCGATGCTGCTGATGGCGCTGGGCCTGCTGCTGGGCGCCGGCATGGGCTGGCACATCATTCGCCAGCTGCTGCGCCAGCTGGGCGGCGAGCCGGCCGACGTGGTGCAACTGGCGCAGCGCATTGCTGCCGGTGATCTGGGGCAGTCGCTACCGGTGCGCCAGGGCGACAACAATAGCGTGGTGGCGTCGATGGCGGCGATGCAGGGCGCCTTGTGCCGGCTGGTGCAGAACCTGGAGCAGGTGATCGCCCGGCTGTCGGTCAATGCCACCGAGTTGGCCGCTTCCTCCGAGCAGGTGGCGGTGTCCGCCGAAGAGCAGACCCGCTCGGCAGCGGCGATGTCCGCCTCGGTAGAGCAGCTGTCGGTGAGTATTGCCTCGGTCAGTGACAACACCCAGGACGTGGCGCGCGATGCCGACAGCGCCGGCAAGCTGGCGGGCGAGGGCGAGCAGATCATCGCCGGCACGCTGCAGACCATCCAGCAAGTCAGCCAGCAGGTGCGGGAATCGCAGCAGCAGGCCAATCTGCTGGGTAGTAAATCACAACAGATTTCCGGCGTGGTGGAGGTGATTCGCGACGTGGCCGAGCAGACCAATCTGCTGGCCTTGAATGCCGCCATTGAGGCGGCGCGCGCCGGCGAGGCCGGGCGCGGCTTTGCCGTGGTGGCGGACGAGGTGCGCAAGCTGTCGGAGCGCACCGCGCAGTCCACCAGCCAGATCAGCGGCATCATTGCCGAGATGCTGACCAGCAGCCAGCAGGTGGTCGGCGGCATTCACCAGACCGTGACACAGATGGCCACCGGGCTAGAGCAGACGCAGCAGGCGCGTGCGGCGATGGCCGGCATCAGTGGCAACGTTGGCCGCATCAATCAGGCGATCCAGGCAGTATCGGTGGCGCTGGCGCAGCAGCAGGCGGCCGGGGGCAGCATTGCCGGCAATGTGGAGCAGGTGGCGCAGATGACCGAGGAAACCAGCACCGCCGCGACACAGACGGCGGTGTCCGCCGGCCAGCTGGAGCAGATGGCGCACGAGCTGAAGGCGGCAATCGCCTTCTTTACCCTGCCGCCTGCCACGGCACATTCCGCCGCCGGCAGCCAGCCGCTTGGCCGGCTACTGCCACAAGCGCAGCCGGCCTGAGCCGGCGGCCGCTAAAGCAACGGGCCCACCGGGGCCCGTTTTTCATGCGCTGGCGACGGCCACTTCCTGGCACACATCCACCCATTGCCCGGCCACCAGCTGTGCCAGCAGCGCAGGGCTGATGCGCACCGCGGTGTGCACATCGCCGGCTGCCGGCAGCACTTCCTGGTACACCTGCAGCGAGCTGTCCACGTATACCGGCAGCGGCTGTGCCAGCCCGAACGGGCACACGCCGCCGACCGGGTGGCCGGTCAGCTGCTCTACTTCCTCCGCCGGCAGCATGCGGCCCTTGCCGAAGGCGTCCTTGAATTTGCGGTTGTCGATGCGGGCGTCGCCGCGCGCCACTAGCAGCACCACGCGGCCATCGGCCAGGCGGAAGGCCAGGGTCTTGGCGATGCGGCCCGGCTCCACGCCGTGGGCTTCTGCCGCCAGCGCCACGGTGGCGGTGCTGGTGTCCAGTTCGATGATGGGAATGTCCAGTTGGCGTTCTGCAAAAAACGCCCGTACCGATTGCAAGCTCATGCCGGCCTCGTCTGTGGGAATCAGCCGTTGATTATCAACAAGCCGGGCGCGGCTGAAAACCGTGGCGTGCAAGTCTGGTCGCGGCACCGGCTGCGTCATGACATTGCTGATTTGTTTTGCATGATTGCGGTTTTGGTGCGCTGCAGCGGTGAATGTCCTTGCAACTCAAGCAGTTATCGACTTTTGTCATTTTTGTAATCAGACAATTACATTTCCCAAAAAAGTGTCAAACATACCCAAAAAGCGACATTGAGACGGCAGGGCTTCGCGCTTAGAGTCATGGCTCCAGTAGCAGAATGGTCTTGCCGCTTCCTTGCATTGCATCAAGAAAAGGCCATCGAACGGGAATGCAGCGTTGCAGCGAGCCGGGCACGCCAGGGTGGAAACACCGTGGCCTGGCAAGGCCGGATGCAACGCGGACACACAACATCTAGGAGAACAAATGGTGAACAACGGGACCAGGATGGGTGCAGGCCGTCTGCCTGCCGTGGCCATGAGCTTGTTGCTGGCATGGCCGCTGGCCAGCGCCCACGCGCAAGGCGAGGCCGAGGTCAGCAAGGGCCAGCGCTTTTACGAGAAAGTCTGTGCCAAGTGCCACGAAGCGGGCATCGGCCCGGTGCTGCTGGGACGCGGCCTGCCGGAGGCGGTGTTCAAGTTGATTCCGCGTAGCGGCCTGCGCGCGATGCCAGCTTTCCGCGTCAGCGATATCGATGATGATACGCTGCAGAGCCTGGCGACCTACCTCGCCAACTCCAAGCCGAAACCGTAAGGGGAGCGCACATGACTACTGATCGTCGCACCTTGCTCAAGGGCTTGGCCGCTGTCGGCCTGGCCTTCACCGGCGGCTCGCTGGCGCATGCCGCGACGGGTCTGCCGGAGGCGGCAACGTTGGCCGCAGGCGGCCAGATGCCGTTGACCGCCGTCGTATCCGGCAGCGCCGTGGACCGCCAGTTTCTGGCTGGTGTTACCGCCGCGGCCCAGCAGCACGGCATGCAGCAACAGCCGGCGCTGAGCCTCAATGGGCTGGACGGCTCCTTGCTGCAGCACATTCACGCGCTGGCACAGGATGCGCAGCCGGCCATGCTGGTTGGCCTGGTGGATGATGCCACCGCCACCGTGCTGCTGGACCTGGTGCGCAGTGCCGGTGGCCGCGTGCTGTCGCAACAGCACCAGCGCCTGGGCAGCGATGCCGCCGCGCTGCAGTCGGCCGCCGCGTTGGGCCGCGAGCTGGTGAGCCGCCCGGCGGTCGTTGCGGCGGCAACCGCCGGCAATGGCGTGCTGTGTGTTTCCTTTTGCTGCGTGATCTGAACGGAGTTTTCCCATGGCTAGTAAATACCTCGCCCTACCCAAGGGTATCAGCGAAGCCCGTTTCGACGCGGCCATCAAGAAATTCAGCGCCGCGCTGGGCAAGGACAACGTCCTGACCTCAGCCGAGCACCTGCAACCGTATACCAAGGTAATGATGGCGGTGGATGCCGCCAAGCACACCCCGTCGGCGGTGGTGATGGCCACCACGGTGGAACAAGTGCAGGCGGTGGTGAAGATCTGCAACGAGTACAAGATTCCGGTGTGGTCGATCTCCACCGGCCGCAACTTCGGCTACGGCTCCGCCGCGCCGGTGGAGCGCGGCCAGATCGTGCTCGACCTGAAAAAGATGAACAAGATCATCCACATCGACCCGGAGCTATGTACCGCGCTGGTGGAGCCGGGGGTGACCTACCAGATGCTGTACGACTACATCGAGGAGCACAAGCTGCCGCTGATGCTGTCGTTCTCGGCGCCATCGGCCATTGCCGGCCCGGTGGGCAATACCATGGACCGCGGCGTGGGCTACACCCCGTATGGCGAGCACTTCCTGATGCAGTGCGGCATGGAACTAGTGCTGGCCAACGGCGACATCCTGCGTACCGGCATGGGTGGCGTGAAGGGCAGCAACTCCTGGCAGGTGTTCAAGTGGGGCTACGGCCCGACGCTGGATGGCATGTTCACCCAGGCCAACTACGGCATCTGTACCAAGATGGGCTTCTGGCTGATGCCCAAGCCGCCGGTGTTCAAGCCGTTCGAGATCAAGTTCGACAACGAGGCCGACATCAGCGAGATCGTGGAAATGCTGCGCCCGCTGCGCATCGCCAACGTGATCCCCAATGCCGTGGTGATCGCCGGCACGCTGTGGGAGGCCGCCACCTGCAATACCCGTCGCGCCGACTACATCACCACCCCTGGCCATACCCCGGATCACATCATCAAGCAGATCCAGAAAGACAAGGATCTGGGCGCCTGGAACGTGTACGCCGCGCTGTATGGCACCCAGGAGCAGGTGGACGTGAACTGGAAGATCATCACCGATGTGCTGAAGCAGGCCGGCAAGGGCCGCATCGTCACCAAGGAAGAAGCCGGCGACCGCCAGCCGTTCAAGTACCGCTCGCAGCTGATGTCCGGCGTGCCCAATCTGCAGGAGTTCGGCCTGTACAACTGGCGCGGCGGCGGTGGTTCGATGTGGTTTGCCCCGGTGAGCCAGGCGCGCGGCAGCGAGTGTGACAAGCAGGCCAAGATGGCCAAGGCGATTCTCAACAAGCATGGCCTGGACTACGTCGGCGAGTTCATCGTCGGCTGGCGCGACATGCACCACGTCATCGACGTGCTGTACGACCGCACCAGCGAGGAAGAAACCAAGCGTGCCCACGACTGTTTTGCCGAACTGCTGGACGAATTCGAGAAGCATGGTTACGCCGTGTACCGCGTCAACACCGCGTTCCAGGAACGGGTGGCCAACAGCTACGGCCAGGTGAAGCGTGACGTGGAGCGCAAGATCAAGCGCGCACTGGACCCGAACGGCATCCTGGCACCGGGTAAATCCGGCATCCGTATCTGAACAAGGACACTGACATGAGCAAGCAAGCTTACGACGGCTTCGAACTGCAGCCGATCGCCGGCCAGTGGCGGGCGGGTACATCCAGCCAGCGCCTGACCGACAGCAACCCGTATTCCGGCGTCACTCTGCTGCAGCTGCAGCTGGCCAGCCGTGCCGATGTGGATGCGGCCTATGCCGCTGCCGCTGCGGCGCAGCAGGAGTGGGCGGCGCGGCTGCCGGAAGAACGTGCCGCGGTGCTGAACCGCGTGGTGGAGATCATGCTGGCGCGGGGCGAGGAGATCCAGGACTGGATCATGCGCGAATCCGGCAGCTCGCGACTGAAGGCCATCATCGAATGGGATAGCGCGCGCCGCATCACCCAGGAGTCCGCCACCTTCTGCAACCGCGTGGAAGGGCGCATCCTGGCCTCGGCCATCCCGAATCAGGAAAGCCGCGTCTACCGCGCGCCGCTGGGGGTGGTGGGGGTGATCAGCCCGTGGAACTTTCCGTATCACCTGACTGCGCGCTCCATCGCCCCGGCGCTGGCGCTGGGCAATGCGGTGGTGGTGAAGCCGGCCAGCGATACCCCAGTGTGCGGCGGCCTGCTGCTGGCCAAGATATATGAGGAAGCCGGCCTGCCGGCCGGGCTGTTCAGCGTGGTGGCCGGCGCCGGCAGCGAGATCGGCGACTACTTCGTCGCCCACCAGGTGCCGAGCCTGATCTCGTTCACCGGTTCCACCGAGGTGGGGCGCAACGTTGGCCGCATCGCCACCGGCGGGCAGCACATCAAGCGCGTGGCGCTTGAGCTGGGCGGCAACGCGCCGCTGGTGGTGCTGGACGATGCCGATATCGAGCAGGCGGCGCAGGCGGCGGTGGTGGGACGCTTCCTGCATCAGGGCCAGATCTGCATGAGCACCAACCGCGTGATCGTGGATGCCAAGGTACATGATGCGTTCGTGTTTGCGCTGAAGGCGCGCATCGAACAGCTGCCGTATGGCGACCCGGCCGACCCGGCCACCATCGTCGGCCCGCTGATCAATGGCAAGCAGCTGGACAGCGTGCTGAGCAAGATCGAGCAGGCGAAAAAAGACGGCGCCCGTCTGCTGGTGGGCGGCGCGCCGCAGGGCAATGTGCTGCCGCCGCATCTGTTCGTGGATGTCGATCCGCGCTGGGCCATTGCCGTGGACGAGACCTTTGGCCCGGTGTTGCCGGTGGTCAAGGCGCGCGACGAGGCGCATGCGCTAGAGTTGGCCAATGCATCGGAGTATGGCCTGTCCAGTGCGGTTTTTACCCGGGATTACGCGCGCGGTTTGCGTTTTGCCAAAGGTATCCGCGCCGGGATGTGTCACATTAACGATATCACCGTGGACGACCAGACCAACGCCCCGTTTGGCGGCGAGAAGAATTCCGGTCTCGGACGTTTCAACGGTGACTGGGCGATCGAGGAATTCACCCGCGCCCAGTGGGTAACGCTGCAGTTCCAGCCGCGCCCGTATCCGTTCTGAGCATCGTCATTCATCGCATCATGCCGGCGGCTCTGGCTGCCGGCACCTTCAGGAGTCAAATATGCAATCGCGTCGCAGTTTTCTGATTAAAAGCGTAGGTGTGGTTTCCGCTCTGGCCGTCGCCCGTACCGCGTTCGCCGCCGCCGCCAAGATCGAGGAGAAAGACCCGGCCGCCGTGGCACTGGGCTATGCCGCCGATGCCAGCAAGATGGACAAGGCCAAGCATCCGAAATACGCCGCCGGCCAATCCTGTAGCAACTGCCAGTTCTACCAGGGCAAGGCCACTGATGCCTTCGCGCCCTGTCCGATGCTGGGCGGCAAGCAGGTTTCCGGCAAGGGCTGGTGCAACGTGTACGCCAAGAAGGCCTGATCGTTAATGGCTTGACCACGGTTGGCCGCAAGCCGGCCGTGGCGCTGAATCACCCCCGGCGCTGACGCGGCGGGGGCAAGGAGAATGCAATGGGTTCATTCAGCCTGGTGCACTGGCTGATCGTGCTGGTGGTGGTGATGCTGGTGTTCGGCACCAAGAAGCTGCGCAATGTGGGCGAGGATCTGGGCGGCGCGGTGCGCGGCTTCAAGCAGGGCCTGCGCGGCGATGCCGACAGCGATGCGGCCAACTCGCCGGACGGCGCGCCAAAGCCGTAGTTGTGCCGGCAGCGTGGCGCAGCGTACAAGCGGTAGGCACAGAATAATGCGGAGACCGACACATGCTGCAGGCCCGGCTGTTTATCAATAATCAGGATGTGGCGTCGTCCGATGGCGCCACCTTCGAATGTCTCAACCCCATCGACGGCGATGTGGCGACGCTGGCGGCTGCCGCCACGGTGGACAGTGCGCTGGCGGCGGTGAATGCCGCCACGGTGGCGTTTGCCGGCTGGTCGCAACTGCTGCCGCAGCAACGGCGCGAGCTGCTGAACCGCGCGGCAGAGTTGATCATCGCCCGCAGCGCGGAGTTCAGCCGCGCCATGACGGCGGAAACCGGCGCCACCGCGGCATGGGGCAGCTTCAACTGCCAGCTGGCGGCGGGCATCTTCCGCGAGGCGGCAGCGCTGGTAACGCAGATCCAGGGCGAGCTGCCGCCATCCAACCGCCCCGGCGCCATCGAGATGGTGCTGCGCCAACCGGCGGGGGTGGTGCTGGCCTTCGCGCCGTGGAACGCGCCGGTATTGCTGGCAGCACGGGCGGTGGCGATGCCGCTGGCCTGCGGCAACACCGTGGTGCTGAAAGGCTCGGAGCTGTGCCCGTATACCCACCGCCTGATCGGCGAAGTGCTGGCCGAGGCCGGGCTGCCGCCGGGCGTGCTCAACGTGGTGCTGAACGCGCCGGCCGATGCGGCCAACGTGGTCGAGGCGCTGATTCGCCATCCGGCGGTGCGGCGGGTGAATTTCACCGGTTCCACCCGGGTTGGCCGCAGCATTGCCGAGATCGCCGCGCGCTACCTGAAGCGTTGCCTGCTGGAGCTGGGAGGCAAGGCGCCACTGCTGGTGCTGGACGATGCCGATCTGGACGAGGCGGTGAGTGCGGCAGCGTTTGGTGCCTTCTTCAACCAGGGCCAGATCTGCATGTCCACCGAACGCATCATCGTGGATCGCAAGGTGGCCGATGCTTTTGTGCAGCGGCTGGCGGCCAAGGCGCTGAGCCTGAAAGCCGGGCTGCCGGATGAAAAGGGCTGCGCGCTGGGGTCGATGATCAGCGCCGGCGCCGCCGCCCGGGTGCAGGCAATGGTGCAGGACGCAGTCGACAAGGGCGCCGAGCTGGTGGCCGGCGGCCATGCGCGCGGCAGCGTGATGGAGGCGACGGTAGTGGACCACGTCACCGCCGCGATGCGGCTGTATGGCGAGGAATCATTCGGCCCGGTGGTGGCGGTGCTGCGCTTCGACGACGTGGAAGAAGCCATCTCGCTGGCCAACGACTCCGAGTACGGTCTGTCGGCGGCGGTGTTCGGCCGCGACGTGATGCGCGCGTTGGAGGTGGCACGGCGGATCGAGTCCGGCATCTGCCACATCAACGGCCCCACGGTGCAGGATCAGGCGCAGGTGCCGTTTGGCGGCCTGAAGGACAGTGGCTATGGCCGTTTTGGCGGCCGTAGCGCCATAGACGAATTTACCGAGCTGCGCTGGATCAGTATCCAGACCCAGCCACAGCAGTACCCGATCTAGCAGCGGCTTACCCGGCCGTTGCCGGCCCGGCCTCGTGTCACCATCCGGACGCGCGGCATGCGGCCAACATCCGCAGCGGGACGCTGCGCTGCCCGTCCCGCTTGCGTTGTTGTGCAGGCAGCGCTTTTTCACGTCCATTGTTAATGACAAATAAATAAAACGGAGAGTTGTAACATGCACAAATCAGGAAAAACCCTTGCCTGCAGCACCGCAGTCGTACTCGCCACGCTGGCCGGCACTAGCTGGGCGACCGAAGGCGGTGGCGGTATGTACCCCAACGGCAACGAAAACTACCTGACCGGCGCCTTGCCGCCACCCGGCTTCTATGTGCTGGGCTATGCCTCCAGCTACCGCGCCAGCTCACTGCGCGACAATAACGGCGACAAGGTGCCGGTGGATTTCAAGCTGCAGGTCAACGCGGTGGCGCCACGCTTTATCTGGGTCAGCGATCTGCCGCTGGCGGGCGGCACGCTGGCGATGCACGCCATTACGCCGCTGCTGGAGCTGGATGCCACGGTTAACGGCCAGTCGCAGCGCAAGCGCGAGCTGGGCGATATCGTACTGGGCGGCGGTGCTGCCTACCACCTGTCCGAGCAGCTGCACGCCTATGTGGGCGTGGATGTGAATGCGCCGACCGGCCAGTTTGACAAAAATGACCTGGTCAACGTTGGCCGCAACTACTGGAACGTGGAGCCGCTGGTCGCCGTCAGCTACTTGCAGTCCAAGGGCATCAACGCCGACCTGAAGCTGATGTACGACTACAACTGGAAAAACAAGGACACCGACTACCGCAGCGGGCAGGAGCTGCATGCCGACTACGCGCTGGGCTGGGGCTTCGGCAATGGCTGGGTGGCCGGGGTGGGGGGCTATGCCTATCGTCAGGTAACGGATGACCAGGGGCCGAACGTGCCGGCGCACGGCAACCGCGGCCGGGCGCTGGCCATCGGGCCGTCGATCAAGTACGACAACGGCAAGGGCTTTTTCGTCACCGCCAAATGGCAGCACGAAACGCGGGTGGCCAACCGCCCGCAGGGCAACGAGTTCAAGCTGCGTCTGACCGTACCGTTCTAAGCCGCCAGGGCGGCAGTACCGTTATCATGAAGACTGCCGCCCAGCTCGCATCGTGTATCCATGACCCAGGCTTCCATTCTTTACCGGCAACGCATCAACACCAATGCCGCCGCACACCGCATCGACAGCACACTCGATGCGCGGCGCTATACGCTGGCCAATGGCCGTCACGACACCGCGCGGGCGGCCATTCTGCTGCAGGCCGGCAGCGCGGTCATCGGGCTGGGGCGGGAAAGCATCACGTTGGCCGCACCGGCCGTGGCGTGGGTGGATGTGCTGCCGCAAAGCTATCTGCGCGTCAGCCCCGGCAGCGCCGGCTACCTGCTGTCGTTGTCGGACGTGTTGGTGAAGGAGGCGGTGGGGCAGGGCGCCGAATCGGCGCCATTGCGCTATCTGGCCGAACGCCGGGTAGTGCAGAACCAGATCGAAGACGCCGAATCGCTGGACGAACTGGCGCAGTCCTGCCGCAGCGTGGAGCGCGAACTTAAGCGCGGCGGCAAGGCATCGTGGAGCTTTCTGACCGCGCACCTGTCGCTGGTGCTGATTCACTGCTGGCGGCTGTCCGGACTGGAAGACATCAGCCAGCAGGGGCACAGCACCAACTCGGCGCTGCTGATGCGTTTCCGCCACCTGGCGGAACTGCATCTGCGCGAGCACTGGAAGATCGCCGACTACGCCAGTGCGCTGGGCATCTCGCATGACCGGCTGCACGATATCTGCATGCGCAGCCTGCAGCGCACGCCGCTGGACCTGCTGCACGACCGCCTGACGCACGAGGCCTGCCTGCGGCTGGTGCGCCCCGGCCTCAGCATCGAACAGGTGGCGGCCGATCTGGGCTTTCGCAGCACCACCCACTTCAGCCGCTTCTTCCGCCTGCGCACCGGGCTGACTCCCGCCCGCTATCGCACCGCCGCCATAAGCCAGGTGGCCAGCACCGAGACGCTGGCGATGCGCAACTACGCCGACTGGCCGTGACACGACGCCCATCGGCTCGCCTTGGCAAACCGCTACGCGCTATAACGATGAAAACATCGTGCCGCCGCCGACAGGCCCGGCCTTGATCGTGCCAAGGGGGCCCTTCCATCGCCGGCATGTTGCGGCATCGCCCGCCATGCCCTTGAGTAAAGGATGTCACCATGAATCACTCTGGTAACAGGCACTGGCGCCGCGGGCTGCTGGCGCTGCTGCTCGCCGTGCTGGGGGGCCACAGTTGGGCCCAGCATGCGTGGGGTACGTATCACTGGGCGCGCACGGCCAACCCCTTCACCCTGCAGGTGGGGGACAATATGAGCGCGGATTGGAAAACCTATCTGGCACTGAGCACGCAGGACTGGAACAACCCAACCGCCTTTGCCGCCAGCAGCACCCCGTTGACGGTGAAGGTGGTTGGCGGCCGTTCCAGCAAGCGCACCTGCTCCATGGTGACCGGCACCACCCAGGTCTGCAATGGCAAGTACGGCTTCAATGGCTGGCTGGGGCTGGCGTCCATCAACATCAGCGGTGGCAGCCATATCACTCAAGGTAGCGCCAAGATGAACGACTCCTACTTCAATCTGGCGACCTACAACAATCCCTTTGAGAAACGGCACGTGGTGTGCCAAGAGGTGGCGCATACCTTTGGCCTGGATCACCAGTCGGAAGACGGCAGTTCCCTCAACACCTGCATGGATTACTTCTCCAATACCGGTGGCAATGCCGGCAACCCGGCCAGTACCACGCCCAATGCGCATGATTTCGAGGAGCTGACGCTGATTTATGCGCACCTGGATAGCACCACGACGCTTGCTGCTGGCAGCAGCAGTGCCAGCGCGGCGGACATCGATATCAGTGATGATCCGCGTAGCTGGGGCGTGCTGGTGCGGCAGTCCGCCAACGGCAGAAGCTCGGTGTACGAGCGCGAAAACCGCAATGGCAGCAAAACGGTCACCCATGTCTACTGGACGCCGGAAGCCGCCCTGCGCTGCCGCGCCTGTGACCATCGCTTCGAGGTTCACTCGCAGCCTTGAGCATGAGATGACAACGCCCGCAGTGATGTTCCGCTGCGGGCGTTGCTGTTGCGTGTCCGGGGTGTTTCCCACGCCAACTTGCCGCAGGTGCCGCTGCCTTTACCTGCCGAGGCATGATGCGGCGAGCCTTGAGCTAAGCGGGACCTTGCGCGCTGCCCAACTGGCTGGGCTGCGCCAGTTCAATGCGGTTGCGACCGTTTCTTTTAGCCAGGTACATGGCGGCATCGGCGCGGTGGAGTGTCAGTTCCGGCGTTTCGCTGCTCAGCCGGCAGGCCACACCCACACTGACCGTTAAACCAATTCTGGTTTCGCCATATGCTAAAGGCACGGCTTCCACCGCGCGGCGCACGCGGTCAGCCACGGCTTCTGCTTCATGCTGCTGGGCATTGGGCAGGAAAATGGCAAACTCTTCACCACCAAGGCGGCCAACTACATCGCCATCACGCATGCAGCCTTGAGCTATGGACACGAAATGCAGCAGGGCTTCATCGCCAGCACGGTGCCCCCAGGTGTCGTTGATTTTCTTGAAGTGATCCAGATCGATAAGCAGGATGGAGAGGGGGAAGTGCATCCGGTCGGCGTAGCGTGCCGCTTTGTCCAGCAAGGCCAGAAAGGCGCGGCGGTTGAACACGCTGGTGAGCGGATCGCGGTCAGCAATATTGCGTAGCGCCAGGGTGACCTGTTCGTTAGCCAGCATCACGATGCAGAATGCCATCAACACCACGGCGACGATGGACTCCACCACCACGATATGCGAAACCGCAATGGCCCGCTGGGTGTCGAGCAGCCCCTGCTTGTCCAGGCTGAACAACCAGGGACGCAGTAACAGGAACAAGCCGTGTCCACCGCTGGCGAGGGCATACAGGTAACGGGCCGGGTAGTCCCAAATATTGCCTCTGGCAATGCTGCGTGCGCACAGCAGAAACAGCACGCCCAGCACCAGGCTTATCAGGGTGTAGCGCATGGCTTCGTTTGGCTGCAGCAGGGTGAAGTAGGCGGCCGAGGCCAGCACGGCGGCCAGCCCCGTCACACCATAGCGCCATGGCAGGGGGGCGGCGCCGACATAGGCGCGTGTGCCCTGCAGATTCAGATACGCCATCATGAATGCGGAAAACTGGGCTAGCAGCACCAGAAGCAGCTCGGGTGCTACTGCGCGTAGCAACAAGTTCAGGCTGATCAGCAGCGCAAAGCCGTAGGAAAGCGTCCACGCCCCCAGGCCGGCAATACGCGGATTGAAGCGCCAGGCAGCCAGCAGCATGAGTGTCATGACAAGCAGCAGAATGGCGGCAATGGCGACAAGTGTGGGGCTGTGCACTTTGGGAAAAACCAGGGCGATGGTGGCGCAATAATATTAGCCAAGCAGCATAGCACTGGCCGTGCCTGCCAGCCCATGTTATTGCTAACTATCTGGTATGTAATGTAACTGCACGGCCATTTATGCCATATAAAAAACTAAGAAAAATCAGTATTTTATTGACTTCCTGCTAATTGACCCGTATAACCGACATAGCAGGATGTTCAAGCGCCATATCTATCGATACCTCGTTGCCCACCAAGCTGGTCTTCATTGTTTCCTTATCTATTCCTTGATTATCGTGCTTTATTTGGCATTTTTGCCTTTACCGACACAAGGAGTACACCATGGAAACCGGTACCGTTAAATTCTTCAATGATGCAAAAGGTTTTGGCTTTATCACCCCCGACAACGGTGGCGATGACCTGTTTGCCCATTTCTCTGAAATCAAGGCCGATGGCTTCAAGTCGCTGCACGAAGGCCAGAAGGTAAGCTTCACCCGTGGCATGGGCCAAAAAGGCCCGGCTGCATCTGGCATTCAGCCGCTGTAAGCCTGACCCAGGTTCGCCCTGTAAAGCCCCGCTATGCGGGGCTTTAATCATATTGGCCATCGATTTTCCTTGATCTTCCATCGGGAGTAGCCCGACAACGCTTGGCCAGCTAGCGGCACAGTTGCTGTCGCGAGACTGCTGTGGCGTTCGGGAAAATAGTGGGAATCGGAAAAGCAGCCAGCGGTTGTCTGGACTGATTTCTTCTGAATTCTCACCCGTATTGGATGCGCAAAGAAAAGAGGCTCCTGAGGAGCCTCTTTTGCATCATGCCCAGTTGTCAGAAGTTGCTTTAATTCGGCAGGCCTGATTTTGTCCGCATCGATTTTGTTAGTTCAGCTACCAGTTGGCTTCGCGTTCCGGTGTGGCGGTGATCTGGTGGATCGACAGGTCGGCGCCGTTGAATTCCTCTTCGTCGCTCAGGCGGATGCCCACGGTTTTCTTCAGCAGGCCGTACACCAGATAGCCACCGCCAAAACCGACGGCGATACCGGCCAGGGTGCCCAGCAGCTGCGACCCCAGGCTCACACCACCGGCGCCGCCCAGCCAGTGCTGGCCAAAGATGCCGGCCGCTACGCCGCCCCAGGCGCCGCACAGACCGTGTAGCGGCCATACCCCCAGCACGTCGTCGATCTTCCAGCGGTTCTGCGTCAGGGTGAACAGCCACACGAACATGGCGCCGGCAATGCCACCGACGACCAGCGCGCCCGCCGGGTGCATGATGTCGGAGCCGGCGCACACCGCCACCAGCCCGGCCAGCGGGCCGTTGTGGATGAAGCCCGGGTCGTTCTTGCCCAGCCACATCGCGGTCAGCGTTCCGCCCACCATCGCCATCAGCGAGTTGATAGCTACCAGGCCAGAAATACCGGCCACCTTCTGCGCGCTCATCACGTTAAAGCCGAACCAGCCGACGATCAGGATCCAGGCGCCCAGCGCCAGGAAGGGGATGGACGACGGCGGGTGCGCGGCAATGCGGCCTTCCTTGCTGTAGCGGCCGCGGCGGGCACCCAGGTGCAGCACGGCGGCCAGGCCGATCCAGCCGCCGACCGCGTGCACCACCACCGAGCCGGCGAAATCGTGGAACGGCGCACCAAGGTTGGCCGCAAGCCAATCCTGCACGCCAAAGTGGCCATTCCAGGCAATGCCTTCGAAGAACGGGTACACCAGGCCCACCAGCAGGAAGGTGGCGGCCGATTGCGGGTGGAACTTGGCACGCTCGGCAATGCCGCCGGAGACGATGGCGGGGATGGCGGCGGCAAAGGTCAGCAGGAAGAAGAATTTCACCAGCTCATAACCGCTGTGTTGGCTGATGTGCTGCACATCGCCAAAAAAATTCACGCCGTAGGCCACGCTATAGCCGACAAAGAAGTAGGCGATGGCGGATACCGCGAAGTCGGTGAGGATTTTTACCAGCGCGTTGACCTGATTCTTCTTGCGCACCGTGCCCAGCTCCAGAAAGGCGAAGCCAGCGTGCATGGCCAGGATCATTACCGCGCCGAGCAGCAGAAAGAGAACGTCATTGGGAGAAATGGCGGTCATGAAGGCGTCCCGTTGTTATGCGTGATATTGGGGCATTCATGAGCAATAACGGTGCCAGTTCGCCATTTGGGCACCAAGGCGGGTTTTATGTCAGCCGTGGCGCGATTTTGGTGCCTGCAATGGTGTAAAGCGGTGCGCGCTCAATGGCTTGCGCCGCTTTGGTGCGTACGGTGGTCAGTTGCCCAGCGGCAGGATGGCGGTTTCCTTCACTTCCTCCATCACCACGTAGCTGCGCGACTCGTTGGCCTGCGGCAGCTTGAGCAGGATGTCGCCCAATACCTTGCGGTACATCGACATGTCCGGCAGTCGCACCTTGAGCAGGTAGTCGTATTCACCGGACACCAGGTGGCATTCCAGCACGTCCGGCAGCTTCTGCACCTCGCGGCGGAAGGCGTCGAAGATGTCGCCGGATTTGGCGGACAGCTTGATCTCCACGAATACCAGCAGGCTGGCGCCCAGCGCCTGCGGATTCAGTCGCGCGTGATAGCCCTCGATGACGCCGTCACGCTCCAGTCGGCGCACCCGCTCGGTGCACGGGGTGGTGGACAGGCCCACGGTTTCGGCCAGCTCGGTCATGGAGATACGGGCGTTGGCCTGCAGGTGGTGCAGGATTTTCAGGTCGATGCGGTCAAGTTGGCGCTGCGGCGCACCATTTTTGTATGGCGATTTCACTGTAAATTACCGTTTTTAAAAGAAAATACGCTGCTTATGTGTTTAAACTAAGTTAAAAAAACTGTGTTTCTCTCAATATACTACGGAAATTCACTGGACGGTGTCCAGGTGGTTACATGTACAGCAATCAGACGGGGTTACGCCGTCACGCAGGGGTCTGGAGAAGCGCATGAAAGTCATCGTATTGGGTGGTGGTGTGGTGGGTATTTCCACTGCTTGGTATCTGGCCAAGGCCGGGGTGGATGTAACCGTGATCGAACGTCAGCCGGGTCCGGCGCTGGAAACCAGCTTCGGCAACGCCGGCCAGATTTCTCCGGGCTACGCTGCGCCATGGGCGGCACCGGGCATCCCGATGAAAGCACTGAAGTGGCTGTTCCAGAAACATGCGCCGCTGGCGATCCGCGTCGATGGCAGCACCTACCAGTGGGAGTGGATGGCGCGCATGTTCGCCAACTGCAACTACCAGGATTACAACGTCAACAAAGGCCGCATGATGCGTCTGGCCGAGTACAGCCGCGACAAGATCCGCGAGCTGACTGCCGAGACCGGCCTCGACTTCGAAGGTCGTAAGGGCGGCACCTTGCAGCTGTTCCGCAGCCAGCAGCAAGTAGATGCCATGGGCAAAGACATCGAGGTGCTGAAAGAGTGCGGCGTGGAATACCAGGTGCTGGACGCCGACGGCTGCGCCCGAATCGAGCCGGCGCTGGCCAAAACCAAGCACAAGCTGAAGGGCGGCCTGCGCCTGCCGAACGACGATACCGGCGACTGCCAGTTGTTCACTACTCACCTGGCGGAGATGTGTGCGGCGCTGGGCGTGCAGTTCCTGTGGGGCAAGAGCATCGACGGCATCGAGACCTATGGCAACAAGGTAACCGGCGTGCGTGTGGCAGGCGAGCTGCTGACCGCCGACCACTACGTAGTGGCAACCGGTAGCTACTCGCGCGACATGGTGAAAACCCTGGGTATCGACATCCCGGTGTACCCGGTGAAGGGCTACTCGCTGACCGTGCCAATCACCAATGCCAACGGCGCACCGGTGTCCACCGTGCTAGACGAAACCTACAAGATCGCCATTACCCGTTTTGACAACCGCATCCGTGTTGGCGGTATGGCCGAACTGGCCGGTTTCGATCTTAGCCTGAACCCGAAGCGCCGCGCGACGCTGGAAATGGTGGTCACCGACCTGTACCCGGACGGCGGCGATGTGTCGCGTGCCGAGTTCTGGACCGGCCTGCGCCCGATGACCCCGGACGGCACCCCTATCATCGGTGGCACCCGCTTTGCCAACCTGTCGCTGAACACCGGCCACGGCACGCTGGGCTGGACCATGTGCGCTGGCTCCGGCAAAGTACTGGCCGACCAGATTGTCGGCGCCCAGCCGGAAATCAGCATCGATGGCCTGTCCATGCAGCGTTATGCCAAGGGTGGTCAGACGCTGGTGGTACCGATGTACCGGCCGGCCACTGCCAACGCCTGATCATTCGCCCGAATTCCTGCCCCGCAATGCGGTCATAGCCACGCAGCGCCCGCCGGTTTCCGGCTGGCGCCAGCATGATCCGTACTGCGCGGCAGGATTTTTTATGCCTGTCGCGACCTAATTCTCCGAGAACGAAACGATGCGTCCCCTGATTGCCCACGTCCGCCTGGATCACTTCCGTCACAACTATCTGCTGGCGCGCCAGCGCCACGGCGGCCGCGCGCTGGCCGTGGTGAAGGCCAATGCCTATGGCCACGGCGCGGTGCGTTGCGCCCAGGCGGTGGCCGATATCGCCGACGGCTACGCGGTTGCCTGCCTGGAAGAGGCGCTGCAGCTGCGCACCGGCGGCATCACCGGCCCGATCCTGCTGCTGGAAGGCGTGTTCGAAGCGGCCGAGCTGGCCGAGGTGCAGGCACATGAGCTGTGGCTGGTGGTGCAAAGCCGCGAGCAGCTGGAGATGCTGCTGGCGGCACCGGCCGACAAACCGTACCGTGTGTGGCTGAAGATGGACTCCGGCATGCATCGCGCAGGTTTCTTCCCGGCCGACTACGCCGCCGCTCACCAGCGCCTGCTGGCCAGCGGCAAGGTCGATGCCATCGTCAAAATGACCCATTTCGCCCGCGCCGACGAACCGGGCTGCGACGCCACTGCGGCACAGATTGCGGCGTTTGATGCCGCTACCGTCGGTCTGCCGGGTGACATCAGCGTGGCCAACTCTGCCGGCATCATGATCCACGAGCAGGCGCACCGCGACTGGGGTCGCCCGGGCATCATGCTGTACGGCTCGTCGCCACTGCCGGACGGCCATCCGGCGGCTGCTGGCCTCAAGCCGGTGATGCGGCTGTCGACCCGCGTCTTTGGCGTGCGCGAGCTGGGCGTGGGCGAGCCGGTGGGCTATGGCGCCAGCTTCGTTACCACGCGGCCAACCCGTGTCGGCCTGATGGCTTGCGGCTACGCCGACGGCTATCCGCGGCTGGCTTCCAGTGGCAGCCCGGTGCTGATCGATGGTGCCAACAGCCAGGTCATCGGTCGGGTGTCGATGGACATGATGACGGTGGATCTGACCGATCTGCCGCAGGCCGGTATCGGCAGCGAGGTGGAACTGTGGGGCGATACTATTAGTGTCAACGCGGTGGCGGCCAAGGCCGGCACCATCAGTTACGAACTGCTGTGCAATGTGAAGCGCGCGCACTTCAGCTATAGCTAGGGGTTTCAAGCCAGCTTGTTGCCTGCCAGCCGGCGTCACCTGTGGTGTCGCCGGTTTTGTTTTGTGCGCAATGGTGGTCTGTTGATATTTGGCAAATCCAGCTGGGGTCCGGATCCTGATAATGATCGGCTCGTCCTAGGAGGGATGGCAAATGAGCGGGTTATCCAGGCAGTTATGGCTCAAGCTGGTGGGGTTGTTGCCGGGTGAGGTAAATCACAGCGAAGCGCGCTGGCTGCTGTCGCCGCATGGTCACATGCCGCTGATGAATGGCCGCCGCGCCCGCATCATTGTCAATCGTGTGCGGCTGGTAGCCTGCCTGTTTGCCATCCTGACGCCGCTGTGGATCGTGGTGGATCTGCTGGTGCTGCCGCTGGCGCTTAGCTGGCAGCTGGCGGTGGCGCGCATCGTCGCTTCGCTGGCTTTCTTCGGCCTGCACCGTCACTACCGCGCCTACAGCTCCTTGCTGCAGGCATGGGGCGGCATGGTGTGCCTGTTTGCCATTCCTTCCGTGTTCTATGTGGTGTCGCACCTGCTGCTGCTGAACCACCATCTGGAGGGTATCTCGGCGGCCATTGGCACCGGTTATGCCTTCCTGCCCTTCGTGCTGCTGGCCGGGCTGGCCATCTTTCCGCTGACGTTGACCGAAAGTCTCGGCTTTGCCCTGCCGGCGCTAGCGGCGCACATGCTGGGCGGCATGCTGGAATGGACCACGGTGGACTGGCCGTCGTTCTGGGGTAGCTTCTGGTTGCAGGTGCTGATTGCCGGTGTGGCAGCGCTGGCCTGTATCAGTCAGCTGGCGTTCATGATTGCGCTGGTGCAGCAGGCGGTGCGCGATCCGCTGACCGGCGCCTTCTCGCGCCGCAGCGGCGAGGAAGTGCTGGAGCTGCAGGCGACTCTGGCCATGCGCTGCCAGAGTCCGCTGTGCGTGGCATTCATCGATATCGATCATTTCAAGACCATCAACGACCACTATGGCCACCATGCCGGCGACCTGGCGCTGCAGGTGCTGGCCGAACGGGTGGTGGACCAGCTGCGCAAGGGCGATGTGCTGGTGCGCTGGGGTGGCGAGGAGTTTCTGCTGCTGCTGCCCAATACTACGGCCAGCCAGGCGGTGCATGCACTGGGCCGGCTGCGTCAGGCGGGGCTCGGACTGCGTCCGGACGGCCAGCCGCTGACCGCCAGCATCGGGGTGGCCGAATGGCAGGAAGACAGCGTCAACGACTGGCGCCAGCTGCTGGAACTGGCTGATAGCCGCATGTATCAAGCCAAGCAGAGTGGCCGCAATCGGCTGGTTGGCCGCGATTTGGAACAGCACGGCTGGCTGCTGTCGCCGGCGGTATCTGCTGCCGCGTGAGGTCTCTGGCAGGCATGCCCCGCGGTCCCGGCCGTGCGGCATGCCTGTCTTGTTGTTATGGTCGTGCCTATATTTCCTCTCGCTTGGCGTCGCGTGTCATCGCGCCAGCCGCCACGCGCCGCAGCCTGCTGTAGTCCTTGTCCCTTGCCATTACCTTTTACACGTTGGCCGCAACCCGGTGGGCCTGTCCGGCAGTGCTCCAGGCTTGCCCGGGCTGGCGATGGCCGGGGCGGCGGCGTTTTTTCCGCCGGCCGACGGGTATATGGCTGGAGTCCATGGGCGAAAAGGGGCGATAATACCCGACTAAATTACTTTGTCTGGGTGGCCAACCATGCCGCATGCCGCATCCTATCTTCAGCACGCTGGCTTGAAGCTGTCATTAGCTGCCTTGCAGCAAGGCATTGCCGCGCTGCAGCAGGCACTGGCGCAGCCGGCCGCACTGCGCAGCGAGGATGAACTTTACAGCTACCGGGTGCCCAAACTGGGAGAGGGTGGCAGCTGCTCGCTGGTGGACGAGCTGGAGGCGGAGCCGTACGACGTGTCGCCGTGGCTGGGTGGTCGCAGTGCCGCGGCGGTGGCTAGGCTGCGCGAGCTGGACGCCCTGGTACAGGCCGCGTTACGGCTGCTGCCGGCGGACTGGCTGGGGGTGTACTGCCGCTTCGAGCGGGACGGTCTGCCGCGGCTGGTGAAACTGGCCTATCGTGGCTTGCCCAGTCGTGCCGAGTTTCCACTGAGCGAGGATTTCGCGCTGTTCAGCAACAACAGCCGTGTCGGCCTGAGCGGCAAGGGTGCGGTAATTGCCGACGTGCAGGCCTGGCAGCAGGCCGGCGGCGCCTACTACGAGTGCGATCCCAAGGTGCAGAGCGAAGTCTGCCTGCCGGTGCTGGCGGCCGATGGTACGGTACTGGGCATTCTGGATGCCGAAGATGCCAGGGCCGGATTTTTTGATGAACAGCGGCAGGCCATGTTGGCGGCCCTGGCGCTGGCCTTGGCGCAACCCTTTGCCGCGCTTGCGGCCAACCCTGTTGAAAATTTTTGATATAGCCTGCAAAACTTTGCGCTTTGTGGGGTGGGCGGCGGCCGCTACCATGCCGCTGCTGCCATGGATAACCGGAGTACATTTTGAGCCAAACCGATAAGGCGCCACGCGTTGCGCTGGTGGCCAGCTGCCGACTGCCGACACCGTTCGGCGTGTTCGACATGCACGGATTCGAAGAAGAGGGCGGGCGCGAACATGTGGCGCTGACCCTGGGTGAGCTGCAGGGCGAGGCGCCGCTGGCGCGCGTGCATTCCGAATGCCTCACCGGCGATGCACTGTTTTCGCTGCGCTGCGATTGCGGTTTTCAGCTGGAAGCCGCGCTGGAAGCCATCGCCCGCGAAGGGCGGGGCGTGCTGCTGTACCTGCGCCAGGAAGGTCGCGGCATCGGCCTGCTGAACAAGATTCGCGCCTATAAGCTGCAGGATGGCGGCGCCGATACCGTGGAGGCCAACGAGCAGCTGGGCTTCCCGGCCGACATGCGCGACTTCCGCATCGCCCGTGAAATGCTGTCGCTGCTGGACGTGCCGGCGGTGCGCATCATGACCAACAACCCGCGCAAGGTGGCCACCTTGCAGCAGGCCGGCATCAATGTGGTGGAGCGTGTGCCGCTACAGGTTGGCCGCAACGAGTACAACGACCACTACCTGAATACCAAGCAGGCCAAGCTGGGGCATTTGTTCGGCTTTTGAGCCGGCGGCCCTGGCGGGCGCGGCAGGAGGCGAGTGATGATTCGTATCGATCCGGTGCATGCCTCCGGCGCGGTCAGCGAGCAGTTGCCACACCCGCCGCTGCCCAGGCCGCTGTCGCAATCGCCGGCGGAGGCGGGTAGTGATTTTCACGCCAGCCTGCTGGCGCAGCATGCCTTGCTGCTGGACCCGGATGGCGAGCCGGCGCGCGATGCCACCCCGGAACAGTTGCAGGCGCAGCTGGAACGTTTGCTGCTGCTGCTGCAAGAACGGATCGACGATCTGAAGGAGCGGGCGCTGCTGGCGGGTGGTCGCCCGGCGCATGGCCTGTTTTCCGAGCTGGAGCAGGTGGCCGCCGTGCTGGCGCGGCTGGTGCAACTGTGGCCATGGCTGTTGCCGGTGCTGCCGCAGCAGCTGGCGGCAGCGCGGGCACGCTTGCAGCCGCTGTTTGTTATCTGTCACTTCTTGCTACGTGCGCTGCAGCACAGTGCCGAAGCCGCTGCCTGGCAGCAACTGGCGGACAGTCTGGCGACCAGCGAGCAACGGTTGTTGGCCGCAGCGGCGGGCGATCGATAATAGCTGGTTGGCGGCCGCGATGTGCTGCGGCGATGAAAATGAAAAAACCGACCACGAAGGTCGGTTTTTTCTTTATCTGGTGGAGGTAAACGGGATCGAACCGATGACCTCTTGCATGCCATGCAAGCGCTCTCCCAGCTGAGCTATACCCCCAGATTGGCGTCCCCACGGGGAGTCGAACCCCGGTTATCGCCGTGAAAGGGCGGTGTCCTAGGCCTCTAGACGATGGGGACTGTGGTGGAGGTAAACGGGATCGAACCGATGACCTCTTGCATGCCATGCAAGCGCTCTCCCAGCTGAGCTATACCCCCACAGGTTCTTCGTTTTGCATCGCTGCATCGCGAAGAGGTGCGCACTTTAACGTACGTGATAATTGGCGTCAAGCGCTTTTTCGCGCTCTTTTTACGATTATTCGTACTTTGTCAAAACGCATATAGCAAGCATTTGATTTTAAAGGTAACTGTTTGCGCTGGTTGTAATTGCCGCGCCCGTGCCATTGTGCAGGGTGGGGCGGTACGCGGCCGGAAGCGCCGCCAAAAATACGGCGGGTTGGTAAGTCCGCGGGAGAGGTGATTTGTGCCGGGCCCGGCAGGGGCGGCTTGTGCCTGCCGCAGGGTCTGGCTGGCCCGCGCGGCAGTCCTGCAACGCGGACAGCACTGCCGATGGCGGGCATTGCGGTCCGGTGCGGCTACTGTGCGGCACTTGCCGTTACCAAACAGCAGCCATCGCCCCAGCACGGTCGCGCTGGGGCACGGCTTGGCTTATTTGGCGTAGATCTGATCGAAGATCTTGCCATCATCGAAGTGGGTCTGCTGTGCCTTGGCCCAGCCGCCGAATACCTCGTCGATGGTGAACAGCTTCACCTTGCTGAAGGTAGCGGCGTACTTGGCGGCCACTTTCGGGTCGCGTGGGCGGTAGTAGTTCTGTGCGGCCAACTCCTGGCCCAGCGGGCTGTACAGGTATTGCAGGTAGGCTTCGGCCACCTTGCGCGTGCCGCGCTTGTCCACCACCTTGTCCACCACGCTCACCGGCGGCTCGGCCAGGATGGAGACCGACGGCACCACGATGTCGAACTTGTCCGGCCCCAGCTCGCGGGTGGCGAGGAAGGCCTCGTTCTCCCACGAGATCAGCACGTCGCCGATGCCGCGCTGGGCAAAGGTGATCAGCGAGCCGCGGGCGCCGGAATCCAGTACTTTCACGTTGTGGTAGATCTTCTGCACCAGCGCGCGGGCGCTGGCGTCGTTGCCGCCCGGCTGTTTCAGCGCGTAGCCCCATGCCGCCAGGTAGTTCCAGCGCGCGCCGCCACCGGTCTTGGGGTTGGGGGTGATCACGTCCACACCGGGGCGGGCCAGATCGCTCCAGTCGCGAATCGCCTTGGGATTGCCCTTGCGCACCAGGAACACGATGGTGGAGGTGTAAGGCGTGGCGTTGTTGGGTAGCCGCTGCTGCCAGTTGGGCGCCACGAGCCTGCCATTCTGGTACAGCTCGTCGATGTCGTTGGATAGCGCCAGCGTCACCACATCGGCTTCCAGGCCGTCGATTACCGAGCGCGCCTGCTTGCCGGAGCCGCCGTGCGATTGCTTGATGGTGACGGTGTCGCCGGTCTTGTCCTTCCAGTACTTGGCGAAGGCGGCATTGAAATCCTGATACAGCTCACGTGTCGGGTCGTAGGACACATTCAGCAGCGAAATATCGGCCAATGCCGGTTGCCCCAGCAGGCTGGCGAAAATCACGGCGCCGGCTAGCAGTTTCTGTTTCATGCGCTTCTCCCTGATGTGAATGAATCCGGATTGTGGGAATGGCGCGCAGCCAGGTGAACCAAGCTTTTTTCACAAGCTCATCACACCGGCTGCTTAGCTGGAATATGCAAAAGCAAGCCAGCTTTAATTCGTTTGGTCGCGGCAATGGGGCTGGTAAGGTGAATTCGACCGTCGGCTAAAAACCGCGGCATGGGGCGATAGGGAAATCACCGCCATGTCGGGTATTTAGCGGCAATCGATAACCACCCAGTAGAGGAATTCACCATGAGCATCAAATCCATTAATGTGCGCAACCAGTTTCGCGGCGTGATCAAGGAAATCATCGACGGCCCGGTATTGTCGGAAGTGGACGTGCAAACCGCCTCCGGCATTGTCACCTCGGTGATTACCACCCGCTCGGTACGCGAGCTGGGGCTGAAGCCGGGGTCGGAGGTGATCGCCTTCGTCAAATCCACCGAAGTCTCCATCGCCACCCTGTAAGGAGCCGCCATGTCTACCGCACTGGCACCGCAGGCGCTGGCGCAGTTGTTTACCGATGCCCGCTCGCTGCACAGTTTCAGCGAGCGGCCGGTAAGCGACGAGCTGATCCAGCAACTGTACGAGCTGCAAAAATGGGGCCCCACCGCCTTTAACGGCCAGCCGGCGCGCTACGTGTTCGTGCGCTCCGCCGCCGCCAAGAGCCGGCTGGCGCCGGCCCTGTCCGCCGGCAATCGCGACAAAACGTTGGCCGCACCGCTGACGGTGATCGTGGCCTACGACACCAGCTTTCACGAACAGCTGCCCACCCAGTTTCCGGCCTTCGATGCCAAGGGCTTTTACGACAGCCTGCCGCACCTGATCGAACCGGGCGCGCGCAGCAATGCCACGCTGCAGGCGGCCTACCTGGTGCTGGCGGCGCGGGCGCTGGGGCTGACCGCCGGGCCGATGAGCGGTTTCGATGCCGAGGCGGTGGACCGCGAGTTTTTCAGCGATGGCCGCTACAAGAGCATCCTGCTGGTCAACCTGGGCTACGGCGACAGCAGCCAGGCGTTTCCGCGCGGCCCGCGGCTGGCGTTCGACGAAGTAGCGCGCGTGCAGTAAGCCAGCCGCGCTGGGAAACAAAAAAGCCATGGTGGCAAGCACCATGGCTTTTTTACGTGGCAAGGTTGGCCGCATCAGCGGCGTGGCTGCCAGCCCAGCGCCGGCGCGATGTGGTGCACGAAGTCGGACAGGATCTGCAGATAGGCTTCCGGGCTGAAGTCATACGGCAGCTCCAGCCGCAGCGAGCTGACCTGCGGCAGGATCGGGTCGGCCGCCAACCAGGCCAGAATCTGCTCGCTGCTGCCCACCAGATCGCGGGCGTACAGCGTGCGACGCTCGCCCTGCGGCGCCAGGGTGCGGGCGTGGCGGCTGGCGGCGTAGGCCAGATAATGGCGACGGCTGGCGGCATCGGCACTGTCCAGCGGCACGATCACCCGCCCCAGCGCCACCCGTGGCGGCGTGTCGCCCTGCCAGCTGGTATGGAAACGGTCCAGCTGCTGTTGCTGCGCGCTAAAGAAATCGTCGCTGTGCTCGCCGCGGGTCAGGTTACCGATCAGCAGGTGAAAGCCGTTACTGCCGGCCCATTCCGCCGAGCGCAGCGAGCCGCCGCCGTACCACAGCCGCTGCTCCAGCCCCGGCGCGTGCGGGTGCAGCCGCGGCCGCTGGCGGCCGGCGGGGGAGTCCACCAGCGTGTCGTCGTCGCCCAGCAGCTCGCCGCGCAGATTGTCGCGCAACCGTTGCACCCGCTGGTGCGAGAAATCGATGGCGGCCGGATCGGCATCGAACAGGCGGCTGCCCAGCAGCTCGCCAAACGGCGGCGCACCGCTGCTGAGGCCGACCTGCAGCCGCCCGCCGGACAGTACGTCCACGGTGGACAAGTCCTCGGCCAGACGGAACGGGTTCTCGTAGCCCATCTGGATCACCGCGGTGCCGAGGCCAATGCGCCGCGTGCGCTGGCTGGCGGCGGCCAGAAAGGTGGCGGCGGAGGAAATACCGCGTTCCAGGTGGCGCTGTCGCACCCAGGCAATGTCGTAGCCCAGCTCCTCGCCGTGGCGGATCAGCTGCAGCGTGTGCTCCAGCCCCTGTTGTGGTTGGTCGTCGGCATAGTTGCCGGGGATCAGAAAGCTGATTTCTTCAATGGCCATCATCGGCTCCTACAGTTTGGGTAGCCCCGGCGGGTTGGTTTCGGCATGGCTTAGCGCTTCGGCCTGCAGGCCCCAGCGCGCCAGCGCCTGCGCGTATTTGCCGCTCTTGATCAGGCCGTTGGTGGCCTGCGTCAGCGCCGCGGCCAGGCCGCTGCCTTTGCGGGTGGCGATGGCGACATCGGCCTGCAGCGGCCAGCCGGCATTCACCGTGCCCACCAGCCGGGTCTTGCCGTCGCGCGCCGCCTGGTAGGCCAGCGGCGAATTGGGATTGAAAATGGCATCGGCACGGCCGGACAGCAGCGCGACATTGCGCGCCGCTTCATCGTCGTAATACTGCAGCTCGATCGGCTTCAGGCCGCGGGCGGTGTTCTGCCGGTCCCACTGCAGCAGGATTTTTTCCTGGATGGTGCCGGAGCCGGTGGTGATGCGCAGGCCGGCGATGTCCTTCGGCTCGCGAATCTGCCGCAGCGGGCTGTCGGCCTTCACATAAAAGCCGTGCAGGCCCAGGCGGTAGGTGGAAAAGTCATACTTCTCCTTGCGCTGCTCGGTGACGCCGACATTGGAAATCACTGCATCGTACTTGCCGCCAGTGAGCCCCAGCGGCCAGTCGGCCCAGGCAATCGGCTGCAGATCCAGCTTCAGCCCCAGGCTGTCGGCCACCAGCTGGGCGTAATCCGGGTCGAAGCCCACCACGCTGCGGGCATCGGTGGCGTAGGTGGCGATTGGCGGCGCATACGGCGCGATGGCCACGGTCAGCACGCCGGGCTTCACCGGCTTGAACTGCTTGCCGATGGCGCTGATCGCCGCCGGCTGCGGCGCGGCGCGCACGCGGCCCGCTTGCTGCGGGCTGAAATCAAACTGGATGCCTGCGGCCAACGTGGCGCTGCCGGCGGCACTCAACAACAGGGCGGGAAGCAGGGAACGGACAAAACGCATGGTGGCTCCTGGTAACAGCCCCGCCGGCAAGGCCGGCAGGGCGGGGGCAAGGCGCAGACTGCTGGCTTAGCTCTTGGGCAGGCCGGCCGGGTTGGTCTGCGACTGGGTGATGGCTTCGGAGCCCAGGTTCCAGCGCTTCAGCGCCTTGGCGTAATTGCCGTTGCTGATCTGGGCGTTGATGGCGGTGGTGATGGCGGCGGCCAGGCCGGCGCCCTTGCGGGTGGTCACCGCGATGTCGGCATTCAGCGGCCAGCCGCCGGAGAAGGTGCCGGCCAGCCGGGTCTTGCCATCCTTGGCTGCCTCGAAGGCGGCCAGCGCGTTGGGGCCGAGGTAGGCATCGGCGCGGCCGGACTGGATCGCCAGCCGCTGCACCACGTCATCGTCGTAGTACTGCACCTCCACCGGCTTCAGCCCGGCGGCCACGTTCTGCTGGTTCCAGCGCAGCAGGATCTGCTCCTGGTTGGTGCTGGCGCCGACGATCACGCGCAGGCCGGCAATGTCCTTCGGCTCACGCACTTGCTTGACCGGGCCGCCGGTCTTCACATATATGCCCAGCGTGTCCTTGCGGTAGGTGGAGAAATCAAACTTCTCCTTGCGCGCCTCGGTCACGGTGACGTTGGAAATCACCGCATCGTACTTGCCGGAGGACAGCCCCAGTGGCCAGTCGGCCCAGGCCACGTTAACGATCTCCAGCTTGCGGCCCAGGCTGTCGGCCACCAGTTGCGCGATGTCCGGTTCCGAGCCCACCAGCGTCTTGGTGTCGCTGGCAAAGGCGGCCAATGGCAGTCGGCCGCCGTTGATGGCCACGGTGAACACGCCGTCTTTGGCAAAGCGCACGTCCTTGGGAATCTGCTTGATGGCGGCGTCCACCTTGGCGGCGCGTACGCGGCCCGGTTGTTCCGGGCTGAGATCGACCTTGAATTCGGCGGCGGCCACCGGCAGGGTCAGGGCGGCGAGGGCGAGGGAGCCGGCAATGCTGCGGCGCAGTTTGGGCGAGAAGTGCATGGGTTAGTCCTTTTGTGTGTGTGGTTGGCCGCGGGCTTGCCCGCCGCCGGTAGGGAAAAGCGTTACAGCACTTTGGCCAGGAATTCGCGGGTGCGGCTGTGTTGCGGCTGGCCCAGCACCTGGGCCGGGGTGCCGCTTTCCACGATGCGGCCGTGTTCCATGAACACCACGCGGTCGGCCACTTCACGGGCAAAGCCGATCTCGTGGGTCACCACCAGTAGCGTGGCGCCGCTGTTGGCCAGCTCGCGGATCACGTCCAGCACCTCGCCCACCAGTTCCGGGTCCAGCGCCGAGGTCGGCTCGTCGAACAGCAGCACCTTGGGTTGCAGCGCCAGCGCGCGGGCAATGGCGACGCGCTGCTGCTGGCCGCCGGACAGCTGGCGCGGGAAGGCATTGGCCTTGTCCGCCAGCCCGACGCGGGCCAGCAGCTCGCGCGCCAGCGCTTCGGCCTGCTCGCGAGGTTGGCCGCGCACCGCCTGCGGTGCCTCGATGATGTTTTCCAGCACGGTCAGGTGCGGGAACAGGTTGAAGTTCTGGAACACCATGCCCACGTCGGCACGCTGGCGCAGGATGTCCGGCTCTTTCAGCTCGTACAGCGCGTCGTCGTGCTGGCGGTAGCCGATCAGCTCGCCGTCGATGGCGATAAAGCCGCCGTCCACGCGTTCCAGATGGTTGATGGTGCGCAGCAGGGTGGACTTGCCGGAACCGGACGGGCCGAGGATGGCGGTGACGCTGCCGGGGGCGATGTCCAGCGACACGTTGTCCAGCACCGTCAGCGCGCCAAACTGCTTGCTGACGTTATGGATCGACACCGCGCCGCCCTTGATGCGCGCCAGTTGCTGGCGGCGCTCGCTGCCCAGGCTGGCGTTGGCCGCAGCGGCCACAACGGCGGTGCCGCTGCTCGCCTGCGGCCGCCGGCGCGCCCACCATTTACCCAGCCAGCCCGGCTCCACGGTGCGCAGCGCGCCGCGGGCGTAATGGCGTTCCACGTGCACCTGGATGGCGGACAGCACGGTGAGGATGATCAGGTACCACACGGTGGCCACTATCAGCAGCGGGATTACCTCCAGGTTGCGGCGGTAGATCACCTGGATGGTGTAGAACAGCTCCGGCAGCGCCAGGATGTACAGGTTGGAGGTGCCCTTGGCTAGGCCGATGATGTCGTTGAAGGCGGTCGGCAGAATGGTGCGCATGGCCTGCGGCAGCACGATGCGCAGCGCCTGGCGGCGGCGCGGCAGCCCCAGCGCGGCGGCGGCCTCGTGCTGGCCCTGGTCCACCGACAGGATGCCGCCGCGGATGATCTCGGACGAAAACGCGGCCTGGTTCAGCGTCAGCCCCAGCAGGGCGGCGGCGAACGGGGTGATCAGCTGGGTGGTGGACCAGCTGGCGAAGGTGATGTCGGTAAACGGCACCCCCAGCCAGATGGTTTCGTACAGATAGCCCAGGTTGTTGAGGATCAGCAGCAGCACGATCAGCGGAATGGAGCGGAACAGCCAGACATAGCTCCACGACAGGCTGGCCAGCAGCGGCGAGCGCGACACCCGCGCCAGCGCCAGCAGTGTGCCCAGCGCAAAGCCGGCGACAGTACCCAGCGCGGTCAGCAGCAGGGTGCGGCCCAGCCCGGTCAGTACTGGCTCGGCAAAAAACCATTCGGCAAACACCGGCCAGCCCCAGCGCGGGTTGGTCAGCACCGAATAGGCGGTGGCGGCGATCAGCAGCAGCGCCAGCGCCGTGCCCAGGGTGCGTGCCGGGTAGCGGGCGGGGATGACGCGCAGCGCGGCGTAGTCGCGCCAGGGCTTGCTGTGGCTGGTGCCGGGGCCGTCGTCCGGGCGGCTGCCGTCCAGCGCACCGGTGCTGGTGGCGGCGGCAAAGTGGGTGAATTCGCTCATGGTGGGTGTCCTTGCTGGTGTGTTCAGGCGACAAACGGTGCCGGCAGCGCGGGGCTGCCCGGCGGCAGCCGGCTGTGGTCGTGACGCAGGTCTTTTTCAAATGGCAGGCTGCCGTAGCGCTCCGGATCGGCCTGCAGGTCGAACAGCGCGCGGTAGCCCTGGCTCAGGTACAAGGCCACCGCCTCCGGCTGGCGAAAACCGGTGGTCAGGTACACGCGGCGGTAGCCCTGCAGCTGCGCCTGTTGCTCCAGCAGCGCCACGATGCGTGCGGCCAACCCCTGGCGACGGTGCTGCTGGTGGCTCCAGATGCGCTTCAGCTCGGCGGTGTGCTGGTCGTAGCGCTTGAAGGCACCGCCGGCGATGGCGACGCCGTCGCGCAGCAGCAGCACGAAATTGCCTGCCGGCGGCTGAAAGGCGCTGACCGGGTAGCGGTTCATCTCGGCAGCGGCGCCATCGGCGCTGAAGTAGTCGCCATAGCGGCGCTCGTATTCCGCGGTCAGTGCGGCCAGCATCGGCTGCGCGCGCGGGTCGTCGGGCGAGGTAAAAATCAGCTGCTCTGCCATGTTGCCTCCTGGCCGGGATCGGCTTGCAGGTAGCGCTCCGCCAGGCTGGCCCAGTAGCTGGCCGCCAGCGGGATCAGCGCATCGTTGAAGTCGTAACGCGGGTTGTGCAGCGGCGCGCTGTCGCCGTTGCCGAAGAACAGGTAGCTGCCGGGGCGGGCCTGCAGCATGAAGGCGAAGTCCTCGCTGGCGGTGCGCGGGCGGAAGTCCGCCTCCACCCGGGCATCGCCCAGCGTGTCGACGGCCACCTGGCGGGCGAAGGCGGTTTCCGCGGCGTGGTTCACTACCGGCGGAAAGCCCAGCCGGTAGTCCACCTCGGCGCGGGCGCCAAAGCTTTCCGCCTGCGCGCGTGCCAGTGCCGGCACCCGCTGCGCCAGCAGCTGGCGCACCTCGGGGCGGAAGGCACGTGCGGTCAGCTTCAGCTCCACGCTGTCCGGAATCACGTTGGAGGCGGCGCCGCCGTGGATGGCGCCCACCGTCACCACGCCCATGTCCAGCGGCGGCACATTGCGCGATACCACCGTCTGCAGCGCGCTGATCAGGTGCGCGCTCACCACCACCGGGTCCACCGCGTGCTGCGGCTCGGCGCCGTGGCCGCCGTGGCCATGCACGGTGATGTGCGCCTGATCCACCGACGCCATCGCCGGGCCGCACACGCAGCCGATATGGCCGCTGCTGACGCCGGGCCAGTTGTGCAGGCCGAATACCGCGTCGCAGGGAAAGCGCTCGAACAGCCCTTCGGCAATCATGCGCTGCGCACCGGAACCGGTTTCCTCCGCCGGCTGGAAGATCAGCTGCAGCGTGCCGTCGAACTGGCCGGCTTCGGCCAGGTAGCGCGCCGCCGCCAGCAGGATGGCGGTGTGGCCGTCGTGGCCGCAGGCGTGCATCACCCCGGCGTGGATGCTGGCGTAGGGCAGGCCGGTGGCCTCGTGGATCGGCAGCGCGTCCATGTCGGCGCGGATGCCCAGCCGCTTGCCGCCGCTGCCGCGGCGCAGGCTGCCCACCACGCCGGTGCCGGCAATGCCGGTAGTCACCGTGTAGCCCCAGCTGGCCAGCAGCCCGGCGACGATGCCGGCGGTGCGCACTTCCTGGAACGACAGCTCCGGGTGCTGGTGCAGGTCGCGACGCAGGCTGACGAACTGCTCGCCAAAGCCGGCGATATGCGCGGCGATGCGGTCGGCAGCGGCAAGGTTGGCCGCAGAGTCGGATGCGCCCATTACGCCACCTGTTCCTGACTCGCCGGCGCGGCGGCGTAGCGGCTTTGCTTGCGCGGCAGGCCCAGATGGTCGCGCAGGGTGTGGCCCGGCAGCTCGCGCTGGTAGCGGCCGCGTGCCTCCAGCACCGGGATCACGTGCTGGATGAAGTCGTCCAGCCCTTCTGCCGACACGGCAAAGCCGAGGATGAAGCCATCGGCGGCGCCGGCGTCGATCCAGCGGATGATCTCGTCGGCCACTTCCTCGCCGCTGCCGACGAATTGGTCGCGCGGCGTGGCTGCCTCCAGCGCCACCTGGCGCAGGGTCAGGCCGCGAGCCTTGGCATCGGCCTTGATGCGGTCGGTGGTGGAGCGGAAGCTGTTGCGGCCAACCTCGCCCAGTTCCGGGAACGGCGCGTCCAGATCGTACTGGCTGAAGTCGTGGTGATCGAAGAAGCGGCCCAGATAGGCCAGCGCCTCGTCGATGGTGAGCAGGTCGCGGATGCGCTGGTACTTGGCCTCGGCCTCTTCGCGGGTGGCGGCCACCACCGGGTTGATGCCGGGGAAGATTTTCACGTCGTCGCCGCTGCGGCCATGCGCCACGGCGCTGGTTTTTACCTGGCGCAGGAACTGGCGGGTGTCGTCCAGCGACGGCGAGTGGGTGAACACCGCGTCGGCGTACTTGCCGGCCAGGCCGATGCCGGCATCGGACGAGCCGGCCTGGAAGATCACTGGCTGCCCCTGCGGCGAGCGGCTGATGTTCAGCGGCCCGGCCACCTGGAAGAAACGGCCCTTGTGGTTCAGCGCGTGCAGCTTGGCCGGGTCGAAGAACTGGCCGCTGTCACGGTTGCGCAGCAGCGCGTCGTCGTCCCAGCTATCCCACAGCCCCTGGGTTACCTGCAGGTATTCGTCGGCAATCTCGTAGCGCAGCGCGTGTTCCGGGTGCGGGCGGCTGTAGTTCTTGGCGCTGCCTTCCAGTGGCGTGGTCACCACGTTCCAGCCGGCGCGGCCGCCGCTGATCAGGTCCAGCGAGGCGAACTGCCGCGCCACGGTGAACGGGTCGCTGTAGGAGGTGGACACGGTGCCGGCCAGGCCGATCTTGCGGGTGGCGGTGGCCAGGGCCGACAGGATGGTCAGCGGCTCGAAGCGGTTGAGAAAGTGCGGGATCGACTTCTCGTTGATGTACAGACCGTCGGCGACGAAGGCAAAGCGGATGCCGGCGGCCTCGGCCTTGCGCGCGGTGTCGATGTAGAAATCCAGGTTCACGCTGGCATCGGCCGGGCCGGACGGGTGCTTCCACGAGTTCATGTGGCCACCGGCGCCGTGCAGCATGATGCCGAAAGGGATGGGTTGGGTCTGGCTCATGGTGGTTCTCCTTGCGATGGGGTCAGGCTGCGACGGCGATATCGGCGCCGGCGATCAGCTCGATGGAGGTCAGGCGGCGGGCAAAATCGGCCACCGGGTTGTCGATGATGAATTCGTGGATGCCGTAGCGCTGATGCAGCGCGTCCAGCTGGCGGCGCACGTCTTCGCCGTTGCCGGTGATCACGTGCGGGCTGAGTTCTTCGATGCGGTAGCTGCGGATGCCGGCCTGGCGCGCGTACTGCTCGGCGGCGGCCAGTGACGGCAGGTTCACCGCCTGGCCGCTTTCCGGGTGCAGCTTGAAGATGCGCAGTTGCCCCACCTGCGCCTCGGCTTCGGCGCGGCTGGCGGCGGCAAAGGCGTACAGCGCCAGTGCGGCGGTTTTGCCGCTGGCCTGGCGGTAGGTATCCAGCGTGGCCTGCAGGTTGGCCGCATCGCCGTTGAAATGGCCGGCGAAGGTGAAGTCCCAGCCGTACTTGGCGGCCAGCGCCGCGCTGTCCGGGCTGCCGCCCAGCAGGATGCGTTGCGGTGCGCTGCTCACCACCGGGGTGGCCACGGCGCCGGCCAGCGGGTGGCCGGTGGCCAGCTCGTCGCGCAGGAAACCATCCAGCTCGGCCAGCAGCGGCTCGAAATCGCTCGCCCCGGCATGGCGCCGCTGCAGCGCGCGGGTGCTCAGCGGCAGCCCGCCCGGGGCCTTGCCCACGCCGGCATCCACCCGCCCCGGCGCCAATGCGGCCAACTGGCGGAACACCTCGGCCACCTTGTACGGGCTGTAGTGCTGCAGCATCACGCCGCCGGTGCCGACGCGGAGCAGCGAGGTCTTGGCCAGCACATGGGCGGCGACGATTTCCGGCGCGGCGCTGGCCAATTGCGCATTGCCGTGGTGCTCGGCCAGCCAGAAGCGGTGGTAGCCCAGCTCTTCCGCCCGCTGCGCCAGTTTTACGCTGTGGCGCAGGGCATCGACGGCGGTCTTGCCATCGGGAATCGGGCTTTTTTCCAGCAGGGAAAGTAAATAAGACATTTTGCGCTACCTGATTAATTGGCGGTGACGTAAAAAATCTACCGGTAGCGAAAAATTATTTCAATGCAATAACTTGTGATTTATCCGGCTAAGCTTATTTATGGCGGCTGCTAATGTTAATGCCGCTTGTTATAAGTACCGGCGGATATGGTTATTCTGGGGGTCGAATAAAATTGGTATCAATTTAAATAAGGCATGGCAGTTAATGGCTGCCAGATTGATATTTGAATTATTGCTAAGGTTTTCGGTTTTTATTGTTTATGCCGTGGCTGCGTGGTGAATATACTGGCTGGTTTTATTTCGCCGGCAGGCAGTGGCCACGATATTGCCGACGCGGCGACTGTGCGGGGGAGGGGGCGGCGACCAAGGCGGTTGGCCGCCGTGGCGGCTTCGGCGCTGGTGACGGGGAGGAGGGGGCAGATCAAGGCCGGCGCGCGCGCTTGCGGCGCCGGGGCGGCTATACGTTGGCCGCGGTGTAGGTGGTGAACGGCAGGATGGTCTGGGTCGGCCCGCGTGCCGGCTTGTCACGCAACACGCTGCTCATGCTGTCCACCAGCCGCGCCGACAGCCACTCCAGCGGGTGCGACAGCACCATGCTGACCAGATCGTCGTTCAGCGCCTGGCGGGTGATGTCGGTCAGGTCGTGGCAGACGGTAACCAGCCCGGCCGGGCGCTGTTCCCGCAGTGCTTCCAGCACGCCTTCGATGCCGCCGCCGGCCACGTAGATGCCGGCCAGATCCGGGTGGCGATCCAGCAGCTCCAGCGTCGCCGCCTGCGCCAGATGAATGTCCTCCAGGCTGGTCAGCGTTTCCAGCACCTGAAAGCCGGGCGCGTATTCGCGCAGGTAGGCGCGAAAGCTGATCTCGCACTGCTCCTGGCACAGGTAGCGGTGGCTGCCCAGAATCAGCCCCACCTTGCCTGGCCGTGGCGCCAGGCGCGATATCGTCCACGCTGCGCTGCGGCCAACCTTGCGGTTGTCCAGCCCGACATAGCCGGCGCAGGCTTCCGCGCTCAGCTCCGACACCAGCGCGAATACCGGCGTGCCCTGCACCGCCAGCATGTCGATGGCCTGATTGACCTGCGGATGGTCGGCCGCCACCAGCGCGATGGCGTCCACCTTGCGCGCCATCTCCTGCAACCGCGCCACGATGTGTTGCGGCGTCAGCTCGTCCAGGTAGTCGATCACCGCCTTGCCCTGGCTGCCGACCGCCTGCTCGATGGCCAGCCCCAGCTCGCGGTAGAAATAGGTGCTGCGCTTTTGCAGGATGAAGCCCAGCCGCGGCCCGGCCTGCTGTTCGTCGATGCGGTGGCGGATCAGCCCGGTGCGGCGAAAGCCCAGCTGCTCGGCCGCGGCCAGCACCCGTTGCGCCGTCTCCGGCCGCACGCTGGCGCGCTTGTTGATGACGCGATCCACCGTGGCCACGCCGACCCCGGCCAGTTTTGCCACATCCAGCATGGTCGGATCCGTCATCGTCTGTCCTTTTTTGATAGTTCTATCAATTCATATCAATCGATGATTGATAGATGGCGATACCGGATGGCGGCGCCGTATTGTCAATAAAAATCTGCTGGTTAAACTGGATTGTAACGGGCTTCGAGCATGCGATGGAAGCCGTTGCATATCAATAAAACTATCAAAACAATCAGCGCGCAGCCGCTTGCCACCGCCCGGCCGGCACCGCGCGACCACGACAGGAGACCGCACATGAAAATTGCACTCGACCCCTATATGCACCGCCACCTCAGCCTGCCGGCGCTGGTGCAGAAAACCGCCGAGCTGGGCTACGACCAGATCGAGCTGTCGCCGCGCGCCGACTTCCTCGACTGGTGGGTGATGCCACGTGCCCACGCCGGCCGCATCGCCGAGTTCAAGCGCGCGCTGCGCGAGCATGGCGTCGGCCTCGCCACCCTGCAACCGATGTACCGCTGGGCCAGCCCGTTCGAGGACGAACGGCAGTGGGCGATGAAGTGCTGGAAGAAAGCCATCGAAGTGGCGGTGGAAATGGGCTGCCAGCTGATGATCTCCGAGTTCGGTCGTGGTGCCTCGCCGGAGCGCTCCGTCGGCCAGGGCGCCGGCGCCAACACCCGCGAAATGTGCGAGGCCGCCTGGTGGCGCTCGATGGAGGAGCTAGTGCCGATCTTCGAACGCGAAGGCATCACCCTGTCGGTGGAGCCGCACCCGGAAGACTGGGTGGAAACGCTGGCCCCGGCGCTGGACATCGTGCGCGTGCTCGGTTCGGACAACGTCAAGCTGTCCTACATCGCGCCGCACACCTTCTACTACGGCGACGACATGGCCGCCATGCTGCGCGAAGCCGCGCCGGTGCTGGCCCACGTGCGCGTGGCCGACACCTTCAACCACAAGGCCAGCTCGCAGCTGCGCTACATCGTCAACCCGCCCGGCTCCAGCCACATCCGCGTGCACCAGCACCTGGACATCGGCCAGGGCGAGATCGACTGGGACCTGTTCTTCGCCACCCTGGCCGACAGCGGTTTCGACGGCGTGCTGTCGTCCTGCGTGTTCGCCTGGGAAGAACGCGCCGACGAATCGTCGCGCTTCATGCGCCAAGAGATCCAGCGCTACCTGACCAAGTACCAACGCTAAGCCACGCCGCCCCCACAACCTATCAAGCCACCCCGCGGCCACCATGAGGCTGCCACGGGGTCGGCCCCGCTTTGCCCAAAACAAGGAGACATCATGAGCATCAAGATTGCCAGCGCCCCCTGCTGCTGGGGCGTGGACGATGTGAACAACCCGCACCTGCCGCCGTGGCAGCGGGTGCTGGAAGAGGCCGCGCAGGCCGGCTACAAAGGGATCGAGCTAGGCCCCTACGGCTACATTCCGTTGGACGTGGAACTGGTGGGCAATGCGCTGCACCGCCACCAGCTGCATATCGTGGCCGGCACCATCTTCGACGACCTGGTGGCTGCGGCCAACCTGGACAGCCTGCTGCAGCAGACTCGCGACATCTGCCGCCTGATCACCCGCCTGCCGCGCCCGCCGCAGGCCGATGGCCAGCACTTTGCCGCCCCCTATCTGGTGGTGATGGACTGGGGCCACCCGGAGCGCGACTTCCAGGCCGGCCACAGCGAGCGCGCGCCGCGCCTGAGCCAGCAGGACTGGCAGCGCATGGTGGCGCACATCCGCCAGATCGCCGCGGTGGCGCAAGTCGAGTTCGGCGTGCGCACCGTGATCCACCCGCATGCCGGCGGCTATATCGAGTTTGCCGACGAGATCCTGCAGATACTGGCCGACATTCCCTACGCCGAGGCCGGGCTGTGCCTGGATACCGGCCATCTGTACTACTCCGGCATGGATCCGGCGCAGTGGCTGCGCCAGCACGCCAGCCGGCTGGACTACATCCACTTCAAGGACATCGACCTGGCGGTGTACCAGCAGGTAATGCAGCAGCACATCGCGTTTTTCGACGCCTGCGCCCAGGGGGTGATGTGCCCGATCGGCAAGGGGGTGATCGACTACCCGGCGATACGCCGGCTGCTGGATGACATCGGCTACCACGGCTACATCACCATCGAACAGGAACGCGACCCGCGCAACGCCGCTACCAGCCTGCGCGACGTGACCGCCAGCCTGCAGTACCTGCAACAGGCCGGCTTTAACTGATATTTGACATCACAAGCGGCCAGCCGCCGTGCCACGGCGCAAGATTGGCCGCAGACAAAGGAGACAGAGACATGATCAACGGCACCAAACTCACCGCCGCACCGATCCGCTGGGCGATGGTCGGCGGCGGCCAGGGCAGCCAGATCGGCTACATCCACCGCAGCGCCGCGCTGCGCGACAACGTGTTCCAGCTGGTGGCCGGCGCCTTCGATATCGACCCGCAGCGCGGCCGCGATTTCGGCGCCAGCCTGGGCGTGGACCCGGCGCGTTGCTACGCTGACTACCAGACGCTGTTCGCCGAAGAGGCCAAACGCGCCGACGGCATCCAGGCGGTGTCCATCGCCACCCCCAACGGCACCCACTTCGCCATCTGCAAGGCGGCGCTGCTGGCCGGGCTGCACGTGGTGTGCGAGAAGCCGCTGTGCTTCACCACCGCCGAGGCCGAAGAGCTGCAAAGGTTGGCCGCAGCCCGCGGCAGGATCGTTGGCGTCACCTACGGCTACGCCGGCCACCAGCTGATCGAGCAGGCGCGGCAGATGATCGCCGCCGGCGAGCTGGGCGACATCCGCATCGTCAACATGCAGTTTGCCCACGGCTTCCACAGCGCGGCGGTGGAGGAGGCCAACCCGGCCACCCGCTGGCGCGTCGACCCGAAACTGGCCGGCCCCAGCTATGTGCTGGGCGATGTCGGCACCCACCCGCTGTACCTGTCGGAAGTGATGCTGCCGGAGCTCAAGGTGCAGAAGCTGATGTGCAGCCGGCAGAGCTTTGTCGCCAGCCGCGCACCGCTGGAAGACAACGCCTTCACCCTGATGCAGTACCACGGCGGCGCGATGGGCTTCGTGTGGTCCAGCGCGGTGAACGCCGGCTCCATGCACGGCCAGAAGATTCGCGTCATCGGCTCGAAAGCCAGCCTGGAATGGTGGGACGAGCGCCCCAACCAGCTGAGCTTTGAAGTCCAGGGCCAGCCGGCGCAGGTGCTGGAGCGCGGCATGGACTACCTGCACCCGGCCGCGCTGCACGACGACCGCATCGGCGGCGGCCACCCGGAAGGGCTGTTCGAGGCGTGGTCCAATCTGTACTACCGCTTTGCGCTGGCAATGGCGGCCAGCGACCGTGACGACCAGGCGGCGCTGGCCGCCATCCACTACCCGGACATCCATGCCGGGGTGGAAGGCGTGCGCTGGGTGGAAAACTGCGTGCGCTCCGCCGACCAAGGCGGGGTGTGGGTGGATTACCAGTAAGTGGCCGTGGGTTCGCCAGCGTTGTCCGGCGCGGGCGAACTTGCCGGCCGGCGCGCCTAGCGGGGCCGGCCGGCTGCGGCCAACGTGGTGCGCTGCTTCACACTCCCCAGGTAATGGCTTTGTCCTCGCGCAGCGAGAGTTGCATCATCTCCAGCAAGGGCTGGGCGCGCTGGTAAAACGCGACCGGCCGCTCTGGCTCCGTTGCCGTGTCTTGGTCTGCCGCTTCGTCTTTGCCGTCCGCCTGTGGCGCGCGGGGTTGGGGCGCGGCCGGTGGCCGGGCCTGATCCTGCCGGATGGCCGCCTGCAGTGTTGCGATGGCGGCCGGCATCTCATCAACCGAAATCACGCCCTTGCTCTGGCGAATGTCCTTGCCCAGCAAGCTCAGCACGTTTTCCGCATCGCTGCGAAACATCAGCAGATTGCCTGCTGCCTGCGAGTGAAAGGTAAAAATCATGGCGTTGCTCCTGTGGCCGGCGGCCACGTCCTGACCGCCGGGCGTCATTCTTCGTGGTAGGTAATGCGGTTGCCGCCCGCGGTTTTCGAGCGATACATCGCGGCGTCGGCCAGTGCCAGCAGCACGTCGGGTGCGGCAGCATCCACCGGGTACAGCGCGACACCAATGCTGAGCGCAGGCAGTACGCTGCCTTGCGCCAGCGGGATCGGCCGCCGCACCGCTTGCAGCAGCCGATCCAGCATGTGGTGGCATTCCATCTGCTGCTCCAGCCCCCAGAGCAGGACGATGAACTCGTCGCCCCCCAGCCGTGCCACGGTGTCGCCGGTGCGGATGGCGGCGGCCATGCGGCTGGCGACCTCGCGCAGTACCGTGTCGCCGGCCGGGTGGCCATGCAGGTCGTTGATTTCCTTGAAGCTGTCCAGGTCCAGATAGCAGATGGCGAGCATGGTGCCGGTGCGGTCCGCCTGCGCCAGGGCCTGGTGCAGGCGGTCGCTGAACAGCAGGCGATTGGGCAGGCCGGTCAAGGTGTCGAAGTGGGCGCTTTTTTCCAGCGCCTGCATCTGCAACTTGCGCTGGGTGATGTCCACCATGATGCCCACATAGTGGGTGATGGTCTGCTGCTGGTCGTACACGGCGGCAATATCCAGCCGGATGGCGTACAGCTCGCCATTGCGGTGACGGTTCCACACCTCGCCCTGCCATTGGCCGTTGGTCGCCAGTGCCTGCTTGATGTGCCCGAAAAATGCCTTGTCGTGCAGCTGTGAGCTGAACACCCGCGGTGTCTTGCCCAGCAGCGCCTGGCGGCCAAAGCCGGTCAGCTGGCACAGGGCGGGATTCACATCCACGATATGTTCCGCGGTATCGGTGACGCAGATGCCGACGCTGCTGTTGTTGAACAGGGAGTCGGCCAGCCGCAGCCGCGATTCCACCGACCAGCCGACGGGAAACTCCACGGTGGTGGGGGCGGCCGCCGTTGCGGGGGGGATTGCATCAGTCGATGGCGCGGGCATCACGGTTACCTGTTGATGCCAGGTTAATGGCGGGTTGGAGGAGGGCAGGCACTTGTTTCACTATGGCCAGCCGGGGGCGACTTTGCCAGTGCAGGCTGCAGGGCAAGGCGCCGCTTTTGTCCTGCCGCCGCCGGGCGGCCACGGTGGGCTAGTGCGATGCCTGGTGCGGCAGCACGAAGTCGATGAAGCCGCGTTCCACCGAGGTGGACACCAGTTGTACCCGCAACAGCTGGCCCACTTTCAGCGCCGGCAATTCGCCTTTCAGGCGGCCTTCGGCAGGCGGGTCGAAAATGCGTACCCAGCTGCCGCTGTCGCTCAGGCCGGTGACCACCGCGTCGAATTTCTGCCCGATGCGTGAGTGCAGCAGCAGGGCGGCTTCGGATTTGCGCAGCTGGCGCTCCACTTTTTTGGCGGCATCCTCTTGCGTGGTGCAATGGCTGGCCAGTTCTTCCAGCTCCTCGTTGCTGTAGGGCGGCGGGTGGCCGGCCAGCGCCGCCTTGATCAGGCGTAGGGTGATCAGGTCTGGATAGCGGCGGTTGGGCGCGGTGGAATGCATGTAATCCTGCACCGCCAGGCCAAAGTGGCCGATCGGCAGCGCGTGCGGGCGCTCGACGACGTATTCGCCGGACCCCATCAGCTTCACGATCACCAGCGACAAATCGGGAAAGCGCAGCGGGTCGGCCTTGTGCTGGCGGGCAAGAAAGGCTTCCAGTGCGGTGCTGTCCGGCTGCTTGGGCAGGCTGACGCCATAGTCGTGCGCCACCTCCACAATGCGCTGCCAGCGCTCGGGGGAACGCACCACCCGGCGCAGGGAGGCGCTGCCCTGTTCGGCCAGAAAGCGGGCGGTGCAGCCATTGGTGGCGATCATCAGCTCTTCGATCAGCTGGCGGGCGCGGTTTTGCGGCTGCTGGCGGATTTCCGCAATGCGGTCGCCCTGGAACAGGGCCTTGGGTTGAAAGGTTTCAAACTCCAGCGAGCCCTGCGCCCGGCGCAGGACGCGCAGTTTCTGCGCCAGCTCATCCTGCATGCGCAAGGCGGCCGGCAGGCCGGCAATGCCGTGGGCCGCCTCCGGCAGCTCGCCTTCGCCCTCGATCCACGCCGATACCGCGTCATAGGCCAGCTGCGCCTTGTTTCTGACCATCGCCCGGTACAGGGTCGAGTGCGCCAGGATGCCATCGCCGGAAAAGGCCATCTCATTCACCAGCGCCAGCCGGTTCTCGTTGACGTTCAGCGATGTCAGGTCGGTAGATAGCCGTTCCGGCAGCATGGGAAAGATGCGCGCCGAGGTGTAGACCGTGGTGGTATTCAGGCGGGCATGCTCGTCAATGGCGCTATCTCTGGTCACCAGTGCATCCACGTCGGCCACCGCCACAAACACCCGTGTTGCGCCGCGTGCCTGGCATTCGATCGCCGTGAGCTGATCCAGGTCGCGCGAGTCATCGTTGTCGATCGAGCACCACAGCAGCCCGGTAAGGTCGCGAATGCTGCTGTCGTCGGCCACGGCCGGCCCCGTGATCTGCCCCAGCTGCTTGTTGACGGCCACCGAGAACTCCGGCGCCAGGCCACGGCTGAACATGGCCCAGGTAGCTATGGTGGCCAGGTTGGCGCGGTGATTGGCAAGTGCATTGCGCATGGTGTCTTCCTGTCTGCCGCACCGGCGCAACCGCGGCGGCGGGCGGCGCGGGAATGCTGGCCGATAAGCGGGCCCGGACTGCTGCCGACCGGCCCGGGGTGAGCCAGAAAACGACAGGCGCCGGCCCTGAGGCGGCTCCCTCACTATAGTGCGGCACTGCGCGACGTGATGGCGCCGGCGCGTGTTGCGTGCGGCGGTGCGGTGCGTTGCTGGCTGTCGGGGGCAAGGGGGTGCGGCCAACCTTTGGGCCGCCGGCACGGGGCAGACCTGCCGCTGCCGGGCTTAGCCGATGGCAAAGCCCGGCAGTTTCCGGAAGGCGGCACGGGGGGCGGGCGGGCTCACCGCCGGTGCGGGGCTGGGGCGGTTGCTCAGCGTCAGTCGCTGTTTCAGGGTGGGGGCCAGTACCTTCAGAATCTGCACCGGCAGCGCGCTGGTGAACTTGTAATCGGCCGCCTGCGGGCCGGCCACATACGCTACCAGAGTGCCGAAGTAGCGCTCGCCAATGTAGAACACAAACGCCCCGGAGCGGCTGACCACTCGTTCGGACATCAGCGCGCCGCCCTTGGCAAACACCTTGAAGCGGTTGTCGCCGGTGCCGGTCTTGCCGCCCACCAGAATATGCGTGCCGTCCGGCAGGTCGAAGGCGCCGGAGACGCGGCGGGCGGTGCCCTGGTCCACCACCTCGGACAGTAGCTTGCGTACCACCTGCGGAATCTCCGGCGGTAGCACCTGTACCCCCTTGGCCGGCACTTGAGTCAGCGTGGTTTCGTACGGGGTGTTGGCCGCAAAGTGCAGCTTGTCGAGATAGGCGGTTGGCAGCCGCATGCCGTCGTTGGACAGAATGCCCATCAGCTCGGCCAGCGACGCCGGGCGGTCGGCAGAGGCGCCCAGCGAGGAGGCGTAGGAGGGCACCAGCGTATCAAACGGGTAGCCAAGCTGCCGCCAGGTCTTGTGTATCTGCTTGAAGGCGTCTATTTCCTTCATCTCGCTGATGCGCGATGCCTGGCCAGCCTTGTTCTTGCTGTTGAGCAGCCACTGGTACACCTCTTGCCGCTGCTGGGTGCTGGCGCCGACCAGCTCGGACCAGCCTGCGTTCGGGTGGCTGTGCAGGTAGGTCACCAGCCACAGTTCCAGCGGGTGCACATTGGCCAGATAGCCGCGGTCGGCCAGATTGAAGCGGCCTGGCGCAAACTCTGCATACAGCTTGGCCACGGCTTGTGGGTCCGGTTTCTTGGTGGCTTGCAGCTGGCGCTCCAGAAACGCGCTGAACTGTTCCAGGCTGGCCTCCGGTTGCACGCTGCGGAAGATCACCGCCAGCTTTCTGGGGCTCTGCCGTGCGCGCTCTACCAGCAGGTTGTCGATTTCCGCCAGGGTCTTGTGGCGATACTTGTTGTAGAAGCCGGCAAGGAAGGTGCGGCCCTCGCGGTCGGCAAAGCGCTGCAGGTAGGCCCTGCGCGCGGCGTCATCGTTGGCTTCGTCCGGCGGGGCGTCCGTGGCCGGGGCCATGTAGTAGCGGACGATGTCGCGCATCAGCCGGATGTAGACCAGGTTGACGGAGCGGCGGGTGGCCTCGCGCACGGTCAGTATCTTGCTGTCGTCGTTCTTGTCGAAGTTGTTGAAGGTGTGCAGCCCGCCGCCGGTGAAGAAGCTTTCGCCCGGGCTGGCGGAGTAGGTGCGCAGCAGCGAGGTCTCCAGCATGGCGGTCAGATCATGGTCTGGTGTCTGTTGCAGGTAGTCGATGGCCCAGCGCTGCAGCAGTGGCTCCTTGCCGCTGAACTTGATGGCGGCCAACTGTTCGCTGCTCATTGCGGCATAGCGCTGGTGCAGTTCGTGGATCACGCCCAGATAGGTCACCAGTGTGCGCAGCTTGGCGGTGGAGCCCAGGTCCAGCTTGGCGCCTTCGTTGATGTCGAATGGCTGGTCGAAGTTATCGGCCTGCACCCGCACCTTGTTGCCGTCGGCGGTGCGTTCGATCAGGGTGAAGCTGTAGGTCACGCCCTGCGGCGAGCCTTGCTGCAGCAGGTGTTCGTCGTAAAGGTTGGCCGCTTTGGCGTAATCCGGATCGCGCAGCTTGATCAGCTCGGCGGTGACAGCCTGCTGCAGTTTGAAGTCCAGCGTGCTGCTGGCGCTCAGGTCCAGGTGGTCCAGGTCATACATGCGCGGCACGCCCAGCAGGCCGGCTAGCTTGATGCGCACTGCATTGGCGCCTTTTTGCTTGATTGGTGCCACGCTGGGCAGGCGTACCCGCTCCCGTTGCTGCCGCAGCGAGACTTTCAGCGCGGCATCGCGCAGCTCGGCGGTGATCACCTTGTCTTTGGCCATCAGCCGAAGGTAGGCGTCGGTCATCGCCTCCAGTACCTTCATGTCGCCGTTGAGAAAGGTGGACGGGCTGCGCTGCGAAATCATCAGGCTGAGGGCTTCCTTGAACACCGTGGCGCGCTCGGCCGCCGGGGTGGACGAGTTGCCGCCCAATGCCTGGTTCACCTGCTCGAAAGAGCGTCCGTACCACGCCCACATGCCATCGCCGATGCCGGAGATTTCGCCAAAGCCGGCGCGTGCGGCCAACGGTACGGTGTTGAGGTAGGCCAGCACCAGCTGGTGTCTGGCGGCGGTGGTGTCTTCACCGTTGAGATAGGCGCGCACCGAGGCCGACAGCATCTGGCGCAGTTTTTCCTGGTCCGAGCCGGTGCGGCCATCGGGCGAATGGCGGTATTTCTCGATCTGGGTCGCCAAGGTGCTGGCGCCGGCCGGGCGATAGCCGGAGTTCAATAAATGGATGCTCTTGTCGACCAGCGCCTTGCTGAAGCGCGACCATTCCACCGCCGGGTTGCGCAGCGGGTTTTCCTGATCCAGCAGGGTGTGGTTTTCGATGTACAGCAGGCCGCTGATCAGCAGCGGGGGCAGTGCGTCAAAATCCGGATAGACGCGCTGCGGGTAGCGCGACTGGTAGATAGGCTGGCCGTAGCCGTCATACAGCGTCAGGCCGGCCTGGTCTTTTTCGCGGTAGGGCAGGAACAGCCCCAGTGGCAGCAGCGGGGCAGTCAGGCCGTGATCGGCCAGCCCAGTCATGCCGGCAGTCTGTACTGCCTGGCTGCTGATGGCGTAGCCACGGGCATCCAGTCGCTGCAGAAAGCGCGGCATGCCGGCATAACCCAGGCGCAGATCGTAAGGGCCGTTGTTGCTCGGGAAGCGAATGGCCTTGCTGGTGCCCGGCTTGGTTTCAAATCTGGCGTCGTGGGCAATCTGGGAAAAATAATGTGCCTGCAGCCGGGAGGTTTTCAGTTCATCCAGCAGCAGGTAGATGAGCAGTCCAAGCAGTAGCAGCAACAACAGGTAGATGGAGCGCCGGATATAGCTGCGGGGCTTGCTGTGGCTCAGTTTGAGATTGACTTCTGAATTATCCATGGCGATTTTTCACCAGTGAGATTTGGATAAGGAACTGTTAGGTAATCAACTCAAACGCTTGGGGCATGAACGGCGCTGTCTGTTGTTGCCCATGCCGTGATCGTCGGGCGATGGTCTGCGATCAGGGTGCCTTGTTATCGCATGCCGGGGCGGCCCGGTAAAGCCTGTCGGCGTCTCCGCCACCTGTGGCGGCGGGGGGCGCGCTTACTGGGGGCTCAATAAAAAGCATAGCTGCCGGCATGCGGGTCTGCATCATGGGCACGCGAGGTTTTTTGCTGTGGGAGGCAGAAAAGCAAAAAGCCACCTTGCGGTGGCTTTTTCTGATACTGGCGTCCCCACGGGGAGTCGAACCCCGGTTATCGCCGTGAAAGGGCGGTGTCCTAGGCCTCTAGACGATGGGGACAAAAAAATCCGACCGAAGTCGGATTTTTCTGAGTGTTCGTGGTGGAGGTAAGCGGGATCGAACCGCTGACCTCTTGCATGCCATGCAAGCGCTCTCCCAGCTGAGCTATACCCCCACAGAGGCTGCGTCTCTCAACGCGGAGCGCAGTTTAGTCGGCGTCGCTGTTAGCGTCAAGCATTAATTTTGCAAGCAGACAGGGGCGTGCCGGGTGCTTCGCATATAATGCGCGTTTGCCAATGCAGATGGATGGGCGCCGATGGCGGTCGATCACTACGAAAACTTTCCGGTAGGCTCACTGGCGCTGCCGCGACGCATGCGCAAGGCGGTGCACGTGATCTACCGCTTTGCACGCCATGCCGACGATATCGCCGACGAAGGCGATGCGGCGCCGGCAGAAAGGTTGGCCGCATTGCAGGCGCTGCGCGACGAGCTGGACCGCATTGGCGCTGGCACGCCGCCGCAAATACCGCTGATGCAGGCGCTGGCGGGTGTCATCGCCGAACGGCAGCTGCCGCTGCAGCCGTTTTACGATCTGCTGTCCGCCTTCAGCCAGGACGTAGAAAAAACCCGTTACCAGAACTTTGCCGAGCTGGTGGACTACTGCCGCCGTTCGGCCAACCCGGTGGGGCGGCTGATGCTGGCGCTGTATGGAGAGCACGATAGCCGCAGCCAGGCGATGTCGGACGGCATCTGCACCGCATTGCAGCTGATCAACTTCTGGCAGGACGTGGCCATCGACTGGCAGAAGGGCCGGGTGTACATCCCGCAGGACGATCTGGCCAAGTTCCGCATCAGCGAACAGCAGATTGCGCGCGGCGATGGCGGCGGGGTGTGGCCGATGCTGATGGACAAAGAAGTCAAGCGTGCGCTGGCCATGCTGCAGGCCGGCTCGCCGCTGGCGCTCAAGCTCAAGGGCCGCTTTGGCCTGGAACTGCGCATGATCGTGCTGGGTGGCGAGCGCATTCTGAAAAAGATTCACGATGCGCGCGGCGATGTATTCAGCCAGCGCCCGGTACTGGGCTGGAAAGACTGGCCGGTGATTATCGGCAAGGCGCTGTGGGCGCCATATGCCAAAAAAGGGAGACGGGCGTGACCCCGCAGCAATACTGTGAAGACAAGGCCGCCAAGAGCGGCTCCAGCTTTTACGCCAGCTTTCGCTACCTGCCAAAGGACAGGCGCGATGCCATGGTGGCGCTGTATGCCTTCTGCCGCGAGGTGGACGACGTGGTGGACGAGATTCACGACGACAACGTGGCACGCACTACGCTGGCGTGGTGGCGCAGCGAGTTGGCCGCACTGTACGCCGGCTCGCCGACGCACCCGGTGATGCGTGCGCTGCAGCCGCATGTGGCCGCGTTCGACCTGCCGCAGGAGTGGCTGGCCGAGATCATCGACGGCATGCAGATGGATCTGGACGTGCCGCGCTACAACCGCTTTGCCGACCTGCAGCTGTACTGCCACCGCGTCGCCGGGGTGGTAGGGCAATTGTCGGCGCAGATTTTTGGCTACAGCGACCGCGCCACATTGAAGTACGCACATGAGCTGGGGCTGGCGTTCCAGCTCACCAATATCATCCGCGACGTGGGTGAAGACGCGCGCCGTGGTCGGCTGTACCTGCCGGTGGAAGACCTGCAGCGCTTTGGCGTGCCGGCGGCGGATATTCTGGCCTATCAGGAATCGCCGCAGTTTGCCGAGCTGATGCAGTTTCAGATCGCGCGGGCGCACGAGCACTACCGCAAGGCCTGGCAGCTGCTGCCGGCGGCAGACCGCAAGGCGCAGCGCATCGGCTTGGTGATGGCGGCGATCTACCGCGCCACACTGGACGAAATCGCGCTGGATGGCCCGGGCAAGGTGCTGAACCAGCGGCTGTCGCTGTCGCCGGGGCGCAAGATCTGGCTGGCGTGGAAAACCTGGAACTTCGGCTACAAGCCGTGACCCCGCGCGTTGCCATCATCGGCGCCGGCTGGGCTGGCCTGGCGGCCGCCATCGAGCTGGCGGATGCGGCCAATCTTACCGTGTTCGAGGCCGGCCGCGTGGCCGGCGGCCGCGCGCGCGCGGTGGCGCTGAGCGGCATGACGCTGGATAACGGCCAGCACATCCTGATCGGTGCCTACCACGACAGCCTGCGGCTGATGCGCAAGGTGGGGGTCGATCCGCAACAAACGTTGGCCGCACAGCCGCTGGGCTGGCAACAGGTGGATGGCATTCGCATGCAATGCCCGGATTGGCCGGCGCCGTGGCATCTGCTGGCCGGCTTGCTGTCTGCAAAGGGGCTGCGCTGGCGCGACAAGCTGGCCATGTTGCGGCTGTTGACCTGGCTCAGGGCGAAAGGCTGGCAAGTCGGGCAGGATGTCGCCGCGCAACGCTGGCTGCAACAGCACGGGCAGAGCGAGCGGCTGTTGCAGTGCTTCTGGGCGCCGCTGATCCTGGCCACGCTCAACACGCCGCCGGCGCAGGCTTCCATGCAGTTGCTGGCCAATGTGCTGCGCGACAGCCTGGGCTCGCCGCGCGGCGCGGATAGCCGGCTGCTGCTGCCGCGCGTCAATCTGGGGGCACTGTTTGCCGACCCGGCCCTGCAATGGTTGGCCGCACGCGGCGCCGACATCCGCCTGGGACAGCGCGTCGCCGCGCTGGACCTGCCGGCAGGTACGGTCGACGGCGAGCGCTTCGATGCCATCATCGTCGCCACCGCGCCCTATCACGCTTTACGACTGATGGATGATCCGGCGCTGACAAACTTGCTCAAGGCATGGCAATACCAGCCGATAAGCACCGTATACCTGCAGTTCGCCGGCCGGGTAGCGTTGCCGGCGGTGATGACTGGGCAGGCGCAGGGGCTGGGGCAGTGGTGGTTCGACCGTGAGGCGTTAAGCGGCGAGGTGGGGCTGGTGTCGGTGGTGATCAGTGCCGCAGGGGCGCACGAGTCGCTGCCGCACGATGAGCTGGTGGCGCAGTGCACGGCGGAATTGCGCCGCGCGCTGCCGGACTTGCCGCCGCTGCTGGCCGGGCGGGTGATTACCGAACGGCGTGCCACCTTTGCGGCCAACGTTGCGTTGCCGCGCCCCGATGTGCGACTTCCCGTAAAATCGGGCTATCTGGCGGGCGACTGGCTATGTGCCGACTACCCGGCTACCCTCGAAGGAGCGGTACGCAGTGGCATAGCCGCCGCCCATGCCCTTATGCAGGACTGGACAACAAGAACATGATGCAAACTTTTGACGATAACTATCTGGCCGGCCGCGTGATTCTGGTGACCGGCGCCACGCAGGGCATTGGCCGTGATACCGCACTGGCGGCGGCCAAGCATGGTGCTACCGTGGTACTGCTGGCGCGCAGCGTGCGCGGGCTGGAAAAGGTGTACGACGAGATTGTGGCGCAGGGCTCGCCGGAGCCGGTGGCCATTCCGCTGGATTTGCTGGAAGCCACCGACGACGCCTTCAATACCCTGGCCTACCAGATCAAGCATGCGGTGGGCCGTCTGGATGGCATCGTGCATTGCGCCGCGCATTTCTTCGCGCTGTCGCCGCTGTCGGACCAGCGCATCGACGAATGGATGAACCAGTACCGCATCAACACCGTGGCGCCGTTTGCACTGACCCGCGCCTGCCTGCCGCTGCTGAAGGCGGCGGACGACGCCAGCGTGCTGTTCGTGGGCGAAACCCACGGCCAGAAAGCCGGCCCGTTCTGGGGGGCGTTTGGCGCCTCCAAGGCCGGTCTCAACTACCTGATGCAGGTGGCGGCGTCGGAATGGGACGTGTATCCCAATCTGCGCGTGAACCTGCTGGTGCCGGGGGCGGTGAATTCGCCGTTCCGCAACCGTACCCACCCGGGCGAAGCCAAGAGCGAGCGCGGTGATCTGGTCGATCTGATGCCGCACATGCTGTACTGGCTGGGTGCCGCCAGTCGCGGTCGCAGCGGTGAAATCATCGAGCTGGACTTGCGCAACAAGGAATAAGGACGAACGATGCGGGCATATCTGCTGTTGCCGGCACTGCTGCTCCTGACCGGGTGTAACTGGGTCATGAACATCAGTGGGCTGGCAGCCGAATCCAACAAGGCGATCGGGGCGTCTTGCCGCCAGACCGGGCGCTCGCTGGAGGAGTGCTACAGCCGCAATCCGGAGGCCGACAAGGCCCAGATTTACGCCGGCTGGCGCGAAATGCAGGAGTACATGGCCAAGAACAAGCTGGAGACCATGCAGCCCGCACCGGAGCTGGTGCCGGAATCCTCGGCGCCGGTGGCGGCAGCATCATCCAGCGGCCACAGCGAGGCTCCGGCTCAAAAAAAAAGTAGTCACGCAGTAGCACCGCTGCCTATCGCCTCGGTTCCGACGGTGGCGATACGCGCGGTGCCGCCGGTGCGCAAGCCGTTGAGCAATGCCGAGGCCGAGGCAATGGCCAAGAATGACCCGTTGATCGATTCGATCCTGTCTACCGTGCGCGGCGATGAAAAATCGCGGCTGCCGCCCAAGCCCAAGGATGAGCAGCTGACGCGCGACAACCGCCTGCTGAACATCCTCAACGACATCAACAGCAGCCAGCCTGCTGCCAAAGCCCCGCCGGCCAAGCCTGCCGGGGCGCACTGACTTTCATGGCAAAAAACAAAACGATTTACCAGTGTGGTGAGTGCGGTGGCAGTTCGCCCAAATGGCAGGGCCAGTGTCCGCATTGCGGCGCCTGGAACAGCCTGAGCGAAACCGTGGCCGCCCCGGCGGCGGCCAACCCGCGCTATCAGAGTTGGACGGCGCAGACGCAGCCGGTACAGGTGCTGGCCGAGGTACAGGCCACCGAGGTGCCGCGCGAATCTAGCGGCATCGACGAACTGGACCGCGTGCTGGGTGGCGGCATCGTGCGCGGTGCGGTGGTACTGCTGGGCGGCGACCCCGGCATCGGCAAATCCACGTTGCTGTTGCAGGCGCTGGCTACCATGGGCGGCAACCGCAAGGTGCTGTACGTGTCCGGCGAGGAATCGCCGCAGCAGATCGCACTGCGCGCCTCGCGGCTGGCGGTGGATGCCGCCCGCGTGCGGCTGCTGTCGGAGATCCGGCTGGAGGCGATCATCGCCACCCTGCTGCAGGAGCGTCCGGACGTGGCGGTGATCGACTCTATCCAGACGCTGTACTCCGACCAGGTGACTTCCGCTCCCGGTTCGGTGTCGCAGGTGCGCGAGTGCGCGGCACAGCTCACCCGTCTAGCCAAGCAGAGCGGCACCACCATCATCCTGGTGGGGCATGTCACCAAGGAAGGCTCGATCGCCGGCCCGCGTGTGCTGGAGCACATCGTCGACACGGTGCTGTATTTCGAGGGCGACAGCCATTCCAGCCACCGCATGATCCGCGCCATCAAGAACCGTTTCGGTGCGGCCAACGAGCTGGGCGTGTTCGCGATGACCGATCGCGGCCTGCGCGGCGTGTCCAATCCGTCGGCGATCTTCTTGTCCAGCTACCGCGACGACGTGTCCGGCTCCTGCGTGCTGGTGACGCAGGAGGGCAGCCGCCCGCTGTTGGTGGAAATCCAGGCGCTGGTGGACGATGCGCACGGCTTCCAGCCCAAGCGGCTGACCGTGGGGCTGGAACAGAACCGGCTGGCGATGCTGCTGGCGGTGCTGCACCGCCACGCCAGCGTGGCTTGCTTCGACCAGGACGTGTTCCTCAACGCGGTGGGCGGGGTGAAGATCATGGAGCCGGCCGCCGATCTGGCGGTGATCCTGTCCATGGTGTCCTCGCAGCGCAACAAGCCGCTGCCGGAAAAACTGGTGGTGTTCGGCGAGGTGGGGCTATCCGGCGAGGTGCGCCCGGTGGCGCGCGGCCAGGAGCGGTTGAAGGAAGCCGCCAAGCTGGGCTTTACCCGCGCCATCGTGCCGGCGGCCAATGCGCCGCGCCAGCCCATCGACGGGCTGGAAATCATCGGCGTGGACCGCCTGTCCGAAGCCGTCGACTACTGCATTCGCCGCTGATGCCATGACTCCATCCGACGCCGATATCGAAGCCGAGCGCCCCTATTTGCTGCGCTACGCCCGCGCCCAGCTGCAGGATGCGGCGGCGGCGGAGGACGCGGTGCAGGACACACTGTTGGCCGCATTGCAGGGGCGCGCGCGTTTTGCCGGCGCCGCCAGCCTGCGTACCTGGCTCACCTCCATCCTGCGCTTCAAGCTGGTGGACGTGGTGCGGCGGCAGTCGCGTGAGTGCACTGTCGATCTGGGCGAGGATCTGGATCTGGCCGATCTGGATGCCGTGTTCGACGGCAGTGGCCATTGGGCGCACGCGGTACGCGCCTGGGGGGCGCCGGAGGAGAGCCTGCTGGCGCAGCAGTTCTGGCAGGTGTACCAGCAGTGTGCGCAGGTAATGCCCAAGCGTACCGCCATGGTGTTTGCCATGCGCGAGGTGATGGACATGGATATCGCTGATATCTGTCAGAATCTGGGCATCAGCGCGACCAACTGTTCGGTGATGCTGTACCGCGCCCGGCTGAGCCTGCGCGAATGTCTGGAAACACGCTGGTTCCAGCGGGAGGCCACATGATGAATTGCCGGCAGGCCAGCCGCCTGATTTCCACCGCCATGGACCGGCCATTGAGCCGGGCGGAGCAACTGCAGCTATCGATGCATCTGCTGTTGTGCCGCAATTGCCGCCATTTTCGCCAGCAGATGCAGCAACTGCGCCTGGGTATACGGCAGGGGCGGCAGCGCTAGCGGCAAGGTTGGCCGCAAGCAGCAAGGGCAAGCCATGCGGCTTGCCCTTGTCGTTGGTGTGGCGGCTGCTAGTGCTTGCGCTTGCCTTGCCGTGCGGCGCAGGCATTGGGACAGCTGGCGCAGCGTTCGGCGAAGCCCACGCATTCCAGCGATTGCTTCAGCGAGCACACCGAGCGGCGGCAGGCGATGAATTTCACCTTCTCCTCGTTGGCCAGCTCGCGAAAGTGCTTCATCACGTTATGGCCCAGAAAATCGGTAAACAGGATCAACAGCTCGGTGCCGGCCGGCAGGCGATCCAGCTTGCGCTGGTGCGAGCTGTTGCGGCCGCTCAGGTGCTTGTGGATGTTGATGCCGAAAGAATCGAGTACGCCCGGGATGTTGCCCAGGGTATCGGCGCCGACCAGCATTGCATTCATGGTGTTGTCCTGACGAGATGAATGACTGCATGGTAGCCAGATGTTTAAATCTAATCAAGAATTGTTCGCATTAATATTTTGTGCGGAAGCGGCGGCGCAACAGTCGAGGTTGCAAGACACGACTGGCCCGGGTCGGTCGGTATTCGCAGGGTGCGGTTCGGGAGTGGGCCTAGCCCGTCGCTAGTCCGCTGGCGTGGCTATGCCGCTGGCACGGAGCAGCGGTCATATATTCTTGCCGGCGCGCCAGATCGACCAGATCAGCCACATGCTGTTGAAGAACGCCGCCATGAAGCCGAGGAAACCGAAAAACGGCAGGCCGAACAGGGTAGGGCCACCTTTGACTGTCATCACGATAGAGGAGCCGATGATCAGGCAGCCGGTGACGATGCCCATGGTTAGTCGGTTGACGCTCTTGTCCAGCTGATGGCCGAACTGCTCCAGGCGCTTGAGGTCGAGGTTGATGCGGAACTTGCCGTGGCGGATGTCCTTGCCGATGCGGATGATGTCGCGCGGCAGGTCGGCGATCATGGCAAAGCCCTCGCGCAGCGTCTGCTTGCTGCGCATCAGGAAGTTGCGCGGGTCGTAGCGCGCCAAGATCAGCTGGCGCACGAATGGCGCCAGGTGCTCCACCAGCTGGAAGTCCGGATCCAGCTGGCGGCCGAGGCCCTCCAGCGTCAGCAGCGCCTTGAACAGCATCGCCATGTCCGGCGGCAGCACGATGCCGTGGTCGCGGATCAGCGCCATGATGTCGTTGATCAGCTGCGACATGTTGAGGTTTTTCAGTGGCACGTGGTCGTACTGGAACAGCATCTCGCCGATGTCCTCGGCAAACTGCTCCTCGTCCACCGGTGTGCTGCCGGTCCATTCCAGCAGCACGTTCATCATGCCGCGCTCGTCGCGCTCCGACAGCGCCGCCAGCAGGTCAACGATCTCGTCGCGGCGCTTGTGCGACAGGCGGCCAACCATGCCGAAGTCGATGAAGGCGATAATGTTGTCCGCCAGGAAGAACACATTGCCCGGATGTGGGTCGGCGTGGAAGAAGCCGTTGAGCAGGATCATCTTCAGCACCGCGTCGGCGCCACGCTTGGCCAGTAGCGGCGGGTTGAGGCCGGCGGCGGCCAGTGCCTCTACCGGGGTGGCCGGCAGCCCGTCGACGAAGTCCTGCACGTTGACTGCCGGCTTGGTGTAGTCCCAGTGCACGCGCGGCACGCGCACGTGTGCATCGCCGGCGAAGTCCTTGGCGAAGCGCTCCATGTTGCGCGCTTCCACCGCCAGATCCAGCTCGCGGCGTAGCGAACGCGCAAACTGCACCACGATCTCGGACGGCTGGAAGCGGCGCGCATCGGGAAACTCCAGTTCGATCAAGTGCGCCAGGTGTTCCAGGATGCGCAGGTCGGCATCCACTTTTTCCACGATGCCGGGGCGGCGCAGTTTCACTGCCACCACGGTGCCGTCCTTCAGCACCGCGCGGTGCACCTGGGCGATGGAGGCGGAGCCGATCGGGGTGTGGTCGAACTCGGCGAAGATGTCTTCTGGCACTGCGCCCAGTGCCTGCTTCAGCGTGGCGGCCAGCTGCTCATCGGGAATCGGCGGTACTGTGCTCTGCAGCTTTTCGAATTCGATAATCCACTCCGGGCCGAACATGTCGACGCGGGTGGACAGAATCTGTCCCAGCTTGATGAAGGTCGGCCCCAGCTCCTCGAACGCCTTGCGCAGGCGTATTGGGGTCGGGATGGCGTTGGCCGGATCGGGAAACGGGATGTTCAGCCACTGGCCGGCCTTTTCCACCGCGCGCGGCAGCCGCAGCCGCTGGGCGAACTCGCCTAGGCCGTGACGAAACAGAATGCCGCTGATTTCCTTCAGGCGGGGCAGGTCACGCATGGCTATCAGCGTTTCTCTGAGCATGGCAGAACCGATCTGGGCAGGCACCTGGCGGCGCGGGGGTGGCAAAAAATGGCAAACAAGTATCGAAGATTCACCGCGGCTTCACAATAGCGCACGCCAGCGTGGGCCGCGCCGGTGTGATTGCAGCTTGGTCGTCACGGCACGAGATGGTATTGTGCTGGTCGTTTTGTTCAAAATCAGCCAGCCCCCGTGCACCGGAATTGCGGCAGCGTTCGAACCGGCTGCGCGGAAGCTTGTCCTTATAAGCTATGAAATTTCATCATTACTTGCTGGCCTGCGTGCTGGCCGCTTGCATGGCGCTGGCCCATGCCGCGCCGGATAGAAGCGCAGACAGCCGCACGGCCGATGAAAACGCCGACCCCATCGCCCGCTTTTCCAGCCCGGGCGAAGAGGCTGCAGGCGATTTGCTGTTGCAGGCGATGAGCCTGCTGGGCGTGGCCTACCGGTTTGGCGGCAGCAACCCGGAAACCGGCCTGGACTGCTCTGGCTTTATCCAGTACGTGTTCAAGAAATCCCTGCATGTGAACCTGCCGCGCACCGCCGCCGGCATGGCACAGGTTGGCCGCGAAGTGGCGCAGGATGAACTCAAGCCGGGGGATCTGGTCTTCTTCAACACCCGCGGCTTCCGTTATTCGCATGTGGGCATTTTCCTGGGCAACAACAAGTTCATCCATTCGCCGCGCACCGGCAAGAACGTTGAAGTGGCCAATATGAGCCAGAGCTACTGGGTCAGCCGCTACAATGGCGCGCGCCGCGTGGCGCGTGGTGCGCAGGTTGCCGCCGCCGACAACGCCGAGGCGCCGGTGGTGGCCAGCAAGCGCCAGAGTGGCGCGGCGCCGGCCAAGGTCAGTGGCAAGAGCGCGGGCAAGACTAGCGACAAGGCCGACAAGCGCAGCATCAAGGGCAAGAGCCGGAACAGCAAGAGCGAGGCCGGTAGCAAGAAGGCGCGCAGCAAGAGCAGCGAGCCGGTCAGCAAGAAAAAGCGGCCGCTGCGCAAGCGCAGTAATTGATGGCAGCACCGTCGCGGCCGCCTGGCCGCCGCGACGAGGATCAGACCGGATGCCCGCTGTCGCGGGCATCGACATTTGCAAGGTGAAGTATGAATTTGGAATTGCCGATCTGGCACGCCAGCGATGGCAGTGTGGTCTCCTGCACCGAGAAGGTGAAGGTGATGACCGAAAACATGGAAGAACTGGCGCAGATGGCGCAGGACGCATTTGAAGACGCCATTCTGATGGGGTGCGACGAACAGCAGGTGCGCAGCTTCCTGGTGTCGCTGATGCAGCGGCTGGAAAACCCCTACCAAGGCTGATGCTGCCCATGCCCTTCAATTTCGAGGCTTTCATCGGCCTGCGCTATTTGCGCGCCCGCCGTCGCAACGGGTTTATTTCCTTTATCTCCCTGCTGTCGGTGATCGGTATCGCGCTGGGCGTGGCGGCGCTGATCGTGGTGCTGTCGGTGATGAACGGCTTCCAGCAGGAAATCCGCGGTCGCATGCTGTCGGTGGTGTCGCATCTGGAAGTATCCAGCTACGACGGCCGTATCGGTGGTTGGCAACCGTTGGCCGCCACCCTGGTGCGGCAGCCGCACGTGGTGGCGGCGGCGCCCTATGTCAGCGCCCAGGGCCTGTTGTCCAGTGGCGGCAATGTGCGCGGCACGCTGGTGCGCGGCATTGATCCTGTCGCTGAAGGCCGGGTGGTGACGCTGGGCAAGCAGATGCTGCGCGGCAAGCTGGAATCGCTGCAGCCCGGTGGCTTCAACATCGTGCTGGGGGTGGAGCTGGCGCGGGCGCTGGGGGTGGAAGTGGGCGACAAGGTGACGCTGATCACGCCGCAGGGCAATGTTACCCCGGCCGGCATGATGCCGCGCCTGAAGCAGTTCACCGTCAGCGGCATCTTCAAGGCCGGCATGTTCGAGTACGACGCCACGCTGGCAATGGTGTCGCTGCGCGATGCGCAGGTGCTGTTCCGCCTGGGGCAGGATGTGTCCGGCGTGCGGCTGAAGCTGGACGACCCGATGCTGGCGCCGCAGCTCAAGGCGACGCTGGCCAGTCAGCTGGCGGCCAACCAGGTGGCCACCGACTGGACCGACATGAACGCCAATTACTTCCGTGCGGTGCAGATTGAAAAACGCATGATGTTCATCATCCTGACGCTGATCGTGGCGGTGGCGGCTTTCAATCTGGTGTCCACGCTGGTGATGGTGGTGACCGACAAGCAGGCCGACATCGCCATCCTGCGCACCCTGGGCGCCAGCCCGGCCAGCATCATGAAAATCTTCGTGATCCAGGGTTCGGTGGCCGGGGTGATGGGCACGCTGGCCGGCGTCGCCGGTGGCCTGCTGCTGGCTTTCAATCTGGGCACGGTGCAGCAGACCATTGAACGGATCATCGGCGCACGGCTGTTGTCCAGCGATGTCTACATGATCGATTTCCTGCCGGTGGAAGTGCTGCCGGCCGATGTCACCACCATTGCGGTGATTTCCCTGTTGCTGTCGCTGCTGGCCACGCTGTACCCCAGCTGGCGCGCGGCGCGCACCCGCCCGGCGGAGGCATTGCGCTATGAATGATGAAGTATTGTCCTGCCGCCAGCTGTCGCGGCGTTACCGCGAAGGCGAGCTGGATGTGGAAGTGCTGCGCGGCATCGACCTCACCGTTGGCCGCGGCGAGCGGCTGGCGATTGTCGGCGCCTCCGGCAGTGGCAAGAGCACGCTGCTGCATCTGCTGGGCGGGCTGGATACCCCCAGCGGCGGCGATGTCCGCCTGATGGGGCAGCCGCTGGCCGGCATGAACGAGAAGACGCTGGGCGTGCTGCGCAACCAGCATCTGGGCTTCGTCTACCAGTTTCACCACCTGCTGCCAGAATTCACCGCACTGGAAAACGTGATGATGCCGTTGCTGATCCGCCGCCTGCCGCGGCACGAGGCCGCGGCGCAGGCCACGGCCATGCTGCAGCAGGTCGGGCTGGGCGCGCGCTTGCAGCACAAGCCGGGCGAGCTGTCCGGTGGTGAGCGCCAGCGCGCCGCCATTGCCCGCGCACTGGTGACGCACCCGGACTGCCTGCTGGCCGACGAGCCTACCGGCAACCTGGACCGCGGCAACGCCGACGCGGTGTTCCAGCTGATGCTGGAACTGAACGCCACGCTGGGCACCAGCCTGATCATCGTCACCCACGACCACGCGCTGGCGACCAAGGTTGGCCGCGTGCTGACGCTGGGGCCGGATGGACTGGCCGAGAGTCATTGAATCGCCTGACAAGGAGCATGCATGCTGGAACACGGCACCCAACCGTTGACCTTTGATCGCCTGATGGATGCCCTGCAGGGGCCTACCGGCTGGCTGGAGCTGGGCATTGCCGCCGCCTGCGTGGTGCTGGCCTATGTGCTGTCGCGCCGTATCTATGCGCGCTGGTTCGTGGCCGCGCCCGATGGCCACTGGTCGTTTGGCAAATACCTGGGCTACCGGCTGGTGTTTCCGCTGTCCGCGCAGCTGTTGACCCAGCTGGCCGGCCTGGGCTGGCATGTGGCGATGCACGGCAAATCGCAGCTGTTGGTGGTGATCGCCATGCTGCTGTTCTGGCTGTCGCTGATCCGCGTGCTGACCGCGGTGGTGCGGCACGCGCTGCCCACCGGGCGCTTCGAGCGCAGCAGCGAGCACTTTGTCGCCATGCTGCTGTGGCTGGGTTTTGTCAGCTGGGCCACCGGCGTCGATGTGGTGGTGCTGGACTGGCTGGAATCGATCAGCTTCCGCGTCGGCAAGAACCAGATCAACCTGCTGATGATCCTGTCGGCGCTGGTGTGGGTGTCGGTGATCATGGTGGCGGCGATGTGGGTGAGCAAGCTCATCGAGGCGCGGGTGATGCGCCTGACCGAGGTCGACCTCAACCTGCGGCTGGTGTTCAGCAAGCTGTCGCGCACGCTGCTGATCGTGGTGGCGGTGCTGGTGGCGCTGCCGATCGTCGGCATCGATCTGACCGTGCTGTCGGTCTTCGGCGGCGCGCTGGGCGTGGGGCTGGGTTTTGGTCTGCAGAAGATCGCCAGCAACTATGTGTCCGGTTTCATCATCCTGCTGGAGCGTTCCATCCGCATCGGCGACCGGCTGATGGTGGAGAACCGCACCGGCTATGTCAGCAAGATCACCTCGCGTTACGTGGTGCTGAAAACTGCCGATGGCTCCGAGGCGCTGGTACCCAACGACACGCTGATCGCCAGCACCGTGGTCAACCAGTCGTACTCGGACAAGGCGCTGTGGATCAGCCTGCCGGTGCAGGTGGCCTACGGCACCGATTTGCCGGCGGCACTGGCCCTGCTGCGCCAGGCGGCCGAGCACCCGCGGGTGAAGCAGGACCCGGCACCGGCGTCGTTTGTGGTGGCGTTTGCCGATTCCGGCATTAACCTGGAACTGGGTATCTGGGTGCTGGACCCGGAAAACGGCATGCTGAGCCTGCGTTCCGACATCAATCTGCGTATCTGGCAGCTGTTTGGCGAACATGGCATCGACATTCCCTACCCGCAGCGTGAAGTGCGCGTGGTGGGCGAGGCCGTCGGCGCCGGAGGAATGTGACATGCAACGACTGGCGGTGATCGACGACGATCTGGCGGTACGGCAGGCGCTGCTGTGGCTGCTGGAATCTCCCAGCCTGGGCGTCAGCGGCTACGATAGCGCCGAGGCGTTCCTGGCCGATACGGCAGCGGCCAACTTCAATTGCCTGATCGTCGACCTGCGCATGGGCGGCATGAGCGGCATCATGCTGCTGGAAAAACTGGCCGGCTGGGCCTACTGCCCGCCGGTATTGATGCTGACCGCGCACGGCGACGTACCGCATGCGGTGGCCGCGTTCAAGCTGGGAGTAGTGGATTTCCTGGAAAAGCCATTCGACGACCAGCACCTGCTGACGCTGGTGGAGGAGTGTCTGCGGCGTGATACCGAGGCCCGCGATCGCTTCCAGCGCCGCCGCCAGGTGGCCGATGCGCTGCAGACGCTCACCGAGCGCGAGCGCGAGGTGATGCAGCACATTCTGGCCGGGTTGCTTAACAAGCAGATTGCCGAAGTGCTGAGCATCAGCATGAAAACCGTGGAAGTGCACCGTGCGCGCGTGTTCGACAAGATGGGCGTCAAATCGGCGGTGGAGCTGGCCGGCGTGATCAGCGTGCTGGAAGACAAGGGTGGCAAGTCATGAAGCCGGCCAAGCAGCCGGTGTCGGTGCTGGTGGTGATTCATACCCCGGATCTGCAGATCCTGCTGATCGAGCGCGCCGACCGCCCCGGTTACTGGCAGTCGGTGACCGGCAGCCGCGAGGGCAACGAGGCGCTGGCCGATACCGCGCGCCGCGAAGTGGCGGAGGAAACCGGCATCGATGCGGCCAACCTCTGCGACTGGCAGCAGCAGAACGTGTACGAAATCTACCCGCACTGGCGCCACCGCTACGCGCCGGGTGTCACCCACAATACCGAGCACGTGTTCAGCCTGGAGCTGCCGGCGCCGCAGCCGGTACAGCTGGCAGAGGGCGAGCACCTGGCCTGGCAGTGGCTGCCGTGGCAGCAGGCGGCGGCACTGGTGTTTTCGCCATCTAATGCCGAAGCGATAAAAAAGCTAGCGTCTGCTAGGTTAATGGCATAGCTGTCAGCAATTTGCTGTTAATATCCGGCTTTCTTTTTAGTTAACTCTTATCAATCACGATGGCTGACGGAGCGGGCTATCATGACGGCATGAGTTAGCCGGAAGTTGGGAGCGTGCGATGAAAGTTGCTTATGACAAGTTGCGGGTGCTGGTGGTCGATGACCAGATGCTGGTACGCACCCTGATTGTCAGAACACTGCGTGAATTGGGCGCTAGCGAAGACAATATCTACCAGGCGGTGGATGGTGCCACCGCCAAGCGTGCGCTGGATGCCAAGTTGGTCGATATCGTGCTGTGCGATCTGCAGATGGAGCCGATCAACGGCATGGATCTGCTGAAAGAGATTCGCTGCGGCATGACCCTGAACGTGTCCACGCTGCCGTTCGTCTTCCTGTCCGGCCATGCCGAAAAGAACAACATCGTACTGGCCGCCCGGCTGCATGCCGACGGTTTCATCATCAAGCCGCCCAAGCCCGCCGAACTGGAGCGCCACCTGCAGGAGGCGCTTGCCCGGCAGCGCCCGGAGGCCGACCCGTTCGCCTACTGCAACATCCCCACCGGCACCCGCCACGACAAGCATCTGTTTGGCGAGCTGATCGCCGAGGCGGCGCGGCGGATGGACGAGGACCAGACGCCGGTAGAAAGCATCTCGCTGGCCGAGGTCAAGCCGGGCCGGATCCTGGGTGCGGATCTGCACAGCCAGAGTGGCCACCTGCTGTTGCAGCGCGGCGCCTGTATTACCCGCACCCAGCTGCGGGTGCTGAGTGAATTTGCCGATCGCTTCGGGGTGAGCCGCATCGTGCTGACCCAGCTTAACGACGACTAGCCTGGCCAGTATGGCGACCACGGGGGCGGAATGAACAAGCCACAGGGCGACAGCAGCCAGACGGCGGCCATTGGCCGCGCCATCCGGCTGACCGTGCTGCTGCTGGGCGGCCTGCAGCTGATGGCGTCCATGCTGTTGCTGTGGTCCGGCTATCACGGCTATCGCAAGGCCAGCGAGCACGAAGCCCTCAATAGCGCCAACCTGTCGCTGTTTACCGCCGCCCAGCAGCTGGCGCGCGAAAACGATCAGACCCTGGCCCTGCTGCTGGCGGTAACGCCTGCCACGCGGCCAACGTTGGCCGCACTGGCCGCCAGTCGTCAGGAAACCGACCGCCAGATGCAACGCCAGCTGCAACAGGGCGCCCAGGCGCGTTATCCGGAGGCCGGGGTGCAGCTGGGGCGGCTACGCCAGCATCTGGCGACGCTGCATAGCCGGCGTGCGCTGATCGACCAGGAGCTGCGGCAGCGGCCCTACAGTTTCAACGAAACGGCGCTATCCGGCTGGAAGCTCACCATCGGCCCGCTGTATGACACGCTGGACCACATCCTGCAGCAGGATACCTTCTGGCTGGTGGACGAGGCCGACCCGGCGCTCAACCGCATGGCGACGCTGAAGTACCAGGTCTGGAGCCTGGGCAGCATGCTGCAGGCCGAGTCCAATGCCTTGCTGCAACGCGCCTACTTTGCCCGCGAACTCAACAACAGTGATGAATACGAACTGCTGCGCCGGCAGGAACAAGGGCAGCTGCTGCTGGGCGATTTGCGCGGCGGGGTGCGTTTTCTGGGCAACGCGCAGCTGCAGCAGCAGCTGTACCGGGTCAACGACATGGTCTGGCGGCTGCGCCGCAGCAGCGAGCAGCAGCGCGCGCTGTTGCAGCGGGGGCAGGGGACGGAACTGCCGATGCGGCAGTACCAGCAGCTGAACCAGGAAATCAAGCTGCAGCTGGGGGCACTGTTCAATGTGCTGACCGATGTCATGGCCCGGCGGGTGGAAAGCAACAAGGCCGATTACCAGCGCGGGCTGATCACCAATGCCGGCTTTGCCCTGCTGGGGCTGGGGCTGTACCTGTACCTGCTGCGGCGCATGCGCGGCAGCATTCTGCAACCGTTGCAGCGCATGCAGCGGCTGCTGGATGCCGCCGGCGATGCCATCCTGACCGTGGATGGCCAGCAGCGCATCCGGGTGGCCAACCAGGGGGCGAGCAGCATGTTCGGCTATAGCCGTCGCGAACTGCACGCGATGCCCATCGACCAGCTGCTGCAGTGCGAGGCGCTGGCCGCGGCGTGGCAAAGCGCAGCGCAGGGCCAGCAGCGGCCGCTACCCGGGCGCGGCCTGCACGCCGATGGCAGTTGCTTCCATGCCGAAATCTCGCTCAGCCCCTTGCCGGCCAGTGCCGATGGCGGCGATCGCTACCTGCTGATCGTGCGCAACGAGCAGGAGCGGCATGAGGCGGAAGTCTCGCTGGCGCGCAGCATGCAGCTGCTGGCGGCGATCCACCATGTGGAAAGCCTGCTGCTGGCGCGCAGCTCGCGGCACACGGTGTACCACGAAATCCTGTTCAACCTGCTGCAGTACTGCGGCAGCAGCGATGGTGTGATCCTGGCGCTGCAAAGCGGTCACGATGGACAGGAGCAGTTCCAGCAGCAGGCCAGCATCGGCAGCGCGCCGTTGCCGGCCTGGGTGGCAGCCTTCTGCGCCATGCCGCTGGCGCAGGCCATGCAGCTGGGGCAGCAGCACACCGTGTTGCAGCAGGATGGCTGGTATTTTCTGCTGGTGCATGTCGACAACCGCACCGTGATGGTGGCTGGGGTGGCGGCGGCCAACCTTGACGCGCTGCAACAGGTGGAGTTGCAGCCGTTGCTGGCGGCAGGCAGCAGCATCGTCCGCTTCTATGCCGAGGAAGATCGCCGCCGGGCATCGGAACGCAATCTGCGCGAAGTGCTGCAAATGGAGGAGGCGATCTACAGCGCCTCGCCGATTGGCCTGCTGCGGCTGGACCGCGACTACGGTATCGTGCGCGCCAACACCGCTGGCTGCCGCCTGTTCGGCATGGACGATGGCGGCTTGCAGGGCGTCGCGCTGCAGCAGCTGATCGCGGACGACACGGCGTGGCAGCAATTGCGCGCCCAGCTGGAGCTGGCGCAGCGGCAGGGGCGCCAGGCCAGCCTGGAGATCGAATGCCGCCATCGCAGCGGCCAGCATATCTGGGTGCTGCTCAGCGGCCAGCTGCTGCTGCCGGACCTGCCGCAGCAGGGCATGATCCTTGCCTGCCTGGACATCACCGAACGCCGTGCGGCGCGCGAGGCCCTGCGCCAGGCCCGCGACCAGGCCGCCGCCGCCCGCCAGCAGCTGGAAGTGGCGATCGAGTCGCTGGAGGAGGCTTTTGCCTTTTTCGATACCGGCGATCGGCTGGTGCTGTGCAACCGCCGCTATGCCGAGCTGATCGGCGCCGGCCAGCCGCCTGCCGGCTTGCAGGGCTGGCACTTCGAGCAACTGCTGCGCACCGCGTTGCAGGTCCACGAGCATCCGGAAGACCAGTTTGCCCTCGACGACTGGGTGGCCGAGCGCCTGCGTCGCCACGCCAGCGGGCAGGCGTCGTTCCAGATCAGCATCGGCGAGCGCTGGTATCAGCTGAGCGACCAGGCCATTCAGGGCGGCGGCTCGGTGTGCATCTACGCCGACATCACCGGCCTCAAGCAGCAGGAAATGGACCTGCTGCTGGCGCGCGACCAGGCCGAGCAGGCCAGCCGGGCCAAGAGCGCCTTCCTCGCCACCATCAGCCATGAGATCCGTACTCCGATGAACGGCGTGCTGGGCATGCTGGAACTGCTGGCGCTGACCGCGCTGGATGCCGGCCAGCGCGACAGCATCGACACCATTCAGGAGTCGGCGCAGACCCTGCTGCGCCTGATCGATGACATCCTGGATTTTTCCAAGATCGAAGCCGGCAAGCTGGACATCCTGCCGGAGCCGGCATCGGTGCCCAAGCTGATGCACAAGGTGCACCAGCTGTACAGCGACATGGCCCAGCACAAGGGGCTGACCTTCACGCTGCAAGTCGATCCCGCCGTGGCCGGCACGCTGCTGCTGGACCCGCTGCGGCTGCGCCAGATCCTGCAGAATTTCTGCAGCAATGCGATGAAGTTCACCGAGCACGGCGAAATCGTGCTGCGGGTGCAGTGCCTGCACGACAGCGATGGCCAGCAGACGCTGCGCTTTGAGGTGGCCGATAGCGGCATCGGCATCGCGCCGGACAATCTGGCCCGCCTGTTCGAACCGTTTACCCAGGCCGAAAGCACCACCACGCGGCGCTTTGGCGGCAGCGGACTGGGGCTGGCCATCTGTCGCAGCCTGGCCCGGCTGATGGGCGGGCAGGTTACGCTGGACAGCACCCCGGGGGGGGGCACAACCGCTGCACTGCAGCTGGCGCTAGCGAAAACCGACGCCCAGGCCACGCTGGCGGCCCCGGTGCTGCCGCAGGTGCGCCAGCCGGTGGTGCCGCAGCAGCTGCCGGTGCTGCTGGTCGAAGACAACCCCACCAACCGCAAGCTCACCATCAAGCAGTTCGGGCTGCTGGGCTACCCGCTGGAGGTGGCGGAAAACGGCGTGGAGGCGGTGCAGCGCTGGAAGCGGCAATCGTTCGCACTGATCCTGACCGACTGCCACATGCCGCAGATGGATGGCTACGAGCTGGCGCGGACCATCCGTTACTACGAGGCGGCGCTGGAAGATGCCCGCCACATCCCCATCATCGCCTGCACCGCCAATACCTCGCAGGAAGAAGTGGCCAAGACGCGCGATGCAGGCATGGATGACTTCTTGCCCAAGCCGCTGGGGCTGGAAGCGTTGGCCGCCATGCTGGAAAAATGGCTGCACCACGCCTGGCAGCCGGCACCGCCTGTCAGCGTCGACACTGTGGAGCTGGCAGCTGCCGCCACGGCAGATGCAGCGGCCATGCCGACCGACGCACCGCTGGATCGCAGCGTACTGATGGTGTACAGCAGTGGCGACTGGTCGGTGGAGCGCGACATCCTGGCTGACTTCCTGCATGGCAACGACGACGACATGGCAGCGCTGCAGCAGGCGGTGGCGGCGGCCAATCCGGAGCGTATCGCCTGGGCGGCGCACCGGATCAAGGGCGCCAGCCGCATGGTGGGCGCCACCTTGCTGGCAGATGCCGCCGCGGAGCTGGAGGCCGCCGCCCACAGCGGCGATCTGGCGCAGATGGATGCCGGCTGGCCGGCGCTGCAGCAATGCCTGCTGCAGTTCAAGGACTGGCTGCAGAGCCAGCCGGCGTAAGGCGGCGAAATCGACCGCGCCGCCGCCGCGGTGGCCGCGGGCACGGCTCCTGCCTGTGACGCCGCGGTGCTTGCGGTGGCGCAATGGCCGGCCGCTTTGCGGCGCGCCGCCGCCGTGGCTGGCATAGACTGCATAAGACAGAGACTATCGCGTCGTCGCGCGCGACCAGCGCTTGCCGGGCAGAAGCGCTGCTACAACGCGCGGCGGCGCGACAGATAAAAACAGCCGTTACCCACTGAAAAACATATGAAAACCATCGCTGTGGTTACCTACAACCTGCACAAGGGCATGTCGCCGCTGGGGCGGCGGGCATTGATGCCGGAAATCGCCGGCGCCCTGCAGGGGCTGGACCCGGATGTACTGTTTTTGCAGGAAGTGCAGGGCCGCCACCTGGCGCGCGAGCGGCTGCATCAGGGCTGGCCACAGCATGATTTCCTGGCCGGCGAACTGGCGCACCACGCCAGCTACGGCATGAATGCACGCTACGACCACGGCCATCACGGCAACGCGGTGTTGTCACGCTTTCCCATCTCCGCCGCGGCCAACCATGACCTGACAGTGAACCGGCTGGAGCAGCGCGGCCTGCTGCATACGCTGATCCAGCCGCAAGGTTGGCCGCAGCCGGTGGCCTGCCTGTGCGGCCATTTCAATCTGCTGGCGCGCGACCGCCGCCGCCAGTACCAGGTGCTGCTGCGCTACATCCGCCAGCACATTCCCGCCGACATGCCGCTGATCCTGGCCGGCGACTTCAACGACTGGCAGCGCGAGGCCGACGAGCATCTGAAGGCCGCCACCGGGCTGACGGAAGCCTTTGTCAGCCATACCGGCCGCCATGCGCGCAGCTTTCCGGCCCGCCTGCCGCTGCTGCCGCTGGACCGCATCTACCTGCGCGGGCTGGAAGTGGTGTCGGTGGCGGTATGCCACGGCCAGCCGTGGTCGCATCTGTCCGACCACCTGCCGCTGCTGGCGCGGGTGCGGCCGCGCAGCCGGCACTAGCGTGCGGCAAGGCGTGGCCTGAGCGGTGGCGCAGGGCGGGGCAGATGCTACCCTCGCGCCTGTTTGCCGGACTGGTAAAAGGTTGGCCGCAAGCCTGACTTGAGTCGCTTGCGGCCAAGCTTTTTTGTGGCCGCTACGGCTGCTGCCGTGGGGGGCGGCGCCTGATCCCGAGCCAGGCGACAACCCGGCACGGTGGGGTGCGGACGGCAAAACGCCCGCCGGGCCATGCCGGGCGGGCGTGCTTGCTGCGGGGCGTTGCTGCTTACAGGCTGACCGCCTCGCCGCTGCGGAACGCCTGGGTGATGGCGAGGCCAATGCGGGTGGCTTCGCGCGCGTCGGCCAGGGTCACCGGCGACGGGCGGTTGTCGCGGATGGTGTCGACGAATACCTGCGCCTCGGTGACGAATGCGTCGGCAAAGCGCTGGTAGAAGTCCTGCACGCACTCGTTGCGCACGCCGTGCGCGTCGCTGATCTCCACCCGGTTGGCGCGCGGGTTGGCACCCACGCTGAGGCGGCCTTCGCTGGCGAAGATCTCGGTCAGCGTCTCGTGGCCGTGCGCCTGGGTGCGCGAGGCGTAGAAGCAGGCCAGCTGGCCGCCCTCGAACTCGCACATCGCCACGCCGTTGTCCACGTCCTGGTGCTCGGCCAGTGCCGGGTGCAGTGCGTTGGTGCCGGTGGCCCATACCCGCTTCGGTTGCGGATTGCCCAGCAGCCAGCGCGCCAGGTCGATGTCGTGGATGCTGCAGTCCATGAAGATGCCGCCGCTGCTGGCGGAGAAGCGCACGAAGAAGCCGCTCTCGTCGTTGCGGTCGCAGGTCTGCGAGCGCAGCAGGTAGGGGCGGCCGACGCTGCCGGCGGCCAGCTTGGCGGCGGCGTCGCGGTAGCTGGCGTCGAAACGGCGCACGAAGCCGATCATCACCTTCAGCTGCGGGTGGCGCGCGGCTTCTGCTTCCACTGCCAGGCAGTCTTCCACGTTCAGCGCCAGCGGCTTTTCGCAGAACACGTGCTTGCCGGCCTTCAGCGCGGCGATGATCTGCTCGGCGTGCAGCGAGGTGGGGGTAACCAGGAACACGGCGTCGACGTCCGGGTTGGCCAGCACCTCGGCGTAGTCGGCATACAGCGCCACGCCGGGCAGGGCGGTGGCGGCCCAGTCGCGTTCTTCCGCGACCGGGCTGCAGGCGGCAAGCAGCTGCGCGCCGTGGGTTTGTTGCAGGTTGGCCGCATGGCGGCGGCCGAGACGGCCGAGGCCGACGATGGCGATACGTACTGTGCTCACGGGGAGGTCCTTATTTGGGCGCCAATCCTGCTTGCGATAAAACCGGGGCTGTCGTTCCTATCGTCCTTCAGCGGCGATGCAGGCCGCTGTCACGCGGCAGTCCCGGGTTTGGCTGAGGTTGCAAGCAGGGTTGGCAATGATTTACAGGGCGATGACGCGGCCTTCCTGCCACGAGCGGGTGGCGGCGTCGGCCAGTTCCAGTGCCTTCACGCCATCCTGCACCGTGGTGCGCGGCGTTTCGCCCTGGGTGATGACGCGGAAGAAGTGCGCCATCTCGCCGGCGTAGGCGGCCTGGTAGCGTTCCAGGAAGAAGTGCTCCGGCAGGTCGGTGGCCACCTGCTTGCTGCCGTAGGCGGTGACTTCGGTCGGACGGTGGTTGCCGGCCTGCAGCATGCCGAGGCTGCCCTGCACCTCGAAGCGCTGGTCGTAGCCGTAGGCGGCGCGGCGGGTGGTGTTGATCTGGCACAGGCGGCCGCTCCTGGTGCGCAGGGTCACCGCGGTGCAGTCGGCGTCGCCGGCGTCGGCGATGGCCGGGTCGGTCAGTACGCTGGCGCTGGCGTGTACGCTTACCACTTCATCGGCCAGGATCCAGCGGCAGATGTCGAAGTCGTGAATCAGCATGTCCTTGAAGATGCCGCCGGAGCGCTTGATGTAGTCCACCGGCGGGGCGCCCGGGTCGCGGCTGGTGACGATCAGCATTTCCGGGCTGCCGATCTCGCCGGCGTCGATGCGCGCCTTGACCGCGGCAAAGGTCGGGTCGTAGCGGCGCTGGAAGCCGATCAGGCACGGTACCTTGGCCGCAGCCACCGCGGCGGCGCAGTCGCGGGCGCGGGCCAGGTCGAGGTCTACCGGTTTTTCGCAGAAGATGGCCTTGCCGGCGGCGGCGGCGCGCAGGATCAGCTCGGCGTGGGTGTCGGTGCTGCTGGCAATCACCACGGCGCCGACGCTGGTGTCGTTCAGCGCGGTGTCGGTATCGGTGACGCTGGCGCCGTATTGTTCGGCCAGCGCGGCGGCGGACGGCGCGTGGGTGTCCACCACGTATTTCAGGCGCACGCCTTGGTGCGCAAACAGGTTGGCCGCGTGAATCTTGCCGATACGGCCAGCGCCGAACAGGGCTACGTCGATCATGGTGTTCTCCGTGTTGTAGGTTGGTCGCCTGTCTGTCGGACACACCGGCAGCGCTGGCGATCTGGTGGCGCCCGTGGCGGGCGGCCTATTGCCAACGCAGTATAAGATTAGAAATTAATTTCTCAAATACTATTTCACTAGAAAATTTTTTGACGCACCAGCTTGTGCCATGCCTGCAACAGCGCGCCGGCTGCCGTCACCCTGACAGTGATCGTGCGGCAGCCGGCGGCTGTGTTCTTGCTTAGCGCGGGTAGAACGCCGGACGCGCACCCATGCTGATGGCTTCGACCTGACGCGTTTCCTGCGCCTTGACGCAGGCATCGGCGGCCACGGCGGCGGCGTAGCCGTCCCAGGCCGACGGGCCGGTCAGCGCGCCGTCGCGAATGCCGTTGATGAAGCCCTGCAGCTCCACGTCGTAGGCATCGATGAAGCGCTGCTTCCAGTCGGTGAGGATGGCGGTGCCCAGCCGCGCTTCGCTGCGCAGCAGCACGCTGGCCGGCTCCGGCAGGTTGGCCACGCCGCTTTCACCGACCACCGAGCACTGGATGTCGTAGCCGTACTGGCAATTGACGAAGATTTCCACGTCGATGCGCACGCCGCGGGTGGTTTCCAGCAGCACGATCTGCGGGTCGGCCAGGTGCGCGCTGGCGTGGCTGCTCTTGCGCGGGAACACCACCTGGGCGGACACGTAGTCGTCGTCCAGCAGCCAGCGCAGCACGTCCAGCTCATGGATCAGGGTGTCGGTGATCGCCATCGGCGTGGTGTAGCTGTCGCCCACGCTCGGGTTGCGGTGCGCGCAGTGCAGCATCAGCGGCGCGCCGATGTGGCCGCTGGTAATCACCTGTTTCAGCGCGCGGTAGCCGGCGTCGTACGGGCGCATGAAGCCGACCTGCACCAGGCGCTTGCCGTGGGCGATCTCTGCGTCCACGATGCGGCGGCAACCTTCGGCGGTCACCGCCAGCGGCTTCTCGCAGAACACCGGCTTACCCTTGCCGATGGCGGCCAGCACGAACTCTTCGTGGGTCGGGCCCCAGGAGGTCACCAGCAGCGCCTGGACTGCCGGGTCGGCCACCAGCGCGTGCGCATCGGTATGCACGATGGCGTCCAGCTGGTAGCGCGCCACGGTGTCGCGCGCCTGTTGCGGGTTGATGTCGTTGACCGCCACCACGCGGGCACCGGACAGCGCCTGGGTGATTCTGCGGATGTGGTCCTGGCCGATGGCACCGGTGCCGATTACGCCGATTTGCAATGTCATGATCTGTTCTCTCTCTATGTAGTTGCTGGTGTTGTTGCTGTCGGGTCAAGGTTGGCCGCAAGGCTTGCGGCCAACCTTGTGCGGTTGCGGTTCAGGTCAGCGAGTGGCGGATATAGTCCATGCTGCTGCGCAGCAGCGCTTCGCTGTCGCTGGCTTCCATGATCTCGGCGGCAAATGGCTCGAACGACACCACGCCGTCGTAGCCGCGCTGCAGCAGGATGGCCAGCTGGCGCAGGTTGCCCAGACGGTCGGCATCGCCCACCAGCACGCGGTGGCCGTCACGCATCTGGTTGTCGGCCAGCTCGGTCGATTCCACGCCGGAGATGTGCACCAGGCCGGTCAGCTCGGGGTAGAAGATGTCTTCGCCGGACAGGTGGTGGTGGAAGGTGTCGTGCACCAGCTGGTAGTGGCGCTCGCCGGCGGCGTCGAAAATCGCCCTCACCGCGTCGGACTTGCGGCGCAGTGAGCACTCCTCAAAGCCCAGCGGCTCCACCAGGCCGGTAATGCCGTGGTCGTCCAGAATCGGGCGCAGCTGCTTCAGCGCGCCGACCAGATCGCGGTAGCGCTCGCTGGCGCTGCGCTTGTCTTCCCAGCTGTTCAGCGGGCACATCACCAGCGCCTCGGCGCCGCAGTCGCGGGCGTAGGCGGCCAGCTTCACCGCACGGGCCTGCAGGTCGGCATCGAACACATCGAACGGGTACAGCGCGTTGATGGAACGGATGCGGATATTGGCGGCCTGCGCGGCGTCGCGGATGGCGGCCGGGTCGGTGCCGTCGCTGATTTCCACGCCGTTCAGGTCGTTGCGGATCTCGATGGTGGCTACGCCCAGGCGCTGGCACATGGCTAGGTAGTCCTGGAACGACAGGCGCGGTGCGCTGATGCGGTTGATGGCGAAGTTGATGCGGCTCATGGTTGGTGTCTCCTTCTGGTTTTTGGGCAAAGCGGGGCCGGCCCCGTGGCGCGCACGGGGTGGCGGAAAACAGAGCACTGCTCACAAAACCCAATGCAATGGCTGAGGCAAGGCGGCGCAACGCAGCATCAGGGGTTTTGTGAGTGCTGCCTTAGCGCTGGTACTTGGTCAGGTAGCGCTGGATCTCGCTGCGCATGAAGCGCGACGACTCATCGGCGCGCTCTTCCCACGCGAACACGCAGGACGACAGCACGCCGTCGAAACCGCTGTCGGCCAGGGTGGTGAAGAACAGGTCCCAGTCGATCTCGCCCTCGCCGATGTTCAGGTGCTGGTGCACGCGGATGTGGCTGGAGCCGGGCGGGTTGACGATGTAGCGCAGCTGCGAGCTGGCCTTGTGGTTGAAGGTGTCGGCCACGCGCACGTGCGCCAGCAGCGGCGCCGCGTCGCGCAGCATGGCGGCCATGTCGTCGCCGTAATAGAAGGTGTGCGGCGCGATGTAGGACAGCTTGACGTTGTCCGAACCGAGCACGCGCACGATGTCCAGCGCCGGGGCCAGCGTCTCCACCCAGTCTTCCGGGTGCGGCTCCACCGACAGGGTGATGCCCTCGCGTTCGAAGATCGGCACCAGCTCTTCCATCGAGCGCCACCAGGCCGCCTCGCACATCTCCTTGCTGTTGGCACCGGCGCCCTGGCCGACGGAGCGCTCCGGCGAGGCGCCACGGCCGAACTCGGAGATCATCAGCTGGCAGTCCATTTCCACCGATACTTCGATGGCCTTCTTCCAGCACTTCATCGCCCACTGCCGTTCGTCCTCGAACGGGCTGGCCCAGCGGTACATCGGCTGCAGGGTGGCAAGGCCGACGCCATGCTCGCGCAGCGCGCGCTTGAACTCGGCGATGCGGCCGGCGTGGGCGCGCGGCATCACCCACCAGTCGAGGAAGTCGGCGCGCGGCGACAGCTCGATCTGGTCGTAGCCCAGCTCGGCGGTTTTCTGCACCAGCTCAGGCAAGCTGAGGTGGCGGTGCATATAGGGGTCGAGTGCAATTTTCATGATGATCTCCTCCGGTTTTTAGTGTTGGCCGCACCCTGTGTCGGGGGCTGGTGTTGGCTAAATCTAGAGGGCGTCAACGGAAATGGCAGTATTGTTGTTGACGATAAATCGTCAAAATGGGTGCTAGCCCGGATAAGCCGCAGGCGCATCCGCGGCCGGTTTGTCCGTAACATTGAAGAAAGGGTTGGCCGCATCCCGCCACAAGGCGTGCGGCCAACGTTGCATGACTCCACCACTAACCAAGAAAGCACGCATGGATACACCTCCCCGTCGCAAGAAAAGCGCGCGTTTTGTCGAGATCGCGGCACTGGCCGGCGTCAGCGTCGCCACCGTGGACCGGGTGCTGAACGAGCGCGGCAGCGTGTCTGCACGGGCGCGGGCGCAGGTGGTGGCAGCGGCGCGGCAGCTGGGCGTGCCGCGGTTGCTGCCGGACACCCGCCACGGGCTGGTTCATATCGACATCGTGCTGCCGGACAACCGCTCGCCGTTCTTCCAGCGTCTCAATCTGGCGCTGCAGCGCGGGGTGGCGATGCTGGACAAGCGGCTGGTGGTGCACCGGCTGTGGACGCCGGACCAGGACGAGGCGGCACTGCTGCGCGCCATCACCCAGCGCCGCCACCAGCGCCAGGCGCTGATCGTGGCGGCGCCGGATACGCCGGCGGTGCGGGCGGCACTGCAGCAGGCGCGCGCGCGCGGCGAGCACATTGCCATGGTGGTGACGCGGGTGGACGAGGTGCCGGACACGGCTTACGTCGGCATCGACAACTACGCCGCCGGCCGCACCGCCGGCTATCTGCTGGGGCGCTTGTGCCGCAAGGTTGGCCGCATCCTGCTGCTATCCAGCCGCCGCGACTACCGCGGCCACCTCGAACGCAGCCGCGGCTGCCGCGAGGTGCTGGCGGCACAGTTTCCGGAGCTGGAGTGCGATGCCCACAGCAGCGAAACCCACGACGACCCAGACAAGTGCTACTGGGCGGTGAGCCAGGCCTTCCAGCGCGGCGACGTGATTGCCGGCATCTACAATACCGGTGCCGGCTCGCCCGGCATCGAGGCGGCGCTGCGCCGCTTTGCGCTGGACAAGGTGTGCTGGGTGACGCACGAGATTTCCGACGACCACCGCCTGTACATGCAGCAGGGGTTGCTGGACGTGGTGATCGACCAGGACCCGGACACGCAGGCGATCCGCGCGCTGCAGCACGTGCTGGCGGCGCTGGAGATGGCGCCGGCGGATGCCTCCGTCTCGCTGGCCGGCGAGTTCCGGCTGTATCTGCCGGAGAACATGGGGCAGCAGCCGTATCTGGTTTGATGGCCGACGGCGGGCGCTGGCGTGATTAGCGTTGCGAAATTAATTTCTATCAATTTAAATTTAAGAAAATATTTTGCAAAAAGGCGCCGTTCCTATATCGTGAGCAGGTAGCCGCACGCTGACGGCGGCGTAACGGCCCACGGCAGGCCGCATGGACAAGGAGACAAAGGTGAAGACAGTACGCTTGACGGTGGCCCAGGCGCTGGTGCGCTATCTGGCCGCGCAGTATGTGGTGGCCGAAGACGGCACGCGCGAGCAGCTTTTTGGTGGGGTGTGGGCCATTTTCGGCCACGGCAACGTGGCGGGCCTCGGCGAGGCGCTGTATGCGATGCGCGATGCGCTGCCCACCTTCCGCGCTCACAACGAGCAGGGCATGGCGCTGGCCGCCGCCGCCTATGCCAAGGCGCACTTCCGCCGCCGCATGATGGCGGTGACCACCTCGATCGGCCCCGGCTGCAACAACCTGGTGACCGCCGCGGCCACCGCGCACGTCAACCGCCTGCCGATGCTGCTGCTGCCGGGCGACATCTTCATCACCCGCGCGCCGGACCCGGTGCTGCAGCAGGTGGAAGACTTCCACGACGGCGGTGTCTCCGCCGCCGACACCCTGCGCCCGGTGTCGCGCTATTTCGACCGCATCGTGGTGCCGGAACAGCTGCTGACCGCGCTGCCGCGCGCTATTGCCTACCTCACCGACCCGGCGCTGTGCGGCCCGGTGACGCTGGCGCTGCCGCAGGACGTGCAGGCGCTGGCGCATGACTGGCCGGAATCGTTCTTTAACGAACGCACCATCCGTTTCCGCCAGCCGCCGGCCGAGGCCGCCGAAGTGGCGGAACTGGCCGCGATCCTGAAAAATGCCAAGCGGCCGCTGATCGTCACCGGCGGCGGCGTACTGTACAGCCAGGGCGGCGTGGCCGCGCTGCGCCAGTTTGCCGACAAGCACGGCATTCCGGTGGGCGAGACCCACGGTGGCAAGGGCGCACTGGCGTGGGATCACCCGCTGCTGGCCGGCTCCATCGGTGTTACCGGCTCGCCGGCGGCCAACGCGCTGGCGCAGGACGCCGACGTGGTGCTGGCGGTTGGCACCCGTTTGCAGGATTTCACCACCGGCTCGCACACGCTGTACGCGCAGGCCAAACTGCTGTCGATCAACGTCAATACCTTCGACGCCATCAAGTGGGGCGGCTGCAGCATCCAGGCCGACGCCACGGCCGGCCTGACGGCACTGAGTGCCGCGCTTGGCGACTGGCACAGCGAGGCGGCGTGGGACACGCAGGCACGGCGGCTGTGCGATGCCTGGCGCCGGCAGGTGGCGGAGATTGTGGTCAGCCCGCGCGCGACGCTGCCGACCTACGCCGAAGCCATCGGCGCGGTGCAGGCGTCGGCGGCCAACTCTGCCGCCAACGACATCGTGGTGTGCGCGGCGGGCACCTTGCCGGCCGAGCTGCACAAGCTGTGGCGCACCAGCCGCCCCGGCGGTTACCACATGGAATACGGTTACTCCTGCATGGGCTACGAAGTGGCCGGCGGCCTGGGCGCCAAGATGGCGCAGCCCGAGCGCGAGGTGATCGTGATGGTGGGCGACGGCAGCTACATGATGCTCAACAACGAGCTGGCCACCTCGGTGATGCTGGGGCACAAGATCATCGTGGTGCTGCTGGACAACGCCGGCTACGCCTGCATCAACCGCCTGCAGCAGGCCTGCGGCGGCGCGCAGTTCAACAATATGTACGAGCACTGCCTGACCGGGCCGGATGGCGCGCCGAGCATCGATTTCGAGATGAACGCGCGCTCGCTGGGCGCGGCGGCGGAAACGGTGCGCACGGTGGCGGAGCTGGCAGCGGCGATGCAGCGCGCGCGCGCGTCGAGCAAGAGCTATCTGATCAGCCTGCAGGTGGACGGCCCGCAGTGCACGCCGGAAGGCGGCAGCTGGTGGCAGGTGGGCATTCCGCAGGTGTCGGAGCGCAGCGAGGTGAACGCGGCGCGCGAACGCTATGAAGAGGCGGTGCGCCAGCAGCGCTGGTAACGCGCGGCGCCAGGTTGGCCGCAACGGGCTGTCGGGAAACCGGCAGCCCGTTTTGTTTGCGTGTGGCGGGGTGCGGGCGGTGCGATGCGCTGCCGGGCACGCAGGCTGGGCGTGCGTGGCGTTGCATTTCCGCACAATGGCGCACCGGCGCTGGCCGCTGGCTGGTTGCTTCTGGTATCGATGCCAATACGCTAACTGCTTGTATTTACAGCTTCTCGCCGCAGCAGTGGTGCTGGCGGCCAACGTTCAAACACACGTTTATGGAAATAAATTTCTACTTAAAAAAATTAGTGAAATTTTATTTGCAATTGTCGGCGCGAACTCTTATCTTAGTGACACGGACTTGCCGCGGGCCTGACCCCGGTACCGCCCAGGCGGTGGAGACGGCAAACCCGACCAAATCAAATAAGGAGAGACACCGATGAAACGCATCACCAAGTTTGCTGGTTCCCTTGTGTTCATGTCCCTGGCCGCAGCCGCCATGCCGGCCTCCGCCGCCAAGATCGGCATCACCATGTCGGCCTTCGACGACAACTTCCTGACCGTACTGCGCAATGGCATGAAGTCCCACGCTGCCAGCCAGAAGGACGTCAGCGTGCAGTTTGAAGATGCGCAGAACGACATCGGTCGTCAGATCTCCCAGGTGCAGAACTTCATCGCCCAGAAAGTGGACGCCATCGTGGTGAACGTGGTGGATACCGAAGTGACGCCGAAGATCACCAAGATGGTGGCGGCAGCCGGTATCCCGCTGGTGTATGTGAACCGCCTGCCGGCCGACCGCGTGCTGCCGGCCAAGGTGGCTTTTGTCGGCTCCAACGAAGTGGATTCCGGCACCCTGCAGATGAAAGAGGTGTGCCGCCAGATGAATGGCAAGGGCAACATCGTGGTGATGATGGGTGACCTGTCCAACCAGGCGGCGCGTCAACGCACCAAGGACGTGGAAGACGTGATTGCCACCCCGGCGTGCAAGGGCATCAAGATCGTGGAGAAGCAGACTGCCAAGTGGTCGCGCACCGAAGGCCGCGACCTGATGATGAACTGGCTGAGCGCCGGCGTGAAATTTGACGCTGTGGTGTCCAACAACGACGAAATGGCGCTGGGCGCGATCCAGGCGCTGAAATCCGCCAAACGCCTGAACGGCACCATCGTCGCCGGTGTGGATGCCACCCGTGACGCGCTGACCGCGATGAAGGGCGGCGATCTGAAAGTGACCGTGTTCCAGAACGCTGCCGGCCAGGGCCGCGGCGCTATCGACACCGCGCTGAAGCTGGCGCGCGGCGAGAAAGTCCCGTCGATGAACTACATTCCGTTCGAACTGGTTACTCCGGCCAACCTGAAGAACTACGAAGCACGCAACTAAGCGTCACCGACTGTCCTGCCGGATACGGCCCACCCCGTATCCGGCAAGCAAAAGGAATACAAGCCATGCTGAGCTTAGCTCCCGAAAAAGTCGCCGCCGCCCAGGCTGACGCCGCCGCCCAGGGTCGACAACAGGCTGTACCGCTGATCGAAGTGAAGGGCGTGCGTAAGGAGTTTCCGGGTGTGGTGGCGCTGGACGATGCTTCGTTCTGTCTGCGCCGCGGCACCGTACACGCACTGATGGGCGAAAACGGCGCCGGCAAATCCACCCTGATGAAGATCCTGGCCGGCGTGCAGCCGCCGGACAAGGGGGTGTTCCGCCTCAATGGCCAGGACGTCACCCTGAGCTCGCCGCTGGATGCGCTGGAAAAAGGCATCGCCATGATCCATCAGGAATTGAACCTGATGCCGTACATGACGGTGGCCGAGAATATCTGGATCCGCCGCGAACCGCTGAACCGCCTGGGTCTGATCGACCACGGCCGCATGAACCGCATGACCCAGGAGCTGCTGGAGCGCCTGTCCATCGATGTCCAGGCCGACAGCCTGATCCGCGACCTGAGCATCTCGGCCCGCCAGATGGTGGAAATCGCCAAGGCGGTGTCCTACGACTCCGAAGTACTGATCATGGACGAGCCGACCTCGGCGCTGACCGAGCACGAGGTGGCACACCTGTTCCGCATCATCAAATCGCTGCGCGAACAGGGTAAGGGCATCATCTACATCACCCACAAGATGAACGAGTTGTCGGAAATCGCCGACGAAGTCACCGTGTTCCGCGATGGCCGCTACATCGGCTGCATGCAGACCGAACGCCTGGACCGCGACGAAATCATCCGCATGATGGTTGGCCGCGAAGTCACCGACATGTTCCCCAAGGAAGCGGCGGAAATCGGCGACGTGGTGCTGGCGGTGAACAACCTGACGCTGGACGGCGTGTTCCACGATGTCAGCTTCGAGCTGCGCCGCGGCGAGATTCTGGGCGTGGCCGGCCTGATCGGCTCCGGCCGCAGCAACGTGGCCGAGACGCTGTTTGGCGTCACCCCGGCCAGCAGTGGCAGCATCAATATCTTTGGTCGCGACGTGCGGGTGAGCAGCCCGCAGGTGGCGATGGATCACGGCATGGCCTTCCTCACCGAAGACCGCAAGGACACCGGCTGCTTCCTCAACCTCAGCATCCTGGAAAACATGCAGATAGCGGTGCTGAACGACGACAACATGACCGCCGGCTTCGTGCGCCAGAAGGCGATTACCGAGCTGTGCGAGAACATGTCCGCCACGCTGCGGGTGAAGGCGCCGGGGCTGTACGAACGGGTGGAGAACCTGTCCGGCGGCAACCAGCAGAAGGTGCTGATCGGCCGCTGGCTGCTGACTAACCCGCGCATCCTGATCCTGGACGAACCGACCCGCGGTATCGACGTTGGCGCCAAGGCAGAAATCCACCGCCTGATTTCGCGCCTGGCCGGGCAGGGCGTGGCCGTCATCATGATTTCGTCGGAATTGCCGGAAGTGCTGGGCATGAGCGACCGCGTCATGGTGATGCACGAAGGACGGGTGACCGGCATCCTGGACCGCAGCGAAGCGGACCAGGTGAGCATTATGCAACTGGCGGCACACTGACCGCCGGGCAACACAGAGACAAGCGCCCGAACTGACTGATAACGGGCGTCAGAGAACACACTGGAGGACGAAATCATGGCAATCAGCAACACTGGACAGATTGGCAAGCCGGGCGGCCTGTCGTTGGCTAAATTTCGGCTGCCGGCCGAGGCCCGCATCTTTGCGGTACTGCTCGCGGTGGCGGCAATCTTCGAAATCCTGGGCTGGTTCCTGGTCGGGCAGAGCTTTCTGGCCAACAAGGATCGACTGCTGGTAATGATCCTGCAGGTGTCGGTGATCGGCATCATCGCGGTGGGGGTGACCCAGATCATCATCATGGGTGGTATCGATTTGTCCTCCGGCTCGGTGGTGGCGCTTACCGCCATGGTGTCGGCCAGTCTGGCGCAGACCTCGGAATTCGGCCGCGCTGTGTTCCCGTCGCTGACCGACCTGCCGATGGTGGTGCCCTTGGTGTGCGGCGTGCTGGTGGGGCTGGCATGTGGCCTGCTGAACGGCTTTGTGATCGCCAAGACCGCCATCCCGCCGTTCATCGCCACCCTGGGGGTGATGGTGACCGCCCGCGGCCTGGCCAAGTGGTACACCGAAGGCGAACCGATCAGCATGCTGTCCGACAGCTACGCCGAAATCGGTAGCGGCATCACCCCGGTGCTGATCTTCCTGGGCGTGGCGGCACTGTTCCACGTCATTCTCAGCTACACCCGCTACGGCAAGTACACCTACGCCATCGGCGCCAACCGCTCCGCCGCCCGCGTGTCCGGCATCAACGTCAACAAGCATCTGGTGGTGGTGTACGCGGTGGCCGGCCTGCTGTCGGGTCTGGCCGGGGTGGTCACCTCTGCCCGCGCCGTATCCGGTCAGGCTGGCATGGGCATGATGTACGAGCTGGACGCGATTGCCGCTGCGGTGATCGGCGGTACCTCGCTCAACGGCGGTCTGGGCAAGATCACCGGCACCGTGATCGGCGTGCTGATCCTCGGGGTGGTAACCTCCGGCTTCACCTTCCTGCGTATCGATGCCTACTACCAGGAGATCGTGAAGGGCGTGATCATCGTGGTGGCAGTGGTGGCCGACCAGTATCGCCAGCGCAACCGTCGCAGCTAAGCAGTCTGATGCAAGATTGGCCGCAGGTTTGCGGCCAACCTTTTTTGTATGCAGCCCGGCCCGCCGGGCTGCTGTCGTTTCTTGTGGGGATGTGCATGTCTGATTTTCGCCTGCCGCGGACAGCGCTGCTGGCCGATGCGGTGCTGCTGCTGGTGACGCTGCTGGCGGCTGCCGGCTGGCTGTTTTCCAAGCAGGTGCTGCTGGCGATGCCGCCGCTATTGTTCATGGGCTTGCGCTTTACGCTCAGCGGCGGCGTGCTGCTGGCGCTGGCGCGCTGGCAGGGCGCGGTGCTGTCGGCGGATGGCCTGCGCCGCTGCGCGCGCGGTGGCAGCGTGCTGGGCATTGCGATGATGTTCTGGATCTGCGGGCTGAATCTCAGCAGCAATCTGGGCGTGGCGGCGTTCATCAGCAGCATGGGGGTGGTGCTGGCGCCGTTTGTCGCCCGCCTGCTGTTGGCGGCACCGCTGTCGCGCGCGGCCTGGGGGGCGATGGCGCTGGCCGGGCTGGGCATGGCCTGCATGTCGCTGCGCGGCGACGGCTCGGTGCATCACGCCGACTGGCTGCTGCTGGCCTCGGCGCTGGGGCTGGCGACTTATCTGGTGGTGAACAGCCGTGACATGGCGCGCTTGCCGGTGTTGCCGGCCACCGCGCTGCAACAGCTGGCGGCGGCGGTGTGGTGTCTGGCGGGGAGTGTGCTGCTGGAGTCGTGGCAGGCAGTATCGCTACAACACAGCTGGGGCTGGCTGGCGGCCAGCGTGCTGCTGGCTACCTGTTTACGCTTTGTACTGCAGGGCTGGGGGCAGGGGCGGATGCCGGTGGCGCACTCGGCGTTCATTCTGCTGCTGGAGCCGGTGTGGACCGCGCTGTTGGCCGCCTGGTGGTTTGGCACCGGCTTCGTGCCGCAGCAGTGGCTGGGTGCGGCGCTGGTGTTGTCCGCCTTGCTGCTCAGTCGTCGTAAGCCCCCGCATCCCGCGTCTCTTCAATCACCAGCTCCATGCGGTAAGACAGGGCAATAAACAGCGCCTGGCACAGGCTGATGGTGCTGCTCATCGAGCGGAAGGCGAAGGCGGTGCCTTCCTTGACGGTGAGGATGGTGTGGGCGTTGCGTGCCAGCGGGCTCATCTTGCTGTCGGTAATCACCAGCAGGTCGGCCTTGTTCTGTGCTGCCACGCGGGCGCAGTAGCGGGTTTCGCGGCCGTAGGGCTGGAAGCTGATGGCAATCATCAGATCGCCCTCGCGGATGCTGCGCACCTGGTCGTGGTACATGCCGCCCAGGCCGGAGATCAGGTGCACGCGCTTCTGCGTATGCTGCAGCGCGTAACAGATATAAGAGGCGATCGGGAACATGCGGCGCACGCCCACCACGTAGATGTTGTCGGCCTTGTGCAACAGTTCCACCGCCGCGTCGATGGCGGCCGGTTCCAGCGACTGCGACAGCTCGTCCAGCCCCTGCTGACAGGCGGTCAGGAAGTTCTGCGTCAGCTCGGTGTTGGTGAGCGGCGCATTGTGGCTGGCAATCACGTTGCGGATGCGCTTCTGGTAGCTGTTGACGTTGGCCTGCGTCGGCACGAAGGCCTCGCGGAACAGCGCCTGCATATCGGAAAAGCCGGAAAAGCCGAAGCGTTGCGCAAAGCGCACGATGGCGGACGGCTGCACCTCGCAAGCCTGGGCGATGTCGGTGATGCGCTCCAGCACCAGCGTCTGGCGGTGTTCTTCTATGTATTTGGCGATGATCTTCAGCTGCTTGCTCAGCCCTTCGTATTCCTCGGAAATACGCTGCATCAGCTGATCGGCGGTCATTTCATTGCTCATTGTTGTTTTCGCCTTGTAGGTTGACGCTTACATCTTAAAACGAAAAACGGCAGATCGAAAAAAAAATTCCAGAAATAAATTTCCAGTAGAAAATAAATACGAAAAAAAATTTGCATTCCTGTTCGGCCAGCAGTAATCTTGTTTCAACACGGTAGCCAGTTGCCCCCACCGCTGCGCAACACAGCGCAGCAGGCGTTCTGGCCATCTGCAACCAACGGAATGGACATCATGCAAAACCAGACAACCTTTGCTCCCGACCGTAGCTTCGACGTGATCTGCCTGGGCCGCCTGGCGGTGGATCTGTATGCCCGCCAGTTGGGGGCGCGTCTGGAAGATGCGAGCAGCTTTGCCAAATACCTTGGTGGTTCCTCTGCCAACATCGCCTTCGGCACCGCACGGCTGGGGCTGAAATCGGCGATGCTGTCCCGCGTCGGCGACGAGCAGATGGGCCGCTTTCTGCTGGATGCGCTGCAGAAGGAAGGTTGCGATGTCAGCCAGGTGAAGGCCGACCCGGATCGCCTGACCGGCCTGGTACTGCTGGGGATCAAGGACCGCGATACCTTTCCGCTGCTGTTCTACCGTGAGAACTGCGCCGACATGGCGCTGTGCGAAGACGACATCGACGAAGCCTTCGTCGCCAGCAGCAAGAGCCTGCTGATTACCGGTACCCATCTGTCCACCGCCAAGGTCAACGCCGCCAGCCGCAAGGCGCTCGGCTTTGCCCGCCAGCACAATGTGCGCACCGTGCTGGATATCGACTACCGCCCGGTGCTGTGGGGCCTGACCGGCCGCGGCGACGGCGAGCAGCGTTTCATTGCCGATGATGCCGTCAGCGCCCACCTGCAATCGGTGCTGCCGCTGTTCGACCTGATTGTCGGTACCGAAGAAGAATTCCTGATCGCCGGCGGCAAGCCGGCGCTGCTGGACTGCCTGCAAGTGGTGCGCCAGCTGGCGCCGCAGGCGGTGCTGGTGGTCAAGCGCGGCCCGCTGGGCTGCGCGGTGATCGACGGCGCGGTGCCGGCCGACATCGACGCTGCCTTCACCGTGCAAGGCGCGCAGGTAGAAGTAATGAACGTGCTGGGCGCCGGCGATGCCTTCTTGTCCGGCTTCCTGTCGGTATGGCTGCGCGGCGGCGACTACGCCGATGCCTGCCGCACGGCAAATGCCTGCGGCGCGCTGGTGGTATCGCGCCATGGCTGCTCGGTGGCGATGCCGACCCAGGCCGAGCTGGATTACTTCCTGGGCCTGGCGGTAACGCCGCTGCGTCCGGGCGAGGATGCCACGCTCACCCGCCTGCATCGCGTCAGCGTCAAGCGCCCGCACTGGGACAATCTGTGCGTGTTCGCCTTCGACCATCGCAACCAGTTCTTTGAACTGGCGCGCAAGAATGGCGTACCGGAAGGCCGCATCACCCACCTGAAAGAACTGCTGGTGCAGGCGGTGGGGCAGACCGAGCAAGCCAATGGCCTGCAGGGCCGCGTCGGCATCCTGGTGGATGACCGCTACGGCGAGGACGCCATGTACGCCGCCACCGGCCGCGGCTGGTGGATCGGCCGCCCGATCGAGCTGCCGGGTTCCAATCCGCTGGAGTTCGACCACGGCCGCGCGCTGGCTGCTCGCCTGGAAATCTGGCCGCAGGAACACATCATCAAGTGCCTGGTGCAGTACCACCCGGACGACGAAGTCGGCAACCGCCTGGAGCAGGAAGCCCAGGTGCGCGCGGTGTACGAAATGGCGCGCATGAGCGGCCACGAGCTGCTGCTGGAGGTGATCCCGTCCAAGAAGCTGCCGCAACAGCCGGACACCGTGCTGCGCGCGCTGAAGCGCTTCTACAACCTGGGCATCTACCCGGAATGGTGGAAGCTGGAATCGATGAGCGCCGAGCAGTGGCAGGACATCGACACCCTGCTGGAACAGCGCGACCCGTACTGCCGCGGCGTGGTGCTGCTGGGGCTGAACGCGCCGCTGGGCGAACTGCGCAAGGGTTTCGAGCAGGCACGGGGCAGCCGCAGCTGCCGTGGCTTCATGGTTGGCCGCACGCTGTTCCAGGAGCCGTCGCAGCGCTGGCTGGCCGGCGAGATCGACGATGCCGGCCTGATCGCCGCCGCCCGTCACAACTTTGAAACCCTGATTGATATCTGGCAGGCGCAGCGTCGTCAGGGCGTGTAGGCAGCCCGAACCCGCGCCCTGATTTTTCACAGCATAAACAACAGACGGACAACACTATGACTTCCACTTTCAAGGTAAAGATCGGCATCAACCCGATTTCCTGGTGCAACGATGACCTGCCGTCGCTGGGCGGTGAAACCACGCTGGACACCATCCTGCGCGAAGGCAGCGAGATCGGTTATCAGGGCTTCGAGCTGGGCAACAAGTTTCCGCGTGAAGCCGCGGCGCTGAAGGCGGTGCTGGCGCCGTACGGGGTGGAATGTGTGTCCGGCTGGTATTCCGGCCAGCTGGCCGAGCGTTCGCTGGAAGAAGAAATTGCCAACGTGGAAACCCATCTGCGTCTGCTGGTGGAAAGCGGTTGCCAGGTGATGGTGTACGGCGAGGTGGCCGGTTCCATTCAGGGCCAGATCGACACCCCGCTGTACAAGCGGCCAACCTTTACCAGTGACGAAGCCTGGCAGCAGTACGCCGACAAGCTGAACCGCTTCGGCCGCCATCTGGCGTCGCGCGGCATCAAGCTGGCCTACCACCATCACATGGGCGCCTATGTCGAGCATCCGTCCGACGTGGACAAGCTGATGGCGTTGACCGGGCCGGAAGTGGGCCTGCTGTTCGATGCCGGCCACATGTTCTTTGCCGGCGGCGACCCGCTGACCGAGCTGAACAAGCACATCGACCGCGTGGTGCACGTGCACTGCAAGGACGTGCGCGCCGAAGTGACCCGCCGCGCGCGCAACGGCAACTGGAGCTTCCTGCAATCGGTGCTCAACGGCGCCTTTACCGTGCCGGGCGACGGCGACATCCAGTTCGGGCCGATCCTGGCGCGTCTGGCGCAGCACGGTTACCAGGGCTGGCTGGTGGTGGAAGCGGAGCAGGACCCGACCATCGCGCCGAGCTACGAATACGCGCAAAAAGGCTTCAATACCCTGTCCGGGCTGGTTGCCGGCCTGTCCTGAGGAGAAAAGGCATGAATTTGCTGGTTAAGGCAGACCAGGCAGGCAAGCCGCTGGTTGAGGTGACTCCGGCGTCGGCAGGCTGGACCCACGTCGGTTTTCGCGCCGTCAGGTTGGCCGCGCAGGAACGCGAAGTGTGGCAGCAGCCGGGCCGCGAGTGCTGTGTGGTGATTCTGGCCGGCAAGGCCAGCGTCAAGGTGGGCGAGCAGCAGTGGACGCACCTGGGCGAGCGCCACAGCGTGTTCGACGACATGGCACCGTACGCGGTGTACGCGCCGCCGGGCGTGGCGGTGGAAGTGACCGCCGAGAGCGCTGCCGAAGTGGCGTTCTGCTCGGCGCCGTCTGCCGGCAACCATCCGGCACGGCTGATCACCCCGGACAGCATGCAGCGCAGCGTGCGCGGCAAGGATGCCAACACCCGCTACGTCACCGACATCCTGCCGCAGGGCGAGCCGGCCGACGGTCTCTTGGTGGTGGAAGTGCGTACCCCGTCCGGCCACTCTTCCAGCTACCCGCCGCACAAGCACGACCGCGACGCGCTGCCGGAAGAAAGCGTGCTGGAAGAAACCTACTATCACCGGCTGAATCCGGCGCAGGGCTTTGCCTTCCAGCGCGTGTACACCGACGACCGCCGCATCGACCAGTCGATGGCGGTGGAAGACCACGATGTGGTGATGGTGCCGGAAGGCTACCACCCGGTGACCGTGCCCTACGGCTACGAGTCCTACTACCTCAACGTGATGGCCGGCCCGAAGCGCGAATGGTGCTTCAAGAACGATCCGGCGCACGAGTGGATCATCGCCAAGCCGTAAACCGAATCCCCACGACCCCAGAACACGACCACAGGCAGACCCGCACGCGGGCTGCCGGGGCAGAGCATTGCCCGCCAGCAGAGGACGACGCACATGAATCGCATCATTTCCCACTACATCAACGGTCAGCATAGCGCCGGCAGCGGCAGCCGCAGCAGCGCGGTATTCAACCCGGCCAGCGGCAAGGTACAGGCCGAGGTGGTTCTGGCCGAACAGGCCGACGTGAACAGCGTGGTAGCCGCGGCCAAGGCCGCCTTTCCGGCCTGGAGCGACACCGCACCGCTGCGCCGCGCCCGCATCATGTTCAAGTTCAAGATGCTGCTGGAAGCGCGCCAGGACGAGTTGGCCGCACTGATCAGCTGCGAGCACGGCAAGGTGCACGCCGATGCGCTGGGCGAAGTGGCCCGCGGTCTGGAAGTGGTGGAGTTCGCCTGCGGCATTCCGCAACTGCTGAAGGGTGAGTACACCGAGCAGGTTGGCCGCGGCATTGACGCCTGGACCATGCGCCAGTCGCTGGGCGTGGTCGCCGGCATCACCCCGTTCAACTTCCCGGCCATGGTGCCGATGTGGATGTTCCCGGTGGCGATTGCCTGCGGCAACACCTTCATCCTCAAGCCGTCGGAGCGTGACCCGTCCGCCGCGCTGTTCATTGCCGAATTGCTGAGCGAAGCCGGCCTGCCGGCTGGCGTATTCAACGTGCTGCAGGGCGACAAACTGGCGGTGGACGGCCTGCTGACCCACCCGGATGTGCAGGCGGTGAGCTTTGTCGGTTCCACTCCGATCGCGCAGTACATCTACGAAACCGGCGCTCGCCACGGTAAGCGCGTACAGGCCTTGGGCGGCGCCAAGAACCACATGGTGGTGATGCCGGATGCCGATCTGGAGCAGACCGTGGATGCGCTGATGGGCGCCGCCTACGGCTCCGCCGGCGAGCGCTGCATGGCGATCTCGGTGGCGGTGGCGGTGGGCGATGTGGCCGACAAGCTGGTGGCCAAGCTGTCCGAGCGTCTCAAGACGCTGAAAGTCGGCCCGGGTAACGATCCCAAGTCCGATATGGGCCCGCTGGTAACCCGTGCCCACTTCGACAAGGTCAGCGGCTACGTGGCGCGTGGCGTGGAAGAGGGCGCCACGCTGGTGGTGGACGGCCGCGGCCTGACCGTGCCGGGCTGCGAGGAAGGCTTCTTCCTCGGCGGCTGCCTGTTCGACCACGTCAGCACTGACATGACCATCTATCAGGAAGAAATCTTCGGCCCGGTGCTGGGCATCGTGCGCGTGGACAGCTTTGCCGAGGCAGTGGACATGATCAATGCCCATGCCTTCGGCAATGGCACCGCCATCTTCACCCGCGACGGCGATGCTGCCCGCGAGTTCACCCATCGCATCCAGGTGGGCATGGTCGGCGTCAACGTGCCGCTGCCGGTGCCGATGGCGTTCCACAGCTTTGGTGGCTGGAAGTCCTCGCTGTTTGGCGACCATCACATGCATGGCCCGGAAGGGGTGCGCTTCTACACCCGCATGAAGGCGGTGACCACGCGCTGGCCGACCGGGATCCGCGCCGGTGCCGAGTTCTCGATGCCGACCATGAAGTAAACCTCACGCGACTCTCCCAAGGAGCTTGTGTTTACGCCACCCCCAGCGGGGTGGCTTTTTTTATGGCCGCCGGCTGCCGATTGCATAATTTCATTGCTAAAAATGCCATTGAACTTGCCTGTTGACTGAAAAATTGGCCGAGGCGGGCTGGCTGTAACTCCTTGTCGCTTTTTCGTATCGACATTCGCGGCAGATATCGCCAAGGTGTCGCACCCCCGCAAGCGGGGCGATAGCGCACAATATGGAGAACAATAAATGAACACCTCTTACGGTGAAAACGGGCTGCGGCGGGAGCTGAAAGCACGGCATCTGTCGATGATCGCCATCGGCGGTTCCATTGGCACCGGTTTGTTCCTGGCCTCTGGCGCCACCGTGGCCAGCGCCGGCCCCGGTACCGCGCTGCTGGCCTACGGCCTGATCGGGCTGATGGTGTATTTCCTGATGACCAGCCTGGGTGAAATGGCGGCCTACCTGCCGGTATCCGGCTCGTTCCAGGTGTACGGTTCGCGTTTTGTCGATCCGGCCTTCGGCTTTGCGCTGGGCTGGAATTACTGGTTCAGCTGGGCGGTGACGGTGGCGGTGGAGTTGGCCGCAGCGGCGATCATCATGGGCTACTGGTTTCCGGGCGTGCCGGGCCTGGTGTGGAGCGCGGCCTTTCTCGGCATCGTGTTCCTGTTCAACTACATCTCGGTGAAGGGTTTTGGCGAGTCGGAATACTGGTTCTCGCTGCTGAAGGTCATCACCATCATCGCCTTTATCGTCACCGGCACGCTGATGATCTTCGGCATCATGCACGGCGACCGGCCGGCGGCATTCGAGCCGGGGCTGGCGGTGTTCGAAACCGGCGACGCGCCGTTTGTCGGCGGCCTGTCGGCGTTCATCTCCGCCGCCATGGTGGTGGGGTTCTCCTTCATGGGCACCGAGCTGATCGGCGTGGCCGCCGGCGAATCCGCCGACCCGGCCACCACCATCCCGCGCGCGGTGAAGCAGGTGTTCTGGCGCATCCTGATGTTCTACGTGCTGGCGATCCTGATCATCGGCCTGATCCTGCCGTACAACGACCCGTCGCTGCTGAAGACCGGCATGGAAGACGTGGGCGCCAGCCCGTTCACGCTGGTGTTCAAGCGCGCCGGCTTTGCACTGGCCGCCGGCATGATGAACACGGTGATCCTGACCGCCATCCTGTCGGCCGGTAATTCCGGGCTGTATGCCTCCACCCGCATGCTGTACAACATGGCGCTCAATGGCATGGCACCGCGCTGGCTGGGGCAGCTGTCCTCCGGCGGCGTGCCGCGCCGTGCGCTGATCGCCACCACCGTGGTGGCCTCGCTGTGTTTCCTCACCTCGCTGGTGGACGAGAAGGGCGTGTACCTGTGGCTGCTCAACGCCTCCGGCATGACCGGCTTTATCGCCTGGCTGGGCATTGCGGTATGCCATCTGCGCTTCCGCCGCGCCTATCTGCACCAGGGCGGCGAGCTGCACGCGCTGCCGTACCGTGCGCGCTGGTTCCCGCTGGGGCCGCTGCTGGCTTTCGGCATCTGCATGGTGGTGATGCTGGGGCAGAACTACGGCGCGTTCAGCGGCGAGCACATCGACTGGATGGGGCTGTCTGCCACCTATATCGGCATTCCGCTGTTCCTGGTGCTGTGGCTGGGCTACAAGTGGCGCCATCGCACCCGCGTGGTGGCATTGCACGAGGTGGATCTGGTTACCGGCCGGCTGTAAGCCTGTCCGTTGTCCCTGGCGCAAAGCGGCCAACCTGCAAAGGTTGGCCGCTTTTGCTATGGAATATCCGCCGCTGCATTTAAATGATGATTTATCAATATGTCCGCATAAACTGAGGAGTAGCGGCGGGAACGGCACCGCCGCGCGGATGGGGGCACCGGGGGCCGTGGGCGAGGGGGGCGGAAATGAGACGAATAACACAAGGCAGCCGGATAGCGGCTTACCTGGGCGGGCTGTGCCTGCTGCTGAGCCAGCCGCTGCAGGCAGAGACGGTGGGCATCGGCACCATTAAGACCATTAGCGGCGAGGTACAGGTAACGCGCAACGCGATAACGCTGACGCCGATTCCCGGTTTTGAACTGCAGGAGCAGGACGTGGTGCGGACCGGCGCCGGCAGCGCGGTGGGCATCGTGATGCGCGACCAGACCATTCTGTCCGCCGGCGCCTCATCGGTGCTGCGGCTGGACAAGTTCAGCTTCGATAACAAGACCCAGACCGGCGCCATGCAGACCACCCTGAAGAAGGGCCGGCTGTCGGCTATTTCCGGTGCCATCGTCAAACACTCGCCGGAAGCGGTGCAGTTCAAGACCTCCACCATGACGCTGGGCGTGCGTGGCACGGAATTCATCATCGAAGCCGAAGACCGGGGGGATTAAGCCATGGATGCAGCCATCGTCGTCATTGCCATCGGTTTGGCCGCCCTGTTGCATCAGCCAGCAGCGGATAAGGTGGTGTTGCTGCCCGGCCCGGATGGCGCCGTGGGGCGGGTAGTGATCAGCACGCCGCAAGGCGAGCAGGAAATCTCGCACGCCTACCAAAGTGCCGCAGTACAGCAGAACGGCCGGGTGCAAACCGGCAGCGAAAGCGCCGACAGCGTGGCCGCGCGCTATGGCGCGCTGCTGCAGGCGCAGCCCCGGCGCCCGGCCAGCTACCTGCTGTATTTCAACACCGGCAGCGACGAGCTGACGGCGGAATCGCAAACCACGCTGGTGGCGCTGCAGCAGGATGTCGCCACCCGGCCGGTGCCGGAGATCCTGGTGATCGGTCACACCGACCGGGTGGGCAGCGCAGATGCCAACGAGGCGCTGTCGCTGCAGCGGGCACAGATGATTGCCGCCCTGCTCGGGCAGCTGGGAGTGCAGCCGAAGTCGCTGGAAGTCACCGGGCGCGGCGAGCGCGACCTGCTGCTACCCACCGCCGACGACGTGGACGAGCCGCGCAACCGCCGCGTCGAGGTATCGGTGCGCTGAGGTAGCCCACCGTGCCGCGGCTTCGCCGCTAACCCCTTATTTTTGCAGCACGACAGGGCTGGCCGATCATGCTTGCAGGCATCAAACCATCGCAAAACTGGCTGCGCCGCTGGCTGATCGGCTCACGCGGCCAACCTGTGGCCGCGCTGCTGCTGGTCACGCTGCTGCTATTGCAGCTGGGCACCGACCTGCCGGTCAGCTGGCAGCAGCGGCTACCGGCGCCGCTGCTGCAGGCGATCGCCGTGCTGGGCTCCCCGCTGTCGGCTGCGCGCGGCTGGCTGTTTGACAGCTACCAGACGCTGTTGCCGCGGCAGCCGCACAGCCAGCCGGTGACCATCGTCGCCATCGACGAAAAAAGCCTGAAACTGCTGGGGCAATGGCCGTGGCCGCGCGACAGGTTGGCCGCACTGGTGCGCAGCATCAATGCCGGGCAGCCGGCGGCGCTGGGGCTGGATATCTACATGCCGGAGGCCGATCAGAGCTCGCCGGCGCAGCTGGCCGCGCGTTTGCCGGCGCAGTACCAGGCGCTGGGCAGCGCATTGCGCGCCTTGCCCAGCAACGATGTGCTGCTGGCGCAGGCGCTGCAGCAGGGGCCCGCGGTGCTGGGGGCCGCCGGTTTCGATTATCCGGCCTACACCACCTCAGAAGGCATGCGCAGCGTGCCACTGCAGCGGCAGGGCGCCGACCCGCGGCCCTATGTGCGCCACTATCCGCACGTGCTGGCCAGCCTGCCGCAGCTGCAGGCGGCCGGACAGGGGCAGGCGCTGCTCAGCCTGGAGGCGCAGAGCGGCGGGGTGCGCCGGCTGTCGCTGCTGGCCAGCGTAGGCGAGCAGCTGGTGCCGTCGATGGCGCTGGAGATGTTCCGGGTGGGCAGCGGCGCCTCGCGCATCAGCGTGCATACCGGGCCGCATGGCGTGGCCGCGCTGCAGGTAGCCGATCTCACCGTACCCACGCTGGGCAATGGCGAAATCTATCTGCACTATGCCCGGCTGAGCACCGGCATGCAGCGCTACGTGTCGGCGGTGGACGTACTGCAGGGGCGGGTGGATGCGGCCATGCTGCGCGGCAAGCTGGTGCTCATCGGCCTGACCGGCTCCGGTCTCAACGACATGCGCTACACCGCGCTGCAGGAGCTGGTGCCGGGCACCGAGATTCAGGCACAGCTGATGGAGGCGCTGTTTGACGGCGACTTTCTGCAGCGGCCGTGGTGGTTCATCTGGGCGGAACTCGCGCTGGCCTGGCTGCTGGGCAGCCTGCTGCTGTGGCATCTGCCGCGCGAGGACCACGCGCTGGTACGGCAGATCAAGCTGCGGCCGCAGCGGGCCTTTGTGCTGATCGTGCTGCTGACGCTGCTGCTGGCGGGCAGCGGCCTGGTGTTGTTCCATGTTGCCGGGCTGCTGTTCGATGCTGTCAGCGTCAGCATTGCCTTTGCGCTGGTAATGAGCACATTGATCATCAGCAATATGATCGCCAGTCTGGCCGATGCCCGGGTGAAGCTGGCCAGCCTGGTGGAAAGCGGCATCGCGCAGGGTAAGCTGCAGCAGCGGGTGGCACTGCTGCGCACTACGCTGGATGCCGCCTGCGAGATCAGCTACTGCGATGGCGCCGCGGTGCTGCTGCGCAGCGGGCATAACACCCTGCAGTTCACCCTGCACACCTACCCGACACCCTTGCCGGCAGCGGAGCTGCCGCTGCCCGACGATGCGCTGGCGGACAGCCTTACGCTGCCTGGCCTGGTGCTGGGCAAGGGGCAGTCGATGTTCATCGACGATCTGGCCACCGACCCGCGCCAGCTGGCGGCCAATACCCGGCAGCTGCTGGCGAGCGCCGGCATCAGCGCGCACGCCACGCTGGCGGTGCCGATGCGGCTCAGCGAGAGCGACATCATCGGCGTGGTGCTGCTGTTCGATGCCCGCGACACCTACAGCAAGGCGCTGATTCCGTTCGACCGCAAACTGCTGCCGTTCATGGAGGCGCTGGCGGCGCAGGCTGCGGTGGCGATCGAAAACCAGAATCTGGTGGAGGCGCAGAAGAACCTGATGGACGCGATGATCAAGATCATCGCCGGCGCCATCGACACCAAGAGTCCCTACACCGGCGGCCACTGCGAGCGGGTGCCGGAGCTGGCCATCCTGCTGGCGCAGGCGGCGTGCGCGGTGCAAGAAGGCCCGCTGGCCGCGTTCAATTTTCACAGCGACGACGAATGGCGCGAGTTCCGCATCGGCGCCTGGCTGCACGATTGCGGCAAGGTGACCACGCCGGAGTACGTGGTGGACAAGGCTACCAAGCTGGAGACCATCTACAACCGCCTGCACGAGATCCGCACCCGCTTCGAAGTGCTGCTGCGCGATGCACGGCTGGCGCGCTGGGAGGCGGTCTACCTGCGCGGCGAGCGGCCGTCCGATGCCGATGCCCGACTGGCGGCGCGCGAAGCCGAGCTGCAGGAGGATTTTGCCTTTATCGCCGAGTGCAACCAGGGCGGCGAGTCCATGGCGCCGGAGCACATCGCACGGCTGCAGCGCATTGCCGCCCAGACCTGGGAGCGCCACTTCGACGACCGGCTGGGGCTGTCGGCGGAAGAACAACTGCGCTGTGCCGATGTGCCGCAGCCGCCGCTGCCCGCGGTGGAGCCACTGCTGGCGGACAAGCCGCAGCACCTGTTTCAGCGCCCGCCGAGCAAGGCGTTCGATGCGCATTACGGCTTCAAGCTCAGCGTGCCGCAATACCTGTACAACCAGGGCGAGCTGTATAACCTCAGCGTCAGCCGCGGCACGCTGACCGAAGAAGAACGCTTCAAGATCAACGAGCACATCATCCAGACCATCGTGATGCTGGAGCAGATGCCGTTGCCCAAATACCTGAAGCGGGTGCCGGAATACGCCGGCACCCATCACGAAACCCTGATCGGCAACGGCTACCCGCGCCAGCTCAGCGGCGAGCAACTGTCGGTGCCGGCGCGCATCATGGCCATTGCCGACATCTTCGAGGCACTGACCGCCTCCGACCGGCCGTACAAGCGGGCCAAAACGCTGTCCGAGGCCATCGACATCCTCAGCGGCTTCAAGCTGCGGCGGCACATCGACCCGTTGCTGTTCGACCTGTTTCTTACCTCCGGTGTGTACCTGCAGTATGCGCGGCGCTATCTGCAGCCCGAGCAGATCGATGAAGTGGACATCGCCCGCTACCTGGGCTGATGCCGCCAGGTTGGCCGCATGCCGGCCACTAGCAGTCAGTCCGGGCCGGCACTGCCGTTTGACCTGCATCATGGCGCTGGCCCAAGCGGCACCTAGAGTGAAACAGCAGCGGCCAGGGTGCCTGGCCGCCGCACCGGACAAGGATGTAGTGATAGATATGCGGCCGCCGCCAGCAGGGCGCCGGCCACGGGCATACAGGGGTCTGGGCGGGGGCGACAGCCGCTGCCAGCAGGACGCAGCACCTTGCCGGTACTGGCTGGACCTTTTGGGAGGGGGAGTGCGCTTTATCTACGAAAGGAACAACATGAAACCCCCGCTTACACTCACTGCCATACTGCTTGTCGGGCTGGCGACCAGCGGCAACGTCAGCCGTGCCGATACCCTGCAGAAGATCGCGGACAGCAACCGCATCACCGTGTCGTACCGCGAGGCAGCGGTGCCGTTCAGCTACGTGGTCAATGGCAACAACATCATGGGCTTTGCCGTCGACCTGACCGAGGCGGTGATCGATGACGTGCGCCGGCAGCTCAAGCGCCCGGCGCTGCAGGTGGCGTACATCCCGGTGACCTCGCAGACGCGCATCCCCATGCTGATGAATGGCAGCTACGACCTGGAGTGTGGCTCCACCACCAACAACGTCGCCCGCAACAAGGACGTTGCCTTCTCCATCAATTACTTCTATGCCGGCACCCGGGTGCTGACCAACAAGGAGGCCAATATCCGCAGCTATGCCGATCTGGCCGGCAAGACGGTGGCCACCACCGCCGGCAGCACCAACGAGAAAGTGATCCGCCAGTACAGCGAACAGCATGGCCTGGGCATGCAGCTGTTGCCGGCGAAAGACTATGCCGAGTCGCTGGCGTTGCTGGAACAGGGCCGTGCGGCGGCGGTGGCGCTGGACGACATCCTGCTGTACGGCCTGCGTGCTACTGCGGCCAACCCTGCGGCGCTGGAAGTGGTGGGCGAGACGCTGCAGGTGGAACCGTATGCCTGCATGCTGCGCAAGGATGATCCGGCTTTCAAGGCGCTGGTGGATGGCGCCATTGCCAACCTGATGCAGTCCGGTCGCTTTGCCCGCCTGTATCACCGCTGGTTCGAGATGCCGATTCCGCCCAAGGGCACGCTGCTGGCCATGCCGATGAGCGCGGCGCTGCAGGCCAACCTCAAGACCATGAGCGACAAGCCGGAACGCTAGCGGGGCGGATGCGCTCAGGCGGGCGGGGGCATGGCGCCCCCGTTGGCGGCCGCGCTGGGGCGCTAGATTTGATAGCCATCCTTGAACCACAGCGCGTCCGGCAGCTGGCTGAACACGCTGCGCAGCCCCTCGCCCCAGCCCTGGCGCAGCGCCAGAAAGTACGGGTCGTCCTCGGTGACGCGGTGGCGCGGCGCGAAATCGAAGTCGTCGCGCTGCTGCCACAGCAGGTCGATGGGCAGCCCCACCGACAGGTTGGAACGGATGGTGGAATCGAAGGAAATCAGCGTGCACTTGATCGCCTGCGCCAGCGGCGTGTCGTGGTGGATCACCCGGTCGAGAATCGGCTTGCCGTACTTGGCCTCGCCGATCTGCAGATAGGGCGTATCCGGCGTGGCCTCGATGAAATTGCCCTGCGGGTAGACCTGGAACAGCCGCGGCGGCTCGCCCCTGATCTGGCCGCCGACCAGGAAGCTGCAGCCGTAGTCCACGCCCTGCGACTGGGTCTGGCCGTCGCCATCGCGGGCGATCACCTCGCGCACCGTGCGGCCAACCAGCTCCGCCGCCTGGTACAGGCTGCTGACCGTGTGCAGGTTGGCCGCATCGTGGCTGAGCCGGCTTTTCAGCAGGCTCACCACGCTCTGGGTGGTGGCCAGGTTGCCGGCGTTGAGCAGCACGATCTGCCGCTCGCCCGGCACCGCGATCACGTTCATCTTGCGGAAGGTGGCGACGTGGTCCACCCCCGCGTTGGTGCGCGAGTCCGAGGCAAAGATCAGCCCCTCGTCCAGCACCATGCCGACACAGTAGGTCATTGCTGATCCGCCTCCGTCACCCGTGCATGCGCCTGCAGCGCCTCGCTGCCGCCGCCGCGGCGCACGCCGCGTACCGGGCTGGCATCGGTGTAATCCAGCCCCACCGCCAGCTTCAGGTGGTGGCGGTCCGGCTGCTGGCGGTTGCTGATGTCGAAGCCCAGCCAGCGGCCATCGGCATGCACCTCGGCCCAGGCATGGCTGGCGACGTGGGCGTTGCGATCGGTCAGCAGATAGCCGCTGACATAGCGCGCCGGCAGCCCCAGGCTGCGGCAGGCGGCGATGAACACGTGGCTGTGGTCCTGGCACACGCCGGCGCCCAGCGCCAGGGCCTGTGCCGCGGTGGTTTCTGCTGCGGTAATGCCGCTGGTGTAGGGCATGGCGTCGGCCACCGCCTGCATCAGCGCGATCAGGCCTGCTTCAGGGTTGGCCGCAATGGCGACGGCGTGGCCGGCCGCCAGCGCGCGGATGGCATCGTCCGGTTCGGTCAGCGCGCTGCCGCGCAGGAACACCGGTGGCGGCAGTGCCTCGGCCTCGTCCGCCCAGTGGTCGCTGGTCTCCACCACGCCGTGGGCGCGCAGGCGGATCTCGCTGTGCGGGGTGTCCAGGGTGAGCACGTGCAGGATGTTGCCGTAGGCATCGGTGCTTTCGCTGGCGGCCACCGGCAGCTCCAGCTGCCAGCTGATGATGCGCTGATGCGCTGTTTGCGGCGGCGTCAGCCGCAGGTACTGGGTGCTGTGGCTGACGGTGGCGTCGTAGTGGTAGACGGTTTCGTGATCGATGGTCAGTTGCATAAAGCCTCCTGCGAAGTGCTAAGCGGTTTACGATCTGCTGCGCGTCAGCGATACGGCGTTGAAAGCATCTTCGAAATGCTCATTGACGATTTGTCAATTCCGCTTCCTCAGCTGCTTTCGCCTTGTCTCGCTTTAGCTCGCGAGATCGTAAGTCAGGTTCCAAGGGAGAGTTGCCAGTAGGCCACGTCCAGCCAGCGGCCGAACTTGCGGCCAACTTGTTCGAACAGCGCCACCTGCTTGAAGCCCAGCGCGCGGTGCAGCGCATCGCTGGCCGGGTTGGGCTGCGCCACGCCGCCGATCACGGTGCGCAGGCCCAGCGCGGTCAGCCGTTGCAGCAGTTCGCGGTACAACAGCTTGCCCAGGCCCTGGCCTACGGTGGCCTGGCGCAGGTAGATGCTGGCTTCCACGCTGTGGCGGTAGGCCGGGCGCGCACGCCAGCGGCTGGCGTAGGCATAGCCGAACAGCTCGCCGTCCTCGGTTTCGGCCACCAGCCACGGCAGGCCCTGCGCCTGGGTGCCGGCGATGCGCTCCGCCATGTCGGTAACTTGAACCGGCTGCTCCTCGAAGGAGATGGTGGTGTATTCGATATACGGGTTGTAGATGTCGCAGATGGCGGCAGCGTCGGCCGGGGTCGCCTCGCGGATGATCAGCTCGCTCATGCCGCCTCCAGGTAGGCGCCATGCACCGCATCGCCCAGCGCGTGGATCTGGCTGAGGAACTGCGCCAGGTAGGCGTGCAGCCCGCCGGCCAGGATGCTGTCGATCAGGTCATAGCTTAGTTCGGCATGCAGGGTGGCGGCCAGGCGCTTGGCGCGGTGGCCGGTGTCGCCCTGGATGCGCGGCAGCAGTTCGGCGATCTCGTCCACGCAGGCGCGCAGCGAGCGCGGCACGTCCGGACGCAGGATCAGCAACTCGGCCACGCGCCGCGCGCTCAGGCTGTCGCGGTACAGCTCGTGGTAGGCCTCGAAGGCGCCCAGCGAGCGCAGCAGCGCGCCCCACAGGTAGAAGTCGGCGGCGCTGTCATCCAGTTCGTGGCCCACCAGGTGCGATTTCACGTCGATCAGCCGCGCGGTGTTGTCGGCGCGTTCCAGGAAGGTGCCGAGGCGGATGAAGGAAAACGCGTCGTTGCGCTGGATGGTGCCATAGGTGGTGCCGCGGAACAGGTGCGAGCGCTCCTTCACCCAGTCGAAGAAGCCGGCCAGCGGTCGGCCCTCGGCCGCCATCTGCCGTGCTTCCAGCCAGCTGGCGTTGATGTTTTCCCACATCTCGCCGGTGATCTTGCCGCGCACGGCGTGGGCGTTTTCGCGGGCGTATTTCAGGCAGCTGATGATGCTGGCCGGGTTGGCCGCATCGAAGGTCATGAAGTGCAGCACGTCGGCGGCGGCAAGCTGCGGGTGGCGGGCGCGGCAGGCGTCCAGTGCGCCGGTGGTGGCCAGCGCGGCGGCAATGTCGGCGCCGCCGCGGGATTGCGGCAGCAGCGACAGGCTGTGGGTCACGTCCAGCAGGCGCGCCAGGTTTTCGGCGCGCTCCATGTAGCGGCTCATCCAGTACAGCTGGGAAGCGGTGCGCGAGAGCATCATGATCAGTCCTCCAGAATCCAGGTGTCCTTGGTGCCGCCGCCCTGCGACGAGTTCACCACCAGCGAGCCTTGCTTCAGCGCCACGCGGGTCAGCCCGCCGGCCACCATGCTGATTTCGCGGCCGGACAGCACGAAGGGGCGCAGGTCGATGTGGCGCGGCGCGATGCCGGCTTCCACGAAGGTGGGGCAGGACGACAGGCACAGCGTGGGCTGCGCGATGTAGTTGGCCGGGTCGGCGAGGATGCGCTGGCGAAAGTCCTCGATCTCGGCGCTGCTGGCGGCCGGGCCGATCAGCATGCCGTAACCGCCGGCGCCGTGGACTTCCTTCACCACCAGCTCGGCCAGGTTGTTCAGCACGTGGTCCAGCTCCGCCGGGCGGCGGCACATCCAGGTGGGCACGTTCTGCAGCAGCGGCTCCTCGCTCAGGTAGAAGCGGATCATGTCCGGCACGTAGGGGTAGATGGATTTGTCGTCCGCCACGCCGGTGCCGATGGCATTGGCCAGGATCACGCCGCCGCTGCGGTAGACCGACAGCAGCCCCGGCACGCCCAGCATGCTGTCGGCGCGGAAGGCAAGCGGGTCGAGGAAGGCGTCGTCGATGCGGCGGTAGATCACGTCCACCTGCTTGTGGCCGGCGGTGGTGCGCATGTACACGCGGTTGTGCTTCACGAACAGGTCCTGGCCTTCCACCAGTTCCACCCCCATCTGCTGCGCCAGGAAGGCGTGCTCGAAGTAGGCACTGTTGTGGTGGCCGGGGGTGAGCACCACCACGGTGGGGTTTTCCGCCAGGCTGGCGTGGCGCAGGGTGTTCAGCAGCAGGGTGGGGTAGTGCTGCACCGGTGCCACCGCGTGGCTGGCGAACAGTTCCGGGAACAGCCGCATCATCATCTTGCGGTTTTCCAGCATGTAGGACACGCCGGATGGCACGCGCAGATTGTCTTCCAGCACGTAGAAGTTGCCGTCGTTGTGGCGGATCACGTCCACGCCGGTGATGTGCGCATAGATGCGGTGCGGCAGGTCCAGCCCCTGCATCGCCGGCTGGTACTGGCTGTTGGAAAACACCTGCTCGGCCGGGATGATGCCGGCCTTCACGATGTGCTGCTCGTGGTAGATGTCGTGCAGGAAGGCGTTCAGCGCGGTGACGCGCTGGCGCATGCCGGCTTCCAGGGTGCGCCAGTCGCTGGCGGGGATGATGCGCGGCACGCTGTCGAAGGGAATCAGCCGCTCGGCGCCGGAATCGTCGCCGTACACGGCGAAGGTGATGCCGACGCGGTGGAACATCAGGTCGGCTTCGGCGCGCTTGCGGGCCAGGGTTTGCGGCGACTGCGAGTGCAGCCAGTGGGCAAAGTCGCGGTAGTGCGGGCGGATACCACCGCTGGCGAGCAGCATTTCGTCATAGTGGTGCGCTTCGGGCAAGGTCAGGGCATGCATGGCGCGGTCTCCTGCTGTTCATCGTCATGACTGGTTCAGCAAGGGCTGTGCCAGTGTCTGTGGCGGGAAGCGGCGGGCAACGATCCCGATTGTGCCCCGAAATGATGCAGGCATTGGACGGGCGGCTAGTCAGGCGTCATGCTGGTGCGCGATGCCCCTGTTTGGCTCATGGTGTTGTCGATTGCGGCAGCTTGTCACACTGGAATACGAGCTCGTATATTGATGCCGTGCTGTTATCGAAATGCCACTCCCCATGCATTCAGCCTTGAGTAGTACCCCGACCGCCAGCAGTGCGGTGCCCTTGGCGAACGGCTTTTACCAGCCGTTGCCGCTAACCGTGTTGCGGACGCCATCCCGCGGGCGCTGGCAGCTGGCGCTGGCCTGGCTGCTGTCGCTGGCCACCTGTCTGTGGCTGGGCGTGGTGCAGCTGTACGGGGGCTGGTATGGCTACAGCGTGAGTTATGGCGGGCTGTCATTCGTGGTCAGCATCTACCCGCCGCTGACCATCGCCACGCTGTGGGTGCTGTGGTTCGGCTACGTCTGGGGCGCGAGCCTGGCCTACCTTTCCACGCTGCTGGTGGCCTTTCTGTCCGGCCTGCCGCCCGGCTGGGCGCTGCTGTTTGCCTTTGCCAACCCGCTGGGACTGCTGGTGATGGCGCTGGTGTACCAGCATGTGAATGTGCGCTATGTGCCGTCGTCGCTGGCATCGTTGCTGTTCTTCGTCACTATCTGCTTCATTTCTGCGGTATCCAGCGCCACCGGTTCGTTCATCTGGAGCTATAGCAACAAGCTGTCGGCGATGGGCGCGTTCGCGGTGTGGCAGGGCTGGTGGTCCGGCAACTTTCTGCAAAGCATCACCACCTGCGGCCCACTGTTGTTGCTGACGCCGTGGCTGCTGCGCTGGCGGCAGCAACGTTGGCCGCAGGCCGCGGGCCAGTCACCATTGCAGCCGCGCTGGGCGCTGCTGGTGGCGCTGACATCGCTGGGCGGGGTGCTGGCCTTCCTGTGGCTGTCGTTTCTGCTGGCCGACCGCAGCGTGATGACCATGGGCGGCGACAGCTCCGGTGCCTGGCAGCAGCGCGCACTGCTGTATCGCGATTCGGCGATGTCGGTGTACTGGGTGCTGTCGGTGCTGCTGCTGGCGCTGGTGTTCCTCGGCTATCGCTTTTTCATGCAGCGCACGCTGCAGCTCAAATTGGCGGCGGAGCGGGTGGCCTACGAGCGCGATCTGGCGCTGCGCCGCCAGGGCGAGGCCGAAGTGGCGCGCAATGCACTGCACCAGCTCAACCTGGAATTGGCGGTGCGCATGAGCGAGGTGGAGCAGCTGCAGGCGCAGCTGCATGAACAGGCCAGCCGCGATCCGCTGACCGGGCTGTACAACCGCCGCTATCTGCATCAGCGCCTGCCACAGCTGTTGCAGCGGGCGCAGCGCGGCGGGCAGGCATTGTGCGTGGTGCTGATCGATCTGGATCATTTCAAGGCGGTCAACGATCAACACGGCCACGCCAGCGGCGATGCGGTGCTCAAGCTGTTTGCCGGCCTGTTTGCCGGCTTGCTGCAGCCGGAGGACATCGTCGCCCGCTACGGTGGCGAGGAGTTCTGCCTGGTGCTGCCGCAGCGCACGCCGGACGAGGTGGAGGTGCTGTTGCGCGCGTTGCAGGCGGCCTACAGTGGCAGCCGCCTGCCGTGTGCCAGTGGTGAATTGCGCGGCTTGTCTTTTTCCGCTGGCATCGCGCTGGCGCAAGGCGGACAGGATAGCGAGGACAGCCTGCTGCAGCAGGCGGATGCGGCGCTGTATCAGGCCAAGGCCGCGGGGCGCAACGGCTGGCGCCAGTATCTGCCGGCCGTGGTCTAGCGCACTGCCGCTGGTTGGCCCCTTCCACCCGCTGCCCCGGCAGCGGGTTTTGTTTTCTGGGCCGCCGGCGGCAGCAAGGTTGGCCGCATGCGCCGGCTGGTGGTGATTGCGGATACAAAAATGCCCCGCACGGGCGGGGCACAAGCAGACAGAGGAGAGAGAGCCGCGGCAGGAGCAGGCCCTGCCGCGTCAGTGCCATCAGGCGGCGGCGATGGCGGCCTTGGCGGCGGTCAGCGCCGCTTCGCGGGCATCTCCACCCATGGCCACGCCTTCGGCGCGGATGAACTGCACATCGCTGATGCCGAGGAAGCCCAGCACTGTCTTCAGGTAGTCTTCCTGGAAGTCCATCAGCTTGCCCTGTTCATTGCTGTACACGCCGCCACGGGACGACACCACGTATACCTTCTTGCCACCGGCCAGGCCTACCGGGCCGTTTTCGGTGTACTTGAAGGTGCGGCCGGCCACGGCCACGCGGTCGATCCAGGCCTTCAGCTGCGACGGGATGGAGAAGTTGTACATCGGCGCGCCGATGATCAGGATCTCGGCCGCCAGGAATTCGCCGATCAGTTGCTCGCTGCGGGCGGCTTCATTGCGCTGCAGCTCGCTCCAGTCGGCCTGGTCGGTAAAGGCCGCGCCGAGGATCTCGCCGGACAGGTGCGGAATCTCCTGCTGTGCCAGATCGTAACGAATCACTTCGGTCTTGCCGTGACGCGCTTGCAGGGTGTCGACCAGTGCCTGGGTCAGGCCACGGGATACCGAGTTGGCGGCGAGGATGCTGGAATCAATGTGCAGGATTTTCATGGTGCGGCTCCGTTGGGGTGAATGTGCCGCGCACTGCGGCGATGGGTGTACTTTAAGTTTGTTACCAATCCGGCACTAGTTAGCTAAAATCGGATTCATTGTTCTACTGGTGGGATAATTGCCATGCAGGACCTGAATGATCTGCTGTTCTTCGCCAGGGTGGTGGAGCACGGCGGCTTCAATGCCGCCAGTCGCCAGCTGGGCATCCCCAAATCACGGCTGTCGCGGCGGGTGGCCGAGCTGGAAACCCGCATCGGCGTGCGGCTGCTGCAGCGCACTACGCGGCGGCTGGCGCTGACCGAGGTCGGCGCGCAGTACTACCAGCACTGCCAGGCGATGCTGGCCGAGGCCGAGGCGGCAGAAGAAACCATCGCCCGTCACACCGCCGAGCCACGCGGGCTGGTGCGCGTCAGCTGCCCGGAGCTGCTGGCCAAGTCGCTGCTGTCCAGCGTGCTGCCGGAGTTCATGGCGCGCTTTCCGCAGGTGCGTATCGTGCTGGAGGTGACCGGCCGCCGCGTCGATCTGATCAACGACGGCATCGACGTGGCGCTGCGGGTACGGCAAAAGCTGGACGACAGCGCCAGCGTGGTGGCGCGACCGTTGTCGCAGAGTGAAAGCGCGCTGGTGGCCAGCCCGGCACTGATCGCCGTGCTGGGGCAGCCGCAGCAGCCGGGGGCGCTGGCCGGCTGGCCGGCACTGGTGATGAGCCGCCCAGATGGCCGCGCCGAGTGGCCGCTGCTGGACGAAGTGGGGCAGCTGTACAAGGTGGATATCCCCGCGCCACGGCTGATGACCGACGATCTGCTGGTGCTGCGCGAGGCGGCGATTGCCGGCAGCGGGGTGGCGCTGCTGCCGCTGATGGTGTGCCACGATGCGCTGGCCGATGGCCGCCTGCAGCGGCTGCTGCCCGGCTACAGCACGCCGGACGGCATCCTGCACCTGGCCTTCACCGGCCGCCGCCACCTGATCCCGGCGGTACGCGCCTTTATCGACTTTCTGGTGGATACGGTGCCGTCGCGGCTGGCCAGCAGCATGGTGCAGGTGACGGCGTGCCCGTCGTAGTGGTGGGCAGTGCTGTCGGCCGCGCTAGGCCCGCCTTGCCGCAGGCAATTCGCACGCTGGCCGGCATCTGCCCTATCATGACTATGACAAGTATTGATTAAACCTTTTGCAAATAGAGGTGTGTGATAACCGGCGGCGATGTTGGCCGCAGTCGCACATCGCCTGCCATGCATTTCTTTACGGATTGGCGTTCGCCATGAACATGATTTCCTTGCAGAACCTTGCAGATTACTGGTCGCTACAGCAGATCACCACCAATCTGATCGTGTTCCTGAACCTGCTGGGGGCGCTGCTGCTCGGCATGATCGTCGGTTACGAGCGCACTTATCACGGCCGGGCCGCGGGGATGCGCACCTATGGGCTGGTGTGTATGGCGGCGGCCGCCCTGACCTCAATTGCCGGCTTTCCGGAACTATGGTTTGGTGGCCATGCCCCCAATGTCGCTACGGCGGATCCGACGCGCGTCATCCAGGGCATCGTCACCGGCATCGGTTTTCTGGGCGCCGGCATGATCATGAAGGACGGGCTCAATATTAGCGGGCTGACCACCGCCGCCTCGATCTGGGCTTCGTCTGCCATCGGCGTGCTGGTGGGCGTGGGGTTCTATGCCTCGGCCATACTGCTGACCGGTTTGTCGGTAATCTGCATGATGTGGATGTCGCGGCTGGAGCAGTGGTTGCCCACGCACCAGGCGGTGGCGGTGAGCATTACCTTCAAGAGTGGCGCCATGCCGCGGCGGGAGGTGCTGCAAACCACCATGCGAGAGCTGGGTTACGGCATTGCCTGGGGCTCGCTGGCCATTAAGTGCCATGGCGATACGATGGAGTGGCACTTTGTCGCCGTGGCGCACAGCAAGCAACGCGGCAGTGTCTTGCCGGATATTTCGCTGGCGCTGAGTGGTCATCAGGCGGTGGAAAGATTCTCGCTGTCCTATGCGCGCAACTGAGCCACTGCCGGGCGTGGCGGTCGCTCAAGGTTGGCCGCAAGGCTAGTGCCAGCGCGTTGCCCTGCGCACTGCTGACACATGGTGGCCAACGTTGTTGCAGCCACCGCACCTGGCGGGGCGCTGGCGCACCATGGCCGCGTGGCAGGCGGCGCAAAGGCTGCCGTGCCGTTGCCCGGATGGAATGCAATGACGCCCAACGGTCTGCTCGCCGCCGCGGCCCGCCGGCTATGCCGCTACCCCCGTGCACGCCAAGCGGTGGGCGCACCTGTTGCGCCGGGTCATGGACAGCGGTTGCCGGCTGGGCTACTGTCCTGCGCGCGGCTGACGCCGCATTTCGGCAACTTCTACTCGGGGAGACGTCTGCATGTCCGACGTGAGCGAATTAAGCAGCGACAACGCGGTTTACAAGACCCTGCTGGAATCGACCAGGGCCATTCCCTGGAAAATCGACTGGGCCAGCATGCAGTTTGCCTATATCGGTCCGCAGATCGAGCCCCTGCTGGGCTGGCGCCAGGACAGCTGGGTCAGCGCCAATGATTGGGCGATGCGCATCCACCCGGACGACCGCGACTACGTGGTGAACTTCTGTGTTGCGCAATCGCAGGCCGGGGTCGACCACGAGGCCGACTACCGGGCGCTGACCAGGGACAACGGCTATGTGTGGATCCGCGATGTGGTGCACGTGGTGCGCAACAGCGCCGGCGAGGTGGAGTCGCTGATCGGCTTCATGTTCGATATCAGCGAACGCAAGAAGACCGAGGAAAAGCTGCTGGCGCTGCAAAAAGAGCTGGAAGCCTTGTCGTTCAAGGACGGCCTGACCGGCATCGCCAACCGCCGCCGTTTCGACGCCAGCCTGGAGCGGGAATGGGACAGTGCCCGCAGTAGTGCGCAGCCCTTGTCGCTGATCCTGCTCGATGTCGATTTCTTCAAGCAATACAACGATCTGTATGGTCATATCCAGGGCGACAAGTGCCTGACGGACATCGCGCAGACGCTGAGTTTGGCGCTGACCGGCCAGCGCGATCTGGTGGCGCGCTACGGTGGCGAGGAGTTTGTGCTGATCCTGCCGGAGACCGATGCCAACGCCGCGCAGAAAGTCGCCGAGCGCTGCCAGCGCCTGATCGAAAAGCTGGCCATCGTGCATGCCCACTCGCCGCACGGCCAGCTGGTAACGCTCAGCATCGGGCTTGGCACCGTGGTTCCCGCTGCCGGCAGCAGCCCGGCCGATTTTGTACAGGCCGTGGACCGGCAGCTGTATGTGGCCAAGCAGCACGGTCGCAACCGGATCGAGGTGGTGCCGCCGGCGGCATGAGCTGCTCGGCTGGCCGCCGACCTGTTCCCGTCCAAGGTTGGCCGCATCTTGCGGCCAACCTTGCCAAACCTGACTCGCGGCGGTAGAACTGCCGCTTTCTTTTTGTCCCGGAATCCCACCATGCACCCCGATGCCATTCGCTCTGCCGCCATTACCCTTGCTGCCCGCCGCCTGAGTGGCGAGTGTGGCCCCTTGCTGGCCGGCGATGCCGCCCCGCAGACGCTGGACGAGGCGCTGGCGATTCAGCAGGGCGTGCGCGAGCTGTTGGGCAACAGCGTGGCCGGCTGGAAGTGCGGGCTGCCGGGCGAGGGCAGGGTGGTGCTGGCGCCGATCTACGGCAGCACTGCGTTTGATGCCTCGCCGTGCCCGGCGTGGGTGCGTGGCGGCGTGGTGCGCACCGAGCCGGAACTGGCGTTCGTGTTTGCCGCCGGCCTGCCGGCGCGCGAGCAGGCTTACAGCCGCGATGAGGTGCTGGCGGCAGTCAGCGGCGTGCGGCTGGCGCTGGAGCTGATCGACAGTCGCTTCGATGCGGACCCCAAGCCTTCCTTCCTGCAGTCGCTGGCGGATGGTCTGGTGAATCAGGGCCTGCTGCTGGGGCCGCATGTCGACAAGGCACAGGCGCTGGCGGCCAGCACGCTGGCTATCCGCGTGCAGCAGGGCGAGCGCGACGAGCTGCTGGCTGGCGTGCATCCGGCTGGCGAGCCGCTGGCACCGCTGCTGTGGCTGGTGGAGTATCTACGCCAGCGCGGCGAAGGGCTGCTGCCGGGGCAGGCGGTGATTACCGGCTCTTACGCCGGTGTGGTGGAGCTGTTGCCGGCGCTGCCGGCAACGCTGCAGTTTGGCGAGCTGGGCACGCTGACCGTGGATTTCAGCGCGCGTTGAGCATCCCCTTGCACCGTCTCGCCGGCAGGGCCCGGCGGCGGCGCTGCTGCACACATTGGCCGCAGTCCGTAATGGGGGTGCGGCCAACGTTTTGATGGCTGCCGCAGGCACCGGGGCAATGGCAATGGCAATGGCAATGGCAATGGCAATGGCCGAGCGTCTGGCGGCACGGGTGCCGCCGGCGCGCTGCCGTTGGCCGCATTGTCGAGTCGGTTGGCTTTATTCTGTATACAGTATGTAAATAGCAGAAAATTCTATAAGCCAGATACTTTACCGGTAGTCGTTATATGGCTACTATTTGTGCATCGCAGCGATTGACACAAACGAACGGATACTGTTCAATTGTGATCAATTACTTGATTTAACGCCGATTTGATACAGCTTGCGGGCGTAAAACTGCTAAAGCGTGGAGATTGTCATCTTAGATGATCTACCAGATTTTCGAATTCGAAGATTCCATGCTTAAAGCCCGCCAGCACACCAACGGCGGGCTTTATTGCTTTGGAGTCCCGGATGATTCACCTCAAGAATGTGCACAAACGCTTCAAGAAGCCCGATGGCGGCTGGTTTGATGCGGTACGTGACACCACCCTTCACATCAAGGAAGGGGAGATTTTCGGCCTGATCGGTTTTTCCGGCGCCGGCAAATCCACCCTGCTGCGACTGATCAATCTGCTGGAGCGCCCGGATAGCGGCGCCGTGAATGTCGAGGGTCAGGACCTGACCGCGCTATCCGCCCGTGAGCTGCGCCGTGCCCGCCAGAACATCGGCATGGTATTCCAGCAATTCAACCTGATGGCCAACCGTACCGTGGCCGACAATGTGGCCTTTCCGTTGGAGATCGCCGGCTGGAGCCACGCCGAAATCGACCAGCGTGTGGCGGAGTGTCTGGACATCGTCGGTCTGGCCGATCGCGCCGGCCACTATCCGACACAGCTGTCCGGCGGCCAGAAGCAGCGCGTCGGCATCGCCCGCGCACTGGCGCCGCGTCCGCATGTGATTCTGGCCGACGAGCCGACCTCGGCGCTGGACCCGAAAACCACGCAATCCATTCTCGATTGTCTGCAGGACATCAATGCCCGCTTTGGCGTCACCGTGGTGATCGTTACCCACGAGATGCACGTGGTGCGTTCCATTTGCCATCGCGCCGCGCTGCTGGACGCTGGCGAGGTGGTGGAGACCCTGCTGGTGGACAACAAGACGGTGGCGGCGACTTCCGCGCTGGCCAAATCCCTGCTGGAGGCCGCGTAAATGGATGAGCTGACTTTTGCTCAGGCGCTGAGCAATGTGCTGGATATGGCGCCGGAAATCTGGCAGGCCAGCCTGGAAACCGGGCTGATGCTGGCCATCGGCCTGACCACGGCGATCCTGCTGGGTGGCCCGCTGGGCGTGCTGCTGTACCTGACACAACCGGGCCAGCTGTTTGCGCATCGTGCCGTCAACGGCGTGCTGGGCTGGCTGGTCAACCTGGTGCGTTCCTTCCCGTTCATCATCCTGATGGTGTCGCTGGTGCCGCTGACGCGCGTGCTGGTGGGCTCCACCATCGGCCCGATCGCCGCTGCGGTGCCGCTGTCGTTTGCCGCCATTCCCTACTTCGCCCGACTGGTGGAGCAGACCCTGCGCGAGATTCCGCGTGGGGTGGTGGAGGCGGCCGAGGCGATGGGCGCCAGCCCGGCACAGATCATCTTCAAGGTGCTGATCAACGAGGCGCGCGCCGGCCTGATTTCCAGCCTCACCATTCTGACCATCAGTTTCCTCAGCTACTCGGCAGTGGCCGGCGTGGTGGGTGGTGGCGGCATTGGCGACCTGGCCATCCGCTACGGCTACTACCGCTTCCAGACCGAGGTGATGGTGGCCATGGTGCTGTTGCTGGTGGTGATCGTGCAGATCATCCAGCTGGTCGGTAACCGCCTGGCGGCGCGGCTGGATAAACGTTAACCCCCGACCGGGGCGGGTAGATGCGCCCCATTACAAAGAGATCACTCTCACAAGGAGCTAATAATGCGTCGTTTTGTTCTGAAATCGCTGGCGGTTGCCGCCCTGGGTCTGACTGTTGCGGCCAACGTGCAGGCGGCCGATCCGGCCAAGAAAGAAATCGTCATCGGCACCACCGTGGGCGACTTTGGCGACATGGTGAAGCAGTCCATCAAGCCGATCCTGGAAAAGCAGGGCTACAGCGTGAAGCTGGTGGAGTTCACCGACTACGTGCGCCCGAACCTGGCGCTGCAGGAAGGCTCGCTGGACGTGAACGTGTTCCAGCACAAGCCGTACCTGGACAACTTTGCCAAAGAGCACAAGCTGAGCCTGAAGGAAGTGTTCCAGGTGCCGACCGCACCGCTGGGCATCTACCCGGGCAAGCTGAAGGCGCTGAAAGACCTGAAGCCGGGCAGCACCGTATCGGCCCCGAACGATCCGTCCAACTTCGCCCGCGCGCTGGTGATGTTCAACGATCTGGGCTGGATCAAGCTGAAGAAGGGCATCAACCCGCTGACCGCGTCCGAGCGTGACATCGACGTGAACGTGAAGCAGGTCAAGATCGTGCCGCTGGAGGCCGCACAACTGCCGCGTTCGCGCAATGACGTGGACTTTGCGGTGATCAACGGCAACTACGCCACCAGCTCCGGCATCAAGCTGACCGAAGCCGTGTTCCAGGAAAAGAGCTACGCCTACGTGAACTGGGGCGCGATGCGCGCTGGCGATGTGGCCAAGCCGTGGGCCAAGGACGTGATCGCCGCCTACAACTCCAAGGACTTCCGTGCCTGGGCAACCCAGAAGTACGCTGGCTACAAGCTGCCGGCAGCCTGGAAGTAATCAGCTGCAGAGGCATGGCGGGTGCTGGCGTGTGCGTTGCGTACTACAGGGTGCCATCGCCCGGCCGTGCTGGCCGCATGCGGCCAACCTTTTCCTTGAAACACTCCTGGCATTCAAGGCTTCTCCGCGGACTTCGGTCCGCTTTTTTTTGCCCGCCTGCCGGTGATGGACGGCAATAAAAAAGCCCGCAATCGCGGGCTTTTTTGTAGCGCACGGGAGGCTCAGGCTTTGACTTCTGCGTCGCGCAGCGCGCGGCGCAGAATCTTGCCGACGTTGGTCTTCGGCAGCTCGTCGCGGAATTCGACGAACTTCGGCACCTTGTAACCGGTGAGGTTCTCGCGGCAGTGGTGGATGATGTCCTGCTCGGTGAGGCTCTTGTCCTTGCGCACCACGAACACTTTCACCACCTCGCCCGACCTGTCGTCCGGAATGCCGATGCAGGCCACTTCCAGTACGCCCGGATGCAGCGCCACCACGTCTTCGATCTCGTTTGGATACACGTTGAAGCCGGATACCAGAATCATGTCCTTCTTGCGATCCACCAGCTTCACAAAGCCTTCCGGCGTCAGCATCGCCATGTCGCCGGTGGCGAGGAAGCCCTGGCTATCGATGACCTTGGCGGTTTCGTCCGGGCGCATCCAGTAGCCTTTCATTACCTGCGGGCCACGGATGCACAGCTCGCCGGATTCGCCAATACCCAGCGGCTGGCCGGTGCTGTCGCGAATCTCGATGTCGGTAGACGGAATCGGCAGACCGATGGTGCCGTTGTATTCCTTCATGTCCAGTGGGTTGATGCAGGCGGCCGGGCTGGTTTCGGTCAGGCCATAGGCCTCGATCAGCGGGGTGCCGGTAATCTGCTTCCACTTTTCTGCCACCGCCTTTTGTACCGCCATGCCGCCACCCAGCGCCAGGCGCCAGCTGGAGAAATCCACGGTCTTGAAGTCGGGGTTGTTGAGCAGGGCGTTGAACAGGGTGTTGACGCCGGTAATGGCGGTGACCTTGTATTTTTTCAGCTCCTTGACGAAGCCCGGAATGTCGCGCGGATTGGTGATCAGCACGCTTAGCGCGCCTACCTCGGTGAATACCATCAGGTTGGCGGTCAGGCAGAAGATGTGATACAGCGGCAGCGCGGTGACAATCACTTCCTGGCCCTCGCGTACCGCGTGCTTGATCCACTCACCAGCCTGCAGCATGTTGGCCACGATGTTCTTATGCGTCAGCATCGCCCCCTTGGATACGCCGGTGGTGCCACCGGTGTACTGCAGGAAGGCAATGTCGTCGTGGCCGAGCTTGACTGGGGAGTAGGGCTTGGCCGCACCCAGCTTCAGGGTGTCGTTAAAGCGGGCATGGCCGGCGATGCGCCATGGCGGCACCATCTTCTTGACCTTGCGTACCACGAAGTTGACGATCAGGCCCTTGGGGAAGCCGAGCATGTCGCCGATACTGGCGACAATCACGTTCTTCACCGGGCAGCGCGGCAGCACCTGCTCCAGCACGCTGGCGAAGTTTTCCAGGATCAGGATGGTGTCGACGCCGGCGTCTTTCAGTTGGTGTTCCAGCTCGCGCGGTGTGTACAGCGGGTTGACGTTCACCACGGTGCAGCCGGCGCGCAGGATGCCGAATACGGCAATTGGGTACTGCAGCAGGTTGGGCATCATGATGGCGACGCGCGCGCCTTTGGCCAGCTTCAGCTCGTGTTGCAGATAAGAGGCAAACTGGGCGGACAGGGTGTCCAGCTCGCCGTAGCTGAGTACCTTGTCCATGCACGCCAACGCCGGGCGGTCGCGGAACTTGGTCGCACTGCGTTCGAATACTTCGGTGACCGACTGGAACTCGTTGATGTCGATCTCGTGGGCAATGCCAGGCTGGTAATTTTTGAGCCAGATCTTTTCCATGGCGTTTGGCTTCTCCGTCGTGTTGGATTTGTCGCCGCCCTCTCTGTTATGGCGAACTGCGTGCGGAGGGCAGTCAGGCTTACTATAGGTAATTCTTGTAAAACGCCCGTTTGTTTGGCGCGCGACAACTCTACCCGATGTCGCTGCCGGTGCAAAGCTGGCCCCATCCGCCGGGCCGGGGGCTTGGTTTTCTTTTGCCGCAGAATGGTTTATAATCGCGGCATTTTAGGGATGGGCGGGTTTCGCCCATTTTTTATTTCTGGAATTGATGCCCATGGATGTACGTTTGCTGCTCGAGAACACGCTGCCCGGTATGGGCTATGAGCTTGTTGATTTTGAATTGACCCCTGGGGGTGGCTTTCGCGTGTTCATGGACAAGCCGGGCGGCATTACCGTTGAAGACTGCGTGGCGGTGAGTAATCACCTGACGCGCTTGTTCATGGTCGAAAACGTCGATTACGACCGCCTTGAAGTGTCCTCGCCCGGTCTGGACCGCCCGCTGAAAAAGGAAGCGGACTACGTTCGCTTCACCGGTAGTCTGGCCAAGATCCGTACCCGTCTGCCCATCGACAACCAAAAGCGTTTCATGGGCCGGATCGTCGGCATCGCCGAAGGGGTGGTGTCACTGGAAGTGGACGGTCGTACTGTTGCCATTCCCCTGTCGAATATCGACAAGGCCCGGCTGGAGCCGGAGTTCTGATCGTCAGGACGTTGGCCGCATAAAAAAGAATACGAAATTCGGAGGATTGAATGAGTCGCGAGATTTTGTTGTTGGTTGATGCGCTGGCGAGCGAGAAGAATGTCGGCCGTGAGGTGGTGTTCTCTGCGCTGGAACTGGCGCTGGCTTCGGCTACCAAGAAAAAATTCAACGATGAGGAAATCGACGTTCGCGTAGAGATCGACCGTCACAATGGCCAGTACCAGAGTTTCCGTCGCTGGACCGTGGTGGATGCCGAGGCGCTGGAGTTTGAAGACCGCGAGTTGAGCCTGGAAGAGGCTCGCGAGCGTGATCCGCGTGCCGAGCTGGGCGGTGTGATCGAAGAGCCGATGGAAGCGGTGGAATTCGGCCGTATCGGTGCACAGGCTGCCAAGCAGGTGATCCTGCAGAAGATTCGTGATGCCGAGCGCGAGCAAGTGCTGAACGAGTTCCTGCAGCGTCGCGAAAGCCTGATCACCGGCACCATCAAGCGCATCGAACGTGGCAATGCCATCGTCGAGTGCGGCAAGCTGGAAGCGGTGCTGCCGCGTGACCAGATGATTCCGAAGGAAAACCTGCGCGTGGGCGACCGCGTCAAAGCTTGCCTGCTGCGCATCGACCGTCTGGGTCGTGGTCCGCAGCTGATCCTGTCGCGCACCTCGCGTGACTTCCTGGTGAAGTTGTTCGAACAGGAAGTGCCGGAAATCGAAGACGGCATGCTGGACATCAAGGAAGCCGCCCGCGACCCGGGTATGCGCGCCAAGATGGCCGTCAAGTCCAACGATCCGCGTCTGGACCCGCAAGGCACTTGCATCGGCGTACGCGGTTCCCGCGTGCAGTCGGTAACCCAGGAGCTGGCCGGCGAGCGTATCGATATCGTGTTGTGGGCACCGGATCCGGCGCAGTTCGTGATCAACGCACTGTCTCCGGCCGAAGTGAATCGCATCATGGTGGACGAAGATACCCACACCATGGATGTGGTAGTGGAAGAAGACCAGCTGGCCCTGGCCATCGGCCGTGGTGGCCAGAACGTGAAGCTTGCTGCCGAGCTGACCGGCTGGAACCTCAACATTCTGACCGTCACCGAGGCGGAAGAGAAGCATCTGGAAGAAGACGCCAAGCTGCGCGACCACTTCATGCAGCACCTGGGTGTGGATGAAGACATCGCCGCCGCGCTGGTGCAGGAAGGTTTCGCTACGCTGGAAGAAGTGGCATATGTGCCGATTTCTGAAATGCTGGAGATCGACGGTTTTGACGAAGCTCTGGTGAATGAGCTGCGTAGTCGTGCGCGTGACGCCATCCTGACCCTGGCCATTGCCTCGGAAGAAAAGGTCGAGGATGTATCCGAAGACCTGAAGAGCATGGAAGGTCTGGATAGTGAGCTTGTGCGCAAACTGGCCGAAAACGGCGTGACCACCCGTGACGACCTGGCGGACCTCGCCGTAGATGATTTGGTCGACATGACCGGCATGGAAGCCGATGCGGCCCGCGCCTTGATCATGAAAGCGCGCGAACACTGGTTTAACTGACCAGCCGCATATGGACGATTGCTAGAAGGAATTAGGAATACGCATGGTTTTGACGAATGTAAAACAGTTTGCGAGTGAGCTGAGCTTGTCCCCGGAACGGTTGCTGGAGCAATTGAGTAATGCCGGTGTGAGCAAGCGCAGTCTGGAAGACGCACTCACCGAGCAGGACAAAAAACAGCTGCTGGACTACTTGAAGTCCTCTCATGGTGCGCGTGACGAAGGTAAGATCACCCTGACTCGCAAGCAGACCAGCGAAATCCATACTGCTGCCGGTAGCACCGTTAAGGTGGAGACCCGCAAGAAGCGTGTATTCGTGCGTCCGGAAGACGAGGTGCAGAAGCCGGCCGTTGCGGTAGCCGCGGCGGAGCCGGTAGCTCCGGCTGTTGTCGCCGCCGCAGTGGTGGAAGCCAAGCCGGAACCGGTTGTTGTGGCCGAGCCTGTCAAGGTGGAAGCGCCGCAGCCGGCAGAAACCAAGCCGGTTGCCGCCAAGGTGGAAAAGCCGGTAGAAGCCAAGGCAGAGGAAGCCAAGGTTGAAGTGAAGGCTGCGGCTGTCGAGGCACCGGTTGCTCCGGTAAAACAGCCGACACTGAGCCGTCCGGCCTCCATCCTGTCGGATGCGGAAATGGCATCCCGTGCTGCAGAAGAGGCCCGTCAGGCCGAGTTCCGCGCACGTCAGCAGGCACTGCTGCGTGAAAAGCAGGAGCGTGAAGCACGCCGTCTGGCCGCGCGCCAGGAAGCTGCCGCACCGAAACCGGTTGCAGCGCCGGCACCGGCCAAAACTGAAGATTTGCCGCGTTCGGCCAAGCCAACTCAGCCGCGCATGCAGCCGGCCGAAGGCGCTGCGCAGCCGCGCGAGCAGGGAGCCCGTGACGGCGCGCGCGATGGCAACCGTTCTGCCCGTCCGGGTGCCCCGTCCGTCCGTCCGGCGGCAGGTGCCGGTGCCCGTCCGGCGCCGGGGGCGGCTCCCGCTCCCGCTGCTGCTCCGGCAGGCGATAACAAGCGTGGTGGTGCTGGCAAGAAAGGCCCGGGGGGCCGTGACAGCTGGAACGACGGCAAGAAGGGCAAGGGTCTGAAAACCCGTGGCGGCGATGCCAGCAACGACTGGAAATCGCGCAAGGGTGGCAAGCATAAGGGCGGCAACAATCAGCACGCCTTCCAGACGCCGACCGAGCCGATCGTGCATGAAGTACTGGTGCCGGAAACCATTACCGTGGGCGATCTGGCCCACAAGATGGCAGTGAAGGCCGCCGAAGTCATCAAGACCCTGATGAAGATGGGCATGATGGTGACCATCAACCAGGTGCTGGACCAGGAAACTGCGTTGATCGTGGTGGAAGAAATGGGCCACGTCGGCAAGGCCGCGCAGGCGGACGATCCGGAAGCCTACCTGGATGTTGGTGGCGAAGTGACTGCGGCCGAAGCGCTGCCGCGTCCGCCGGTGGTGACCGTGATGGGTCACGTTGACCATGGTAAGACCTCGCTGCTGGACTACATCCGTCGCGCCAAGGTTGCTGCAGGCGAAGCCGGCGGCATTACCCAGCACATCGGTGCCTACCACGTGGAAACTCCACGCGGCATGATCACCTTCCTGGATACCCCGGGTCACGAAGCGTTTACCGCCATGCGTGCCCGTGGTGCCAAGGCCACCGACATTGTGGTGCTGGTGGTGGCTGCCGACGACGGCGTGATGCCGCAGACCATCGAAGCGGTGCACCATGCAAAAGCTGCAGGCGTGCCGATCGTGGTGGCCGTGAACAAGATCGACAAGCAGGGCTCCAATCCGGAACGTATCCGTCAGGAATTGGTTGCCCATGAAGTGGTGCCGGAAGACTGGGGTGGCGATACCCAGTTCATCGAAGTGTCGGCCAAAATGGGTCTGAACATCGATGCACTGCTGGAAGCGATCCTGCTGCAGGCCGAAGTGCTGGAGCTGACTGCTCCGGTAACGGCCCCGGCCAAGGGCATTATCGTGGAGGCGCGTCTGGACAAGGGTCGTGGTCCGGTGGCAACGCTGCTGGTACAAAGCGGTACCCTGAAGAAGGGCGACATCGTGCTGGCTGGCACCGCCTTCGGTCGCGTGCGTGCCATGATCGACGAGAACGGCAAGCCGATCGACGAAGCCGGTCCGGCGATCCCGGTGGAAATCCTGGGTCTGTCCGACGTGCCGTCTGCAGGTGAAGATGCCATGGTGCTGGCCGACGAGAAAAAGGCGCGCGAAATCGCCCTGTTCCGTGCTGGCAAGTTCCGTGACGTACGCCTAGCCAAACAGCAGGCTGCCAAGCTGGAAAATATGTTTGCCCAGATGTCCGAGGGCGAGGTGCAGAGCCTCTCCATCATCATCAAGGCCGACGTGCAGGGTTCCTACGAAGCGCTGGCTGGCAGCTTGCAAAAGCTGTCCACCGACGAAGTACGTGTCAACATTCTGCACTCCGGTGTTGGCGGTATTACCGAGTCCGACATCAACCTGGCGATTGCTTCCAAGGCGATCGTGGTGGGCTTCAACGTGCGCGCCGATGCGGCCGCTCGCAAGCTGGCCGAGGGCGAGGCCGTCGAGATCCGCTACTACAACATCATCTACGACGTGGTGGATGACGTGAAGGCGGCGATGTCTGGCATGCTGGCTCCGGAGAAGAAGGAACAAATCCTGGGTACCGTGGAGATTCGTCAGGTGATCACCGTATCCAAGGTGGGCAATATTGCGGGTTGTATGGTGACCGACGGTATGGTGAAGCGCAGTGCTTCCGTACGTCTGATCCGCAACAACGTTGTGGTGCACACCGGCGAACTGGACTCGCTGAAGCGCTTCAAGGACGACGTGAAGGAAGTGAAGCAGGGTTACGAGTGTGGCCTGATGCTGAAGAACTTCAACGACATCCACGAAGGCGATCAGCTGGAAGTGTTCGAAATCGTAGAAGTGGCTCGCACGCTGTAAGCGGTGACCATGCAGGCGAGCGTGTCCGGTGTGTCCGGGCGCGCTCGCCTTTGTTATTTGATACAGGAAACCAGACATGGCAAAGGCCAAAAAAGGCTTTTCTCGCGCCGATCGCATCTCCGAGCAGATTCAGCGTGAGCTGGCCGAGCTGATCCGCAAGGGTCTGAAGGATCCGCGCGTGGGTTGGGTCACCATTACGGCGGTAGAAGTCACGCGTGACTATTCGCACGCCAAGGTGTTCTACACGGTGATGGACGACAGCAAGCGCGAAATCACCCAGGAGGCGCTGGAAAGCGCTGCAGGCTACCTGCGTAATGGTATCGGCCGGGTGCTGCAGATTTTCACCACGCCGCAGCTGCATTTCGTTTACGACGACTCCATTGCCCGTGGCGTCTACATGAGCCGCCTGATCGATGACGTGGTGGGCAATACCGCCAAGCCGGAGGTCGATACCACCGATGCTGACGATGGCGCCGATCAGGGTGAGGACGCAGATAAGGCATGAGCGCGCCGCGTCGCATCAAGTTGAATATCAATGGCGTGTTGTTGCTGGACAAGCCATATGGCATCAGTTCCAACGGTGCGCTGCAGAAGGCGCGCTGGCTGTATAGTGCCGCCAAGGCTGGTCACACTGGCGTGCTGGACCCACTGGCAACCGGTTTGCTGCCGGTATGTTTCGGCGAAGCCACCAAGTTCTCGTCCTACCTGCTGGATGCTGACAAGGGTTATCGCGCCACTGTACGGTTCGGCGCGGTGACCACGACCGGCGATATCGAGGGTGAGGTGGTGCTGACACGCCCGGTGGCGTTCGATCGCGCGGCGTTGGAGCAGGCCATCGTCGCCCATACCGGCCCGATTAGCCAGGTGCCGCCGATGTATTCGGCGCTCAAGCATCAGGGCAAGGCGCTGTACGAATATGCGCGCGAGGGTATTGAGATCGCACGCGAGCCGCGCGATGTCACCATTCACCGTATCGAGCTGGTGTCCTTCGACGGTGACAGCGCGGTGATCGATGTGCTGTGCAGCAAGGGCACGTATATTCGTACCCTGGCGCAGGACATCGGTGAAATGCTGGGCTGTGGTGCGCACCTGACCGGTCTGCGTCGCACCACCACCGGCGGTTTCCGTCTGGACGATGCGCTTACGTTGGAAGCCATCGAGGTCTTGCCGACAACTGAGCGCGGTGCGTTACTGCTACCGGTGGACGTGCTGGTTGGGCATTTCCCGGCTGCCACGTTGGCCGCAAGCGAAGCCGTGCGTTTTTGTCACGGCCAGGCGGTGCATGCACTGGAAAAATGTGAGACAATGCTGCGCTTTCGTGTATACCACGCGGATACGCAGGAATTCCTCGGGTTGGCCGATGCGACGCCGCAAGGCCTGCTGCAGCCGGTCCGGGTAATGGCAGCGCAAGCTGCAAACTAGCGAAGTGTGGATGGGTTGGCGTTGGTAACGACGCAGGCTCGCTGCACTTGTCGGGTGCCGTTCCGTGAATGGTGACCCTCAACCGATATTGGAGTATTTCCACATGGCAATGACCGCCGAACAAAAAGCCCTGATCGTTCAAGACTTCCAGCGTAAGGAAGGCGATACCGGCTCTTCCGAAGTTCAGGTTGCGCTGCTGACTGCCCGCATCAACGACCTCACTCCGCACTTCAAAGCCAATACCAAAGATCACCACAGCCGTCGTGGTCTGCTGAAGCTGGTGAGCCGTCGTCGTCGTCTGCTTGACTACCTCAAGCGTACCGATGCTGACAGCTACCGCGCCCTGATTACTCGTCTGGGTCTGCGCAAGTAATCGGTTAGAATACGGAAAAGTCGCAGCTAGTCTGCGACTTTTCCGTTTCTGCTTCTACACGTTCTTTATTGTCACAACGGGGGGAGCCTCTACGAGCTGGCATTGGCCACAGTGACCGCTGCGTAGGGGTTCCCGTTGTAATCCAAATGTTCTGTACGAAGGACCTCCATGTTTAACAAGATCACCAAATCGTTCCAGTACGGTCGTCATACCGTTACCCTGGAAACCGGCGAAGTTGCCCGTCAGGCTTCCGGCGCCGTACTCGTTTCCGTAGAAGACACCGTGGTACTGGTGTCGGTTGTTGGCTCCAAGAATGTAAAGCCGGGCCAGGACTTCTTCCCGCTGACCGTGGACTACCTGGAGCGTACCTACGCTGCCGGCAAGATCCCGGGCGGCTTCTTCAAACGTGAAGGCAAGCAGTCCGAGAAAGAAATCCTGACCTGCCGCCTGATCGATCGTCCGATCCGTCCGCTGTTCCCGGAAGGCTTCTACCACGACGTACAGATCGTGGCCACCGTGATGTCGCTGAACCCGGAAGTGGATTCCGACATCCCGGCCATGATCGGCGCCTCCGCGGCACTGGCCATCTCCGGCCTGCCGTTCAACGGCCCGATCGGCGCTGCCCGCGTCGGTTACGCCAATGGCGAATTCATCCTGAACCCGACCAAGACTGAGCTGGAAACTTCGGAAATGGATCTGGTGGTAGCCGGTACCGAACGTGCCGTGCTGATGGTGGAATCGGAAGCCAAGGAGCTGTCCGAAGCCGTGATGCTGGGCGCCGTGGTATACGGTCACGACCAGATGCAGGCTGCCATCAACGCCATCAACGAGTTCGCCGACGAAGTGAACCCGGTAATGTGGGACTGGGCTGCTCCGGCCAAGAACGAAGAGCTGATCGCCAAGATTCGCGACATCTCCGGTGAAGCTATCGCTAACGCCTTCCGCATTCGTCAGAAGGGTGCCCGCTCCGAGGCACTGGGTGCCGCTTGGACCCTGGTGAAGGAAGCGCTGATCACTGAAGACACCGACACCCTGCTCGCCAACGAGATCAAGGGTATCTTCAAGTCGCTGGAAGCTGAGATCGTTCGCGGCCAGATCCTGAACGGCGAGCCGCGCATCGACGGTCGCGACACCCGCACCGTACGTCCGATCGCCATCCGCACCGGCGTACTGCCGCGTGTACACGGCTCCGCGCTGTTCACCCGTGGCGAAACTCAGGCCATCGTGACCGCCACCCTGGGCACCAAGCGTGACGAGCAGATCATCGACGCGCTGGCCGGCGAATACACCGACCGCTTCATGCTGCACTACAACTTTCCGCCGTACTCCACCGGTGAAGCTGGCCGCATGGGCCCGCCGAAGCGTCGTGAAATCGGTCACGGTCGTCTGGCCAAGCGTGCGCTGGCACAAGTGCTGCCGTCGGAAACCGAGTTCGGCTACACCATGCGCGTGGTTTCCGAAATCACCGAATCCAACGGCTCCTCGTCGATGGCTTCCGTGTGCGGTGGCTGCCTGTCGCTGCTGTCCGCCGGTGTGCCGCTGAAAGCACACGTGGCCGGTATCGCCATGGGCCTGATCCTGGAAGCCAACCGCTTCGCTGTGCTGACCGATATCCTGGGTGACGAAGATCACCTGGGCGACATGGACTTCAAGGTGGCCGGTACTGCCGCAGGCGTGACCGCGCTGCAGATGGACATCAAGATCCAGGGCATCACCAAGGACATCATGCAGATCGCGCTGGAGCAGGCCAAGGAAGGCCGCCTGCACATCCTCGGTCACATGAAGGAAGCCATCGAAGGCCCGCAGGAGCTGTCCAGCCACGCGCCGCGCCTGTACGTGATGAAGATCAACCCGGAGAAAATCCGCGAAGTGATCGGCAAGGGTGGCGAAACCATCCGTGGCATCACCAAGGACACCGGCTGCGAGATCAATATCGAGGAAGATGGCACCATCACCATCGCTTCGGTTTCCACCGAAAGCGCGGAAGCAGCGAAGAAGCGCATCGAAGAGATCACTGCCGAAGTAGAAGTGGGCAAGGTGTACGAAGGTCCGGTCGTGAAGATTCTGGACAACAACGTCGGCGCCATCGTGTCCATCATGCCGGGTAAAGACGGTCTGGTGCATATCTCCCAGATTGCCCACGAACGCATCAAGAACGTGAGCGACTACCTGCAGGAAGGCCAGATCGTCAAAGTGAAGGCCATCGAGATGGATGATCGCGGTCGTGTGCGTCTGTCCATCAAGGCGCTGCTGGACAACCCGGCTGCCGCTCCGGCCGCTGCCCAGGGTGAATCCTCCTTCGGTCTGAAGAACTAAGTTGTCGCCGGCGTAAGCCGGTAGCCACTGCCAACGCCCGCAGCGAACGCTGCGGGCGTTTTGTTTTATGCCGTTGCGGCCAACGTTGGCCACAAAAAAACGCCCCGCCGAAGCGGGGCAGAGCGGGGAATGATGTGACAGCCAGGCCGGCGTCACAGATTGCTGCCCCGTCACCGCCGGGTCATCGCCAACACCCCTGTTGAGATGCGACGACTCTGGTGGCCGCGGAGCAAACTCGGGCTTGCTACTCGATGGCAGACGCGGCGTTGGTCTGCTGGCGCAGCAGGAATTTCTGGATTTTGCCGGTGGATGTCTTGGGGATGGGGCCGAAGATGATGCGCTTGGGCACCTTGAAGCGCGCCAGGTGGGCGCGGCAGTGCTCGATCACCGCCGCTTCGTCGCCGGCAATGCCGTCTTTCAGTTCTAGGAAGGCGCATGGCACCTCGCCCCATTTCGGGTCCGGCAGCGCCACCACCGCGGCGGTAATCACGCCGGGGAAGCGGCACAGCACGTCTTCCACTTCCAGCGAGGAAATATTCTCGCCGCCGGAAATGATGATGTCCTTGGAGCGATCCTTGATCTTCACGTAGCCGTCGGGCTGGATCACCGCCAGGTCGCCAGTGTGGAACCAGCCGCCGGCCAGCGATTCCTGCGTGGCCACCGGGTTCTTCAGGTAGCCCTTCATCACCAGGTTGCCGCGGAACATGATCTCGCCCATGGTCTCGCCGTCATGCGGCACCTCGGTCATGCTGGCCGGGTCCATCACCGTCATGCCCTGCTGCATGGTGTAGCGCACGCCCTGGCGGCCGTTGCGCTCGGTGCGGCCGCCAATATCCATGTCTGCCCATTCATCCTGCTTGGCGCATACCGCCGCCGGGCCGTAGGTCTCGGTCAGGCCGTAGACGTGGGTGATGTTGAAGCCCAGCTTTTCCATGCCCTCGATCACTGCCGACGGCGGCGCGGCGCCGGCCACCAGGCAGTTCACCTGGTGCTCGATGCCCTGTTTGCAGTCGTCCGGCGCGTTGATCAGCATGTTGTGCACGATGGGCGCGCCGCAGTAGTGGCTTACCTGGTGCTGTTTGATCAGCTCGAAAATCAGCCGCGGGTCGACGCGGCGCAGGCAGACATTGCTGCCAGCGTTGGCCGCCATGGTCCACGGGAAGCACCAGCCATTGCAGTGGAACATCGGCAGCGTCCACAGATAGGTGGCGTGGCGCGGCATGCCCCACTCCAGGATGTTGCACACCGCGTTCAGGTAGGCGCCGCGGTGGTGGTAGACCACGCCCTTGGGGTTGCCGGTGGTGCCGGAGGTGTAGTTCAGCGCGATGGCGTCCCATTCGTCGGCCGGCAGCTGCCACTGGTAGCCTTCGTCGCCGCCGGCGATGAAGGCTTCGTATTCGATATCGCCAAGCCGCTCGCCGGGGCCCTGGTATTCCGGGTCGTCCACGTCGATCACCAGCGGCGGATGTTCCAGCAGCGCCAGTGCCGGCTTGATGGTGAAGGAGAATTCGCGGTCGGTGATCAGTACCTTGGCCTCGCCGTGGCGCAGCATGAAGGCCACTGCCTCCGGGTCCAGCCGGGTGTTCAGGGTGTTGAGCACGGCGCCGCTCATCGGCACGCCAAAGTGGCAGTCGAACATCGCCGGGATGTTGGGCAGCATCACCGCCACGGTATCGCCGCGCACGATGCCGGCCTTGTTGAGCGCCGATGCCAGCCGGCAGCTGCGCGCGTAGGCCTCGGCCCAGTTGTAACGGATGGCGCCGTGGATCACCGCCGGGCGCGTCGGATACACGTTGGCCGCACGCTCGATGAAGCTCAGCGGCGACAGTGCCACATGGTTGGCCGCGGTTTGCGGCAGGTCTTGCTGGTATGCCTGCAGGGACATGCTGTGCTTCTCCTCTGGTCTGGGCATCTCGAAAAACTCCCGCTTTCGTCGCGATACGGCGTTGCTCACGAAAAATTTCTCCTTGCATATCAAACATATGCGGCGTCGAAATTTTTCGCTCGCGCCTTGCCTCGCTTAAAAAGCCGGATTTTTCGAGGCGCCCGTCTGTCGCCGTGCTGTGCCTTGTCGGTCGGCCGGTCGCTGTGTTGTGCTTTCTGTTATGGCATTGATGATTGCCGGCCAACCTTGCACAACTATGTGGCAAATGTAACGAATGATTGCAGTGCCCCATCGCAGGGCAGGCTTGGCCTAGAATCGAAGCTTTCGAATTGTTACCGGGGGCCCTGTCCGCCATGTCCCAAGCCATTGTTGCCGATGCCGACCCGGCGCAGCGTGGAGCCATGCTGCTGGCCGGGCTGGACCTGCTGGATCAGGGGGTGACGGTGTTCGATGCCGACCTCAAGCTGCTGGCCTGCAACCAGCGTTTCCTGCAGCTGCTGGACTTTCCGCCCGATCTGGGCCAGGTGGGCACGCCGTTCGAGGCATTCATTCGTTATAACGCAGAGCGTGGCGAGTATGGCCCCGGCGACCCGGCGCAGCTGGTGGCGGACAGGGTGGCGCTGGCGCAGCGTTTCGAGGCACACGACACCGAGCGCATGCGCCCGGATGGCTCGGTGCTGCGGGTGCGCGGCGAGCCGCTGCCGGGGGGCGGCTTCATCTCGCTGTACACCGACAAGACCGAGCAGCAGGCCTATGAACGCCTGTTGCAGCAGCAGAAGCAGGACCTGGAGTGGCATGTGCGCGAGCGTACCGCCGAGCTGGAGGCCGCCAACCGCCAGCTGCGCGAGGCCGATGCGGCCAACGCCCAGATCACCGCCGCGCTGCGCCGCAGCGAGGAACGCCTGCGGCTGATCACCGACACCATCCCGGCGCTGATCGCCTATTTCGACAAGGATCACATCTACCGCTACGCCAACCGTGGCTATGCAGACTGGTTCGGCCGCCGCAACGAGCACATCGTTGGCCGCCACATCGAGGCGGCGCTGGGCAGCAAGTTCTACGCCGCGGTGGTGAGTTATGTCGACGAGGCGCTGTCCGGCAAGCAGGTCACCTACGAATACTCGATGGACAAGGACGACGGCAGCACCATCTTTGCGCGCAGCACGCTGGTGCCGGAGATCGCGCCGGATGGCCAGGTGTTGGGCTGTTTCGTGCTGTCCTTCGATATTACCGAGCAGACCCAGACCCAGGCGGCGCTGGTGCAGGCGCAGAAAATGGAGGCGGTGGGGCAGCTGTCCGGCGGCATGGCACACGATTTCAACAATATGCTCACCGTGGTGATGGGCAACCTGGCCGAGCTGCGCAGTCGCCATCAGCACGATGCCGAGGTGCTGGACTACCTGGACCCGGCGCTGCAGGCGGCCGAGCGCGGCGTGGCGCTGGTGCGCCGGCTGCTTACCTTTGCCCGCCAGCAGCCGCTGGCGCCGTGTGCGGTGGATATCGCCAGCCTGTTCCAGGACATGCTGCAGCTGATCCGCCGCTCGCTGCCGGAAAACATCGAACTGGCCACCGTGCTGCCCGCGCTGCCCTTGCATGCGCTGGCCGACCCGCACCAGCTGGAAAGCGCCATCCTCAACCTGGTGCTGAACGCGCGTGATGCCATGGGCGAGGGCGGGCAGCTGACCCTGGCCGCCAGCCGTATCACGCTGGCGGAGCGCGACAGCGAACTGCACCTGCAGCCCGGCGACTACGTGCGGCTGGAGGTGCGCGATACCGGCAGCGGCATGAGCCAGGACGTGCAGCTGCGGGTGTTCGAGCCGTTCTTCACCACCAAGCGCTTTGGCTCCGGCAGCGGGCTGGGGCTGGCGATGGTGTACGGCTTCGCCCGCCAGTCCGGTGGCGCGGTGCGGGTGGCCAGTACGCCGGGGCAGGGCACGGTGTTCAGCCTGTACCTGCCGTTGACCCTGCCGGAAGCGGCGCTGACCGGGCGGCTTAACTTCAGCGGCAAGGCCGGCGGGCGCGAGCGGCCACTGGTGCTGCTGGTGGAGGACGATCCGGACGTGCGCCGCGTGGTGCGGCTGCAGCTTACCGGCCTGGGCTTCCCGGTGCTGGAGGCGGAAAGCGGCGATGAGGCGGCGGTGATGGTGGCCAGCATCGACGATATCGGCCTGCTGCTCACCGACATCGTGATGCCTGGCCAGCTGGATGGCCGGGCGCTGGCACAGCATGCACGCCAGCTGCGCCCCAGGATGCGCATCGTGCTGATGAGCGGTTACGATGAAGCCGGCCGTGGCGCTGCGGCCAACTTTCCCAAGCTGGAAAAACCTTTCACCCCGGCCCAGTTGGCCGCTTTGCTCGACGAGGTAATGCTGTGTCCACCGCAACCCTGACCCCGGCTACCGAGGCCGACAAGCTGATTTTTCTGGTGGAAGACGACCTGGCGGTAGCGCGGCTGATCGGCAACGTGCTGCGCGACTATCACTTCCGCTGTGAGGTGTTCCACAGCGGTAGCGAGCTGCAGCGCCGCCTGCGCCAGCAAGTGCCGGACCTGGTGATTGTCGACCTGGGCCTGCCGGACATGGACGGCATGGCGCTGGTGCGCGAAGTGCGCGCGCTGCGCCGCTGCGGCGTGGTGATTCTCACCGGGCGCGGCCACGTCGGCGACCGGGTGATGGGGCTGGAAAGCGGCGCCGACGACTACATCATGAAACCGTTCGAGCCGCGCGAGCTGGTGGCAAGGGTGCGCAGCATCCTGCGCCGCTGCGACGGCGGGCAGGAGGCCCCGGCCAGCGCCGGCGGGCGGGTGGCCAGCTTTGCCGGTTGGCGCTATGAGGTGGACAGCTACACGCTGATCGCGCCGGATGGCAGCGAGAAGGCGCTGAGCGCCGGGGAAGGGCAGATGCTGCAGCGCTTCCTGGAGCGTCCCAATCGCGTGCTGCCGCGCGAGCAGCTGCTGGGGCAGGACGACATGTCACCGTACGACCGCAGCATCGACGTGCGCATCTCGCGGCTGCGACGCAAGCTGGAGGACGATTCCTACAGCCCGCGCATGATCAAGACGGTGTATGGCGCCGGCTATCTGTTCCTGTCGGCGGTGAGCTGGGAGTAGCCGGCGTTAACCCCGCGCGGCCAAACGGCGCCAGACGGATGCAGCCCCGCGCGGCGCCGTTGTTGTCTGCGGCCACCCCTCCGGCGGCTGCCGAGGCATGGTGCGGCCGGAGGGGGTGGCCGCATCGACTCGCTCCACTGCGCGGTTGAACGGTATCGCATGCTGGGGGAGCGAGCTGGCGATCCGGCCGTGTGGCGCTTGCGGTGGTGACTCAATAACCGGGGCTGACCGCCAGCTCCTGGCCGCTGCGGGCGCTGGCCACGCCCAGTTCGATCAGCCGCATCACCTCGGCCGCCTGTTCGCCGCTGACCGGGTTGGCCGCACCGTCCAGAATGGCGGCGGCCACGCCATCGTAGAACTGGCGGTAATCGCCGGCGACGGTCGGGTACATGGTGCCGTGTTCCTCACCATCCTGTTGCCAGTAATGCATGCCGTGCAGCGGGTCTTCTCCCCAGCTGCTGGCGCCGGGCAGTTCGTCGCGCTTGAGCATGGCTTCCTGCTGGTCCAGCCCGTATTTCACGTAGCTGCCGGCGGTACCATGTACCGCAAAGCGCGGCGAGCCGCCGCTGATCAGGCAGCTGCCGGACAGCCGCACGCGCAGGCGCGGGTAGCGCAGCTGTACATGAAAGTAATCGGTGGTGACGGCGCCCTGGCGCTGCGCCGCCAGGTCGGCATGAATGGCGCGCGGCGTGCCAAACAGCTGCAGCGCCTGATCCAGCAAGTGCGGGCCGAGGTCATACCACAGCCCGCCACCGGCCACGTCGGACTCGCGCCAGCGCACCTGCACTTGTGGGCGGTAGCGCTCGAAGCGCGACTCGAACAGGGTGATGTCGCCCAGCGTGCCGGTGGCCAGCAGCTGCTGCACGGTAAGGAAGTCGGCATCCCAGCGGCGGTTGTGGAACACCGCCAGCAGGCGCTGGTGGCGGCGCGACTGCACGATCAGCTGTTGCGCCTCGTCTAGCGTCACCGTGAACGGCTTGTCCACCACCACGTGCTTGCTGGCGGACAGCGCGCAATCGGCGTGGATGAAATGGCTGTCGTTGGGGCTGGCGATCACCACCAGGTCCACCTGCGGATCGGCCAGTGCCTGTAGGGTATCGCTGGCGATGTGGACGCCCGGATGTTCGGCCTGCACCTGTTCGCCCTTGCTGCTGACGATGGTGTGCAATTTCAGGCGCGGGCTGGCCTGGATCAGCGGGGCGTGGATGGTGCGTCCGGCATAGCCGTAGCCCACCAGGGCGACATTCAGCGGGGCAGACATGACAAGTCTCGCAAACAAAAGGAACCAGCTTTTACCCTAGCCCAAAGTGGCTGGCAAGGCGGGTTTTGCTGTAGTTGCGACACTACGTGAAAATGGCTGCCAACCAATGCCGGCAAGGCTTTGCGACAGATGGGTATAAATGCCGGCGGCCAGGCGATAACCGTCTGGCCGCGTCTGGGGGCGGCTGCTGTCAGCCCTGGTGCAGGGCGACCAGCTGCTGGTCGAACAGGCGGGCAAGTTGTTGCTGCTGCTGCGGATTCAGGCCGAGCGCGGCGCTGCTGGCCGGCAGTTCGCGGCGCAGGGTCAGCAGTGCCGCGTTCAGCTTGTCCAGTTGCTGCTGCAGGCCGCCGATTTCGCGTTGCAGTTCGTCCTGCGCCTGGGCGCGGCTGGCAGCCACTTCCGCCAGGATGGCCAGGTGGTCGCGCAGGCGGCCGCAGCGGATTTCATCCTCCAGTGGCATGTCGCGCACGATCAGGCAGCAGTGTGGGTAGTTGAACGAGGTGTTGCTGCCGCTGGAATAGATGTGCGACAGGGTGCGGGCATTGGCGATGATGCTGGCCTCCAGCTCGCTGGGCTGGCCATCGCTGGAGTGCAGGGTTTCGCCACGGCTGCCATATACCTGCACGCAGCCATGCAGGCCGAAGGATTCCAGCGTGCCGCAGATGGCGGCGGCGATGTCGTCATAGCTGGCCAGCCGCGCGACGTTGCGGATGAACTCAATCAGCACGCCCATTTCCGACATCGCGCTCATCGCGGTCATGGCCGCGGAGAACGCATGTTGGCCGCTTTGCTGCAGTTCGCGTTTTTCGGCATGGCTGCGCAGCGCCAGTGCCACTTTCAATAGCATTTCGCGGCCGTCTATCGGCTTGCACAGAAAGTCGTTGCCGCCGGCATCGTAGCCTTGCAGCCGGTCTTCCAGCTTGCCGTGGGCGGAGACGAACAGAATCGGCAACTCGTGGCCGGCTTCGCGCAGCTGGCGACACACCGCATAGCCGTCCATGTCCGGCATTTCCACGTCCAGCAGGATGGCATCCGGCAGTTGCTGCGCCACGCTGGTCAGCGCCGCCTGACCGTTGGCCGCAAACCGCAGGTTGTACTGGCCATCAAACAGGCTGCGATAAAGGGCGCATTGGCTCTGGCTGTCTTCCACGATCAGCAAAGTGGCCTCGGACATGGTGTTCTCCTGATGGGTTGCGGCTAGTCGGCAACTTTACTGCATCTGTTCCTCAGCGTAGATGTTATTTCAATGATCGGCTGGCGGTAGTCTATGCGCTACGGGTGATCAAGCCGTTTTGCCATCTACCCGCTGGCGCAGCAGCCACGGCGCTCCCAGTTGCAGCCAGCCCGTCAGCAGCAGGGCCAGCAGGATGCCGGCGCAAGCCAGCAACAGGTTGGCCGCACCGGTGGCGATATCGGCGGCCACCCGCAACACGGCCACACCATGCAGCAGCAGGTACAGGCGCCACAGTGCCGGCGAGGCCTGCAGCGGCCGCCCGGAGTGGCCCAGCATTACGCGGGAGGCAAAGCCCACCAGCATGGTGATGAAGAAGCCAATGGTGATGGCGTGCAGCCCAGCCAGCGGCGAAATCCAGCCCAGCCCAGCCAGCGCCTGCAGCAGGAACGCTGGTGCCAGCCAGGCAAAGGCCAGGTGCAGCATGGCCAGCAGCGGCACGCTCAGGCTGTGGCGCAACTGCCAGCGCCAGCTGGTGTAGCCGAACAGCGCGGCCAGTAGCAGGTCCAGCGGCCATTGTGGTAGCAGGGCAATGCCCAGGGCGCCGTGCAGCATGCTGCCGGCCAGCCACAGCTGCAGCAACCAGTACTGTCGCCACGGGGTGTAGGGCTTGAGTACCGTGCTGCTGAAGAACGGCAGCATGCGATGGGCCACGGCCAGGAACACCGGCAGCAGGAAGCCGTACAGTGCGATATGGCGCGTCCACCACCAGCCATTGGCAAACACCCCGGCCAGCCACAGCAGCGCGCACAGCAGACCCGCCGCCGCCAGCGCGAAGCCGGCTACCACCCAGCGGGCATGCTGCTTGTCGGTCACCGTACTGCGTCGGATCATGCCCCCCAGCGTGACGACCAGCCCACCGAATGCGGCCAACTGGGCGACCGTGCCGACCAGCAGCCAGCCCTTGCCCAGCCATAGTCCGGCGAGCCAGCACAGTACCCCGGCCAGCAACAGCAGTGGCATGGCCACGAAGGTGCGCGGGGCGGGGTTGCCGACATTCAGCCAGCGCGGCACCGCGGTATAGCAAAAGCCGCACATGAAGAATGGAAAGATGCCATATAGCATCAGCAGGCCGTGTGCCTGCGACACGGCGATGCTGGTGCTGATGCTGCCACCGGCCAGGCGCATGGCCAGCTCTGCGGCCCAGGCCAGGGTCAGCAGCGCGGCGGCGGCGATGCCGGGGACAAAGCCGGCGCGATGCGGGGCGCGGGCAATTAGCTCTAATGGTGTATGGTGGTTCATGACGGTAACTGTTATTAACAGCGGGAAATCTTAATAGGGCCAGTGTCGGTTGCCGTGACGCTGGCGAGAATGATAGTCGTCAAGAAATCAGGAGCACCCACCATGCAAGCATCCGCCATCCGTTTCCTGCAGCATCTGCCGCTGTTTGCCAGCTGCTCGCCCGAGCACCTGCAGCAGGTCGCCAATGTCACCACCGAGCATCGCTATGAAAAAGGCGCGGTGCTGTTCCAGCGTGGCGATGCTTGCGACGGCATGCACGTGCTGGTGTATGGCAAGGTGAAACTCAGCGTGTCGTCGCGCAGCGGCAGCGAAAAAGTGGTGGAGATCATCTACCCGGGGCAGAGCTTTGGCGAAGCCATCATGTTCATGGCCGGCAGCTACCCGGTGATGGCGCAGACGCTGGAAGACGCGCTGGTGCTGTTCGTGCCGGCCACGCCGCTGCTGGCATTGCTGGATAGCGACCCACAGCTGGCACGGCGCATGCTGGCCGGGCTGTCGATGCGCTTGCACGGCCTGCTGCAGGATGTGGCCAGCTACAGCCTGCAGGGGGCGGTGGCGCGGGTGGTGAGTTACCTGCTGCAGGCGCTGGGCGAGGGCGAGCACGCCGGCGCGGTGACGCTGCCGGTGAACAAGCAGGTAATGGCGTCGCGCCTGAACCTGACGCCGGAAACATTCTCGCGGGTACTGCAAAAACTGTCCGAACAGGCCCAGATTGTGGTCGAAGGACGGGAAATTCATATCCCGGATGCAAATAAGCTGCAGCAACTCATTGAAGTGGCTTGATTTTTTGTTTTTGGTTCACTCTTGTACATCTCTTGAAAAAGTGTAAGCCCATGTCGCAAAGCGGATATGGTCTGGCCGAAAGATTCGATTAGAATCGGTGCAAGCCTAAGGGACAGGCCCGCCGCACCCCACGACGGCGGGTCGCCAACACAAGAACTCAAGACGAATTGCAGGAAGGAACCATCAATGAGCAAGCAAGTCAGCCGCGAAACTTTCGACCAGGTTATGGTCCCCAACTACTCCCCGGCCGGTTTCATCCCGGTAAAGGGTGAGGGTTCCCGCGTTTGGGATCAGGATGGCCGCGAGTTTATCGACTTTGCCGGTGGTATCGCGGTGAACTCGCTGGGTCATTGCCATCCGGAACTGGTGGCCACACTGACCGAACAGGCGCACAAGCTGTGGCACCTGTCCAACGTGTTTACCAACGAGCCGGCGCTGGAACTGGCATCGCTGCTGGTGGAAAAGACCTTTGCCGAGCGCGTGTTCTTCTGCAATTCCGGCGCCGAAGCCAACGAGGCTGCCTTCAAGCTGGCGCGCAAGTACGCCGCCGATCACTTTGGCGCCGACAAGTACGAAATCATCTCCTGCAAGAATTCTTTCCACGGCCGTACCGTGTTCACCGTCAATGTTGGCGGCCAACCCAAGTACGCCGAGGGTTTCGGCCCCAACCCGGTCGGCATCACCCATATCGAATACAACAATATCGATGCGCTGAAAGCAGCGATTTCCGACAAGACCTGCGCCGTGGTGATCGAGCCGGTGCAAGGTGAGGGCGGCGTACTGCCGGCCACCAAGGAGTACCTGCAGGCTGCGCGCGAGCTGTGCGACAAGCACAACGCGCTGCTGGTGTTCGACGAAGTGCAGACCGGTGTTGGCCGTTGCGGCACCCTGTACGCCTACCAGGCGTATGGCGTGACCCCGGACATCCTGTCCTCCGCCAAGGGCCTGGGCGGTGGTATCCCGATCGGCGCCATGCTGACTACCAGCAAGGTAGCGCCGAGCCTGGCGGTAGGCACCCACGGTACCACCTACGGTGGCAATCCGCTGGCCACCGCCGTGGCCAAGAAAGTGGTGGAAATCGTTTCCCGTCCGGAAGTGCTGGCCGGCGTGAATGCCAAGCATCAGCGCTTTGTCGACGGCCTGAACGCCATCAACGCCAAGTACAACGTGTTCAAGGAAATCCGCGGCATGGGCCTGCTGATCGGCGCCGTGGTGACCGACGAGTTCGCCGGGCGTGCCCGCGACTTCCTGAAAGCCGCAGAAGCCCAGCAACTGATGGTGCTGGTGGCTGGCTTGTCCGTGGTGCGCTTTGCCCCGTCGCTGGTGGTGGACGACCAGGATATCGACGCAGGTCTGGCCCGTTTCGACGCCGCTGTTGCTGCCGTGGTGGCAGCCAGCCGTGCCTGATTCCGCTTCCGGAAGCAACTAGTCCATTACCAATCCAGGGGAACCCTGCTGTCAGCGCGGCAGCAGGGCGGGTGCTGCTGCGCCTGATTTCCGGGTCACTACGAGAGAGAGGCATGTCATGCTGACAGTGCGCCCAGTCCGTATTTCCGACCTGCCGGTCATCGAGAAGATGGCGGTAGATAGCGGGATCGGCGTTACCAGTTTGCCGAACAATCGCGAAAAGCTGTACGAAAAAATCCAGTCCTCGCTCGGCGCTTTCGAGCACGAGGCCATCGCTGGCACCGGCCGCGAATACTATATGTTCGTGCTGGAAGACGCGGGCGAAGTGGTGGGTACCGCTTCGATCAGCGCTTCGGCCGGCTTTGAAGAGCCGTTCTACAGCTACCGCAGCGAGACCATGGTGCATGCCTCGCGGGCGCTGAAGGTCAACAACCGCATCCACGTGCTGACCATGTGCCACGACCTGACCGGTCTGGTGCAGCTGTGCGGTTACTTCTGTGCACCCAAGCAGCAGTTGCGTGCCTACGAACTGCTGTCACGTGCCCGCCTGCTGTATATCTCCGCCGCCCGCGAGCGCTTCGGTCGCCGCATTCTGGTCGAGATGCAGGGCATTCTGGATCAGGCCGACCAGTCGCCGTTCTGGGACGCCATCGGCCGCCGCTTCTTCAATATGGATTTCCCGCAGGTAGAGCAGGCCTTCGCCCAGCGCAGCAAGACCTTCATCGCCGAGCTGATGCCGACCTACCCGATCTACGTGCCGCTGCTGCCGGATGCGGCGCAGAACGCCGTCGGGCAGATTCACCCGGATTTCGAGCGCCCGTTCAATATCCTTACCCGTGAAGGCTTCGAGGCCGACGACTACATCGATATTTTCGATGGCGGCGCGGTGTTGACGGCCGAAGTTGACCAACTGTTCAGCCTGCGCGAGCAGCGCTTGTATCCGGTGGAAGTGGCGCCGGTGTTGCCGGAAGGCGAGGTGGAGATGCTGATTTCCAACCATCGCAGCAGCGAATTTGCCGTTACCCAGGCCCACGCGGCCCTGGTGGACGATGTGTTGTTCATTACGCCAGACACCGCCCGTGTGCTGGCACTCGCCAGTGGCCAGCACGCCTGTGTCGTGCCGCTGCTGCCGGAAGCCGGGAGGAACGCAGCATGATGATCATTCGCCCGATCCGCGCCAGTGATCTGGACGGCCTGATGGAATTGGCTCGCAGCGCCGGCGTGGGCCTGACTTCGCTGCCGGTGAATGTTGAAAGGTTGGCCGCACGCATTGCGCGCTCCGAGAAAACCTTTGCCGGCGATGCCGAGCTGGCCGACTGCGGCTATGTATTCGTGCTGGAAGACAGCGAGAGCGGCCGCGTGGGGGGTATCTGTGCGCTGGAGGCCGCTGTCGGCCTGAAGGAGCCCTGGTACAACTACCGCGTCGGTACCATCGTGCATGCCTCGGAAGAGCTGGGGGTGTACACCCGGCACGAAACCCTGTTCCTGTCCAACGACCATACTGGCTACAGCGAGCTGTGCACGCTGTTCCTGCACCCGGATTTCCGCGTTAACCGCAACGGTGGCCTGTTGTCCAAGAGCCGCTTCCTGTTCCTGGCGCAGTTCCCGCAGCTGTTCGGCAAGGTGGTGGTGGCCGAAATGCGTGGTGTGTCGGACGAGAATGGCAAATCGCCGCTGTGGGAAGCGCTGGGTCGCCACTTCTTCTCCATTGATTTTGCTGAGGCCGACTATCTGACCGGCGTGGGGCAGAAGGCGTTCGTCGCCGAGCTGATGCCGAAATTCCCGGTGTATATCGACTTCCTGCCACAAGAGGCGCAGGCGGTGATCGGCCAGACCCACGACAACACCCGTCCGGCGGTGGCGATGCTGTATGGCGAGGGCTTCCGTTACGAAGGCTATGTCGACATCTTCGATGGTGGCCCGACCGTGCAGTCCTATACCCAGGATATCCGTGCCGTGCGCGATAGCCGGCTGTTGCCGGTGAATGTGGTGGCGGCAGTTGCCGAAGGCGAATGCCAGCTGCTGTCCAATACCAGCCTGACCGACTTCCGCGTGATCATGGCGGCACAGCCGGTGGCGAAAGACCAAATCGACATCACTGCCGAACAAGCAGCGGCACTGAATATCAAGCAGGGTGACATGGTGCGCGTGGTTGCACTGTCGCCGAAGGAGACTGCCCAGTGAGTACCCAATTCATCAATGGTCTGTGGCTGGCGGGTGCCGGCGAAGCGCTGACCAAGCATAACCCGGCAACTGGCGAAGTCATCTGGCAAGGCCAGGCCGCCAGTGCCGAGCAGGTGGATGCCGCCGTCAACGCCGCACGCGGTGCGTTCAAGTCCTGGGCGCGTCTGGGGCTGGAGGCTCGCATTGCCATCATCCGCCGTTTTGGCGAACTGCTGGCCGCCAACAAGGCCCAGCTGGCCGAGGTCATCGCCAAGGAAACCGGCAAGCCGCTGTGGGAAGCGCAGACCGAAGTCACCACCATGGTGAACAAGGTAGACATCTCGGTGAAATCCTACCAGGAGCGTACCGGCGACAAGTCCGCGGTGATGGGCGATGCCCAGGCCGTGCTGCGCCACAAGCCGCATGGTGTGGTAGCGGTGTTCGGCCCATACAATTTTCCGGGTCACCTGCCCAACGGCCACATCGTGCCGGCGCTGATCGCCGGTAACACCGTGATCTTCAAGCCGTCGGAGCTGACGCCGTGGACCGCACAAGAAACCGTGCGCCTGTGGAACGAAGCCGGCCTGCCGGCAGGGGTGATCAACCTGACGCAAGGTGCCAAGAAAACCGGTATCGCGCTGGCCAATCACGCCGGGCTGGATGGCCTGTTCTTCACCGGTAGCTCCAGCACCGGCAACCTGCTGCACAAGAATTTTGCCGGCCAGCCAGAGAAAATCCTGGCGCTGGAAATGGGCGGCAACAACCCGTTGATCGTTGGTAAGGTGGCCGACGTGGATGCCGCGGTGCATCACGTGATCCAGTCCGCCTTTGTTTCCGCCGGTCAGCGCTGCACCTGCGCTCGCCGCCTGCTGGTACCGGCAGGGCAGTGGGGCGATGCCTTTGTGGTGCGTCTGGTGCAGGTTGCGGCCAACCTCAAGGTGGGTCTGTATAACGATGAGCCGCAGCCGTTCATGGGTTCGGTGATTTCCACTGCCGCCGCCGACGGCCTGCTCAAGGCGCAGGCAGCCTTGCTGGCCAGTGGCGGCATCAGCCTGCTGGAAATGAAACGCCTGTCCGATACCGGCGCCATCCTGTCGCCGGGCATCATCGATACCACCAACGCCCAGCGTCCGGACGACGAGTTCTTCGGCCCGCTGCTGCAGGTGATTCGCTACACCTCGTTCGAGCAGGCCATCGACATCGCCAACGACACCCGCTTCGGCCTGGCCGGCGGCGTGCTGTCGGATGAGCGTGCTGAATATGAACACTACCTGTTGGAAAGCCGCGCCGGCGTGGTGAACTGGAACAAGCCGCTGACCGGCGCCTCCAGCGCCGCCCCGTTCGGCGGCATCGGCGCCTCGGGCAACCATCGCCCTAGCGCCTACTACGCAGCCGATTACTGCGCCTGGCCGGTGGCATCGCTGGAATGCGACAGCCTGACCGTTCCGACTCAACTTTCTCCGGGGATCGTACTGTGAGCAACGCTTTTGAAGTGAACTTCGACGGCCTGGTAGGCCCGACGCACAACTACAGCGGCCTGTCCTACGGCAATGTGGCCTCTACCGGCAACCAGAACGCGGTGTCCAACCCGCGCCTGGCCGCCAAGCAGGGCCTGGCCAAGATGAAGGCGCTGCACGACATGGGCTTCAAGCAGGGCGTGCTGGCCCCGCACGAGCGCCCGGATGTGGCCAGCCTGCGGCGTCTGGGTTTTTCCGGCACCGACGCGCAAGTGGTAGAGCGCGCGGCCAAGGAAGCGCCGGCCATTCTGGCGGCAGCGTCTTCGGCATCCTGCATGTGGACTGCCAACGCGGCGACCGTCAGCCCGTCCGGCGATACCGCTGATGGCCGCGTGCATTTCACGCCGGCCAACCTGAACAACAAGTTCCATCGCTCCATCGAGCATCCGACCACCCGTCGCATCCTGCAGGCGATGTTTGCCGACGAGTCGCGTTTCATGGTGCACGAAGCGCTGCCGGCGCAGATGCACTTCGGTGACGAAGGTGCGGCCAACCATACCCGCTTCTGCCATGAGTACGATGGTGCCGGCGTGGAGTTCTTCGTGTTTGGCGCCGCGGCTTTCGACAGCCGCTACCCGGCACCGACACGCTTCCCGGCACGCCAGACGCTGGAAGCCTGCCAGGCGATCGCCCGTCTGCACGGTCTGAAAGAAGAGGGCGTGGTGTATGCGCAGCAGGATCCGGCCACCATCGATGCCGGCGTGTTCCACAACGACGTGATCTCGGTGGGTAATGCCAACGTGCTGTTCCATCACGAGAAGTCGTTCCTGCATCAGGCCGACGTGCTGGCCGAGCTGGATCGCAAGTTGGCCGCAGCCGGTGGCAAATTCATTGCCATCGAGGTGCCGCTGGCCGAGGTGAGTGTGGAAGAGGCGGTGAAGAGCTACCTGTTCAACAGCCAGCTGTTGTCCAAGCCGGAAGGCAAGATGATTATCGTGGTGCCGGAAGAGTGCCGCAATATCGAACGGGTGTGGACTTACCTGCAGAAGCTGGTGAGCAGCGGCGGCCCGATCGACGAAGTGCGCGTCTACGACCTGAAGCAAAGCATGCAGAACGGTGGCGGCCCGGCCTGCCTGCGCCTGCGTGTGGCGCTGTCGGAACGCGAGATTGCCGCCGTCAATCCGAATGTAATGATGAGCGATGCATTGTTTGGCACGCTTAATGCTTGGGTAGACAAGCATTATCGTGATCGCATTGCCCCGGCCGACCTGGGCGACCCGCAGCTGTTGCTGGAGTGTCGTACCGCGCTGGACGAGCTGACTGGCATTCTGCGTCTGGGGTCGGTCTATCCGTTTCAGCTGCTGTAAGGCTACGCCGCCAGCGCTATCAGGCAGAAACCGCCGCACGATAATATCGTGCGGCGGTTTTCTTTTTGCGTTCACAAACGAATACGATAGATTGTATACAGTATTGGTGCATGAATTTGCCCATGAATGGTGCGAAAACGATCATGGTGCTTTTCGTATTCGAATCTATATGATTTCAGAATGGAAAAATACGAAAATTTCTAATTTAGTTGGCTAGCAAAAAGAAAACAGGAAAAGCCGCTTGGTTGCACCGCAACATGGCGGCCGCCTGTTTTTTTATTGCCATAAAACTCAATTAAATCAATTGGTTACATCTTGTGGAAATTTTGTCGGAAAACGTCCAGTTTTGCTTGTTTTATCGTTGACAGTCGATTGGATACGCCTACATAATCCGCTCGGCTTGTAGGGCTGGTTGACAGTCGGCGCTACATGGCTGGTAAGGCGGCAACGGGGTTACCCTTTCAAAAAAGCCGTCGGGAAGTTCATCCAAAGGAGATCCCACCGTGGACATTTTTCTGCAACAGATCCTGAATGGCCTGGTGCTGGGCAGTATTTATGCCCTGATTGCACTCGGCTACACCATGGTGTACGGGATCATGGGCCTCATCAACTTCGCTCATGGCGAAGTCGTGATGTTTGGTGCCATGGTTACCATCACCGTTATTACCGCATTGAGCAATGCCGGTCTGGCGCTTCCGGGCGGCGCACTGGTGCTGATCGGTCTGATGGTCGCGATTCCAGCATGTATGTTGCTGGGCTACACCATCGAACGCGTGGCGTATCGTCCGCTGCGCAATGCCCCCAAGCTGGCACCGCTGATTACCGCGATTGGCCTGTCCATCGTGCTGCAGCAGGTTGCCATCCTGATCTGGGGTCGTAACTACATTCCGTTCCCGCCGATCCTGAACCATGACACCATCGATATCTTCGGTGCCACCATTACCCAGCTGCAAGTGCTGATCGTGGTGCTGTGCCTGGCGCTGATGGTAGGCATGCTGATCGTGGTGGAAAAAACCAAGCTGGGTCGCGCCATGCGTGCCACCAGCCAGAACCCCGGCGTGGCCGGCCTGATGGGGGTGAACGTCAACACCATCATCTCCGCCACCTTCGTGATGGGTTCCGCTCTGGGTGCCGTGGCCGGCGTGATGGTTGCGGCCAACTATGACCAGGCGCACTACTACATGGGCTTCATGATCGGCCTGAAAGCGTTTACCGCAGCGGTGCTGGGTGGTATCGGCAACCTGGGTGGCGCGGTGGCCGGCGGTATCCTGCTGGGCATCATCGAAAGCCTGGGCGCCGGTTACATCGGCGACCTGACCGGTGGTTTCCTGGGTTCGCACTATCAGGACATCTTTGCGTTCGCAGTGCTGATCGTGGTGCTGATCTTCCGTCCGTCCGGTCTGCTGGGCGAAAAGATCGCCGACCGCGCTTAAGTCCAGGCAGGAGCTAATAATGACTAGCAACAAGAAACTCGGCACCTTCCTGGCTTCGGCCATCGTGCTGGCGGTACTGCCCTTCGTGGTAGGCAGTACGCTGGGCAATTCCTGGGTGCGTACCATCGACTTTGCGCTGCTGTACGTGATGCTGGCGCTGGGTCTGAACATCGTGGTGGGCTTTGCCGGCCTGCTGGACCTGGGCTTCATCGCCTTCTATGCCGTGGGTGCTTACACCTTCGCACTGCTGGGCTCGCCGCACTTCGGTATTCACCTGCCGTTCTACATCGCCATCCCGCTGGGCGCCGGCTTTGCCGCCATGTTCGGCATTCTGCTGGGTACCCCGGTACTCAAGCTGAAGGGTGACTACCTGGCGATCGTGACGCTGGGCTTCGGTGAAATCGTGCGTATCTTCATGAACAACCTGAATGCGCCGATCAACATCACCAACGGTCCGCAGGGTATCAACCTGATCGACCCGATCCAGTTTGCCGGCTTCTCGCTGGGCAAGGTGACCCAGATCGGTTCCTTCACGGTGAACCCGGTGATCCTGTACTACTACATGTTCCTGTTCCTCACCGTGTTGGTGGTGATCATGGTGTCCCGCCTGCAGCACTCCCGTATCGGTCGTGCCTGGGTGGCGATGCGTGAAGACCAGATCGCGGCTTCCGCAATGGGCCTGAACATCCGCAACATCAAGCTGCTGGCCTTTGCGCTGGGTGCCCTGTCTGGTGGTGTGGCCGGTGGTCTGTTCGCTTCGTTCCAGGGCTTCATCTCGCCGGAATCCTTCGGCCTGCTGGAATCGATCATGATTCTGGCCATGGTGGTGCTGGGTGGTATGGGCCACATCCCGGGCGTGATCCTGGGGGCCGTGGTGCTGACCGTGGCGCCGGAAGTCCTGCGCGATGTGATCGGTCCGCTGCAAATGCATACCTTCGGCAAAATGATTGTCGATCCGGAAAACGCTCGTATGCTGCTGTTCGGTCTGGCCATGGTTGTCATGATGCTGACCCGCCCAGAAGGCATGTGGCCGTCCAAGCGACGCCAAGCCGAGTTCGACGATGCCAAGAAAGGTTAAGCCATGGCTGAAGTTCTGCTGAAAATCGAAGGCATCCACAAACGCTTTGGCGGCCTTCATGCCCTGAGTAATGTTGCCCTGCACATTAACAAAGGCGAAATCTACGGTCTGATCGGCCCCAACGGCGCCGGCAAGACCACCCTGTTCAACGTGCTGACCGGTCTGTACACCCCGGACGAAGGCCAGTTCACCTTCGCCGGCCAGGACCTGTTCCGTGCCCCGCCGCACATCGTAGTGGCCGGCGGTATCGCCCGTACCTTCCAGAACATCCGTCTGTTCCATGAAATGACGGCGCTGGAAAACGTGATGGTTGGCCGCCACATCCGCTCCAAGGCCAATGCCCTGGGCGCGGTGCTGCGCAACAAGGCTACCCGCGAGGAAGAAGCTGCGATCACGGCCAAGGCCTGGGAGCTGCTGCGTTACGTGGGTATCGAGGATGTGGCGTACGAACGTGCCCGCAACCTGTCCTACGGTCACCAGCGTCGCCTGGAAATCGCCCGCGCCCTGGCCACCGAGCCGAAGCTGCTGGCGCTGGACGAACCGGCCGCCGGGATGAACCCGAGCGAGACCGAAGGTCTGAAGGCACTGATGGAGAAGATCCGCAACGACGGCGTGACCGTGCTGCTGATCGAACATGACGTGAAGCTGATGATGGGCCTGTGCGACCGTATTGCCGTGCTCGACTATGGCAAGAAAATCGCGGAAGGCGTGCCGGAAGTGGTGCGCAAGGATCCTAAAGTCATCGAAGCCTACCTGGGAGCGGCACACTCATGAGTCTCTTGGAAGTTAAAAACCTGCAAGTGGCCTACGGCGGCATCCAGGCCGTACGCGGTATCGATTTCCACATCAACAAGGGCGAGCTGGTGACCCTGATCGGTGCCAACGGCGCCGGCAAGACCACCACGCTGAAAACCCTGGTGGGCATGGTGCGCAAGTCTGGCGGCACCATCCACTTTGATGGCAAGGAAACCGACAACATCGCCTCGTACAACTTCGTGCGCAATGGTCTGGTGATGGTGCCGGAAGGTCGTGGCATCTTCGGCAAGCTGACGGTAGAAGAAAACCTGCAGATGGGTGGCTTCCACCGCAACGACAAGGACGGCATCCAGCGCGACATCGAGCGTGGCTACGAGCTGTTCCCACGCCTGAAAGAGCGTCAGAAGCAGCTGGCCGGCACCCTGTCCGGTGGCGAGCAGCAGATGGTGGCGATGGCGCGCGCGATCGTGTCGCAGCCCAAGCTGTTGCTGCTGGACGAGCCGTCGATGGGTCTGGCGCCGCTGATCGTGGAAAAGATCTTCGAGATCATCCAGATGGTGGCCAAGGAAGGCGTGACCATGCTGCTGGTGGAGCAGAACGCCAAGCTGGCGCTGGAAGTATCGCAGCGCGGTTACGTGATGGAAAGCGGCCGCATCACCATGAGCGGCCCGGCGCAGGAACTGCTGGCCGACGAGCGGGTGCGTAACGCCTACCTCGGCGAATAGGCTGTTTGTTCGCAAGCCAAACGCCTCCGGTTTCCGGAGGCGTTTTTTATGGTGCATCGCCGGTTTTGCTGCTGCGGCTGCGCAATGATGGCATGAAGAGGGGTGATCAATGATGGCTGGCGTCAATCTACAGGTACTGGTGCACCAGTTGCTGGGGGCCTTGTTGCTGCCGCCGTTTACTTATCTGTTGCCGATCGTGGCGGCGCTATTGCTGCTGCGCCGCCGTCCACGGCTGGCGCGTGTGCTGTTATGCAGCGGTGCGCTGCTGGCGTGGTTGCTGTCGCTGCCGGTTACGGCGCTGGCGCTCAATGGCTGGCTGGAGCGCTATGCGCCGGCCGATTTGGCGCAGGTGCGGCAGACGCAGGCGATTGTGGTGTTGAGCGCTGGCAAAAAACCGGCGCCGGAGTATGCGGCCAACGTGTTGAGCGCCGATAGCGCTGGGCGGCTGCGTTATGCGGTCTGGCTGGCGAAGCGCAGCGGCTTGCCATTGCTGGTCAGTGGCGGTGCGCCACTGGGCGGCGAGGCGGAGGCCCGGGTGATGGCGCGCACGCTGCGCGAGGACTACGCCTTGCCGCCGCGTTGGGTGGAGGACAAATCGAATACCACGCTGCAGAATGCCCAATTGAGTGCCGTCCTGCTCCGTCAGGCCGGCATCAGTCGCATCACGCTGGTGACGCAGGCCTGGCATATGCGCCGGGCGCTGCCGTTTTTCCAGCAGCAGGGGTTGCAGGTGCTACCGGCTGGCACCGGCTTTACTCGCTATGACGGCGATGGCGTGCTGAACTGGATTCCGCAGGGCAGGGCGCTGCAGGAAAACCACCAGGCGCTGCGTGAATTGCTGGGCGCGTTGTACTATGCCATTCGTTCTTTGATTGCAGGGTAAATGCTATGAAAACAGGCGCACTGATCATTGGTGACGAATTGCTCTCCGGCAAACGCCAGGACAAACACATGGCGGCGCTGATCCGCATGTTGGCCACACGCGGTATGCGGCTGGCGTGGGCGGAATATCTGGGTGACGATCCGCAGCGTATCGAGGCCGCGCTGCAAAGGGCTTTCGATAGTGGCGATCTGGTGTTCAGTTTCGGGGGTATCGGGGCAACACCGGACGACCATACCCGCGGCTGTGCCGCACGTGCGCTGGGCGAGTCGCTGGCCGTGCATCCAGAAGCGCGGGTGCTGATCGAGGGGCGTTTTGGCGATGAAGCCTACCCACATCGCATCAATATGGGTACCTTTCCACAAAGTGCGGCGATTATCCCCAATCCGGTCAACCAGATTCCCGGCTTTTCCTGTCGCGATGTGCATTTTGTGCCCGGCTTTCCCAGTATGGCGTGGCCGATGGTGGAGTGGGTGCTGGACACGCATTACCGCCACCTGTTCAGCGCTGCGCCGGATGTGGAGCAGGGCTGCATTGCACTGGAGGCCAGGGAGGGCGACCTGATCAGCCTGATGCAGGATTTTGTCGCCCGCTACCCGACGTTGCGTTTTTCCAGTCTGCCCAGCTTCGGTAGCGAGGCCATCCCGCAGATGCACATCGAGTTCAGCTTTACCGGCCAGCCGGCGCTGGTGGAGATCGCGCTGGCGGAATGGCAAAAAGCGCTGCAGGCCAAAGGCTATCGCGTGCAGTCCAAGGGCTGAGCTGCTACCGCGCGCAGCGACCACCCCAATGTGCTGTGGCAGTTGGCGTTTGTGGTGCAGCACGCCGGCGTAGGTAAAACCTGCGCGCAGGCGCTAGGCTCGCCATTGTGAGTCTGCCGTTGCGCTGTCACCGCAGGTGCCATCGGTACGTTACGGCAGCTGCAGTCGCAAAAAAAACCGGCCATCGCAAGATGGGCCGGTTTTTTGCATGGCGGCCAAGGTTGGCCGCAGTGCCGCTGTCGCTTACGGCTTGCGCTTGGGCGCGTTGAACAGGGCCGCTTGCTGCTGGCGCGGCTTGCCGCCTTGACCCTGCCCTTGGCGCGGGCCGCCATGGCCGCGGGATGCCGACGGCTGGTGCAACGGGTTGCCGTTGTACTGGCGGGGCTGTTTGCCCGGAATCAGGCCCTGGCTCAGCTCGTGCATGGTCAGGCTGGGTTGGCGCGGACCATTGTCGTAGAACACATTGCCGTTCGGCTCGGCCATGCCCGGTGCCACCTTGCGCTTGTCCTGGCGGCGCGGCTGACCATTGTTCTGACCCTGACCCTGAGCCTGGCCTTGGCCCTGCCCCTGGCGATCGCTGCGCGCCGCCTGTTGCTGACGCGGTGCGCCATCACCCTGTTTCGGCGGACGCTTGCCTTGCGGCTGGCGCGGCTTGTCACGGCCGGCATCGGCAGCCGGTTTGTCGCCGGCCGGCTTGGCGCGTGCCGACTGGGCTTGACGACGCTGTTGGCCGCCACGACCGCGACTGTCACCCTTGGCGCCTTTCGGCGCGGTGGTGGGGGTCAGCGCACCGTGAATGTAGCGGCCGAGGCCGATTTCGATGGCTTGCGGTTCGGCATGCGGGTCGGCTTCGAAGCCGGACAGGGCAAAGCGCTCGATGGATTGCTTGGTCAGCTTCTCGATGTCGCGCAGGAAGCCCAGCTCGTCGACGCATACCAGCGAGATCGCCTCGCCGGTGCAGCCGGCACGGCCGGTACGGCCGATACGGTGCACGTAGTCTTCCGGCACGTTGGGCAGCTCGTAGTTGACCACGTGCGGCAGTTCTTCGATGTCCAGGCCACGGGCGGCGATGTCGGTGGCAACCAGTACCGGCAGGCTGCCGTCCTTGAAGCCGGCCAGTGCCTTGGTGCGGGCGCCCTGGCTCTTGTTGCCGTGGATGGCCATGGCGGCGATGCCGGCTTTTTCCAGCTTTTCTGCCAGGCGGTTGGCGCCGTGCTTGGTGCGGGTGAAGACCAGCACCTGATGCCAGTCACCGGCCTTGATCATTTCGATCAGCAGCTCGGTTTTGCGGTCACGGTCGACCAGATGCACTTTCTGGCTGATCTGGGCATTGGTCTGGTTCGGACGCGCCACTTCCACCAGCTTGGGCTGGTTCAGTAGCTTGTCGGCCAGTTTCTTGATCTCATCGGAGAAGGTGGCCGAGAACAGCAGGTTCTGGCGCTGTGCCGGCAGCAGGGCCAGCACTTTCTTGATGTCGTGGATGAAGCCCATGTCCAGCATGCGGTCGGCTTCATCCAGTACCAGGATTTCCACTCCGGACAGGTCGACGGTCTTCTGGCCGGCATGGTCCAGCAGGCGGCCCGGCGTGGCCACCAGAATGTCCACCGGTTTTTTCAGCGCGGAAATCTGCGGGTTGATGCCGACGCCGCCGAACATCACCATGGATTTGAGCGGCAGGTACTTGCCGTATTCGCGCACCGACTCTTCCACCTGGGCGGCCAGTTCGCGTGTCGGGGTCAGTACCAGGGCGCGCGGGCGGCCCTTTTGCTTGGACGGTTGGTCCATCAGGCGATTCAGCAGCGGCAGGGTAAAGCCGGCGGTTTTGCCGGTGCCGGTCTGGGCGGCGGCCAACAGGTCGCCACCTTGCAATACCTGCGGAATGGCCTGCGCCTGGATAGGGGTAGGCTGGGTGTAACCGGTATCGGCTACGGCACGCAGAATGGGCTCAGCAAGGCCCAGTGCGGCAAAGTTCGATTCTGACATGTATTAGTTTGCAATCAGATGCCCGCCCATTGCGTAAGACAATACCAATCCGGGTAGACATTAGTTCTGTTTGTCGAGGTGGGCCAGGCAGGAAGCCTGAGCCTAAGAAGGAGGTCGCGCTGATTGGCAAAGGCGCGAAGTTGCAAGTGTACTCCGATTGCGCGCCGCCTGCTGTGAAAACTGCAGGGATTGTCGTGCTTTTGTTGCGGTGCCCGGCCGCAGGGTCGCCGGCGTGCTGCCGGGCGACCCTGCGGCTGCGCTCAGCGGCGGAACTGCTGCACGATGCTGGAGAAATCCAGTTTGCCGTTGCCGGCTGCCACATGCTGCTCGAACAGGCTGCGTGCCAGTGCCCCCAGCGGGTTGGCCGCATGGCTGTGTAGCGCCATTTCCTCGGCCAGTCCCAGGTCCTTCAGCATCAGCTCGGCCATGAAGCCACCCTGATAGCCATGGCTGGCCGGCACATTGTCCATCACGCCGGGCCACGGGTTGTACAGTTCCAGCGCCCAGTTGCGGCCGGAACTGCTGGCCATGATTTCCGACAGTACCGCCGGGTCCAGCCCGTTTTTCACCCCCAGTGCCAGCGCCTCTGAGGTGCCGGCCATCAGGATCCCCAGCAGCATGTTGTTGCAAGCCTTGGCGATCTGCCCGGCACCGGCATCGCCGGCATGGAAAATGCGCCGCCCCATGCTTGATAGCAACGGACGTGCGGCATCCACGTTGGCCGTATCGCCGCCCGCCATGAAGGTCAGCGTACCGGCGGCGGCGCCGGCGGTACCGCCGGATACCGGCGCATCGATAAAGCACAGCCCACTGTGCTCGGCGATGCGGCCAACCTCGCGTGCTGTTTGCGCGTCGATGGTGCTGCAGTCGATTACCAGCGTGCCCTGCGGCAGCGAGGCAAACAGCCCCTCGTCGCCGAGATACAGTGCTGCTACATGCTTGCCGGCCGGCAGCATGGAGATGATGGTGTCGGCGCCGGCCACGGCCTCGGCCACCGAGCGCGCCGCACTGCCGCCATGAGCAGCAAAGTGGCCCAGCGCCTCGGCAGCCAGATCAAAGCCGCGTACGGCATAGCCGGCCTTTACCAGGTTGATGGCCATCGGGCCGCCCATATTGCCCAGGCCAATGAAAGCGATGTGTTGCATGATGCGGCTCCTTGCGGTGAGGAATCCTGCCTAAAACCTGTTGGTGCTCGCCTGCCTGCCGGGGCGTCAGCACCGAATCGCACCGACAGCGCGGCGTAAGCAGACAGCACTGCCGCGCGGTAATTGTGCGGCAGCCGTCGCGACGGAACGGCTACTTACAGCGTAGCCAATGGATGGTCTTGCGGCCGCCACGGTGCGGCAAAATGTTGCGCCACGTAGCCGGCATCGACACTGGCCAGCGTCGTGCGTGTCCACTGCGGCTGGCGGTCCTTGTCCACCAGCAGCGCGCGCACGCCTTCGCGGAAATCCGGTGCGGCGCAAAAATTTACCGACAGTGCCAGCTCCATACGCAACACCTCGGCCAGCGACAGGTGCTTGGCGCGGCGGAAGATTTCCCAGGTGACGGCGGCACTGGTGGGGCAGCCGGCCAGATAGCTCTGCGCCGCGGCGGCCAGCCAAGGGTCGTCAAATTGCTCCTGGCGCAGCGCCCGGTCGAACGCCGCCAGTGAGCCCTTGTTGAGCAGCGTGTGTATCGCCGGCAGATTACGCGCCACATTGCTGGCGGCCAACGTGTCGTCATTGGCGGCTTCTAGTTCACCCAGCACGGCAGTCAGCAGCGCATGGTTGGCCGCGGTGTCGGTCTGCCAGTGGGCGTGTTGCAGCTGTGCCGTCAGCGCCTGCCAGCCGGTTTGCGGCAGGATGTGGTCGGCCAGGTTCACCAGCAGCGCATCGCGGGCATTCAGCGGTGCGCCGGTCAGCCCCAGGAACAGGCCGCACTTGGCCGGCATGCGCTGCAGGAACCAGCTGCCGCCCACGTCCGGGTACAGGCCGATGGTGATTTCCGGCATGGCGATGCGGGTAGTGGCGGTCGCCACGCGGTGGCTGGCGCCGGCCATCAGCCCCAGTCCGCCACCCATCACGATGCCGCTGCCCCACACCAGCAATGGCTTGCGATAGGTGTGGATGCGGTGGTCCAGTGTGTATTCGCGGGCGAAGAAGTCGCTGGCGAAGGCGTTGGGATAGTGGTCGTCGGCCAGAATTGCCTCGCGCATGGCGCGCACGTCGCCGCCGGCGCAGAACGCCTTGTCGCCGCTGCCGCGCAGCAACACCGCCACGATGCCGTCGTCGCGGTCCCAGATCGACAGCCGTGCATCCAGCAGCTGGATCATCTCCAGGTTCAGCGCATTCAGCGCTTTTTCGGCATTCAGCACCGCCACGCCGATGCGCTGGCCGCTGCTGGTGGTGAGTTCGTCAAACAGTACCGCGTCGTTCATGGTTCTCTCGCTTGTGCTTGTGTCGGGCAATGTCGGCCGCTAAGCCCACGCCGGCAGGCTTGGCCGGCGTATTGTGGCGACGGGCAGGAAAGCTTGCCACCGTGGTGGCTGTCGCCACGCATTATTGCGGCCAGCGCCCTGGCGGTGGTTTGCACGGCCAGCAAAATGCCGGTCTGCCGCTGGCGCAACCCGATTCAGCGGTTCTGCCACTGCGGTGTGCGTTTTTCCAGAAATGCCTGTACGCCTTCGCGCTGATCCTGGGTGTCGAACAGCTTGATGAACAGCTCGCGTTCGTGGATCAGGTTGGCCGCCGGTGGCGCGTGGCGGGCGCGCTGCACCAGCGTCTTGCAGGCGGTGACGGAGCAGGGCGATTGGCGGCCAACCTTTTCCGCCAGCGCCAGTGCCGCGTCACGGGCGCTGCCGCGTGCCACCACTTCTTCCACCAGGCCGATGCGTAGCGCGGTGGTGGCATCCACCCGCTCGCCGCACAGGATCATGCGTTTGGCCCAGCCTTCACCTACCAGCCACGGCAGCTGCTGCGTGCCGCCGGCGCAGGGCAGCAGGCCGACGGCGGCTTCCGGCAGCGCCATCTGCGCCTGTTCCTCGGCGATCCGGATGTCGCAGGCCAGCGCGCATTCCAGCCCGCCGCCCATGGCGTAGCCGTTGATGGCGGCGATGCTGACGCCGCGGAAGGCCGCCAGGGTCTCGAACGCCTCGCCGAACAGGATGGTCATGCTGGCGGCCACGCCCTTGTCGCCGTCGGCGAACAGCTTGAGGTCGGCGCCGGCGGAGAAGAATTTGTCGCCGTCGCCGGTGATCACCAGTGCGTAGATGTCGCGGTCGGCGTTCAGGTCGGCCACCAGTTGTTTTAGCGCCTGCAGGCTGTCGTAGGTCCAGGTATTGGCCGGCGGGTTGGCGATGGTGATCAGCGCGGTGTGGCCGATTTTTTCGACGTTCAGATTGGCGTAGTGCATGTGGGTTCCTGTGTTCGGGTCAGCGCAGCGTGTCCAGTGCGCCGTCCTGCAGCAGGCGGCGGGCGATGATCACGCGCATGATTTCGTTGGTGCCTTCCAGTATCTGGTGCACGCGGTTGTCGCGCAGCTGGCGCTCCAGCGGGTAGTCCTTGATGTAGCCGTAGCCGCCAAACAGCTGTAGCGCCTCGTTCACCACCTTGAAGCCGGCATCGGTGGCGAAGCGCTTGGCCATCGCGCAGTAGCTGCTGGCATCCGGGCTGGCGTGGTCCAGCTGCCAGGCGGCCAACCTGACCATCTGCCGCGCGGCGATCAGCTCGGTAGCCATGTCGGCCAGGCGGAACTGCACGCTCTGGAACTCGGCCAGCGGCTGGCCGAACTGCTGCCGCTGCTGCACGTGGCGGGTGGCGGCTTCCAGCGCGGCTTGCGCAGTGCCGACCGAGCAGGTGGCGATATTGATGCGGCCACCGTCCAGCCCCTTCATTGCCAGCGCAAAACCCTGGCCTTCCTCGCCCAGCAGGTTGGCCACAGGTACCGTCACGTTGTCGAAGGTAATGATGCGGGTGGGCTGGCTGTTCCAGCCCATTTTCTTTTCCTTCTTGCCGTAGCGGATGCCCGGGGTGTCGGCCGGCACCAGCAGGGCGGAGATGCCTTTCGGCCCCGGCCCGCTGGTGCGTGCCATCACCACCAGCACGTCGGTGCTACCGGCGCCGGAAATGAACGCTTTGCTGCCGTTGAGCACATAGCTTTCGCCCTGGCGTTCGGCGCGGGTGCGCAAGCTTGCGGCATCGGAGCCGGCGCCCGGTTCGGTCAGGCAGTAGCTGCCCAGCAGCTCGCCGCTGGCCAGCCGTGGCGCCCATTCGGCGGCCACTTCCGGGCGGGCGAAGCTGCCCACCATCCAGCTCACCATATTGTGGATGGTAAGGTAGGCGGTGGTGGAGGTGCAGCCGGCGGCCAGCTCCTCGAACACGATGGCGGCATCCAGCCGGGGGAGGCCCAGGCCGCCATACTGCTCCGGCGTGTACAGGCCGCAGAAACCCATGTCGCCGGCACGGCGTAGGGTGTCTAGCGGAAAGATTTCTTCTTCGTCCCAGCGCGCGGCATGCGGCGCCAGCTCGTGCTGGGCGAAGCTGCGCGCGCTGTCACGAAAGGCAACCTGGTCGTCGGTGAGGGCAAAATCCATGCGATGTCCTTTGTTGCGACCTAGCGCAGCGCGATGGTGGTATGCACCTTGCCGCTGCTGGCGTCGTCATCGAACCAGCGGCTGGTGACGGTCTTGGTCTGGGTGTAGAACAGCACCACTTGTTTGCCGTACGGCCCGAGGTCGCCCAGCTTGCTGCCGCGCGAGCCGGTAAAGCTGAACAGTGGCACCGGCACCGGAATCGGCACGTTGATGCCGACCTGGCCGACGTCGATCTCTTCCTGGAATTTGCGCGCCGCGGCGCCGCTCTGGGTAAAGATGGCGGTGCCGTTGCCATGGGGGTTGGCGTTGATGATGGCGATGGCTTCGTCCAGGCTGTCGGCCGCCAGCAGGCACAGCACCGGGCCGAAGATTTCCTGCTGGTAGATGGCCATGCCGGGCTTGACGCCGCTGAAGATGGTGGGACCGACGAAGTTGCCTTGCTCGTAGCCGGCCACGTGCACGTGGCGGCCATCCAGCTCCAGTTTCGCTCCCTCGGCGGCGCCCTTGGCGATCAGGCCGGCGACGCGTTCGCGCGCGGCGCTGGAGATCAGCGGCCCCAGATCCGGGTTGTCGTGGCCGGCGCCGATTTTCAGGCCGCGGGCCTTGGCCACCAGCTCGGGAATCCACTGCTGCGTCTCGCCCACCAGTACCGCCACGCTGAGTGCCATGCAGCGCTGGCCGGCGGCGCCGAAGGCCGCGCCGGTGAGTTGATTCAGCGCCTGCTCCTTGTTGGCGTCCGGCAGCACGATGGCGTGGTTCTTGGCGCCCATCATGCACTGCACGCGTTTGCCGTGCTGGCTGGCGCGCTGGTAGACGTGGCTGCCGACATGGCTGGAGCCGACAAAGGAGATCGCCCTGATGTCCGGGTGGTCGCAGATGGCGTTGACCACCTCCGCGCCGCCGTGCACCACGTTAAGCACGCCGGGCGGAATGCCGGCCTGCAGCGCCAGCTCCACTAGGCGCATGGTCACCATTGGGTCTTGTTCCGATGGCTTGAGCACGAAGGTGTTGCCGGTGACGATGGCCATCGGGAACATCCACAGCGGAATCATCGCCGGGAAGTTGAACGGGGTAATGCCGGCGCAGACACCCAGCGGCTGCATCACGGTGTAGGTATCCACGCCGCCGGCCACGTTTTCCGCGTATTCGCCCAGCTGCAGGCTGCCAATGTTGGCCGCATGCTCGACCACCTCCAGGCCGCGGAAGATGTCGCCCTCGGCATCGGCCAGGGTCTTGCCCTGTTCCGCGGTAAGGATGGTGGCCAGCTCCTGCATATGCTCGCGGATCAGCTGCTGCAGCTTGAGGAAGATACGGGCGCGGGCGCCGATCGGGGTTTTCTTCCAGCTGGCAAAGGCGGTCCTGGCGGCGGCCACGGCGGCATTCACCTCGTCGGCGGTGGCCATCGGTACGCGGGCCAGTACCTGCTGGGTGGCGGGGTTGATGATCTCGCGCCAGTCCTGGGTTCGGGATTCGACAAACTCGCCGTTGATCAGCAGTTTGACGGTGGGAAGTCGAGACATGATGTTGCTCCTTCCAGATTGCGCGGCCAACGTGCGTGGCCGCTACGTGGGTTCCGTTGCGGCGTCAGGCTGCCATCAGTAGTGGTAAAAGCCCTTGCCGCTCTTGCGGCCCAGCTGGCCGGCGGCCACCAGTTGCACCAGCAGCGGGCAGGCGCGGTACTTGGAATCGCGGAACTCGCGGTACAGGATGTCCATGATGGCCAGGCAGGTGTCCAGGCCGATCAGGTCGGCCAGTTGCAGCGGGCCGATGGGGTGGTTCATGCCCAGCTTCATCACCGTGTCGATGTCTTCGGCGCTGGCCAGGTTTTCGTACAGCACGAACGCAGCCTCGTTGATCATCGGCATCAGCACGCGGTTGGAGACAAAGCCCGGGCCATCTTTCACCGTTACCGGCGTCTTGCCCAGCTGCAGGCTGAGGGCGTGGATGGCGGTGTGGGTGTCGTCGCTGGTCTGCAGCGCGCGGATGATTTCCACCAGCTGCATCACCGGCACCGGGTTCATGAAGTGCATGCCGATCACCCGTTCCGGCTGTGGCACCCAGGCGGCAATGGTGGTCAGCGAGATCGACGAGGTGTTGCTGGCCAGGATGCAGTCCGGGCGCACCACGGCGGCCAGTTCACGGAAAATTTTTTCCTTGATCTCTGCATTCTCGGTGGCGGCTTCCACCACCAGCTGGCAGTCGGCCAGCTCGGCCAACAGGGTGCTGCCGCGGATGCGCGACAGGGTGGCTACCGCCTCGTTGTCGTTGAATTGGCCCTTTTTTACCAGCCGGCTCAGGCTGTTGCTGATGCTGGCCAGCCCGCGGTCCAGCGCCTGCTGGCCGATGTCGGCCATGATCACGTTGAACCCGGCCTGGGCAAAAACCTGGGCAATGCCGTTGCCCATGGTGCCGGCGCCGACAACGCCGATGGTGTGCATGGTCATATCGCTTCCTCCTGCTAGGTAGCTGGCAAAATTAATTCTAGTTTACGTAAACGTCAACTATAATGAAAAAACTTGAGTGATTTGCCGCGCACAGGCTGCAGGTTCGATATGTTGCTGTGCGGAATAAGCCGGATGCCGTGAACGGCGTCACGTATTACAATCGTGTGCTGGCCATGTTGCCGGCCACATTTCGAACCGTATCCAGGAGTAGTCGTGAACGTAGCTGCTGATCGCACCTTCAGCATTTCCGAACTGGCGCAGGAGTTTGACATCACCACCCGCGCCATCCGCTTTTACGAGGCGGAAGGCTTGCTGACACCCGCGCGGGAAGGCCAGCGCCGCATCTACACCCGCCGCGACCGCGTACGGCTGATGCTTACCCTGCGCGGCAAGCGCATCGGCCTGTCGCTGCAGGAAATCCGCGAGCTGTTCGAGCTGTACGATGCGGCCAACACTGACGAGCCGCAGCTGAAAAAATTCATCGATATCCTGACCCGCCGCGAGAAGCAGCTGGTGCAGCAGATGCAGGATCTGCAGCTGGTGCTGAAAGAAATCGGCCAGGTGCGCGGGCAGTGTGAGGAATGGCTGCACACACGCAGCAAGAATTAACCGCGACATTCGTATTTGTGCGACAGCCGCCATCGGGCGGCTTGTTTTTCGCTTATGCTTTACGTTAACGTAAACGTACATGTAACGCCGGAGGCTGGTATGCAACAAGATGCAATCGTAATCGTGGGGATGGCGCGCACCGCCATGGGCGGCTTTCAGGGCAGCCTGGCCGGGCAGAGTGCCAGCGAGCTGGGCGCGGTGGCCATCCGCGCCGCGGTGCAACGCGCCGGCCTGACGCCGGAGGCGGTGGAAGAGGTAATCATGGGCTGCGTGCTGCCGGCCGGACAGGGCCAGGCGCCGGCACGCCAGGCAGCGATCAAGGGCGGGCTGCCGTTGTCGGCCGGTGCCACCACGGTGAACAAGATGTGCGGCTCCGGCATGAAGGCGCTGATGCTGGCCCATGACATGCTGCTGGCCGGCAACAACCGCGTGATGGTGGCCGGCGGCATGGAAAGCATGAGCAACGCGCCCTACATCATGCCCAAGGCGCGTGACGGCCTACGGCTGGGGCATGGCGAAATCAAGGACCACATGTTCCTGGACGGGCTGGAAGACGCTTACGACAAGGGCAAGCTGATGGGCGTGTTTGCCGAAGCCTGCGCCGACAAATATGGTTTCAGCCGCAGCGCGCAGGATGAATACGCGATTGCCTCGCTGGCCCGGGCGCAGGCGGCGATCAGCAGCGGCGCGTTCCAGAGCGAGATCGCGGCGGTGACCATGGTTGGCCGCAAGGGCGAGGAGATCGTCGATACCGACGAGCAGCCGCTGAAGGCCAATGCGGACAAGATTCCTACCTTGAAGCCGGCATTCCGCAAGGACGGCACGGTAACCCCGGCCAATGCCAGCTCCATTTCCGACGGCGCTGCCGCGCTGGTGCTGATGCGCGCCAGCGATGCCGCCGCGCAGGGGCTGACGCCGCTGGCGCGCATCGTCGGCCACAGCACCCACGCGCACGAGCCGGAATGGTTCTCCACCGCGCCGGTGGGAGCGATGCAAAAGCTGCTGGCCAAGGCCGGCTGGAGCGTGGCCGATGTCGATCTGTTCGAGATCAACGAAGCGTTCGCGGTGGTGACCATGGCGGCGATGCACGATCTGGCGCTGCCGCACGACAAGGTGAACGTCAATGGCGGTGCCTGCGCGCTGGGTCACCCGATCGGCGCTTCCGGCGCGCGCATCGTGGTGACGCTGATTGCGGCATTGCAGGCGCGCGGCCTCAAACGTGGCGTAGCCAGCCTGTGCATCGGCGGCGGCGAGGCCACCGCGCTGGCCGTGGAACTGCTGTAAGGAGACATCATGCTGCTGACTGCTGAACAAGAACTGGTGGTAGACGCCATTCGCCACTACGTGCAGCGCGAAATCGCGCCGCATGCCGCCGAATGGGACAAGAGCCACGCCTTTCCGCGCCAGGCGCTGATGGGGCTGGGCGAACTGGGCTGCTTCGGCCTGACCGTGGCCGATGACTGGGGTGGTGCCGGGCTGGACTATGTCACCTTGGCCGCAGTGATCGAGGAAATCGCCGCTGGCGACGGTGCGCTGTCCACCATCATCTCGGTGATCAACTCGGTGGGCTGTGGCCCGATCGAGCGCTTCGGTAACGACTGGCAGAAGGACACCTTCCTGCGGCCGATCGCGCGCGGCGAGTGGATCTCCGCCTTCTGCCTCACGGAGCCGGATGCCGGCTCCGACGCCGCCGCGCTGCGCAGCCGCGCGGTGCGCGATGGTGACGACTACGTAATCAACGGCGTGAAGCAGTTCATCACCAACGGCAAGCATGCCGATGTGGCCATCGTGTTCGCGGTCACCGACCCGGCGGCGCACAAGAAAGGCATCAGTGCCTTCCTGGTGCCTACCGCCACACCCGGCTACAGCGTGGCCAAGGTGGAAGACAAGCTGGGACAGCATGCCTCCGATACCTGCCAGGTGGTGTTCGACAACGTGCGCGTGCCGGCCAGCCATCTGCTGGGCAAGGAAGGCGAGGGCTACAAGATCGCGCTGGCCAATCTGGAATCCGGCCGCATCGGCATTGCCGCGCAATGCCTGGGCATGGCGCGCGCCGCGCTGGCTTTTGCCACCCGCTACGCCACCGAACGCCACACCTTCGGCCAGGCCATCATCCGCCACCAGGCGGTGGGCTTCCGCCTGGCGGAGGCGGCGGCGAAGCTGGAGGCGGCGCGACAGCTGGTGTGGCATGCGGCAGCGCTGAAGGATGCCGGCAAGCCGTGCCTGAAGGAATCCAGCATGGCCAAGCTGGTGGCGTCGGAAATGGCGGAGGCGGTGTGTTCGGCGGCCATCCAGACCCTGGGCGGCTACGGCTACCTGGCCGACTACCCGCTGGAGCGCATCTACCGCGACGTGCGCGTGGCGCAGATCTACGAAGGCACCTCCGATGTGCAGAAGCTGGTGATTGCCCGCGCGCTGGAAGATGAAGTGGAGCAGCAACTGTAAGCGGCAGGGTTGCGGCCAACGTTGGCCGCAGCGCAGCTTGAACCATGGCCCATGCCTTGCATGGGCCATTTTGTTGTGATGCTGTGCCGTCAGCCGCTACCATGAAATTTCCATAAAACCTGACAAGATTTCACGCGGGGGAGGCATGGGAGCAAGATATGCATTACTGATGATGGCGCTGCTGGCGCCGTGGGTGGTGGCCAAGCCACCGTTGTTGCAGGTGGGCTATTTCTATCTGCCGCCACACGGTTACACCCAGCACGGCGAGCCGGCTGGTTTTGCGCTGCAATATTTCAACCGCATCGCCGCAGAAATGGGCGTGGTCGCGCAATACCGTCAGGAGCCGTTGTCACGCTTGCGTCGCAATACACAGCTGGACATGGTGCTCTATCTTGCCGCCAGCCCGGAGCGGGCACGGCGACTGCACTTTGCCGCCCGTCCCCTGCTGGAGATGCAGGGCGTGCTGGTGGTGAGCCAGCAATCGGCATTACGGCAGATAACCGATCCGGCGCAGCTGGCCACGCTGCGTATCGGCATCTGGGCCGATGGCTATCTTTCGCCCATGCTGGCGGCAGTGCGCCAGCAACTGGAGCCGATGTCGGGAGACGATGTGATTGAGCGCAGCCTGCAGAAAGTGGATCTGCAGCGGATCGATGCGTTCTATAGTCCGGAGCCGTATGCCGTGCGATATGTGCTGCAGCGCATGGGCATGCCGCAGCGCTTTCGCCTGCTGAATCTGCCGGAAAAGCCGGTAGGGCTGTATCCGGCGTTTACCAGCCGTGGCCTGACGTATCAGGCGCGCTTTGAGCGCGCGGCAGAAAGCGTGCGCAAACAGCAGCCATATGCCGTGTTATTGCAGCAAATGCTGCCGGTGACGCCGGAAGGAGGCTAGGATTGGCGATCATGGCGCTTGCCGTCGCGCTGCCACTCCCGGCGCCGAGCGCCCGGCTCAGGCTCCAAACCAGCCCTGCTGGCGCGCATGTTCCAGCTGAGTCTCCAGGTAGACCCACAGCGCCGGGCAGCCTTCGCGGATCGGCGGGCCGATGCGTTTTACCACCCGTTCGTGACTGATGCCGTTCTCGCGCCAGCTCTGGCCGTTGTTGGCCAGGTTCAGCAGCACCGGCATGGCGCGGTCGGCGGCGTGGGCGAAGCGCGCTTCCGCCGTGTCGCCGTCCTCGAATTCCTGCCACAGCGCCAGAAAGTGCGCGCCCTGGCCATCCGGCAGCAGGCCGAAGATACGCGTCACCGCCGCCAGCTCCGCCGCCTTGCGCTCCTCCCAGCCTTCCTCGGCATAGACGATGGTGTCGCCGGTTTCGATCTCGCCAATGTCGTGCACCAGCAGCATGCCGATCACGCGGTGGATGTCCACCACCTGCGGCGCATACGGCTGCAGCGAGGCGGCCAGCATGGCGATCTGCCAGCTGTGTTCGGCGGAGTTTTCCTGGCGGTCCAGCCCCAGCGGCCGGGTCTTGCGGGTAACGCCCTTGAGCCGGTCCAGTTCCAGGATGAAATCAACGATGGCTTGCATGTGTGTCCTTTGGCGCCACAGTTGGCGCTTATTCTGTTATTACCCAAGGTTGGCCGCATCCAGGCTGCGGGTAAATGTGGCCGCATCCTGATAGCCGATCACCTGTGCCGTCTGTCGGCCGCTGGTGTCATACAGCATGATGCCCGGCGGCCCGTACAGGCCGAAGCGCTTGAGCAGGGCCTGTTGCTCGGCGTTGTTGGCGGTAACGTCGGCCTGTAGCAGCAGCATCTTGTCCATGCGCCGGCGTACCGCCGGGTCACGGAAGGTGGTTTCTTCCATCTCGATGCAGCTCACGCACCAGTCGGCATAGAAATCCAACAGCACCGGCTGACCGGCAGCGCGGGCGCGCGCCAGTGCGGCGTCCAGTTCGGCATTGCTGGCGACGCGGCTGAACACTGCCTTGGGCAGCTGGTTGCCGTGCCAGATGCCGGCCCACGGCAGGCGTGGCGACGGGGCGCCGGTAGCGGCACCGACCAGCTGCAGCAGACCTGCCAGCACGAACAGCAGCGCCAGCGCCTTGCCCAGTCGTGCGGCCAACCCTTTGCCGCTGACGCGTGCCAGTTTCCAGGCAATGCCCAGTGCCAGCGCGCCCCACAGCAGCATGGTCAGCGGCGTGGGCAGGAACGGGCCGGCCATCCAGATCGCCACCGCCAGCATCACGAAGCCGAAGGCAAACTTGACTGCGTTCATCCATTGTCCGGCACGTGGCAGCACGTGGCCGCCAAAGGTGCCCACCACCAGCAGCGGCAGGCCCAGCCCCAGGGCCATGGCGTACAGCGCGCTGCCGCCCAGCAGCGCATCGCCGGTCTGGCCGATATAACCCAGCGCGATGGCCAGCGGCGGGGCGATGCACGGCCCCACCAGCAGCGCCGACAGTGCACCCATGCCGAACACGGTGGCAACGTGGCCGCCGGACAGACGGTTGGAGCTGGCGGCCAGCCGGCTTTGCAGTGCGGCCGGCAGCTGGATGCTGATCACGTCGAACATGCCCAGCGCCAGCAGCACCATCAGCGCTGCGGCGGCCAGGATCACCGCCGGCTGCTGCAGCCACACGGTGAGCAGGCTGCCGGTCAGTCCGGCGGCCACACCCACTGCGGTATAGGTCAGCGCCAGCCCCTGCACATAGGCCAGCGACAGGCCGAAGCCGCGGCGCTTGCTCAGCCGGTGGCCGTGGCCGGCGATCAGCGACGATACGATGGGCAGTAGCGGGTACATGCAGGCGGTGAAGGCCATGGCAAGGCCGGCGACAAAGAAGGCGGCCAGGGTGGTGGCAAGTTGGCCGCGCGCCAGCGCGGGGGCCGTGCTCTGGCTGGGGCTGCTGTCCAGCCACGGATTGCTGGCCATGCCATCGCCCACTTTCAGCGTGCGGGTCAGTGGCGGGTAGCACAGGCCGGCATCGGCACAGCCTTGCACCACGGTTTTCAGCGTGAAGTCCGGTGGCAGGGTGCCATTGATGGGCAGTGTCAGCGTCAGCCCGCGGTGGAACACCTGCTGGCGGCCGAAGTAGGGATCGTTCTTGCTCTCGCCCGCCGGCAGCTTGGGCACGCTGACACTGGCGGCGGGCTGCGGCGTCAGCTGGATGCGGTCGCGGTACAGGTAGTAGCCTTGGGCCACATCCAGGTGCAGCAACAGCGTCTGGCCCTGTTGTTCCAGCCGGGCGGCAAAGGCGCGTTCCGGCGGCAGCAGCTCGTCCGGGTTCAGCGCCCAGGCGCTGCCGGTACAGAGCAGGATCAGCAGTAACAAGCGGTGCAACAATTGAGCGAGAGGCATGGTGTTTCGTGGCAAAGACTATCGGACAGAGACCGTCGGGCGGTGCATAGGTTCAGGCCGGCAGCTTAGCAGCGCGCGCGCGGTGCGTCATGTCGTGGATGGCTGAACCAAGCGTTTGCTTGGTGTATGATGCGGCATCGGAGGAAATGATGTTGCACAGCCTGCACTTTGCCCATGCCAATAGTTTTCCGGCATCCATCTATCACAAGCTGCACCAGCGCCTGGCCACGCATGGCTTCGAGGTCGGCTATCTCGATACCATCGGCCATGATCCGGCCTACCCGGTAAGCGACTGTTGGCCGCATCTGGTGGACGAGACGCTGGCCTATATGGCGGCCAACTATCGCGCGCCGGTTGTCGCGGTGGGGCATTCGCTGGGTGGCATGGTGCTGTTGCAGGCGGCCATCCGCGAGCCGCAGCGCTTTGCACGCCTGATCGTGCTGGATTCGCCGCTGCTGGGGCCACGCACCAGCTTCATGATCTGGCTGGCCAAGCGGCTGGGCTTCATCCAGCGCATTACTCCCGGCGGCACCGGCACCTTGCGTCGCCGCGACAACTGGGCCAGCACCGGCTCGGTGTACGACTACTTTGCGCGCAAGCCGGCGTTTGCGCGCTGGGATGAAGACTGTCTGCGCGACTACGCCACGCATGGCACGCTGGACAACGGCCAGGGCGGGCGCCGGCTGAAGTTCCGGCCGCAGGTGGAGCACGCGATCTACGGCACCCTGCCGCACAACAGCTGGTTTCTGCGCGGCCAACTACAGGTGCCGTGCAGCTACGTGGTGGCCGGCGAAGGCAGCGCCATCCGCCCGCACGACCTGGCCTTCATCCGCCGCCACTTCACCGCCGATATCCACACTCAGCGCGGCAGCCATCTGTTTCCGCTGGAGTACCCGCTGGAGACGGCCGATCTGATCGCCGCGCTGGCCGCGCGCTGACACTTACAGCAGTGCGGCAAACCACAGCCCGCCCAGCATGCCTATCATTGCCATGATGAAGGTGGGCAGGCAGCGCAGTGCTAGCGTGCGGCCGCCAATGCTGAAGATCAGGCCAAACTTGAATACCGTGTTGGTCAGCACCGCGATGGCCACGGTGATCAGCAGCGGGTGCAGCGGCAGCAGCTGCTTGCTGAACAGCTCCATCACCGTTAGCGAGATGGCGTCCACGTCGTTGATGCCGGATACCAGCGCCACCATGTACAGGCCGCTGTCACCAAACAGATCCTTCAGCCAGGCCGAGCACAACATCACCACGGCAAACAGCGCGGCAAAGCCCAGCGCGATGCTGAGCTGGGCCGGGTTCTTCAGCTCCAGCTCCGGGGCGCCGTCCCGTGCCTGGCCGCGGCGGCTGCTGATGAAGATGGTCAGCAGTCCCAGCGCCATGCCTGGCAGCATGATCAGCAGCATGCCGAACGCGGCCCGCGGCGCAATGGCAACCGTCAGCAGCTGCAGGCGCAGAAACAGCACCATATTGGCCAGCAGGATCACCCGGGTGGCCAGCTGTTGCGAGCCGGGGTTGCTGGCGGCTTCACGCGCGTACACCAGGCTGGTGGCGGTGGTGGACACCAGCCCGCCCATGAAGCCCAGCAACGGCGCGCCTACTTTCTCGCCCAGCATCCGTACCGCCATGTAGCCGGCCAGGCCCACTCCGACGATCAGCACCACCAGCAGCCAGACGCGGTGCGGGTTGAAGGCGGCGTAGGGGCCGAAGCCCTGGTTGGGCAGCAGCGGCAGGATGATGAAGGTCAGCGCGGCGAACTGCAGCAGCGACAGCAGGTCGTGGCGTGCCAGGCGGTGGGTGAAGCTGCTCAGCTCCGGCTTCAGGTATAGCAGGCCGGTGGTGATCACCCCCAGCGCCACCGCCAGCTCGGTGTTGCCCAGGCCAATCATCGCGCCCAGGGTATAGGCGATCAGCAGGGCGATGACGGTGGTGGTGCGCGGCTCGTTGGCGTCGTCGCCGCTGCGCGCGCCCACAGGCAGAAAACCCAGCCCGGCAATGGCGAGCAGGCCGGCGGCCAGTAGCCACGCGCTGCCCAGTGTCGAGGTCAGCATCGCCAGCAGGGTACCCAGCAGACAGACCAGCGGAAAGGTGCGGATGCCGGCCAGCGCGTGGTGCTTGCGCTCGCGCTCCACGCCGATCAGCAGGCCGACGCCCAGGCTGGACAGCAGTGCCGGCAGACTCTGGTATGGCGTGCCGGCCAGCTGCAGCCAGGCGGAGAGATCCCATGGCATATTGTTGTTCTCCGGGGATGGATGGCAAAACGGCCAGCAGTACGGGGCTGCTGGCCGCTGCTCACCGGCAGAGCGGCTTATCTGCCCGCCAGGCGTGCACCGATGCTGCGGCCGATGCCGTCCGCGTCCAGACCACAGCCGGCCAGCAGCAAGGCCGGGTCGCCATGTTCAACATAATCGTCCGGCAGGCCCAATGCCAATACCTCGATGGTGATGCCGGCTGCGGCCAACGTTTCCAGGCAGGCGCTGCCGGCACCGCCCATGAGCACGTTTTCTTCCACCGTCACCAGCAGCTCGTGACTGGTGGCCAGTTGCTGCACCAGCTCGGCATCCAGCGGCTTGACGAAGCGCATGTCGGCCACGGTGGCATCGAACTGCTCTGCGGCGGCCAGCGCCGGGGTCACCATGCTGCCAAACGCCAGAATCGCCACCTTGCCGTCGCCCTGGCGGCGGATGTGGCCCTTGCCGATAGGCAGCGTGGACATCTCCTGCACGATGGCCGCGCCCGGGCCGGTGCCGCGCGGGTAGCGCACCGCGCTCGGGGTGTCCAGGCTGAAGGCGGTGTACAGCATCTGGCGGCATTCGTTTTCGTCCGACGGCGCCATCACCGTCATATTGGGAATGCAGCGCAGGAAGGACAGGTCGAAGGCGCCGGCGTGGGTCGGGCCGTCGGCCCCCACCAGGCCGGCGCGGTCGATGGCGAACACCACCGGCAGATTCTGGATCGCCACGTCGTGGATCAGCTGGTCGTAGCCGCGCTGTAGGAAGGTGGAGTAGATCGCCACCACCGGCTTCATGCCGTCACAGGCCATGCCGGCGGCAAAGGTCACCGCGTGCTGTTCGGCAATCGCCACGTCGAAGTAGCGGTCCGGATGCTCTTTTTCGAAGCGCACCATGCCGGAGCCTTCGCGCATCGCCGGGGTGATGCCCACCAGCCGCGGGTCCAGCTTGGCCATGTCGCACAGCCAGTCGCCGAAAATCTGCGTGTACTGCGGCTTGCCGCCGCCGCTCTTGCCGGCGGCCAGGCCGTTGGCCGGGTCGAACTTGGTGACGCCGTGGTACTTCACCGGGTCGTTCTCGGCCAGCTTGTAGCCCTGGCCCTTCTTGGTGACGATGTGCAGGAACTGCGGGCCGGACAGGCTCTTGATGTTCTTCAGCGTGTCCACCAGCACGTCCACATCGTGGCCGTCGATCGGGCCGATGTAGTTGAAGCCGAATTCCTCGAATAGCGTGCCGGGGGTAAAGAAGCCCTTCACGTGTTCTTCCATCTTGCTGGCGATCTCGCGCAGCGGCGGGGCGATGCCCAGCACCTTGTTGCTGCCCTGTTTCATCGCCGCGTAGAAGCGGCCGGACATCAGCTTGGCCAGATAATTGTTGAGCGCGCCGACGTTGGGCGAGATCGACATATCGTTGTCGTTGAGGATCACCAGCAGGTCGGTGTCCATCGCGCCGGCGTTGTTCAGCGCTTCGAACGCCTGGCCGGCGGTCATGGCGCCGTCACCGATGATGGCCACGCACTTGCGTGCCAGCCCCTGCGCCTTGGCGGCTACCGCCATGCCCAGCGCGGCACCGATGGAAGTGGAGGAGTGGCCGACGCCGAAGGTGTCGTATTCCGACTCGCCGCGCTTGGGGAAGCCGGCCAGCCCGCCCAGCTGGCGCATGGTGGACATCTGGTCCTTGCGGCCGGTCAGGATCTTGTGCGGGTAGGTCTGGTGGCCGACGTCCCACACCAGGCGGTCGTCCGGGGTATTGAATACGTAGTGCAGCGCGATGGTCAGTTCGATGCTGCCCAGGTTGGAGGCAAAGTGGCCGCCGGTCTTGCTGACCGACTCCACCAGGAACTCGCGCAGCTCCTGTGCCAGTTGCGGCAGCTCCTGGCGCGCGAGTTTTCGCAGGTCAACCGGACTCTGTATGGTGTCGAGCAATGTTGTCATATTGATTTTTTTGTGATGTCAGAACGAGCGGGCGACGATGTAGTCGGCCAGCTGTTGCAGGCGCGCGGCCTTGGTGCCGAACGGTGCCAGCGCCGCCAGTGCGTCGTCGTACAGGTCGCGCGCATAGGCCTTGGCCTCGCCCAGGCCCATCAGGCTGACATAGGTGGGCTTGTCGTTGGCCGCGTCCTTGCCGGCGGTCTTGCCCAGCGTGGCGGTGTCGGCCTCCACGTCCAGCACGTCGTCCACCACCTGGAACGCCAGCCCCATGCGCTTGGCAAAGTGATCCAGCGCCTCGGTTTGCGCGGCATCCAGCGGTTGGCCACACAGTGCCCCCAGCAGCACCGAGGCGCGGATCAGTGCGCCGGTTTTCATTAGGTGCATGAACTCCAGTTCCGGCTGCGACAGTGGCTTGCCGACGCTGGCCAGATCGATGGCCTGGCCGCCGGCCATGCCGGCATGGCCGGATGCCTGCGCCAGCAGCTTGACCATCGCCAGTTGCTGCGTGGCGGCCACGCCCGGCAGTGGGCTGGCCACCAGCTCGAACGCCAGCGTCTGCAACGCATCGCCTACCAGCAGCGCGGTGGCTTCGTCGAACTGCACGTGACAGGTCGGCTTGCCGCGGCGCAGCACGTCGTCGTCCATGCACGGCATGTCGTCGTGCACCAGCGAGTAGGCGTGGATCATCTCCACGGCACAGGCCACGCGCGCCACGTTGGCCGCATCGGCGTCCACCAGTTCGGCGGCGGCGAAGGCCAGCAGCGGGCGCACGCGCTTGCCGCCCTGCAGCGTGCTGTAACGCATGGCTTCATGCAGCACGTGCGGCGCGCGGCTGGCGTCCGGCAGCAGGGTTTCCAGCGCGGTTTCCACGGCTTGCTGGCTGGCGGTCATCCAGCCGGTAAAAGTGTCATTGGCCATCGGCGAGATCCAGCGGCTTGAGTTCGTCGTTCTCCAGCACGCGCAATTGTTGTTCGGCATCCGCCAGCTTGCTTTGGCAGAACTTGATCAGCTCCATGCCTTGCTTGTACGAGGTGAGGGCGTTGTCCAGCGGCATGTCGCCGCTTTCCATCGCCCGGATGATGTCTTCCAGCTGGGCCAGCGCGCTTTCGAAGCTGGCTTGTGCTTTGGTCGGTTTGGCCATTGCGGGGCTTTCCGTAAGTGAATGGCAAGTTGGCCGCCATTGTAGGCGTTTTTGCGCTGCGTAACAAAGCTGCCATCTCGCGCTGCAACAGATGAAAAACCCCGCTGGCAGGCTGTCTGCAGCGGGGTGGAAGGGGGTGGTGCGCGTGGCTTAGTGGCTCTTTTTCGGGAACAGCAGCGAAGCCAGCACCGAACCGCCGATCACCGCGAACACCACGCCCAGCGACAGCATGATCGGCACATGCAGCACCTGCAGCAGCAACAGCTTCAGGCCGATGAACGACAGCACGATGGCCAGGCCGTAGCGCAGCAGGTGGAAGCGGTCGGCCACGTCGGCCAGCAGGAAGAACATCGCGCGCAGGCCGAGGATGGCGAAGATGTTGGAGGTCAGCACAATGAACGGGTCCATGGTCACCGCGAAGATGGCCGGAATGCTGTCCACCGCGAATACCACGTCCGACAGCTCCACCATCACCAGCACCAGGAACATCGGCGTGGCATAGCGCAGACCGTCCTTCATCACGAAGAAGGCTTCGCCGTGGTAGTCGTTGCTCATGCGGATATGGCGGCGCAGGAACTTGAGCAGCGCGTTATTGGTGAGATCCTGCTCTTCCTCTTTTTCCGGCAGCATCATCTTCAGGCCGGTAAACAGCAGGAAGGCACCGAACACGTACAGTATCCAGCTGAATTCCTGCACCAGCGCCGCGCCCAGGAACACCATCAGCGTACGCAGCACGATGGCGCCGAACACGCCGTACAGCAGCACGCGGCGCTGGTATTCCACCGGCACCTTGAAGAAGCCGAAGATCATCAGGAACACAAAGATATTGTCCACCGCCAGCGATTTTTCGATCACGTAGCCAGTGAAGAACTCCAGGGTTTTCTGGTTGGCGACTGCTTCGCCGTAGGCCGGGTCGCCCGCCAGCGTCCACCATAGCCAGCCGCCAAAGGCACAGGCCACGCTGACCCAGACCACGGACCAGCCGGCGGCTTCCTTGATCGACACTTTATGCGAGCCGCTTTGCTTCAGCGCCAGCATGTCGATGACCACCATGATGAAAACGGCGACAAAAAACACCGTGTAGAAGAAAGGCGATCCAATCGAGGGGAGGGCCTGTTCCATTATCGAGATTGCTCCTTATGTGTGTAGAAGGCGAGTGAGTCGTGTTTTGTTATTATCGGCCGGGGTGGTTAAACAGCTCCCGTTTGGCGATGTACATACTGTTACATACTTAGGACTTAACTCTGACGGAGCCCGCTGCGTCAGGTTCACTACTCATGCAAAAAAATATTCTGATTACCGGCTGTTCCAGCGGCATTGGCCTGGATGTGGCCCGTGGCCTGCAGGCGGATGGCTGGCGCGTATTCGCCACCGCGCGGCGCAACGAGGACGTGGCCAGGTTGGCCGCAGCGGGGTTTGCCGATGCGCTGCAGCTGGACGTGGACGACAGCGACAGCATTCGCGCCGCGGTGGCTACGGTGCTGGCGCGCAGCGGCGGCCGGCTGGAGGCGCTGTTCAACAACGCCGGCTTTGGCCAGCCGGGTGCGGTGGAAGACGTGCCGCGCCAGGCCATGCGCGAGCAGTTCGAGACCAATCTGTTTGGCGCCTGGGAGCTGCTGAACACCGTGCTGCCGGTGATGCGTGCGCAGGGCGAGGGGCGGGTGCTGTTCAACAGCTCGGTGCTGGGTTTTGCGGCGATGAAGTACCGTGGCGCCTACAACGCCAGCAAGTACGCGATGGAAGGGTTGTGTGACACACTGCGGCTGGAGCTGGCCGGCACCGGCATCCACGTCTGCCTAATTGAGCCGGGGCCGATCGAAAGCCGCTTCCGCCCCAATGCGCTGCAGAAGTTCCTGCGCAACATCGCCATCGACAGCAGCGCGCATCGCGAGTCGTACCAGCACCAGCTGCTGCGGCTGAAAAAGGAAGGCCACGCCGCGCCGTTTACGCTGCCGGGCACGGCGGTGCTGCGCCAGGTGCAAAAAGCGTTGGCCGCACGCCGGCCGGCGGCGCGCTACCGGGTGACTTTCCCGACCCACCTGTTCTGGTATCTCAAGTGGCTGCTGCCCACCCGGCTGTTGGACTGGGTGCTGGCGCGCGCGGCGTGATGCTGCTCTAAAAGCACAAGGCCGCCCAGTGGGCGGCCTTGTGCGTTATCGGGGCGGCTCTCAGGCGCTGCACACCCGGTTGCGTCCGGCCTGTTTTGCCTGGTACAGCTGGGCATCGGCTTTTTTTAGCAGCTGGCTGACATCCGGCAGGTTGGCCGCCACACCGATGCTGAGGGTGAGCTGCAGCTCGCCGTGGCTGGTGGCAAGAACGGCCGCCGCCACGCGCTGGCGGAATGCTTCCAGCAGTGGCCACGGATCGCCGGCATCCGGCAGCACCACCACAAACTCCTCGCCGCCGAAACGGGCGGTGTTTTCCTGGCCGAAGGTCTCGCGCAGCAGCTCGGCCAGCCAGCACAGCGCCTGATCGCCAACGTCGTGGCCGTAGTTGTCATTGATGCGCTTGAAGTGATCGATATCCAGCATGGCCAGCGCGTACGGCTGCCCCTGGCGCTGGATGCGCTCGAAAAAGCTGCGGCGATTGGGCAGGTTGGTCAGCATGTCCTCGCGCGCGGCTCTGGCCAGCGCGCACAGGTTTTCCACGTACTCGATGTTGCGGGTGACGCGGCAGAAAAACTCTTCGTGATTGAACGGCTTGGTCAGGAAGTCGTCGGCGCCGGCCTTGATGAAGCGGGCGCTCATGCTGGGGTCCTGGCTGCTGGAGATGCCGATGATGGCCAGCTCTTCCGACTTGCGGAAGCGGCGGATCTCGCTGCACAGCCGCACGCCGTTCATGCCCGGCATGTCGTGGTCGGTAAGCACCAGCCGGATGCTGCTGTCGGCGCTCAGGATCGCCAGCGCCGCGTCCCCGTTGGCCGCCTCCACTACTTCATACAACTGGCGGCGCAGTAGCTGCTTGAGGTAACCGCGAATCGCGCTGGAGTCGTCCACTACCAGTACCCGCGAGCCCGGATTGTGTTCGATGCGCCGCAGCATGCGCAGGGTGTATTCGTAGGCGGACGGATTTTCCTTGGGGATGTAATCCACCACCGGTTGCAGCAGTACCTGCTCGCGGGTGGCCAGGTCGTTGCGTGCTGTCAGCACGATGGTCGGCACCTGGCGTTGCAGCAGGTCGGCCAGCGCCTCGCCTTCCGGGGCGTCCGGCAGGCAATAGTCAAGCACGCAGGCCATGAGCGGCTCGCCGGACTGGTCGTTGAGGATGTGCAGCATCTCGCGGCGGCTACTGGCGCACAGCGGGACGTAACCTTCGTTCTCCAGCATGCGCTGCACGGCGCGCAATACGGAGGGGTTGTCTTCAACGAGCAGAACGTGGCGACTGTGCATGGTGTGGTGGTGTCGGAGCTGATGTCTGGGCGACGGTGTGGCCGGCCCGATGGCAAGGTGCCGCTAATATATACAACTATTTACAACTGCGCGGTTGCATCATCACATTTCCCAGCAAACGGCGCTTGATGGCTGGCGGCGCAGACAGGACGGCAGAACGGGATTCGGTTTATAATTTACGCCATTTTTTGCCTCAACAGACCGAATTCACACCATGACCCAGGAACTTGCCAAAAGCTACGAGCCGGGCGACATCGAACGTCGCTGGTACGATCAATGGGAACAGTCCGGCTACTTCCAGCCGCATATGGACAGCACCCAGCCCGCCTTCTGCATCCAGCTGCCGCCGCCCAACGTCACCGGCACCCTGCACATGGGTCATGCGTTCAACCAGACCATCATGGATGGTCTGACCCGCTACTTCCGTATGAAGGGCCACAACACCGCCTGGATTCCAGGTACCGACCACGCCGGCATCGCCACCCAGATCGTGGTGGAGCGCCAGCTGGCCGAGCAGGGCATCAACCGCCACGACCTGGGCCGTGAAGCCTTCACCAGCAAGATTTGGGAGTGGAAAGAGAAGTCCGGCGGCACCATCACCAGCCAGATGCGCCGCGTCGGCTGCTCGGTGGACTGGAGCCGCGAATACTTCACCATGGACGACACCCGCGCCGAAGTGGTGACCGAAGTGTTCGTGCGCCTGTTCGAACAGGGCCTGATCTACCGTGGCAAGCGCCTGTCCAACTGGGATGCCAAGCTCGGTACTGCCATCTCCGATCTGGAAGTGGTATCCGAGGAAGAAGATGGCCACATGTGGCACATCAAGTACCCGGTGGTAGGCAGCGATGAATTCGTTACTGTCGCCACCACCCGCCCGGAAACCCTGCTGGGTGACGTGGCGGTAGCCATCAACCCGAGCGACGAGCGCTACCAGCACCTGCTGGGCAAAATGCTGGAACTGCCGCTGACCGGCCGCCAGATCCCGGTGATCGCCGACGACTACGTCGATGCCGCCTTCGGCACCGGCTTCGTCAAGATCACCCCGGCGCACGACTTCAACGACTACCAGGTGGGCAAGCGTCACGACACCCAGCTGATCAACGTGATGAGCCTGGAAGCGCGCATCCTGGCCAAGGCGCAGATCTTCAGCTTCGACGGCACCGCCCAAGGCACCATCGACCTGCCGGCCGCCTACGCCGGCCGCACCACCGCCGAGGCGCGCAAGGCCATGCTGGCCGACCTGGAAGCCCAGGGCCTGCTGCTGGAAGCCAAACCGCACAAGCTGATGGTGCCGCGTGGCGATCGTACCGGTACCGTCATCGAGCCGCTGCTCACCGACCAGTGGTTCGTGGCGATGAGTAAAGTGGGCGAGGGCGATGCCACTGGCCAGTCCATCGCCGAAAAAGCCATCGAAGCCGTGGCCAGCGGCGAAGTGCGCTTCATCCCGGAAAACTGGGTTAACACCTACAACCAGTGGATGAACAACATCCAGGACTGGTGCATCAGCCGCCAGCTGTGGTGGGGCCACCAGATCCCGGCCTGGTATGACGAAGACGGCAACATCTACGTTGGCCGCAACGAAGAAGAAGTACGCGCCAAGGCACCGGGCAAGACCCTGCGCCGCGAACAGGACGTACTGGACACCTGGTTCAGTTCCGCGCTGGTGCCGTTCTCCACCCTGGGCTGGCCGGAAGACACCCCGGAACTCAACGCCTTCGTGACCAGTAACGTGCTGGTGACCGGTTACGAAATCATCTTCTTCTGGGTTGCCCGGATGATCATGATGACCAAGCACTTCACCGGCAAGGTGCCGTTCCGCGACGTGTACATCCACGGCATGGTGCGCGATCACGAAGGCAAGAAGATGTCCAAGTCCGAGGGCAACGTGATCGACCCGGTGGACCTGATCGACGGCATCGCACTGCAGCCGCTGGTTGAAAAACGCACTACCGGCCTGCGCCGCCCGGAAAAGGCGCCGCAGATCGCCAAGGCCACCGAAAAACTGTTCCCGGACGGCATCCCGGCCTACGGTACCGACGCGTTGCGCTTCACCATGGCCAGCTACGCCACCCTCGGCCGCTCGGTCAACTTCGACTTCAAGCGCGCCGAAGGCTACCGCAACTTCTGCAACAAGCTGTGGAACGCCACCCGCTTCGTGATGATGAACGTGGAAGGCAAGGACTGCGGCCAGGACGAAACCCGGCCGCTGGAATACAGCTTCGTCGACAAGTGGATCATCGGCCGCCTGCAACAGGCCGAGGCCGATGTCACCAACGCGCTGGAAACCTACCGCTTCGACATCGCCGCCCAGGTGATCTACGAGTTCATCTGGAACGAGTACTGCGACTGGTACGTGGAGCTGGCCAAGGTGCAGCTGCAAAACGGTAACGACGCGCAGCAGCGCGCCACCCGCCGCACCATCGTGCGCGTGCTGGAAGTGGCACTGCGTCTGACTCACCCGCTGATGCCGTTCATCACCGAAGAACTGTGGCAGACGGTTGCGCCGCTGGCCAACGCCAAGCACACCGACTCCATCATGGTTGCCGCCTGGCCGGTGGCCGTGCCGGAGAAGATCGATGCCGCCGCTAACGCACGCATGGATGCGTTCAAGGATCTGGTCAACGCCGTGCGCAACCTGCGCGGCGAAATGGGTGTTGGCCCGGCGGTGAAAGCACCGTTGTTCATCGAAACCACCGACGCTAGCCTGGCCGACTTCGTGCCCTACCTGAAGTTGCTGGCACGCATCAGCGAAGGCAGCATCGTTGCCACGCTGCCGGCCGATGACGCTCCGGTAGCGATTTCCGGCGACGCCCGCCTGATGCTGAAGGTGGAAGTGGACAAGGCCGCCGAAACCGCACGTCTGACCAAGGAACTGGGCAAGGTGGAAGCCGAACTGGCCAAGCTGACGGCGAAACTGGAAAAACCGGGCTACATCGACAAGGCCCCGGCGCATCTGGTGGAGCGCGACAAAGCGCAGCTGGCCGATCTCAACGACAAGCTGGACAAGATCAAGGTGCAGCTCGCCAAACTGGCTTGATCCCACTCCTGCCAACAAGGCTGCCGCTTGCGGCAGCCTTGTTTTTGCCCGTTTGTCGGCCACAATGGCTACACCAGGCAGGGCATGACTGACCAACACCTAGCGAAAGCAAAAACATGTACTGCAAGACACTACTTGCCCTGATTGCCTCCCTCTGTACCGGCTCTGCCGTGGCTGCCGAGCAAGGCTGGTATGCCGGCGTGGCGGCCGGTCAGGCACAGACCCACTTTACCGGCCAGGGCCAGCTTTTCTACGATGCCGGCGCCAAGATTTATGGCTTCTCTGCTGCGCAGAAGATTTACGCTGGTTACGCCTTCAATCAGACCGTGAGCGCCGAGTTGGGTTACTTCAATCTGGGGCATTCCCGTTTCTCGGGTACGTCGAATGCTGCACCGGCGCAAGATCGCTTCGGTGCCAAGGGCTTGTCGCTGGCCACCGTGGCAGCCATGCCGGTAAGTGACAAGGTGACGCTGTTCGGCAAGCTGGGCGCGGCGGCGGTTACCAGCAACTACACCTGTGTCGTCAACTGTGCGGGGCTGGAAAACAATGATCACCACGGCATCTACGCCAACTACGGCGTGGGCGCGCGCTACGCGCTGACCCCGGCATTGTCCGCCCGTATCGAGTACGAGCGCTTTGACGGCATGAAGTACGAAACCGGCGGCGGCAGCGGCCGCGCGCACTTCCGCAGCGATACCGATTTGCTGTCGCTGGGCCTGCAGTACGGCTTCTGATCTCCGGCTGCATGTGATGTAAACAAGGTTGGCCGCAAGCAGGTAACTGCTTGCGGCCAACCTTTTCCGTTATCGGGTGTAATCCGTGCGCGTTGCTAAACCAGCTGCCGGGCATGCCACTGCTGCAGATCGGCCGGAATGCCCAGATCCTGCGGGCTGCCGAACGGCGGCCACGATGTTTCGCCGGCGGCCAGTGCCTTGGCGGCGGCTTCCGGGCTGGGGTAGGCGCCCAGCGCTTCGCCCTCATGCATGATGTGGTAGCTGCCATCGAGCGGCACGATCTCGAAGGGGCCGTAGCGGGTGTCGTAAGTCCAGCATTTCATGTTGATGCCCTCCTCATCCTTGATGGTAGTCGTTGCAGTGTGCTTTATCGCATTGCTGTCGCTGGCGGGCGCGTGCCAGCGGTTCAAGGTTGGATGCCAAGCCGGAGTGTGCGGCCAACGTTGACTGACGTTGCCGTGCCTGCCTTGCTTTATGGCAGGTAAATGTCATTAATATATGCTTTACGCCTATAATTTGGGCATCTGCTGTTACCGATGCACACGCCATGATCCTGAAAGAAAAAACCTTCACCGAAGCCCGCGACTGGAAGCAAGCCGCGGGGGATGCCGCCGAGAAAGAGATGGCGTTTTATCTGCGGCGCTATTTTGGCGATGACGCAGAGGTGTACATCCTCAACGATATCCGGCTGGAGATGGATGGCGATGCGGCGCAGATGGATCATGTGCTGATTCATCCTGCCGGGCTGACTATCGTGGAAAGCAAGAGTGTGGCCGGCAAGCTGCAGATGAAGGCCGATGGCGAGTGGCTGCGCTGGTTCGACGACCGTTCCAGTGGCATGGCATCGCCGATTGTGCAGGCTCGGCTACAGGCCGAGTTTCTGCGCAAGTTTTTGCGCCGCATGGCCAAGCAGCCGCAGGTGATTGATGCGCTGTCCATCGACTTCATGATTGCCATTTCCAGCCGTGGCCAGTTCATTCCGCCCAAGGGTGAGACGGTGGCCGAGGTGTGCAAGGCCGATCTGGTTGGCGAGCGCATCCGTGCCAAGGTGGCTGGGGCGATGGCGTTCCCCGCGCCGTATCGCAAGATACTGGGCGAGTACATGGCCAAGATGCATACGCCACGACAAGAGGCCCAGTCGGTGCCCCCAGTGACGCCAAGCACTGCGGTGCAGGCAAACGAGCCGGTGCGCGAGTATGCCGCCACGGTGGTGGAAGTGGTGCTGGCCGAGCCGGCGGTGCCGCTACGCCCACAGGAGAAGGCGCCGGGCTATCGCAATTTCGAGTTCATTGGGGATAAGCTGCGCAAGGTCGGCTTCCTCGACAAGCTGTTGTCGTCAGAGGGTCCGCAAAAGCAGTATTTCACCTGTTGCAAGGGTTGCAGTTCGCAGTTGCTGGAGTTTCGCTATGGCAAGTTCGGCTACTACCTGAAGTGCCGGGATTGCGGCGACAACACCAACATCAAGCTGGATTGCCGGCAGTGCCGGCGGCAGACCAAGCTGCGTAAGGAAGGGGATTTTCTGTTTGTGGAGTGTGCTGCCTGCCAGCTGTCCGAGTTGCTGCATCGTAACGATAAGCCATTGCCGGATCTGGGCTAATGCCGAGGGCGCACAACACCAACGGCGACAGCCCGCCGCGCTGGCATTAACCCGCCAACGCGGGCGTGGCGCCCGCGACAGGAAAACAAAAATGCGGCCAACGTTGGCCGCATTTTCCATGGGGCAAGCGCGTGCTTAGTGCGGGATGATGATAGGCGGCGTTTCCGCCGCGTGTTTTTTCATGTGTCTGGCGGCCCGTTTTTCCTTGGCCGTGTGCATGGCCGGCTTCTTGGCCTCCTTGGTGCTATGTCTGGATTTACTCATGGCGATGCTCCTTGACGCAGGCAGCCGCGGCGTCGCGTCGCAGCTTACCGCCAGTATAGATCGTGGCTGGCGCTATCGCGGGGCGTCATGGTGCTGCCGCGTTGGCTCGGCGGGCGGCGGGTTGGCGCCCAGCCGCTGGTGGAAGGCATGCATGATCTGCTGGTAGCGGCCACTCTGTTTCAAGGCCTGCAGGCCGGTCTCGAACTTCTGCGCCATGATGGCGCCGTCTGGGTGGCGGCGGGAAAAGTTCAGCCAGAAGCCGTCGCGGCTGATGACGCCCACTTTGTACAGCTTGCCCGCGGTGGCGGGGTTGCGGTTGGCGCGCAGGTAGCCGGGCATGGTGTTCAGCAGGATGAAATCCACCCGCCGCGCCAGCAGCATGCTGATCAGGTTGTCGTCGGACAGCGCGGTCACCCGGCGGATGGCCGGCGCGTTCATGAAGTCGCTGGGGTAGGTGTAGCCCTGGGTGATGCCCACCAGCCGCCCGGCCAGCTGTTTCAGGGTGACGGGGGCGTGCGCGGCGGCGGGTTTCAGCGCAAAGATGGCCAGTTCTTCGTGGAACAGCGGGGTCGGGTGCCAGATGAATTGCTGGCGGTTGTCGGCGGTGATGGTGGTGTTGAAGCAGGCGACCGCACTGCCGGTTGCCACCATGTGCAGGCAGCGGGAGAACGGCACGGCGATGAATTTGACCGTGACGTGCTGGCTGGCAAAGATCTCGCGCACCAGTTGCGGGGTCAGCCCTTCCGGCTGGTCGCTGTTGCCCTTGCGTGACGAGTAGGGCGCCCAGTCGTCTTCGGCGGCAATCAGTATGCTTTGGGCGCCGGCCAGCAGCGGGGCGGTGCACAGCAGCATGGTAAGCAGCAGATGGGTCATGACGATATTCCCCGGTGGCAAGGGAAATATAGTGCGCGGCCGCGCGGGCGAGAAAACGGTTTGTAGCATGGGCTGGTGCCGCTGCCGCTAATAGAAAACCGCCGCCACGGGGTGGTGACGGCGGTTTTCCTGTTGCCGGCGGCGGGCTTACTTCACGCCGCCATTGCCGATAATGCCGCCGATGGCAGCACCACCTACGGTACCTGCGGTGCTGCCGTTGGTCAGTACCGAGCCGGCGATACCGCCGACGGCCGCACCGATGGCTGCATTTTGCTGGCGTTGGGTCATGCCGGCACAGCCGGACAGCGAGGCAATCGCCAGTAGTACGAGGGCACTGCGGGTCAGGGTGCTTTGCATGGGGTTCTCCTTCTAACGGCTGGTGTCAGGCAACCAGCGCACAGGTTGGCATCCGGCTATGACCCGGCGTGTTTTCGGTGAGTTCCGGCGCCGGCGGCAGGCGTGGCGAGATTAGCTTTTTGGCATTGTTTGCCGGCATCTGGCCATGCCAATGGCGACGAGGTTGGTCGCACGCCTGACGGTGCTGAATTGGGCGGTTTTTGCCTATGACGGCCAACTTTTTCTATAAAGCGTTGTCTAGCGCCTGTCGCCGCGACGTGCCGGGCTGGCGGCGCTGCTGGCCTGCCCGCCTTGCGTGCTGCGGCCAACCTGTTCCCTTGCTTGCAGAGGAGTTGTCGATGAAGCCGCAATCCCGTCAGCCTGCCTTGTCGCAGGAGGTGATTAATCTGTATGACCAATACACGCATCAGCCGCTGTCGCGCCGGGACTTTGTCGAGCGCCTGGCGCGGCTGGTGGGTGGGGTGGCTGCCGCCTATGCGGTGCTGCCGCTGCTGGAAAACAATTACGCGCAGGCCGAGGTGATCGCAGCCGGTGACAGTCGGCTCAAGGCGGAAGATGTGCAGTTTGGCAGCCGTGCCGGCGTGCCGCTGGCCGGCTACCTGGTGCGCCCGGCGGCGGGCGGCGTCTTGCCGGCGGTGGTGCTGATCCACGAAAACCGTGGGCTGAATCCGCATATCCGCGATGTGGCGCGGCGGCTGGCGTTGGCCGGCTACTGGGTGCTGGCGCCGGACTATCTGTCGCCGCTGGGCGGCACGCCGGCCGACGAAGATCAGGCGCGGGAGCTGTTCGCCAAGCTGGATGGGGCGATGACGGCGGATGTCTCGCTGGTGGCCATGCGCTACCTGCAGGCGAAGGGCAACGGCAAGGTGGGGGCGGTGGGGTTCTGCTGGGGCGGTGGCCAGGTCGGGCAGATGGCGGTGCAGTTTCCGGCGTTGCGCGCCGCGGTGATCTACTACGGCAGTCATCCGGCCGCGGCCGAGGTTGGCCGCATCCAGGCGCCGCTATTGCTGCATCATGCCGGGCTGGATGAGCGCATCAATGCCGGCATTCCGGCATTTGAGGCCGCGATGAAGGCAGCGGGCAAGCCGTACACCCTGTACCTGTATCCGGGGGTGAACCATGCCTTCAATAACGATACCAATGCGGCACGCTATAACCAGGATGCGGCCAACCTGGCCTGGCAGCGCACGCTGGATTTTCTGCAGCGGCAATTAGGCTGAGTCGCCATACATGCACGGCGCCGGTAGCCATCGCTACCGGCGCCGTGTCATTTGCGCTTACGGCCTAGCTGTTGCCCTTGCCGTTGCCGCCCTTGTTGCCGCCGCCATTACCGCCCTTGTTGCCACCTTTATTGCCCGGATTGTCATCCGTGGTGGTGGGGGTGTCGGTAAGGGTGGCTTTCTTGGCCGGTATCGCTGGGCTGACACCCGGAATGGCCGGCGCGGTGCCGGAGCGGGTGGTGACGCGCTGGCCATCAATGGTGAGTTTGGCGCGCACACGGTTCAGGTCACCTTGCGTGATACCCGGCAGGCTAAACAGCTGCTTGCTGCTGGTGAAGGTGACCGGGGTGCCACTAGGTGGGTGGGTGGCATCGTAGATGGTTTGTGCATCGGCCAAGCTGAAGCCGGCGTCTACCAGTTCGGCCACGGTGGCGGTGTTCAGCTCCAGTGCCATGGTTTGCCCGGTCAGGGCCAGCAGGGCCAGAGTCAGTAGCGATTTACGCATGGTGCACTCCTGTTGCGGGGGTACTGCAGTATAGCCCGCCGGGAAAATCGGCTTAGTCGTCGCCGCCCTTGCCGCCGCCGTCATGACCACCGTGATCATGGCCGCCACTATCATGCCCATCGTTGCCGTCCCGGTCTTTGTCGTCTGCGGCGTCGTGCTGCCCATCCTTGCCCTTGTCATCGTTGAGATCATGATTAGGGCCGTCGACACTATCATCGATAATCGTGGTGCTGCCATCCGGATTGGTGGTGTCTGCTGCCAGTACCGGCAGCGCCGGCAGGATCATCAGTGGCAGCAACCAGAGCAGTTTTTTCATGGGCTTCTCCTTGCGTGGCCGATATGGCATTGCGATGTTGGCCAGCTGGGTTATGGGTACGCACTACATTTTTATAGATAGTCGCCGTGGCTTAACCATCGCTTAATGTGCGCCGATTCGCTGCCGCAATCGCTTGGCGGTGTAGCAGGGCTGTCAGCCGCGCCTGGCAGCATCCAGGGTGGCAAACAGCTGGTGGATGCCCTGTTGCCAGCTCGGCAGCTGCAGACCAAAGGCCTGTTGCAGCTTGTGGCAATCCAGCACCGAATACGCCGGGCGCAAGGCCAGTTGCGGGTAGTCGGCACTGGGTATCGGCTGTAGCCCGTCGCCGGGCAGGGTGAGCGGCCACCCCGCTTCGCGGGCGAGACCGATCACGTACTCGGCGTAGTGGTACCAGCTGGTGCAACCCTGGGTGGCGACATGGTAGGTGCCGTACGGCTGCTCGTCGTTGGCCAGCGTGCGTGCCAGCAGCTGGGCGCTGACATCGGCCAGTAGGCTGGCCGGGGTAGGGGTGCCAAACTGGTCGTTCACCACTCGCAGCTGGTCCTTGCTGGCCGCCAGCCGCAGCATGGCCTTGGCGAAGTTGTTGCCATGCACGCCGGCCACCCAGCTGGTGCGCAGGATGAAGTAGCGGGCACCGGCGGCGCGCACCGCTTGCTCTCCCTGCCATTTGCTATGGCCGTACACCGACAGCGGCTTGGCGCTGTCGTCTTCGCGCCAGGCGGTTTCGCCGCTGCCATCGAACACATAGTCGGTGGAGTAGTGCAGCAGCAGCGCATCGTTGGCCGCCGCCCACTCGGCCATGGCGCCCGGCGCGGCGGCGTTGATGGCATGGGCGAGATCGGCCTCGCTTTCCGCCTTGTCCACCGCGGTGTAGGCGGCGGCGTTGACGATCACCTCCGGGCGCTCTGCGTCCAGCCAGGCCAGCACCGCCTGGCGGCTGGCAAGGTTCAGCTGCTGGCGGCCGGGGCAGCGCAGCTCGCCAAACAGGCACAGCGCGCGTTGCAGCTCGAAACCCAGTTGGCCGCTGGTACCGGTTATCAGGATGCGGGGCATGGTGCTTCTTTCTTGGTAATTAAAGGAGGCTGGCGGTTTTCGCATGCAAGTGGGTGCACGGTTGGCTGCTGCAGGGCACAATCCGCACATTTTACGGTGCGGAGAGGTGCGATGCCTGTTTCACGTTACTGGCTGCCGGCCTGGTTGTGGTGGGCGCTATCGGTGTGGTTGTTGCTGCTCAAGCCGGCGGGGACGCCATCCGGCATCCCGTATTTCGACAAGATAGGTCATTTCTGCCTGTTTTTATTGGGCGGCGTGCTGCTGGCCTGGCCGCGCTTGCGGCTGGGAGCGCGTGGCGCGGCGCTGTGGCGGCCTAGCCTGCTGCTGTGCCTGGCATGGGCCGTTGGCTCCGAGCTGGCGCAAGGCTGGCTGACCGCCACGCGCTCGGCCGAGCTGGGCGATGCGCTGGCCGATATGCTTGGCGCTGCGGTGGGCATCATGTTGGCCGCATGTGCCATCGCCTGGCAGCAGCGGCGGGTGTAAACTGGCGCCGTTTTGATTGCAGGTGTTTCGCATGCACCAGAGTCTTGTTGAGCGCCGCCAGCAGCTGCTGGCCGCCATTGGCGACGCAGTCGCCATTCTGCCCACCGCGCCAGAAGCGGTGCGCAATGCTGACGCCCACTATCCCTACCGTGCCGACAGCCACTTTCTGTACCTGACCGGTTTTACCGAGCCGGAGGCCGTGCTGGTGCTGGATGGCCGCCGCGGCAAATCCATGCTGTTCTGCCGGGCCAAGAACCCGGACATGGAAATCTGGGAAGGCTTCCGCCATGGTCCGCAGGCCGCCGCCGAAGCGTTTGCCTTTGACGAGGCCTACGCCATCGACGAACTGGATCAGCGCCTGCCCGAGTTGCTGGCCGACGTGCCGGCGCTGTACTGGCCGCTGGGCCGGGTCACCGCCTGGGATGTGCGCGTGGCGGGCTGGCTGGAAACGGTGCGTGCGCGGGCGCGGCTGGGGGTGGATGCCCCGGCGCAGTTTGGCGATCTGCTGCCGCTGATCGACGAGATGCGGCTGCTCAAGGACGAGCGCGAACAGGCGATACTGCTGCGCGCCGGACAGGTGTCTGCCGAGGCGCATGTGCGTGCCATGCAGGCCACGCGGGCGGGCAAGTACGAGTACGAAATCGAGGCCGAGCTGCTTTATCACTTCGTGCGCAATGGCGCGCGCCAGCCGGCCTACGAAAGCATCGTCGCCGGTGGCGCCAATGCCTGCACGTTGCACTATGCGGCCAACAATGCGCGCCTGAACGAGGGCGAGTTGCTGCTGATCGACGCTGGCTGCGAGTTCATGGGCTACGCCGGCGACATCACCCGCACCTTCCCGGTGAACGGCCGCTTCAGCCAACCGCAGCGCGACCTTTACGAGGTGGTGCTGGCCGCGCAGCTGGCGGCCATCGCCGCGGTACAGCCGGGCGCCACGCTGGACGCGCCGGCCGAGGCCGCGCTGCGCGTGCTGGTGCAGGGCATGCTGGACTACCAGCTGCTGACCGGCAGCGTGGACGGCGTGATCGAGTCCGGCGACTACCGCCGCTTCTACATGCACGGCATCGGCCACTTCCTGGGGCTGGACGTGCACGACGTCGGACTGCGCCGCCCCGGCGGGCAATGGCGCCAGTTCCTGCCGGGGATGTGCACTACCATCGAGCCGGGGCTGTATGTCCGGCCGGACGATCGCGTGCCGGCAGCCTTTCACAACATTGGCATTCGTATCGAAGACAACGTGCTGGTCACCACCACTGGCCACCACGTGTACACCGATGCGGCCCCCAAACGCATAGACGACATCGAGGCGCTGATGCAGGCCAGTTAGTTGGCCGCAGCGTAAGCAAGCATGCAAGCAAACATTCTTCATTCCGACATCGTGATCGTGGGCGGTGGCCCGGTAGGGGCGCTGGCCGCCCTGCGCCTGAAGCAGGCCGGACGCGATGTGTTGTTGATCGAGGCGCGCGCCAAGGATGCCCCGCTGCGCGATGCCCGCGCGCTGGCGCTGTCGTGGTACAGCCGCGAGCAGCTGGCGGCGGCCGGCGCCTGGCCGGACAGCCTGCCGGCCACCGATATCGACACCGTGCACGTGTCGCAGCAGGCCGCCTGGGGCCGTACGGTGATCAGCCGTGACGACCTGGCGTTGCCGCACCTGGGCGCGGTGGTGGACTACCCGGTGCTGGCCGCCAGCCTGGGCGATGCGCTGCAGCAGCAGGGCGTGGCAGTGTGCTGGCAGCACAAGGTTACCGCGGTGCAGTCGCTGGCGCGCTACGCCAGCCTGACGGTGGAAGACGCCGCCGGCCAGCGCCGCCAGTTGACGGCGCGGCTGGTGGTGCTGGCCGAGGGCGGTGCGCTGGCGGAAACCCTGCCGGGCATTCGCCGCCATGTGCACGATTACCAGCAGAGCGCACTGCTGGCCGAGGTGACCGCCAGCCTGCCGCATGAGCATATCGCCTATGAGCGCTTTGCCGATGATGGCCCGTTTGCGCTGTTGCCGCATGGCAAAGGCATGATGCTGGTGTGGACGCGCACGCCGGCCGAGGCGCAGCGCCTGCACGATGCCGATGAGGCCACGGTGCTGGCCGAGCTGCAGCAGGCATTTGGCGAGCGGCTGGGGTCGTTCCGGGCCATCGGCGCACGCACGGTGTTTCCGCTGCTGCTGCGCCAGCTCAACCGCGTGGTGTCCGGGCGGGTGGTGATGATCGGCAATGCCGCGCAGACCATGCATCCGGTGGCGGCGCAGGGCTTCAACCTGGGGCTGCGCGATGCGGTCGGCCTGACCGAGCTGGTCGCCGCCGCGGCCGATCCGGGCGATGCCGCCGTGCTGCGCCGCTATGCCGCCCAGCGCCGCATGGACAGCCACGCGGTGGTGGGCTTTACCCACGGGCTGATCCGGCTGTTCGATGGCGCACATCCGCTGGTGAAGACCCTGCGTGGCGCCGGCATGAACATGCTGGACAGCCTGCCGCCGTTGCGCAAACGCTTCGCCGGCCATCTGGTGTTTGGCGTGTAAACTGCCGTAAACCGAGCGCGTGCGGCCAACCTTGGCCGTCATCGTTGCCATTAGGGAATCATGAGCACTTCATTTGATGTCGTTATCGTCGGCGGCGGCCTGGTTGGTGCGGCGCTGGCGCTGGCGCTGGACAAGCAGGGTCGCCGCGTCGCACTGGTAGAAGGCCAGGTAGCGCGCTTCGACAGCCTGCAGCAGGGCTGGGATGCGCGGGTATATGCCATCAGCCCCGCCAACCGCCGTTTTATCGAAAGCCTGGGTGTGTGGCCGGAGATGGCCCGCATCGGCACCATCGCCGGCATGGATGTGCGCGGCGACCAGGGCGGGCGCATCGCGTTCTCCGCCGCGGATGCCGGTGCCGAGGCGCTGGCGTGGATCGCCGAAAACCGCTGGCTGCTTGCCGCCTTGTGGCAGCAATTGCAAACCGCCAGCGGTGTCGAGCTGCTGGAAGGCGTGCGGCCAACCTGTCTCCGGCATTCGCCCAAATCCGCGGAATTGCAGTTGGAAGACGGCCGCGTGCTGCAGACCAGGCTGCTGGTGGGTGCCGATGGCGCCAACTCCTGGGTGCGCCAGCAAAGCGGTATCTCCGCCGAGGTCAAGCCGTATGGCCAGAGCGGCGTGGTGGCCAATTTCGCCACCGAGCAGCCGCATGGCGACATTGCGCGGCAGTGGTTTCTGGGCGATGGCATCCTGGCCTGGCTACCGCTGCCGGGCAACCGTATTTCCATCGTGTGGTCCACGCCGCAGCCGGAGCCATTGCTGGCGCTGCCGGCGGAACGTTTTGCCGCCGTGGTGGCCGAAGCCGGTGGGCAGGCGCTGGGCAAGCTGGAGGTGCTGACCCCAGCGGCGGCCTTCCCGCTGCGGCTGTTGACGCCGCAGCACGTGATCGCCGAGCGGGTGGCGCTGGTGGGCGATGCCGCCCATACCGTGCACCCGCTGGCCGGACAGGGCGTCAACCTGGGGTTTCAGGATGCCGCCCGGCTGGCCGCCATCATCGCCGAGGGCAAGGATCCGGGCGAATGGCTGGCGCTGCGCCGTTACGAACGCGGCCGCAAGGAAGCGGTACGCACCATGCAGCTGACCTGCGACACGCTGTTTGGCCTGTTCCACGCCAAGGAACTGCCGGGCATTGCCTGGCTGCGCAACACTGGCCTCAACCTGACAAATCGTCTGCCGCTGCTCAAGCGGCAGCTGGCCCGCCATGCGGTGGGCTTTTAACTGAAAAGGATTGCAATGAAGCTCCGTCTTCCCCAGTTGGCCATCATTCCGCTTTGCCTGTCACTGCTGGCTTGCACCGCGTCCGCAGCCGATGAGACGCCGGATTCGGTGCGCGCCACCTTCAAGAGCAAGTTCCCGCAGCATGACATCACCAGCGTGCAGTCGGCGCCGGTAGCCGGACTGTATGAAATCGTGGTCAAGATGAAGCGTGGCGCACGCGAGGAATACACCATCGTGTACGCCGATGCCAAGGTGGAACATCTGCTGACCGGCGACCTGATCGATACCAAGACCCGTCAGAGCCTCACCGAAGGCCGGCTGGAAGAACTGAATCAGGTGAAATTCGACTTCAACGCGCTGCCGCTGGACAAGGCAATCAAGGAAGTGCGTGGCAAGGGCGATCGCAAGCTGGCGGTGTTCTCCGATCCGGACTGCCCGTTCTGCAAGCGTCTGGAGCAGGATGCGTTGTCCAAGCTGGATAACGTCACCATCTACACCTTCCTGTACCCACTGGCGCAGCTGCACCCGGATGCCCCGCGCAAGGCCGCGCAGATCTGGTGCAGCAAGGACCGTGCCGCTACCTGGACCGCGGTGATGCGCAATGGTGCCAAGCTGCCGGCCGGCAATGCCAACTGCAGCACCCCGCTGGCCGAGTTGGCCGCACTGGGCGAGAAACTGGGCGTGGCCGGGACGCCGGCACTGTTTCTCCCTAATGGGCGGATGATCTCCGGTGCCGTGCCGGTGGAAACCATCGAAGCCGCATTCAAGGCCAAGTAAGCGCGGCATGCCCGCCTGGTTGGTAAATTCCCGGCCGCTGCTGGCCAGTGCCTTGCTGGTACTGACTGCGCATGCGGCCTTGCTGTTGCTGCCGCTGGCGCCAGCCGGGCAGAGCAGCGGCGCGCGCGTACTGGCGGTGACGCTGGCCAGTGCCGAGCCTGCACCGCCGGTATCGCCAGCTGAGGTGCCCGAGCTGCCAGTGACCGTACCGACATCCTTCGAGGAGGCGTCGGCACCGCCAGCCTCGGCGCCTGTGGAGGTCGCCACTTCCGCTTCGCAGCCGGTGGCGGAGGCGCCGCTGATGATGGCGCCGGCTTCTGCGGCTACCGGTGCGCTGCCGGGGCTGGCACTGGATCCGTATTACTCGGCCAGCGAGCTGGACGTGCTGGCGGCACCCATCGGTCAGCTGCTGCTGGATTATCCGGCAGGCAGCCCCGAGCAGCTGCAATTGCTGCTCTACATCAGCCGCGATGGCGGGGTGGACCGGGTGGAGGTGACATCCGGCAATGGGGACAGTGACTATGCACGTTTTGTGGTGGCGACCTTCCAGCAGGCGCACTTCATGCCGGCGCAAAAGGGTGGCGTACCGGTACGCAGTCGCAAGCGCATTCAAGTAGCGTTGCAACCGCATTAAACGATCGTTTCATGGTAAATTTGGCCAGCCGGGGCTACCGGCGGGCTAATACAACATCAACCAGGAGCGAGGTTTCGTTCCGCAGTGCGAAGGATAAACATATGTCCGACCTGAATACCCTGTTCGAACAGGCACAAAAAGATGTCACCACCCTGGCCGAGCGCCCGGACAACCAGACCCTGCTGCAGTTGTACGCGCTGTTCAAGCAGGCCACCGATGGTGATGTGCAGGGCGAACGCCCGGGCATGATGGATTTCATCAACCGCGCCAAATACGACGCGTGGGACAAACTGAAAGGCCAGACCGGTGAGCAGGCGATGCAGGCCTACGTGGACCTGGTGAAGTCGCTGTTGGCCTGATGACGGGCCAGCCGTGGCGACCGCCGCGGTCAATAAAAAAGCCGGATCATGTGATCCGGCTTTTTTGTGCGTAGCGGTGGGGGCTTAGGCCTTCACCACGTTGGCCACAGGCTGCAGGTACTTGCCGCGGCTGTCCACGATCAGTTGCGCATGTTGCTGCAGCTGGGCGTAGTCGAACTTGTCGTGGTCGGTGGCCAGTAGTACGCAGTCGTAGCCAGCGATGCTGTCGGCAGTCAGCGCCACGCTGGACAGCTCGAAATGGTGCTCGCGCATCTTCGGGAACACCGGTACGTGCGGATCGCTGTAGCTGATGTCGGCGCCCAGGTCGCGCAGTTTTTCCATCAGGAACACCGACGGGCTTTCGCGCATGTCGTCCACGTTCTTCTTGTAGGCAATGCCCAGCACCAGGATCTTGCTGCCGTTGATCGCCTTCTTGCGCTCGTTCAGCGCGGCGGCCACCTTGCTGATCACATAGTCCGGCATCGACGAGTTCACTTCGCCGGCCAGTTCGATGAAGCGGGTGTGCACGCCGTATTCGCGCGCCTTCCAGGTCAGGTAGAACGGGTCGATCGGGATGCAGTGGCCACCCAGGCCCGGGCCCGGGTAGTAGGGCACGAAGCCGAACGGCTTGGTGGCGGCGGCACGGATCACTTCATGAATGTCGATGCCCATCTTGTCGGCCACGATCTTCATCTCGTTCACCAGGCCGATGTTCACCGCGCGGTGGATGTTCTCCAGCAGCTTGGTCATCTCGGCGGCGCGGGTGGACGACACCGGCACTACCTTGTCGATCACCGCGCTGTACAGCGCCACACCGATTTCCTGGCAGGCCGGGGTCACGCCACCGCAGACCTTGGGAATGGTGCGGGTGGTGAAATTGGGGTTGCCCGGGTCTTCACGCTCCGGCGAGAACACCAGGAAGGCGTTGTCGCCCACCTTGAAGCCGCGCGATTCGATGCGCGGCAGCAGCTCTTCGTCGGTGGTGCCAGGGTAGGTGGTGGATTCCAGCGACACCAGGTGGCCGGCACGCAGGTGCGGCACCAGGCTGTCGATGGTGCCCAGCACGAAGGACATGTCCGGCTCGCGGTACTTGTTGAGCGGGGTGGGTACGCACAGGATCAGCGCATCGGCTTCCGGCGCACGGCTGAAGTCGGTGGTGGCCTCGAAACCGGCGGCGCGGGCGCTGGCAATGCTGTCGCTGCTGATGTGCTCGATATAGCTCTTGCCGGCGTGCAGGGCATCGACCTTGCGCTGGTCGATGTCGAAGCCCAGTACCTTGAAGCCCACTTCATTGAAACGCAGCATCAGCGGCAGGCCGACGTAGCCCAGGCCCACGATGCCGATGACCGCAGATTTGTCTGCAATCTTCTTCAGGAACGCGTCTTTCACGTTGCTCAACTTTCTTGGGAAATGGCTGCGGCCAACCAGTGGGTGGGCCGCCAAAATTAACCGGGGGATTTTACAGGCAAACTGGCCGATAGGGGAGTCGCCGTGTGTTGATTTGTAACAACATTGAAATGATGAATTGCTATGTTTAGGCAGGAGTTAAAAGACTATTGCCGCACTACCGCATCGCCCGGCTCGAAATCGGTCGTCTTGATGCTGTCGTGGCTGGCAAAGTAGCCGCGCATCAGGTCGGCATCGACGTAGCCGGTGTTGACGTAGCCTTTGTGGGTGGACAGTCGCGGGTAGCCGTCACCGCCGGCGGCGGTGAAGTTGTTCAGCGCCAGGCGGTAGCTGCGCGCCGGGTCGATGGGTTGGCCGCCGATCAGCGCCTGCTGCACTTCGCCGCCGACAATGCGCAGCTGCACGCCGGCAAACTGCGCAAAGGCGCCGGAGCCCGGGCTCATCTTCGCTGCGGCCTTCAGGTAGTCCAACGCTTCCTTGCCGCTCATGTCCACGTACACCAGGGTGTTGCCGAACGGCTGCACCTTGAGGATGTCCTTGTAGCTGATGCTGCCGGCCGGCAGCGAGTCACGGATGCCGCCGGCGTTCATGATGGCGAAGTCGGCGTGGGCCTTGTCCTTCATCGTACTGGCGATGAATACCCCCAGATTGGTGGGCTGCTTGCGCACGATGGCGCGGTCGCCTTCCAGCTTGCCGTCACTGCTGCCTACCTGTACGCCGAGTACCGCCTGACCTTTTTCCTGGTAGGGCTTGAGCAGGGCCAGCATTTCGCTGTTTTCCGGGATCTCGCGGCTGTAGGTCACTTTGCGGTCCTTGTCGTTGTCTCCCTTCACCGTTTTCTTCAGGTTGACCGGGATCAGCTGGTATTGCTGCAGCCGGAATTCGCCATTGCGGTACTCGAAGTCGGCGCGGCCAACGTATTTGCCCCATTCATGCGCCTGCACGATCCAGGCGCCGTTCTGGCGGTCCGGTGCACAGTCGCTGCCCGGTACGTAGGCGTCGTTACGCACGTTCTCGGCCTTCATGCACACCGGGTTCTGGCTGTGGCCACCGACGATCAGATCGAAGCCCTTCACCTGGCGTGCCATTTCCACGTCGCCCGGCGCATTGACGCCATGTTCGCCATCGGTGTAGTGCCCCATATGGGTGGCGGCAATCACCACGTCGGCTTTTTTCTTCAGCGAGGGCAGCAGGCGCGCGGCTTCGCGGGCCGGGGTGCGGAATTCGATGCCGTGGGTGTTTTCCGGGTTGGTCAGTTTCTTGGTGTCGTCGGTGGTCAGCCCCATCACCGCCACGCGCACGCCGCCGAGATTGAAGATCTTGTACGGTGCGAACAGGCGCTTGCCGCCCTGGTAGATGTTGGCCGCCAGCATCGGGAATTGCGCCCACTGCCGCTGTTTGGCCAGCACCGCCGGCGACTTGTCGAACTCGTGGTTGCCCACTGCCATGGCGTCGTAGCCCAACAGGTTCATGCCCTTGAAGTCCGGCTCGGCATCCTGCATGTCCGATTCCGGTACGCCGGTGTTCACGTCGCCGCCGTCCAGCAGCAGGCTGTAGCCGCCGTGCAGGCGCACGTCGGCGCGAATCTGTTCGATCACGTTCTTGCGCGCGGCCATGCCGTATTCGCCGTCGCCGTTCTTCCAGAAGCGGCCGTGGTGATCGTTGGTGTGGATGATGGTGATGCGGTAGCTCTGGTCTGCTACCGGTGCGGCCAACGTGGTGGCCGGTACGGTGGCGAGGGCGGTGAGGACGGACAGGCAGATGGCGGTGTGGCGAGTTTTCATGAAAGCCCCTTGTATGCGTTAACCGACAGCGAGTGCGTTACAAACAAAAAAAGCGGCAGGCACACGAGGTGCCTACCGCTTTCATGATAATGCCTTATTTGCTCCAGGAATCCTTCAGGCCGACGGTGCGGTTGAATACCACCTTGCTGCCGGGCTGATGGTCCAGACGGTCGGTCACGAAATAACCGATGCGCTCGAACTGGTAGCGGGTTTCCGGCGCGGCGTCGCGTACCACCGGTTCGATGTAGCCGGTGATGGTGGCCAGCGAGTCCGGGTTCAGGAACTGCATGAAGTCGACGTATTCGCCATTCTCGCCGCGTACCGCGTCCGGGCGCGGCTCGGTGAACAGGCGGTCGTACAGGCGTACCTCGGCTTCCACTGCGTGGCTGGCGGAGATCCAGTGGATCACGCCCTTCACCTTGCGGCCAACCGGGTTCTGGCCCAGGGTGTCGTGGTCGATGGAGCACTTCAGTTCCACCACCTTGCCAGTGGCGTCCTTGATCACTTCGTCGCACTTGATCACATAGCTGTAGCGCAGGCGTACTTCGCCGCCGGCGGTCAGGCGCTGCCACTTCGGCGGCGGCACTTCGGCAAAGTCTTCGCGCTCGATGTAGATCTCGCGGCCGATCGGCACGTCGCGCTCGCCGAATTCCGGGTGGTGCGGGTGGTACGGCGCGCTGCGGCTGGCGGTAACGCCATCCTGGAAGTTGCTCAGGGTAACCTTGATCGGGTCCAGCACCGCCATCACGCGCGGCGCTTCGCTTTCCAGCGTCTCGCGCACTGCGCCTTCCAGCACGCTGATGTCGATGATGTTCTCACCCTTGGAGACGCCAATGCGCTGCGAGAACAGGCGGATGCCGGCCGGGCTGTAGCCGCGGCGGCGCATGCCCTCGATGGTTGGCATGCGCGGGTCGTCCCAGCCGCCTACCTTGCCATCGGTCACCAGTGCGTTGAGCTTGCGCTTGGAAGTCAGCGCGTACAGCAGCTCCAGGCGCGAGAATTCATATTGTCGCGGGTGGCAGCCGATGCTGATGTTGTCCAGCACCCAGTCGTACAGCGGGCGATGGTCTTCGAATTCCAGCGTGCACAGGCTGTGGGTGATGCCCTCGATCGCGTCCGAGATGCAGTGGGTGTAGTCGTACATCGGGTAGATGCACCAGGTATCACCGGTACGGTGGTGATGCGCACGGCGGATGCGGTAGATCACCGGGTCGCGCATGTTGACGTTGCCGGAAGTCATGTCGATCTTCAGGCGCAGAGTCTTGCTGCCGTCGGCGAACTCGCCGTTCTTCATGCGGGTGAACAGGTCGAGGTTTTCCTCGATGCTGCGATTGCGGTACGGGCTTTCACGGCCCGGTTCGGTCAGGCTGCCGCGGTATTCGCGCATTTCCTCGGCGCTGAGGTCGCAGACGAAGGCATGGCCGGTCTGGATCAGTTCCACCGCGTAGTCGTACAGCTGCTGGAAGTAGTCGGAGGCGTAGCGCACGTTGCCATCCCACTGGAAGCCCAGCCAGGCCACGCTGTCCTTGATCGACTGCACGTACTCGTCGGATTCCTTCTCCGGGTTGGTATCGTCCATGCGCAGGTTGCACTTGCCCTGGTAATCCTCGGCCAGGCCGAAGTTCAGGCAGATGGACTTGGCGTGGCCCACGTGCAGGTAGCCGTTCGGCTCCGGCGGAAAGCGGGTGACGATGGCGCTGTGTTTGCCGGAGGACAAGTCCTCGTCAATGATGGCGCGAATGAAGTTGCTGATTACCGGCGCGTTGTTTTCTGCGGACATCTGATAGTGAAAGGCTGTATTGAGTTAACGCGCGATTGTAACCCGATTGGGCGCATTCACCGTAGTTTTATCCGCCAATCATCCTGTCCGGCCGGCCGGGTACGGCGCGTGGGCGCCGCTTTGTGCTGGCGTCGGCGGCTACTGGCGCCACGGTGATCCGCACGGCGTGAAGCTTGGCCGCGGCCAACCTTTTTTGTTGTGCAGGGGCGGCAGGGCCGTTGGTCTGACGTGATAGCATCAATGCCACCAGCCATTCCTTGTCCGGAGCCGCCCGTGTCAGCGCCACTTGCCCGCCTGCATCAACAATTGCCGCAGCTTGTGCTGCGTACCGATGACGACAGCCGCCAGCATTACGGGCTGGACTGGACGCGTTATTACCAGCCGGCGCCGCTGGCGGTGGCGCTGCCCGCTACGGTGGCCGAAGTGCAGGGCATCGTGCGCTGGGCGCGCGAACACCGGGTGGCGCTGGTGCCGTCCGGCGGCCGTACCGGCCTATCCGGCGGCGCGGTGGCGGCCAGCGGCGAGCTGGTGGTGTCGTTCGAGCGCATGAACCGCATCGGCGACTTCGACCGCGTGGCGCGCACCGTGCAGTGCGAGGCCGGGGTGGTGACGGCGGCGCTGCAGCAGTACGCCAGCGGCAAGGGCCTGTACTACCCGGTGGATTTTGCCTCCAGTGGCAGTAGCCAGCTGGGGGGCAATATCGCCACCAACGCGGGCGGCATCAAGGTGATCCGCTATGGCATGACGCGTGAGTGGGTGGCCGGGCTGAGCGTGGTGACCGGCACCGGCGAGCTGCTGGAGCTGAACCGCGGGCTGGCCAAGAACAATACCGGCTACGATTTCCGCCACTTGTTTATCGGCTCGGAAGGCACGCTGGGCTTTGTGGTCGGCGCCTGTATGAAGCTGACCCTGCCGCCGCCACCGCAGGCGGTGCTGCTGCTGGCACTGCCGGCGCTGGCGGACGTGATGCGGGTGTTCGAAGTGTTTCGCGAGGGCGTGTCGCTGTCGGCGTACGAGTTTTTCTCCGACCAGGCGCTGGGGCATGTGCTGGCCCGCGGCCAACTGGCGGCACCGTTCGAGGTGCGCGCGCCGTTCTACGTGCTGCTGGAGCTGGACGACCCGATGCACAGCGGCGACGACAGCGCGCTGAAGCTGTTCGAGCGCTGTCTGGAGCAGGGCTGGGTGCTGGATGGTGTGCTGTCGCAGTCGGCACAGCAGGCACAGCAGCTATGGGCCTACCGCGAGAGCATCAGCGAGAGCATTACCCCCTACACGCCGTACAAGAACGACATCGCCGTCACCATCAGTCGGGTGCCGGCGTTTATCGCCTCGCTGGATGCCTTGCTGGCGGCCAACTATCCGGATTTCGAGGTGATCTGGTATGGCCACATCGGCGATGGCAACCTGCACATCAATGTGCTGAAGCCGCCGGCATTGGCGCTGGCGGCGTTCCGCGACGCCTGCGAGCAGGTGAACGAGCAGGTGTTTGCGCTGGTGCGCGACTTCGGCGGCAGCATGTCGGCCGAGCACGGCGTGGGCCTGTTGAAGCGGGATTACCTGCCGGTAAGTCGCAGTGCGCAGGAAATCGAGATGATGCAAGGCATCAAAAAGGTATTTGACCCGGATGGCATTATGAACCCCGGCAAGCTGCTGCCCTGAGCGGCAAGATTGCATGAAAAATGCGCGGCGCCAGCAAACTGCTGACGCCGCGCATTTTTTTTTCATCGCTCACAGGATATCCACAGCTTTTTCCCTGTTTGCCTGTGGATATGTGCTAGTCCAGGGTGGCCGGTTCGATCACGATGCCGGCACGCAGCCCGATGCCGACCTTGGGATTGGGGAACAGAATGCGCTCCTCGCCGCCGTCGGCCACGTAACGGACTTCCACATCTTCTGCAATTGTCATGCCGTGCGGCAGCGCAGTGAAATTCTCCACGTCATCGGCCAGATGCAGCACAAAGTCACCGCTGTGCTTCACGATGTCGTACTTGGCCTTGAACAGGCGCACCGCCGAGATGTCCGGGTTGGCCGCAACGGCGCACTGGCCGGCGAGCAGCTCGCGCAGCGCACGGTCGATGCCGGCAAAGCGCGACAGGTCGTTCTGGCCGAACGGGCGCGCCTTGCCCAGTTCCAGGGTGAAGGCGTCGGCGCCGCAACGTTCGCTGGTGTAGTAGCTGTAGGTCGCCGCCGGCTTGCTGTGCAGCAGCACGGTGTCGACATCGGCGCCCAGCAGCCAGGCCAGCTGCTCGCGGTTGTGGGCGCGGTCGTGGATGAAAGGATAGATGGCGAAGCGCTCGAACACCGAGCCGCGGATGGCGGTGTGCAGGTCGTAGTGGCGGCGCGGCGTCGTGGCCGGGGTGACGGCGAAGAAGGCGCTGGCGGCCTGTTCCAGCTCCACGGCGCGGCGGGCTTCCTGCGCCTCCGGCTGCTTGGCGTGCGCGCCGTCGAACAGGCGGTTCATGTCGTAGTCGACAAAGCGCTTGCCGCTTTGCATCGCCGGAATGTTGCCCAACACCACCAGGATGCGGCAGGCCAGCGGCAGCGCGCCGCTCAGCAGGTCGCCCACGATGCTGTTGAGGATTTCGATCGGCGCGGTTTCGTTGCCGTGCACACCGGTGGACAGCAGGATGTGTTCCTGCTGCAGGTTGGCCGCATGCGGGGTCAGCTCCAGCAGGCCGTGGCCCAGCCAATGGGCCTGTAGTGCCGGGGTTTGCCACTGGGCGTGCGCGGGGCTGAGGCCTTGCAGGGTGAGGTCGAGAAAGTCGCGGGCAGGGGCAAACGGATTCATGCGTAGTCCTTTGTGAGATGCCCCATTCTAAGCAAACCCCCGTGCACGGCCAGCCGGCTGTCACGGGGGTGAATGTTGATGGCGCATCTGCGCAAGTGGCGGCGCGTTTACAGCGCCGGAGCTTGGCCGCTAGCGCTCGGCAAACTGGAATATCTGCTGGCAGAAAGCCTGCGGTGCTTCCAGGTGGATGGCGTGCCCCGCGCCCGGCAGGATGGTAAGCGTCGCGCCTGGGATGCCTTGCTGCAGCAGTCGCGCCTGGTACGGCGGGGTCAGGCGGTCTTCGTCGCCAACGATGACATGGGTGGGCACGCGCAGCTCGTTCAGCCAGCGGCGCGCATCGTGCTGCAGCACGCCGCCGATGATGCGCTGGATGGCCAGCCAGCTGGTCAGGGCGGAGATACGGCGCAGGTCCGGCAGCATGGCGCTGGCGGTGGCGAAGAAGCGGCTGGAAAACAGCCACGGCAGGCTGATATTGAAGCGCAGGTCGGCACCGCCGGCTTGCTCCGCGTCGCCCCAGCTGGTGGCGATCTGCTCGTTGACGCTGTCCGACCACGCCAGGGTGGAGGCCAGCAGCAGCCGCTGCACGCGCTGCGGGTGGCGGCGGGCAAAGTGCTGCGCCACCATGCCGCCATACGACAGCCCGACCAGATACACGCTGTCGATGCCCAGCTGCACCAGCAGCGCGGCGGCATCGTCCGCCTGCTGTGGCAGCGGGTAGTAATCGGCCGGCGTTTGCTCGCTCTGGCCCTGGCCCTGGAAGTCCAGGCGCAGCACGCGGAAGCATTGCTCCAGCGCCGGTGTCATCAGTCCCCACGCCAGTGTGCTCATGGTCAGACCATTGAATAGCAGCAGCGTCTGGCTGCCCTGGCCACTGATTTCGTAGTACACCTGCCGTTGTTGGATGGTGGTATATGGCATGCGATTTCCCCCTGCGAGAGCTTTCATTCTAGGTGCAAACGGCATGGCCGCGCGCCGCGCGCTGTCCCGATGCTGTCACACAGCCGCAGTACAGTGCCTGTCTTCGATAAAGATGACTGTGTCCGCTCATTATGCAAGACCCGCTCGTGCTGGGCGCCGCCGCTGGTGGCGCCGCCGATTTGCTTGACGCCATCATTCGGGATGGCTTGGTGCAGGTGGTGTTTCAGCCCATCGTTTACCTGGCCACCGGAGGCCTGGTCGGCTACGAGGCGCTGGTGCGCGGGCCGTCGGATTCGCTGCTGTATTCGCCGGTGGCGCTGTTCGAGCAGGCGGCGCAGTGCGGTGTGCTGGCCCAGCTGGACCGGGTGTGCATCGGCGCCGTGCTGCGGGAGTTTGCCCGTCAGCAGTTGCCGGGCACGCTGTTCGTCAATGTGATTCCGGACACGCTGCTGGGCGAGCATCTGCCGGCGGCCGAGCTGCTGGCCATGTTGGCCGCAGCGGGGGTGGCGCCGGCACGGGTGGTGCTGGAGCTGACCGAAACCCGCCCACATGCCGGCTATCGCGCGCTGTGCCGGGTGGCCGCGGCGCTGCGGGCGGGCGGTTTGCGGTTGGCGCTGGACGATCTGGGCGAGGGCTTTTCCAATCTGCGGCTGTGGTCTGAGTTGCGGCCGGATCTGGTCAAGCTGGACAAGTATTTCGTGCAGCAGATCCATCAGGACGCGCTCAAGCTGCAGTTTGTCCGTTCGCTGGTGGACATGGCGCGCGCGGCCGGCGCGGTGCTGGTGGCGGAGGGCATCGAGCTGCCAGAGGAACTGGCGGTGCTGCGCGAGCTGGGGGTGGTGATGGGGCAGGGCTATCTGGTGGCGCGGCCGGTGGCGCAGCCGCCACGGCATGGCAACTACCTGCTGCCGGTGCCAGCGGCCGGCAAGGTTGGCCGCCAGTTACCGGTGGCGCGCGAGCTGTTGCTGGACATGCCGTTTTTGACGGATCAATCGCGTTGCGACGAGGCCTATCGGCTGTTTGCCGATAATCCGGCGCTGTTTGCGGTGCCGGTGCTGCGCGGCCAACGTCCGCTGGCGCTGTTGTCGCGCCACCGGGTGCTGGAAACGTTTGCCAAACCGTTCAACCGCGAATTGCTGGCCAAGAAGCCGTGCCTGGCGCTGGCCGACATGTCGCCGCTGGTGGTGGCGGCGGATACCGATATCCAGACCCTGTCCGCGCTGGCGGCAGCCGACCGCCGGCATCTGGTCAATGGCTTCATCATTGTGGAAGACGCCGCCTACCTGGGCATGGGTACCGGCCACGAGCTGATGCGGGTGATCAGCGAGATGCAGCTGGCCGCCGCGCGTTACGCCAATCCGCTTACCGGTTTGCCCGGCAATGTGCCGATCAGCGACGAGGTGGCGCGTCTGCTGGCTGGCGGCCAACCTTTCGTGGTGGCCTATGTCGATCTGGATCATTTCAAACCGTTTAACGATCACTACGGCTACGGTGCCGGCGATGACATGATCCGCTTGCTGGGGGCGATTCTGGAGGCGGCGGTGGACCCGCTGCTGGATTTTGTCGGCCACATCGGCGGCGATGATTTTGTGGTGCTGTTGCAAAGTTGCAACTGGCAGCAGCGGCTGCGGCAGGTGCTGCTGCAGTTCGATTTGTCGGTGCCGACGCTGTTCCTGGCGGCAGACCGGGCGGCGGGGGGCTTTGAAATGGCCGATCGTGACGGCCGTTTGCGCTTCTTTCCGCTGACCAGTGTTTCCATTGGCGTGCTGCCGGTGCAGCCCGGTTGCTATACCTCGCACTATCAAGTGGCATCGGCCGCCACCTCGGCCAAAAAATCCGCCAAAAAACAGGAGGGTAGCGTGCTGTTTATCGAGGCTGCCGCTGTCGGCACCACTCTGGTGCGCGCCGTGCCCGTGTTTGAGTAATTAAACGCCACTGGCAATTCTGCCGTTCAAGGTGGCTATTTTGTTGCGCCGCAGCGTGTAAGTGCCTGTTGCGCTGCGAAAAACCGGCGCTGTTAATTTTCTTACGTCGAACTTGTCAATTTTATTAAACGTGGAGTAGCCTGAAGTTGCGCGTGCCGGAATAGGGTGCCAACCAGCAGGCATGGTTGCCAAGCCGTCGGAAGCAATGGCCAGTCGGTGCTAGTATGCTGCGCCCTGCACGATAGACCCGGTTTTTGCGCTTTCTGCACGGAAAGTTTGCCCCGCGTTCGGTGTTCACCTGCCCGCTGGTGTCTTGCCTGCTACTTGCCTCGCAGGGTAGGGTTGAAATTGGTCGCTTATACAGCTGTTTGAAAATTACCGGAGGCCTTAGCAGCCTCCATTCGGGAAGAAATATCATGGTGGAAACTGGTAAACAGTCTGCTGTTTCTCAAACTGAGACGCCCTATCTGCGCATCAGCAATGTGGTGAAAAGGTTCGGTGAGACTGCCGCGGTGGACGGCGTCGATCTGGATATCCGCAAAAACGAGATTTTTGCCCTGCTGGGCAGCTCCGGCTGCGGTAAGTCCACCCTGCTGCGCATGCTGGCGGGGATGGAGCGGCCAACCTCCGGCAAGATCATTCTGGATGGCGAGGACATCACCGGTCTGGCGCCGTACGAGCGTCCGATCAACATGATGTTCCAGAGCTACGCGCTGTTTCCGCACATGAGCGTGGCGGAAAATATCGCCTTCGGCCTGAAGCAGGACAAGCTGCCCAAGGGCGAAATCGACGCCCGCGTGACGGAGATGCTCGACCTGGTGCAGCTGCGCAAGTACGGCTCGCGCAAGCCGTATCAACTGTCCGGCGGTCAGCAACAGCGCGTGGCGCTGGCCCGTAGCCTGGCCAAACGCCCGAAACTGCTGCTGCTGGACGAGCCGCTGGGTGCACTGGACAAGAAACTGCGCCAGCAGACTCAGCTGGAACTGGTGGCCACGCTGGAAAAAGTGGGGGTGACCTGCATCATGGTGACCCACGACCAGGAAGAAGCCATGACCATGGCGACCCGTATCGGCATCATGTCCGAAGGTCAGCTGCTGCAGATCGGTACCCCGGCCGAGATCTACGACTACCCCAACTGTCGCTTCACTGCCGAATTCATCGGCGACACCAATATGTTCGCCGGCCCGGTGGTGGTGGACGAGCCGGACCGCGTGGAGATCGAGTCGTCGGATCTGGGCGGCCGCGTGATGATCGATCACGGCATTACCGGCCCGAAAGGTATGCAGGTATGGGCCAGCGTGCGTCCGGAAGACGTGCATGTGCATGTGGTGCCGCCGCCAGCCGGCCCGAACACCGCGCGCGGTGTGGTGGACGACATTGCCTACCTGGGCAGCTTCTCCATCTATCACGTCAAGCTGGGTAGCGGCAAAGTGGTGAAATCCATGGTGTCGGCCAACCATTGGCACGAGAACGACGTCAAGGCGCCGACTTGGGGCGAGCCGGTGTATGTCAGCTGGCGCCCGGATATGCCGGTAGTGCTGACGCGCTAAGGAGACGGTCATGAGCCTGCTGAAAATGAAAGCCAAATTCAGGTTGGGGAAGACTGCGGTCATTTCCATTCCCTACACCTGGATGCTGCTGTTCTTCCTGGTGCCGTTCTTCATTGTGCTGAAGATCAGCTTTGCCGAACAGGCGCTGGCGATTCCACCCTTCACCAGCCTGCTGCAGGAAGAGGAGGGGGTGATTCGCGGCCTGTCGCTGTACTTCGGCAACTTCAGCTTCATCTTCACCGATGAGCTGTACGCGGCCACCTACCTGTCGTCGCTGAAGGTGGCGTTCTTCACCACCGTGATGTGCCTGTTGCTGGGTTATCCCATCGCCTATGCCATTGCCCGCACCGACCCGGCGCGGCGCAATATCCTGCTGATGCTGGTGATGCTGCCGTTCTGGACCTCCTTCCTGCTGCGGGTGTATGCCTGGATGGGGCTGCTGAACGAAAACGGCCTGATCAACAACTTCCTGCTGTCGTTGGGGGTGATCAGTGAGCCGCTGCACATGTTCCACACCGACTTCTCACTGTACCTGGTGATGCTGTATGCCTACCTGCCGTTCATGATCCTGCCGCTGTATTCGCACCTGGTGAAAATGGATGTTCGCCTGCTGGAGGCCGCGGCCGACCTGGGGGCCGGGCCGATCAAGGCGTTCTGCGCGATCACCCTGCCGCTATCCAAGAACGGAATCATCGCCGGTTCGATGATGGTGTTCATTCCGGCGGTGGGCGAGTTCGTGATCCCGGAACTGGTGGGTGGTACCGATACGCTGATGATCGGCAAGGTGCTGTGGAACGAGTTCTTCGACAACAACAACTGGCCGATGGCGGCCTCCGTGGCCATCATCATGGTGCTGCTGCTGATCGTGCCGATCGCGCTGCTGCATCGCTTCGAAACCCGTGAGCTGGAGGGCAAGGGCAATGTATAACGGCAACAAACTGTCCCCGTTCCTCAAGGGCGTGCTGGTGGTGGGCTTCCTGTTTCTGTATATCCCCATCATCAGTCTGATCGTGTACTCCTTTAACGACTCCAAGCTGGTGACGGTGTGGGGTGGCTTCTCGGTCAAATGGTATGGCTCGCTGTTCCAGAACGAGCAGATCATCAGCGCAGTGAAGCTGTCGATCGAGATCGCGCTGGCCAGTGCTACCGCTGCGGTCATGCTGGGTACCGTTGCCGGTTTCGTGCTGGCCCGCTTCAAGCGCTATACCGGCAGTACGCTGTTTGCCGGCATGATGACCGCACCGATGGTGATGCCGGAGGTGATTACCGGTCTGTCCATGCTGCTGCTGTTCATCTCGCTGGAGCAGTTCATCGGTGTGCCGTCCGAGCGCGGTTTCTTCACCATCTGGGTAGGCCATACCACGCTGTGCATGGCCTACGTGTCGGTGGTGGTGCGCTCGCGGCTGCTGGAAATCGACAAGAACCTGGAAGATGCCGCCATGGATCTGGGTGCCCGCCCGCTGAAGATCTTCTTCGTCATCACGCTGCCGCTGGTGTCGCAGGCGATTGCGTCCGGCTTCCTGCTGTCGATTACCTTGTCGCTGGACGATCTGGTGACCACCGCCTTCCTGTCCGGCCCGGGCTCCACCACGCTGCCGCAGGTGATCTTCTCCAAGGTGCGTCTGGGGCTGAACCCGGAAATCAACGCCTTGGCGGCGATTACCGTACTGGTGGTGGGGGTGATCGTGCTGGTCGCCAATTACCTGATGCTCAATGCCCAGCGCAAGCGCGAGCAGGCGATTGCTGCCGCCATGCGTGAGGCGGAACCGGTTCCGGTCGCCAGCTGAATCTGCTGTTGTTCCCACGGCGAGGCCCTTGCAGGGCTTCGCCGTTTTTCATGCCTGTTCGACAGCCCGCTGTCATGAGGTGTCTATCTTGTTGCCCAGTATCGCGTTTCCCTGATTCCTGTTTCCTTACATCAACCAGAGGTATTTATGCTCAACTGCGCTCGTCAGCCACATGCCCCGTCCTATTACGTCGCCACTGCGGTTCCCTGGGAGCCTGGGGAGGCGCTGCAAGGCACGGTCGAGTGTGATGTCTGCGTGGTGGGCGGTGGCCTTGCCGGGGTGACGACCGCGCTGAATCTGGCGGAGCAGGGGTTGCAAGTGGTGTTGCTGGAGGCGTCGCGCATCGGTTTTGGTGCCTCCGGGCGCAATGGCGGGCAAGTGATTGCCGGCTTCGCCTGCGATATGGATACCCTGCGCGGCCAACTTGGCGATGCCGGTGCCCGCCAGATGTGGCGCATGTCGCTGGAAGCGGTGGAAATCATCGAGCAGCGGGTGCAGCAGCATGACATTGAGTGCGACTGGACGCGCGGCTACTGCACGGCGGCGGTCAAGCCGTCGCACTTTCAGGATCTGGTGAGCTGGCAGCGCGAAGCGCAAGACTTCTATGGTTACGAGCATTACCAGCTGTGGGATCGCGAACAGTTGGCCGCATTGCTGGCGTCCGATCGTTACCAGGGTGGGCTGTTCGACCCGCTGGCCGGGCATATCCATCCGCTGAACTACCTGCTGGGACTGGCGCAGGCGGCGCGCCATGCCGGGGTAAGCATTTACGAGCAAACGCCGGTAGTGAGCTATGAAGAAGGAGCGGCGCCGCTGGTTAAAACCGACGCCGGTAGCGTGCGTTGCCGGCAGCTGGTGCTGGCCTGCAATGCCTACGTGGGGGCACTGTCCGGCAAGCTGGAAAACCGCATCATGCCGGTGGGTACCTATGTGATCGCCACCGAGCCGCTGGGTGAGGCGCGTGCCCGCGAGCTGATCGCCAACAATATGGCGGTGTGCGACACCAATTTCGTGCTGGACTACTACCGGCTGTCCGGTGACCACCGCATGCTGTTTGGCGGCAAGGTCAGCTATTCCGGTCGCGAGCCGGCGGATCTGGCGGCGGTGATGCGCAAGGACATGTTGCGCGTGTTCCCGCAGCTGGCGGATGTCGACGTGGAGTACGCCTGGGGCGGTTTCTGCGATATCACCATGAATCGTGCGCCGGACTTTGGTCGGCTTGCGGCCAACGTCTACTATGCACAGGGCTTCTCCGGTCATGGTGTGGCCGTGACCGGGCTGGCCGGCAAGGTGATCGCCGAGGCTATTGCCGGTGACGACAGCCGGCTGGCGCTGTTCGAGCGTTTGCGGCACCGGGCTTTCCCGGGTGGCAAGCTGTTGCGCACGCCGGCGCTGGTGCTGGGCATGGGTTGGTATCGCCTGCAGGATTACCTGTAGCCCGCGGCGGGCTGGTGTCGAAAATCATGCACGAGCCAGCCCGGTTTTTTACGATCGCCGCATTGCTGCAATCTTTTAAAAAACAGTCATGTACACGGTGTAGGGTGTGGTATGCGGCCAAGGGTTGGTCGCATGCTTGTTCATTAAAATGGACACGGCAAAATTATGCTTGTCAAGGGGCGTGAGATTGCTAAAATCCGCGCTCGTTTTTTGCGGCAACCGCCGTTTTATTGCGCGCTCCGACATCCCAGGCCCACATGAAGCTTTCTTAGCCCGAAAGCCGCGCACTAAGGAGCAGTTTTCCATTTCTGAATAATTAGGAAATCCTTTCATGGCTTGGACTGTGGCGGATAGCCGGAGCCTGTATGGCATCCGGCATTGGGGTGCTGGCTATTTCAATGTCGGCGAAAACGGCTGCGTGAAGGTGCGTCCCAATGCGCATCACCAGCGCGAGATCGATCTGCACGAGCTAGCGCATACCCTGGCCGACAAAGGGCTGGACATGCCCTTGCTGGTGCGCTTTCCCGACATCCTGCAAGACCGCGTCACCCGGCTGTGCCGCGCCTTCGACAACGCGATTGCCAGCCAGAACTACGGCAACCGCTATACCGCCATCTACCCGATCAAGGTCAATCAGCAAGAAGCAGTGGTGAAGAGCATCATCGCCACCCAGGACGTGTCCATCGGCCTGGAAGCCGGCTCTAAGCCGGAGCTGATGGCGGTGCTGGCGCTGTCGCCCAAGGGCGGCACCATCGTCTGCAACGGCTACAAGGACCGCGATTTCATCCGCCTGGCACTGATGGGCCAACGCCTGGGCCACGAAGTGTTCGTGGTGATCGAGAAAGAATCCGAAGTCGATTTGCTGATCCAGGAAAGTGCCAAGCTGGGTGTGAAGGCCAATATTGGCTTGCGCGTGCGCCTGTCGTCGCTGGCGTCCAGCAAGTGGGCGGATACCGGTGGTGAAAAAGGCAAGTTCGGCCTGTCCGCGGCGCAGCTGATTTCCGCGGTGGACAAGCTGGTGAGTGCCGGCCACGGCGACAATGTGCGCCTGATGCACTTCCACATGGGCTCGCAGATCGCCAACATCGCTGACTACCGTGCCGGCTTCCGCGAGGCGATCCGCTACTTCGGCGAACTGCGCGCGCTGGGCCTGCCGGTGGACCACGTCGATGTCGGCGGCGGTCTGGGAGTGGACTACGACGGCACCCACTCGCGCAATGCCAGCTCCATCAACTACGACATGGACGAGTACGCCAATGTGATCGTGTCGATGTTGTCCGAGTTCTGCGACGAAAACGACATTCCGCATCCGCGCGTGTTCTCCGAGTCCGGCCGCGCCATGACGGCACACCATGCCGTGCTGCTGATGAACGTCACCGACGTGGAACGGCTGCCGGACAGCGTGCCGCAGGTGGCCGATGTGCAGGCGCTGCCCAAGCCGGTGCGCAAGCTGTTCGAGCTGATGAGCCTGACCGATGCCGAAATGGTGACCGAGACCTACTACCGTGCCAGCCACCTGAGCTCGGAAGTGTCGGATATGTATGCCGAAGGCCGCATCACGCTGAAGGAAAAGGCGCTGGCCGAGCAGGTGCATGCGGCCCTGTGCCGCCGCCTGCAGGCGCAACTGACCGCCAGCCAGCGCTCGCAGCGTCAGGTGTACGACGAGCTGACCGACAAGCTGGCCGACAAGTACTTCTGCAACTTCTCGGTATTCCAGAGCCTGCCGGATACCTGGGCCATCGACCAGGTGCTGCCGATCATGCCGCTGCACCGTCTGGACGAGCAGCCTACCCGCCGCGCGGTGTTGCAGGATCTGACCTGCGATTCCGATGGCAAGGTAAAGCATTATGTCGACCAGCAGAGCATCGAATCCAGCATGCCGGTGCATGCGGTGGAGCCGGGCGAGGAATACCTGATCGCGGTATTCATGGTGGGCGCCTACCAGGAAATCCTGGGTGACATGCACAATCTGTTCGGCGATACCGATTCGGTAAACGTGTACGTACGCGACGGCGGCAAGGTGAGCTTCGAAGGGGTGGAAGAGCACGACACCATCGAGGACATGCTGCGCTATGTGCACCTGTCGCCGGAAGAAATTCTCAACCGCTACGAAGGCAAGGCACGTATGGCCGGGCTGAACAGTGAGGAGCGTTCGGTCTACTTTGCCGAATTCTGCCGCGGCTTGAAACAGTCGTCGTATCTGTCGGTATAAGGCGTGCGGCCAACCTTTAGGTTGGCCGCAAGGCTGCAAAAAGAAAGGCCATCGCAAGATGGCCTTTCTTTTTGTACTGGCAAAACAAAAGGGCCGTCGTTGACGGCCCTGGTCATGCCCGCGGCGGCTTAGCCAGCGGTGCGCTTGGCAGCGCTTTTCACCGCATCGGCGGTGGCGCTGGTGGCGGCTTTTACGCTGCTGTCGGCGAATTCGGCTACTTGCTGACCAGCCTTGGTCAGGGTGTGCAGCGCAGCAGTGCTGGCAGCCAGGCCCGACTTCAGGGTGTTTACCAGCGTTTCGGAGCCGGCCGGAGCGTTCTTGGTCAGTGCTTCCAGATTGCCGATCACGCTTTTGTTCAGCTCGTTGAAGTTATCTTCGGCCAGCTTGCCCAGTTCGGCCTGGGTTTGCGACACGATGTCGTAAACGTTGCGGGAGTTGGCTACCGCTTGTTCCAGGTTGCGGGCAGCCAGTTGGTTCAGGCTGCTCACGGCTTGCTGCGGCTCTTTCACGTCGCCCAATTCACGGGCCAGCTTGACATTGTCTTCCAGCGATTGCTTGGACAGCTCCAGGCTCAGCTTGGCAAATTTCTCGGTGCTGTCCAGGGAAATTTGTGCCATGCGGAACGCAAAATCCAGTGCACCAAAAGACAGTTTGTTCAGTTGCTCATTGGTAGTCATCATCTCAAACCCTCACTCGCAGTTGATGTTGGTATGGCTGTCACTGCACAGCAGACGTTGTTTTTATTGCTGCGGCATCGCACAATATTCACGGTCTGAATTGTGCGTTGCACAATGACGGGGCGATCTTAGCGCAGTGCAACATCAGCGCCTAGGAGTTTTACTCTAGTGTGTTGCAAATATGGTAATGTGGCGGCACACAACAAAACGATAGTGCTGGGAGTGATACATGAGTGTTGAGAAGCGGGTCATCAAGAAGTATCCGAACCGTCGTCTGTACGATACGGCTACCAGTTCCTACATCACCCTGGGGGATGTAAAGCAGCTGGTGCTGGATAACGTGGATATTCAGGTGGTAGACGCCAAGAGCCACGATGACATCACCCGCAGTGTGCTGCTGCAGATCATTCTGGAAGAGGAGAGCGGTGGCTCGCCGATGTTCAGCTACGAAGTGCTGACCCAGTTCATCCGCTACTACGGCCAGGCGATGCAGGGCATGATGGGGCCGTTCCTGGAGAAAAACCTGCAGATGTTTGCGCAGCTGCAGCAACGGATGCAGGAACAGGCCAAGACCATGTACGGTGACAACCCGATGCTGGGCGCCAAGCTGTGGTCCGACTTCCTTAATTTCCAGGGGCCGGCGATGCAGAACATGATGACCAGCTACCTGGACCAGAGCACCAATATGTTCCTCGACATGCAGAACCGCATGCAGGAGCAGGCGCGTACCATGTTTACCGGTTTTGGCTTCCCGGCGTACCCGCCGAGCCAGGACGACGATAAAAAATAAGCACTAGCCAGTTTTTTTCTGGCGCGGTTTTTCCTATAATCCGCAACGCTTTAGAACAGCCGGACCCTGCTTGCCAGAGTCCGGCTTTCTGTATTTTTGAACTTCCAGGGTTGGCACTTACATGTCGCATGTTGCTCCAAAAGTAGGCTTTGTATCGCTGGGCTGTCCTAAGGCCGCTTCCGATTCCGAGCAGATCCTCACCCGCCTGCGTGCTGAGGGTTATGAAATTTCCGGTACATACGATGGTGCCGACCTGGTGGTGGTCAACACCTGTGGCTTTATCGATGCCGCGGTGCAGGAATCGCTGGACGCCATCGGCGAGGCACTGAACGAAAACGGCAAGGTGATCGTCACCGGCTGTCTGGGCGCCAAGGGCGACGTGGTGAAGGACGCGCACCCGTCGGTGCTGGCCATCACCGGCCCGCACGCCACCGACGAGGTGATGACCCACGTGCACACCCACCTGCCCAAGCCGCATGATCCGTTCGTCGACCTGGTGCCGGACATCGGCGTGCGCCTGACGCCCAAGCACTACGCCTACGTGAAGATTTCCGAAGGCTGTAACCACCGCTGCACCTTCTGCATCATCCCGTCCATGCGCGGCGACCTGGACAGCCGCGCCATCGACAGCGTGCTGGCCGAGGCGGCCAACCTGGCCAAGGCCGGGGTGAAGGAACTGCTGATCATCTCGCAGGACACTTCCGCCTACGGTGTGGACGTGAAATACAAGCTGGGCTTCCACAACGGCCGTCCGATCAAGACCCGCCTGCTGGAACTGTGCGAAGAGCTGGGCAAGCACGGCATCTGGGTGCGTCTGCACTACGTCTACCCGTACCCGAGCGTGGACGAAATCATTCCGCTGATGGCGGAAGGCAAGATCCTGCCGTACCTGGACATCCCGTTCCAGCACGCCAGCCAGAAGATCCTGAAGCTGATGAAGCGTCCGGCCAACAGCGACAACGTGCTGGGCCGCATCAAGAAGTGGCGCGAAATCTGCCCGGATCTGGTGATCCGCTCCACCTTCATTGTCGGCTTCCCGGGCGAAACCGAAGAAGACTTCGACGAGCTGCTGGCCTTCATTCGCGAAGCGCAGCTGGACCGCGTCGGCTGTTTCACCTATTCGCCGGTGGAAGGCGCCGCCGCCAACGAACTGGCCGACCCGGTGCCGGAAGACGTCAAGGAGGCGCGCAAGGAGCGCTTCATGGAAGTGCAGGCGGAAATCTCCGCCGCGCGCCTGGCTGCCCGCGTCGGTCGCCGCTACACCGTACTGGTGGACGAGATCGACGAAGAGGGTACTGCCATCTGCCGCAGCTATGCCGATGCGCCGGAAATCGACGGCCTGGTGTTCGTGGAGGATGCTGCCGATCTGCAGGTTGGCGACTTCGTCGAGGTGGACATCGTCGACGCCAGCGAGCACGACCTGTGGGGTGAACGCGTGTAAGCCATGCTCTTGCGGCCAACATTGGCCGCATGCAAAACGGCGCTCCAGCACAGGCTGGGCGCCGTTTTTGTTTTTACGCCGCTAGCCGCGCGCGGCGAACAGCAGCGGTACGCCGCTGCCCTGCAGCTGCTGCACCTTGTACGGCTCGGCATCGGCCTCGATCACCAGCCGGCTGACTTCGTTCAGCGGCGTCACCGCGAACGGCGAGGCGGTGCCCAGCTTCTGGTTGGTGACCGCCAGCACGATCTGACTGCACTGCCGCACCAGCAGGCGCTTGAAGGCGGCCTCTTCGGCGATGGTGGTGCCGATGCCCAGCTCGATGTCTACCGAGCAGGTGCCCAGAAAACAGATGTCCGGCCGCATCGCCTGCACCTCCAGCGCGGCGGCGGTGCCGATGGTGCCGCCGATGCGGTGATCCATGCGCCCGCCCACCAGGGTAACGTCGAACTGCTGGCGGCCGAGCAGGGCGGCGGCAATGGGAATGGAATTGGTGGCCACTGTCAGCGGCATGTCCGGCAGCGCGCGGGCAATCTCCAGATTGGTGGTGCCGGAATCCAGAAACACGAATTGCCCCGCCTGCAGCAGCTGCACCGCGGCGGCGGCCAACCTTACCTTGCTGGCCACGTTCTCGTGGCTGCGCTCGCTGAAGCTGCCGGTGTTGGGTGTCATGGCGATGGCACCGCCGTAGACGCGCTTGCACACGCCGCTGGCGGCCAGCTCGCGCAGGTCGCGGCGGATGGAGTCTTCCGACACCCCCAGCGTCTGCGCCAGTTCGGTGGCCAGTACGCGGCCGTCCTGCAGCAGCAGCTGGCGGATGTAGAGCTGGCGGTCGCTGGGCAGGCTGGTGTTGCCGGGGCGCGGCAGGCGGATATCGGTGTTCATGCGTGATTGACCGGTGAAGTTTGCGCAATCGTGCAACATCGGGCGCGGCAGGTCAATTTTCTGGACAAGATTGCACACGTTTTTGCACGATTGTTTGCGCGTTTGTGCATGAAGGTGCACAATTGAGCAGTCACTTCATCGGAGATTGCCATGTTCCGCGCCATTGCCACCGATCTGGACGGCACCCTGCTGGATGCCGACTCCCGCGTTAACGCCCGCAGCTGGCAGGCGCTGCGCCGCGCCGCCGCTGCCGGCTGCCAGCTGATCGTCGCCACCGGCCGTCACCACCGCGATGTGCGCGACATTCTGGCGGCGGGCAGTGATCTGCCGATCAGCGTGATCAGCTCCAACGGCGCCCGTGTGCATGCCCACGACGACCGCGAGCTGTATGCGGCCAACCTGCCGCCGGCACTGGTGAACAAGCTGGTGCAGCCGGGCTTGGCCGGCGAAGCCGAAATCGCGCTGTACCTGGATGAGCAGCGTCTGGCCTGCCGTTACCACGGTGCGCTGCAGGCCTATGCCGGTAAATCGCAGCAGGTGGCCAGCCTGGCGGACTACCACGGCAGTAATGTGGCCAAGATCATCTACTACGCGGCGCCGGCGCAGTTGGCGGCCATCGAGCAGGACATCCTGTACCGCTTCGAGGGCCAGCTGGCGCTGGTGTACTCGCAGGATTGCTACCTGGAGGTGATGGCGCCGGGGGTGAGCAAGGGCAGCGCGCTGTCGCTGCTGCTGGCACGGCTGGGTATCGCCGCCGAGCACTGCGCGGCGTTCGGCGATGCGCAGAACGACGTGGAAATGCTGCAGCTGGTGGGGCACCCGCACCGCATGGCCAATGCCAGTCCGCGGCTGTACGAACATGTGCCGCAGGCGCGTACCATTGGCCACCATGCCGAATCGGCGGTGGCCAGTGTGCTGGAGCAGGCCTTCGCCTGAGAGGTGGTACACGATCTGCTGCGCGTCGGCGATACGGCGTTGATTTCGACTCAGTGGTGCGCATTGACTTCATGTCAATTCCGCTTCCTCCTCCGTTTTCGCCTTGTCTCGCCTTGGCTCGCGAGATCGTGAGCGATACCCTTAAAAAAAACCGCCTGACCGGTGTGCCGGCAGGCGGTTTTTTTTTGCGGCCAGGTTGCTCAGGCGGGCGTCAGGCGAAACTGTTGCACGCTGTCGCCAAGCTCGGCCATCAAGCGGTCCAGCCGTTCGGTGGCGCTGGCGATGGTCTCGGTCTCGCCGGACAGGGTACGGCTGGAGTCGCCCACCGCGCTGATATCGCCGGCAAAGCGGGCAAAGCCCTGGTTCTGCGTTTCCTCGGCCTGGGAAACTTCGTGCAGCAACTGCGCCAGCGTATGGGTGTCGCGGATGATGCCGGAGAGGCGTTGCTGCGCGTCCAGCGCATGCTGGCGGCCGGCATGCACCTGGTCATTGCCGTTGCGGATGGCGTCTATCGCCTGGTTGGTGCCGCTGACGATCAGGCCAATCTTCTGCTCGATATCCAGCGTGGCGTGCTGGGTGCGCTCGGCCAGCTTGCGCACTTCGTCAGCCACCACGGCAAAGCCGCGGCCCATCTCGCCAGCGCGCGCCGCTTCGATGGCGGCGTTCAGCGCCAGCAGATTGGTCTGGTCGGCAATGTCGCGGATCAGCTGCACGATGCCGTTTACCTCGGCGCTGCGCTGTTCCAGCTCTTCCATGCGCTGCACGGCGTGGGCAATCACTTCTCCGGCCTGGTTCAGCTGGCCAACCGCCTGATCCATGGCGCTGCCGCCATCGTTGGCCGCGGTGCCGGCGTTGTGCGCCATGCTGGTGGCGCTGTGCGACTGCGCGGCGTTCTGGCTGGTGACCACCGCCATCTGTTGTGCGATCACCACCATGTCCTCGGCGCGGTTGCGCTGTGCGCTCATGGTGCGGGCAATCATCTGCGTGCTGCCGGCGATATCGCGGCTTTCACTGGAGGCGGCACTGATGGAACGTGTTACCTGTTCCATCATCTCCTTCATGGCGCGGGTGGCGAGCTCGGCGGCTTCGCGCGCCTGCTCCAGCTTGGCGAAGCTGCGCGATTTGGCGCGGTCGTAGGACAGTGCCAGGCTCAGCACCACCAGGGTGAGGCCGATCAGCGATTTGGCCTGCAGGATGGGTAGTTCTTCGTGGGCGATGGGTGTGGGGGGAATGTCACCGGCCGCGGACAGCAGGAACATCACCGCGATCATTACGAAGGTAAGCAGTGTCCACGCGATGCCGGAGGTGCGGCCGCTGACGAAGATGGCGGCAAACGGCACCGAGGCGAACCACATGATGCTGGTGGACATGATGCCGCCGTTCACATACACCATCCAGCACACCATCAGGTACATCACCAGCACGATGAACTGCGCCACCACGCGCAGTGCACCGCTGAGTTTCAGCAGCAGCGCACCCAGCAGCATGGCCATGCCGCCTACCACGATGCCGGTGCCCATTGCCGGGTGGTGCAGCTTGAAGTAGGAGATAGCGAACAGCGGGGCGATCAGCCCGGCCAGCAGGCCGACGCTGACCACGGTGCGGGCGCGGATCAGGCCTTCGGCATCCTGGCGGATGGCCTCCGGAATGAACCACTCGGTGATGGCGTTGAGAGACATGTTGTTTCCTCGCGTTGTCGTGTTGGCGGCGCCTCTTGGGTGGGCGCGGCTCGTGCTTTGTTGTTGCTGTCTATGCAGCGAGCAACAGGCTAAAACAATTGTTTGAATTCGACAAGCGGCTGGCTGGCAACGGTTTTTTTTGCTTGCTTACAATTGTTTTCAAAGATTGCGCGCCAGCGGTGCAGGCTGGAAAACCGCCGCCACTGACCTATGCTGAGGACACACAACCGGGATGGAGATGAATCATGGGACAGATGCTGGACAAACAGGTAAGCGATCTGCTGTCGCGCCGCGATCACGGCCTGGCCTGTTGCGATGTGAAGAGCTCGTCGGTGCGGCTGCAAAAGCTGCCACTGGGCGCCGATCAGGCGCTGCAGTTGCAGGCGCTGGCGCAGGTGCTGGATGCCAGCAGTGAATGCCTGGGCGGGCAGTTGCTGGCGGCGGCGGTAAGTGATTTGTGGGACAAGCTGGATGAGCCGCGGCGCAGCGAGGCGGTGGCCGCCTGTCGCGCGATACAGCATGCCAACCGGCCGGAAGCCACGCCGGGGGTGGAGTTCGATCTCGGCAGCAGTTAGCGCACGCAAGGTTGGCCGCAAAGACAATGCCCCCGCCAGGCGGGGGCATTGTCACGTTCAGCGTCCGGATGTGCTGCGGCTTATCCGGGCTACGGCCTTACTCCGCCGGCAGTTGTTCGGCCTGGATGGCGGTAAGGGCTATGGTGTAGACGATATCGTCCACCAGCGCGCCGCGCGACAGGTCGTTCACCGGCTTCTTCAGCCCCTGCAGCATCGGCCCCACCGACACCACGCCGGCGGAACGCTGCACCGCCTTGTAGGTGGTGTTGCCGGTGTTCAGGTCCGGGAACACGAACACATTGGCGCGGCCGGCCACCGGGCTGTCCGGCGCCTTCTGACGGCCAACGCTTTCCACGCTGGCGGCGTCGTACTGCATCGGGCCGTCGATCAGCAGTCCCGGGCGCTTGGTGCGCGCGATGCGGGTGGCTTCGCGCACCTTCTCCACGTCGTCACCGCTGCCGGAGGAGCCGGTGGAGTAGGAGATCATCGCCACGCGCGGCGGGATGCCGAAGGCGGCGGCGGAGTCCGCGCTCTGGATGGCGATGTCGGCCAGCTCTTCCGCACTCGGGTCCGGGTTCACCGCGCAGTCGCCGTACACCAATACCTGGTCCGGCATCAGCATGAAGAACACGCTGGATACCAGTTTGGCGGCCGGCGCGGTCTTGATCAGCTGCAGCGCCGGGCGGATGGTGTTGGCGGTGGTGTGCACCGCGCCGGATACCAGCCCGTCCACCTCGTTCAGCGCCAGCATCATGGTGCCCAGCACCACGTTGTCCTCCAGCTGCTGCTCGGCCATCGGCGCGTTCAGGCCCTTGCTCTTGCGCAGCGCCACCATCGGCGCCACGTAATGGGCGCGCACCTCGTTGGGGTCGACGATCTCCACGCTGGCCGGCAGGGTGATGCCCTGTGCCTCGGCCACATGGGTGATCTCGTCGCGGTCGCCGATCAGCACGCAGTGGGCGATACCTTTTTCGTGGCAGATAGCGGCGGCCTTCACCGTGCGCGGCTCGTTGCCTTCCGGCAGCACGATGCGCTTGGCGGCGCGGCGCGCCTTTTCCATCAGCTGGTAGCGGAACGCCGGCGGCGACAGGCGTTTTTCGCTGGTTTCGCCGATGCGTTGCTGCAGCGTGGCGGTGTTCAGATGCTCGGCGACAAAATCCACCACCCGCTCCATGCGTTCCAGATCGTCGGACGGCACCTGGCGGTTCATCGCGGCGATCAGCGTGGTGGTATCCAGCGTGTTGGTGTCGATCGACAGCACCGGCAGACCGCTGGTGAACGCCTTGTGGCACAGCTGCGCCACGCGCGGGTCCGGCTCGGCGCCGCAGGTCAGCAGCAGCCCGGCCAGCGGCACGCCATTGAGCGCCGCCATGGCGGTGGCCAGGATCACGTCTTCGCGGTCGCCGGGGGCGATGATCAGCGCGCCGGGCTTGAGCAGGTGCACGATGTGCGGCACCGAGCGCGCCATCACCGACATGCTCAGCACGCGGCGGCGGGTCAGCTGGCCGGCGTGCAGCAGGCGTGCTTTCAGGTAGTTGGCCACGTCCAGCGTGCGCGGCGCCATCAGCTCCGGCTCCAGCGGAATGCCACCCAGGCACGGAATGCGTCGCGTCTGGATCAGCCGGCTGCTGGCGGAGATTTCTGCGGCCAACGTTCTGGCCTGCTGCTCGGCCGGCAGGCGGTTGAGGATGTAGCCGGCGATGTGGCCGCTGCCGCCATTGAAGGCCTGGATGGCGATTTCCAGCTTTTCCGCCAGCTCGTGGCTGGGCATGTCACCGCCGCTGCTCACCAGCACCACGTCGCACTGCAGGGTGCGCGCCAGCTTGCTGTTGATATAGGTGGTGAACACGTGCTGCTGGTCCTGCACCAGACCTTCCACAATCACCACGTCCACGTTGGCCGCGGCCTGCTGGTACAGGCTTACCACCTCTTCCAGCAGCTGGTCGAGCTGGCCCTGGCTCAGCAGGTGCTCGGCGCGTTCCATGCTGATCGGTGCCGGTGCGTTCAGGTGGCACAGCTCGCGGGCAAAGTGGGTGGAGCGCTCTGGCTCGTCGCCGTTGCCGCCCTGGGCGACCGGCTTGACGAAGCCCACTTTCAGGCCGTCCTGCTCCAGCGCGCGCACCAGGCCCAGCGAGACTGAGGTCAAGCCGGCGTCAAAGCCGACCGGGGCAATCAGGAATGTGCGCATGGCTCAGGCTCCTTGCTGGCCGGTGAGGGCGGCGGTATCCAGCGCGATCATCAGTTCTTCATTGGTGTTGACCACCAGCGCGGCGGTGCCGTCGGCGTGGGTAATGCGGCCGGACTCGCCGCGGCAGGCGGCGGCGTTGGCCGCCGCGTCCAGCGTCAGGCCGAGGAAGCCCAGCAGCTTGATCACCTTGCCGCGCAGCAGCGGCGAGTTTTCGCCGATGCCGCCGGTAAACAGCACCGCGTCCAGGCGCCCCAGCGCTACCGTCATGGCGGCGATCTGCTTGGCCAGGCGGTAGGCGAATACTTCCAGCGCGATGATGGCGCCGGTGTGGCCGGCGGCGGCGGCGTCTTCCAGCTCGCGGCAGTCACTGGACAGCTCGGACAGCCCCAGCAGGCCGGATTGTTTGTTCAGCAGATCGGTGACGCCCTGCACATCGGTGTCCAGCGCGGTGGCCAGATAGCCAAAGATGCCCGGGTCGATATCGCCGGAGCGGGTGCCCATCACCAGCCCTTCCAGCGGGGTCAGCCCCATGCTGGTGTCCACGCTGTTACCGCCCAGCACCGCGGCGACTGAGGCGCCGTTGCCGAGGTGGGCGCTGACAAAGGCGGTATCGGCCAGCGGCTTGCCCAGCATGTTGGCCGCTTCGGCGGTGACAAAGCGATGGCTGGTGCCGTGGAAGCCGTAGCGGCGCACGCCGTGCTCGCGGTACAGCGCCATCGGCACGGCGTACAGATAGGCGTGCTGCGGCATGGTCTGGTGGAAGGCGGTATCGAACACCGCCACCTGCGGCAGGCCAGGGAAGCATTCCAGCGCGGTGCGGATGCCCAAGAGGTGCGCCGGGTTGTGCAGCGGCGCCAGACGGGCGCAGTCCTCGATGGCGGCGATCACGCCGGCGTCGATCAGGGTGGAGTGCTTGAAGGTCTCGCCGCCATGCACCACGCGGTGGCCAATAGCGGTCACGCTGCTGGTCAGTTCGCGCTCGTTCAGGTAGCTCAGGATCGCTCGCATGGCACCGCTGTGGTTGCCTTGCGCCAGCGAGAGCATCACTTTTCTGCCGTCCTGCTTGAAGCTGATGCAGGCATCGGGCAGGCCGAGTTTTTCCGCCAGGCCGGTGAGGGTGGTGAGCTGGCCAGCCGGGTTGATCAGCGCGAATTTCAGCGACGAGCTGCCGCAGTTGATGACGAGAGTGTGGGTGATCATGTTGGATCCGTAAGCGGTAAGACTGCGAAACAAAGAGTCTGTGCCGTGGTTGCGTGTTGTTGTTATTGCCGCACGCGATGCCAGACCGGGCTGTCAGCGTTGCAGGAGGCGGCATTATCGCTGTTTGTGGTGCATTGCACCATAGGGGCTTTCCCGTTGCCGGAGGAGGCTGGTTTCTGGCGCTTATTGTGCTGGCGTCTTAAGACAAGGCCATGAAAGCAAACGGGTTTTACGCTCGAAATTTTCCAGCAGCGGGGTTGACCATATTTACCGTGGCAATCTGTTGACTTGGCACAAAAATCGCGGCAAAAAACGCTTGCCCCAGGGGGGGATTTGGCCCAAAATCCCGGCCTCGATCGCGGGGGTGCCTGCGTCTAACCCGCACTATCGATTGATTTTTCTTTTTATAGCTCTCCGTAAACTCGTTAAGAGCGAGATTCGGCTGGTCTTATATCTTCTTCCACGGAGGTGTGGGAATAATGTCTGATCTGGCTTCGTCCCAGTTGCTCCAGGCTTCTGCCGCGCAGTTGCCCATTCATACCTACTTCGATCCGGCCTACTACGCGCTGGAGCAGAAGACCCTGTTTGCCGATGCCCCGCAATACTATGGCCACGAACTGATGGTGCCGAACGCCGGCGACTATCAGACGCTGGATTGGATGGGCCACGGCAAGATGCTCAAGAATGTCGCCGGCGACATCAAGCTGATCTCCAACGTCTGCCGTCATCGCCAGGCCCTGATCTACCAGGGGCGCGGCAATGGCAACCACATCGTGTGCAATCTGCACGGCTGGACCTACGACAATGCCGGCCAGCTGGTGGGGGCGCCGCATTTCCCGGAAACGCCGTGCCTGAACCTGAACCAGACCGAACTCACCAGCTGGAACGGTCTGCTGTTCGATGCCCGCCGCGACGTTGGCCGCGACCTGGCCAAGCTGGGCGTGGCCCGGCACATGACGTTCGAAGGCTACGGCTATCACAAGTCCTTTACCACCGAATACAGCTTCAACTGGAAGACCTTCATCGAGGTGTATTCCGAGGACTATCACGTTGATCCGTTCCACCCGGGCCTGGGTAACTTCGTCGATTGCGGTGACCTGAAATGGGAGTGGGGCGACCACTACCATGTGCAGACCGTGGGCGTGAAAAACAAGCTGGCCCGCTCCGGCAGCAAGGTGTACGGCAAGTGGCACGAAGAAGTGATCAAGCGCTATGCCGACCAGCAGCCGGAATACGGCGCCATCTGGTTGACCTACTACCCTAACATCATGGTGGAGTGGTATCCGCATGTGCTGGTGGTCAGCGTGGTGATCCCCAAGGGGCCGGAGCAGTGCACGGTGATTACCGAGTTCTACTACCCGGAAGACATCCTGTGGTTCGAGCCGGACTTCATCGAGGCCGAGCAGGCCGCCTACTTTGAAACCGCGGTGGAAGACGATGAAATCTGCCAGCGCATGCACGAGGGCCGCAAGGCGCTGTGGCTGCGTGGTGAAAGTGAAGTCGGCCCCTACCAGTCGCCCACCGAGGACGGCATGCAGCACTTCCACGAGTTCTATCGCCGGCTGATGGGCGAACATCTGGCTGGCTAAGACACTGTATTGTGCGGCACAATAACTACGGCGCGGATTTCCGCGCCGTAGTTATTGGTAGTCGCCGTTTGCCTGGCAAGTGGCGCCCACCCCGAAAACAATAAGGCTGCCGATGGCATTGCCTGCCGTGTTGCCCGGTTCTACCCGAGCCGCTGCTGTCACGCAGGTGCGTTGCCGGCCGCCCGCAGCGCGGCTTTCCCGCGCTGTTCCCTTGCCGACTGCCACCCCCCCATGCGCTGTTACCGCCTGCTGCCCGTCCTGCTGTTGCTTGCCTCTACTGTCTCCGCGGCCCCGTACCGCAACCCCGCGTTGGGCGTGAGTTTCGATCTGCCGGCCGGCTGGAAGGTGCGCCCGGATAGCCAGGGCGGCATTCGCGTGCTGCCGCCGCAGGTGGAAGACCGCGAACGCAGCGGCGTCAGCGTGCGGCTGTGGCGCGAGCGCCTGCGCGGCAAGGAACCGATGGCCAAGCTGGCTGACAACTACCGCAAGCCGCAGGGCGAGCGCGAGGTCGCCGGCAAGGTGCAGCTGCAGCGCAATATCGGCCGCCTGGTGCTGGAATACCGCGAGGGCGAATACGTGCAGAACAGCCTGTGGATCGTGCGCAATCATCTGCGCGTGGTGCAGCAGGACGGGCGCAATGCCTTGTGGGCCGACTGTGCCGCCAACGCTTCCGAGTTCCACCGCTACCGCAAGGCGTTTGCCGCGCTGTGCCTGGGTGCGACGGTGGTGCGTGGCGGCAAGGAGGCTTAGGCATGCAGCAGTGGTTTGCCCGCCTGGGGTCGGGCTGGATGGTGATTGCCGCGCTGTGCTTTGCGCTGATGAGCTTCTTTGCGGCCAACCTTGGCACCCGTTTTGATTCCTTCGAAGTACTGTTCTATCGCACCTTTGTCGGCCTGCTGGTGTTGCTGCCACCGATGCTGCGCCGCCATGAACAGCTGTTCTCCCCGCATCTGGGTGCCCACGTCAAACGCAGCCTGATGGGCTACCTGTCGATGGCGATGCTGTTCTACGCGCTGGCGCACCTGCCGCTGGCTACCGCCGTCACGCTCAACTACACCTCGTCGCTGTCGTTCGCGCTGTGCTTCGTGCTGTTGCGCGGCGAGCGGCTGTCGCCGCCGGTGCTGCTGGCGCTGCTGCTGGGCTTTGCCGGCATCAGCTTCATCCTGCGCCCCAGTTTTGACGCCGGGCAATGGCTGCCGGGGCTGATCGGGCTGGGCTCCGGCCTGTGCGCCGGGCTGGCGGTATTCCATGTGCGCGAGCTGGGCGAGCTGGGCGAGGCGCCGTCGGTGATCGTGTTCTGGTTCTTCCTGCTGGCATCGCTGTTCGGCCTGGGGATGGTGCTGCTGCGTGGCGGCTTCTCGCTGCCGGATCTGCCGGCGCTGCTGCAGCTGCTGGCGGTGGGGCTGTTCGGGTTGTGGGGGCAGCTGGCGATGACGCGTGCCTACAAGGAAGGGCGCAAGTATCTGGTGTCCAGCCTGTCCTACCTCACCGTGGTGTTTTCCGCCTTGCTGGGGGTGCTGCTGCAGGGGCAGGCGCTGGCGGCATCGGCGCTGACCGGCATGCTGCTGATCGTCGCCTGCGGGCTGCTGGCGATCCGGGGTGGCCGATGAACGGTGCGCTGTGGATGCTGCTGGCCGCCGGCAGCTTCGGCCTGATGGGCGTGTTCGTCAAACTGGCTTCCGCCACGCTGGGGACGGTGGAGCTGGTGTTCTGGCGCACCGCCTTTGCCGTGCTGCTGCTGGGCGGCAATGCCTTGCTGCGGCGGCAGTCGTTCGCCACGCCGCTGCTGACGCGCCACCTGCAGCGCGGGCTGCTGGGTTACGTGTCGCTGCTGTGCTACTTCTACGGCATCAGCCACCTGCCGCTGTCCACCGCCGTTACTCTCAACTACACCTCGCCGCTGTTCCTGGCCTTGCTGTCGGTGCTCTTGCTGCGCGAAAAACTGGCACCGCCGGCACTGTTGGCCATGGTGCTGGGCTTTGCCGGCGTGGCGCTGCTGCTAAAGCCCACGCTGCTGGGCGTGGGGCTGTGGCCGGGCGTCATCGGGCTGGCGTCCGGCTTTCTCGCCGGCTGGTCCTATCTGCATGTGCGCGAGCTGGGTCAGGCCGGCGAGGCGGAATGGCGCACGGTGTTCTACTTTGCGCTGATCTCCACCCTGGGCGGCCTGCTGCTGATGCTGGGGCAGGACTGGCAGCCGCTGACCGCGGCCAACCTGCCGTGGGTGCTGGGGCTGGGGGTGACGGCGATGATCGCGCAGCTGGCGATGACCCGCGCCTACAAGGTTGGCCGCAAACTGCTGGTGGCCAACCTGTCTTATCTCACGGTGGTATTTTCCGCGTTGTTTGGTGTGCTGGTGTGGCAGCATGTGCTGAGCATCGGCGAACTGGCCGCCATGGGTTTGATTATTCTCAGCGGCATTCTGGCCAGCCGACGCTAGAATTCAGAAGAGAATGACCGTTGGCACCGCTCGCAAGGGGGCTGGTTGCCGTTATCCAGAAAGGAGCCCGACATGATTTCCATCCGCGAACAGGAATATGGCCTGGATGTGGCACTGTTCAACGAGTTTACCCTCGGCGATTTCAAGCTGCTGGAACAGGCTCTGCTCAAGCGCGCCGAAGAGCACGGCAAGCCGGATGTGCTGCTGGATCTGTCCGGCATGAAGGATTTCACCCTGGACATGGCCATGGAAGAAGTGCGCTTCATGCGGGCGCACGAGAACGATTTCGGCCGCTTCGCCATCGTGCGCAACGATGTGTGGATCAACCTGGCCGCGCATATCTCCGGCCTGCTCACCCGCAGCCACCCCGAGTATTTCGACACGGTGGAAGAGGCACAGGCCTGGCTGCTGCGCCCGGTGGCGGTGTAGCGGAGGCAGTGTTTGCGCAGGGCCCGGCATAGCCGGGCTTTTTTGTTTTCCGCGCCTGCCCGGCTTGCTTTTCCGGTGTATGCCGTTACAGTAGCGGCTTCCGTTTTTTCGTACAGAAACACGCCGCATGTTGAAGAGTATTGCCAGCCGTCTGGCTACCGAGCTGAACGTTCGCGAAGCGCAAGTCACCGCCACCATCGACCTGATCGACGAAGGCGCCACCATTCCCTTTATCGCCCGCTACCGCAAGGAAGTCACCGGCGGGCTGGACGATACCCAGCTGCGCATGCTCGGCGAGCGCCTGGGCTACCTGCGCGAGCTGGACGACCGCCGCGCCACCATCCTGAAAAGCATTGCCGAGCAGGACAAGCTGACGCCGCAGCTGGAGGCAGCCATCTACGGTGCCGACAACAAGACCACGCTGGAAGACCTGTACCTGCCGTACAAGCCCAAGCGCCGTACCAAGGCGCAGATCGCGCGCGAGGCCGGGCTGGAGCCGCTGGCCGACAGCCTGCTGGCCGACCCGACGCAAGTGCCGGAAACGTTGGCCGCAGGCTTCGTGGACGAGGGCAAGGGCGTGGCCGATACCAAGGCGGCACTGGACGGCGCCCGCGCCATCCTGATCGAGCGCTTTGCCGAGGACGCCGCGCTGCTGGGCCGCCTGCGCGAAAAACTGTGGAATGAAGCCGAACTGGCCGCCAGCGTGATTGCCGGCAAGGAGCAGGAAGGCGCCAAGTTCGCCGACTACTTTGCCCACCGCGAGTCGCTGAAAACCACGCCGTCGCATCGCGCGCTGGCGCTGCTACGCGGCCGTAACGAAGGCGTGCTCAGCGTGGCGCTAAAATACCAGCCGGACGACACGCCCATCACCCAGCGTTCCAGTTACGAAGAAGCCATCGCCGCGCAGTTTGGCGTCAAGGACGCCGGTCGCGCCGCCGACAAGTGGCTGCTGGACAGCGTGCGCCTGTGCTGGCGCGCCAAGATTTTCCTGTCGCTGGAACTGGAGCTGATGGCGCGCATCAAGGATGCCGCCGATGCCGAGGCGATCAAGGTGTTTGCGGCCAACCTGAAAGACCTGTTGCTGGCCGCCCCGGGCGGGCCGCGCGCCACCCTGGGCCTGGACCCGGGGCTGCGTACCGGCGTCAAGGTGGCGGTGGTGGACAACACCGGCAAGCTGCTGGACACCAGTACCATCTACCCGCACGAGCCGCGCCGCGACTGGGACCGCTCCATCGCCACCCTGGCCGCGCTGTGCACCCGCCACAAAGTCGATCTGATCGCCATCGGCAACGGCACCGCCAGCCGCGAAACCGACAAGTTGGCGCAGGAACTGATCCGCGCCTTCCCACAGCTGGGCATGACCAAGATCGTGGTCAGCGAGGCCGGCGCCTCGGTGTATTCCGCCTCTGAGCTGGCGGCCAAGGAATTTCCCGATCTCGACGTGAGTCTGCGCGGTGCGGTGTCCATCGCCCGCCGCCTGCAGGACCCACTGGCCGAGCTGGTGAAGATCGACCCCAAATCCATCGGCGTCGGCCAGTACCAGCACGACGTCAACCAGAGCCAGCTGGCGCGCAGCCTGGACGCGGTGGTGGAAGACTGCGTCAACGCGGTGGGCGTGGACGTCAATATGGCGTCGGTGCCGCTGCTTACCCGCATCTCCGGCCTCAACAGCACGCTGGCGGCTAACATCGTGGCGCACCGCGACGCCAACGGCGCGTTCAAGAGCCGCCGCGAGCTGCTGAAAGTGAGCCGCCTCGGCGACAAGACCTTCGAACAGGCCGCCGGCTTCCTACGCATCATGGGGGGCGACAACCCGCTGGATGCGTCTTCGGTGCACCCGGAAGCCTATCCGGTGGTGGAAAAAATCGTCGGCCACAGCGGCCGTGCGGTGAAGGACATCATCGGCGACATCAGCTTCATCAAGAGCGTGCGCCCGAGCGAGTACACCGACGAGCGCTTTGGCCTGCCGACGGTGATCGACATCCTGAAGGAACTGGAAAAGCCGGGCCGCGACCCGCGTCCGGAGTTCACCACCGCCACCTTCAAGGACGGGGTGGAGGACATCAAGGACCTGCTGCCGGGCATGGTGCTGGAAGGCGTGGTGACCAACGTGGCCAACTTCGGCGCCTTCGTCGACATCGGCGTGCATCAGGACGGCCTGGTGCATATCTCGGCGCTGGCCAACAAGTTCGTCGACGACCCGCGCACGGTGGTGAAGGCCGGCCAGGTGGTGAAGGTGAAGGTGCTGGAGGTGGATGTGCCACGCAAGCGCATTGCGCTGACCATGCGCCTGGACGACGAACCGGGCAGCAGCAGCCGCAGCGGTGCCGGTCGCAGTGAACCGCGTAATGGCGGCAAACCGCGGCAGCAGGCGCCGCAGGAGCAGGGCGGTGGCGCGATGGCGGCGGCGTTTGCCAAGCTGGCCAAGAAGTAAGCGGTACTTGCGTCGCGAAACAGCCTGGCTGCGGTCAGGCTGTTTTTGTTTGCACGACAATTGGCTGGTAACGGCCTATGACCGGTTTGGGTAGTAACCCATCCCCGTTGGGCCGCGCCGGCAAAAAGGTTGGCCGCAAGGTTTTAAGGTGCCATCTGAGCCGTTTGACGTTAGCAAGCGGCGAATCGCCGCCGCCTTGCGGCCAACCTTTGGGGCGAGGTTGCGCGGACCACCGGGGGCGTTTGGGATGCCAGGGGCTTGGCGCGACAAGCCCCTGCCCGTATGCCGGGCGGAACCGGCACCCAAACCATTGTCCGCGCAGCGGACACCCGCACCGTCAAGCTGTCCGGGCTGCTGCTTGGTCGGGCTCACCAAGCGGGATGTTGCGGGTGCAGTCAGCGCTTGCGCCGCGCCTGCCACCAGCCAAATTCTTCCTCGTGGACCTCGATGTCCACTTCCATCACCCGTTGCTGCAGCCGTTCCTGCACGTCGCGCACCGCCTGGTTGTAGATGGCGGGGCCGATTTCGGCCAGCAGGAAGTCCAGCAGCGCCTCGCTTTGCAGCCGCCCCAGCGCTTCGTCGAAGTTTTCGGCGCCGTAGCGCTGCAGCGATTCGATGGCCTGCTCACGGCGGGCCTTGTCCAGCGAGATGCTCATGGTGCATGCCTCGATATGTTTGCCGGCCAGCATGGTCGGGGCCGGGACAATAAAAATGCCGCGGCACCCGGGCAGGATGGCGCGGCAGCGCGGACGGATGTGGGCTCAGTCCAGCAGGCGCATCTTGTACTGCTTGGCCTTGATCTTGCCACGCGACAGGCGGTCGAAGGCCTGGCTGGCAATGTGGCGGTCCAGCGCCACGAAGGTGTTGAACTCGAACACGGTGATCTTGCCCACCTGCGGGCCGCTCAGGCCGCCTTCACCGGTCAGTGCGCCGAGGATGTCGCCCGGGCGCAGCTTGTCACGTTTGCCGCCGGCGATTTCCAGCATCACCATCGGCGGCAGCAGCGCACCGCCCGGAGCCGGTTTCAGGTCGTCCAGCTCTTCCCAGTTCAGGTCGGCCTTCTGGTATTCCTCGATCGCCGAGGCGCGGCGGGCGTCGCTCGGGCTGACCAGCGTCAGCGCCAGACCGTGTTTTTCGCCACGGCCGGTACGGCCGATACGGTGGATGTGCACTTCCGGGTCGTGCGCCACGTCGACGTTGATCACCAGGTCCAGTTCCTTGATGTCCAGGCCGCGCGCCGCCACGTCGGTGGCCACCAGCACGGTGGCGCTCTTGCTGGCGAAGCGGGCCAGCACCTGGTCGCGGTCGCGCTGCTCCAGTTCGCCATACAGCGCGATGGCAGAGTAGCCGGCCTGCTGCAGCGCTTCCACCAGCTCCTTGCAGCGCTGCTTGGTATTGCAGAACGCCAGTGCCGAGGTTGGCCGCACGCTTTGCAGGATGCGCGCCACCACGTCCAGGCGGTGATCCGGATCGATCTCGTACCACCATTGTTCGATCTGGCCGGCATCGTGCAGCGCTTCCACCTGCACCATGTGCGGGTTTTTCATGAACTGCTCGGCCAGCTTGCGGATGTTGTCCGGGTAGGTGGCGCTGAACATCAGCGTCTGGCGCTGGCGCGGGCAGGCGCGCACGATGCCGACGATCTCTTCGATGAAGCCCATGTCCACCATGCGGTCGGCTTCGTCCAGCACCAGGGTCTTGACCCCGGCCAGCTCCAGCGTGCCGCGCGACAGGTGATCCTGCAGCCGGCCCGGGGTGCCGACCACGATGTGCGCGCCGTGCTCCAGCGAGGCGCGTTGCGGTGCCATCGGCGTGCCGCCGCACAGGGTGATCACTTTTACATTGTCGATGCTGCGCGCCAGGCGGCGGATTTCCTGCGCTACCTGGTCGGCCAGCTCGCGGGTGGGGCACAGCACCAGTGCCTGAATGGCAAACCAGCGCGGGTTGATGCTGGTCAGCAAGCCCAAGCCGAACGCCGCCGTCTTGCCGCTGCCGGTTTTGGCCTGCGCAATCACGTCACGGTTGTCCAGGATGGCGGGCAGGCTGGCGGCCTGAATCGCGGTCATGCTGTGATAGCCCAGGCTATCGAGGTTGGACACCAGAGCGTCAGGCAGGTTGAGGCTAGAGAATTTGGCTTTGTTCACAATGACTTGGCTATAGAAACGGACTAAGGCGCGGGAGTGTAGCAGCAAGGGGGCTTGCGGCCAACCTTGGCGCGGTGTTTAGGGTTGCGCCGCCAGTCGCAGCAGCTGGCCGTTGCGGTCGTCAGTCAGCCACAGGCTGCCATCGGCGGCGCTCTTGATCTCCACCGGCCCCGCCGGACCGTGCTGACCGCGCCACGGCCCGAGCAGGGTGACTGCGGCACCGCGAGGCAGGCCGCGGGTGTCGGCGGGCATGGCCACCACGCGCTGGCCGTGCTGGCGGTAGCCGTGGTAGCCGATCACCAGCCAGCCGCGCCAGGCAGCGGGGGCGTGGCTGCCTTGCCACCAGCTCAGCCCCAGCGGGGCGGCATGTGCCGGCAGCAGGCGCAGGGGCTTGGTGCTCTGCCGACAGTTGTAGCCCGGAAATTCCGGCGCGGTTACGGCGTTGTCGTAGCAGAACGGCCAGCCGTAGTGCTGGCCGTTCTGCAGCAGGTTCAGCTCGTCATGCGGCAGCTCGTTGTCATTGGCCAGCCCCAGCGGCAGGTGGATGCCATCGCGGCTGTTTTCCACCTGCAGCACGCTGCCGGACGGGTGTACGGCGATGGCCATGCTGTTGCGCAGGCCGCGGGCGTAGATGCCTTGGTACTGCAGCGCGCTGCCCGTCCAGAGGTAGCGGCGCACCACGCCGGCGGCGGCATCGCCCGCCGTTTCCGGGCATTGCCCGGCCTGGCGCTGGGCGGCGCTGGCCTGCTCGCAGTTATTGCTGCTGCTGCCGACGTTCACGTACAGGCTGTCGCCGGCGAGGGTGAAGGTGGTCAGCGGGTGGCGCTGGCGAGCGGGCAGGGTGGCCAGTGTCTGGCGCTGCGCCGGGTTGTGCAGCGTGAAGCGGCTGATGCGGCCAACCTCGCCCAGCAGGATGCTGCCATCCGCCAGCTGCGCCACGCTGTGTGGGCGATCCAGCTTGCGCAGCAGCGTCTGCCGCTGCCAGCCGCCGCCCTGGAGGGTAAAACGCAGCAGCCGCCCGGCGGGTGCATCCCAGCGCACCATCTCGCTGACCAGCACGCTGCCGTCTGTCAGCAGGGCGATACCGCGTGGCTGGAGCAGGCCGTCGGCGACGATGCCGGCACACAGCCCGCGCGCAGTGGGGGCGTTCAGAGCGGGTAGTCCGCCACAGTTGGCCGCATGGGCGGCGGGCAAGATGGCAAGCAGCAGGGGCAGCAGGGCGTAGTGGCGCATGGGGTGATGGCAGGCAAATGGCATGCCGTGACTATAAATCAGCCGGCGGGCAGCGGCAGCGGCTTTGTAGCGCTGGTGGCCGCTATTGCCGGGCAGGCGTTTATTAATGACGCTGGATTCTGATGGTTTTTGTTTAACAGCGATTTCAAATTTTCGTCACTGGCCAGTAATGCTGGCTGCCTACACTGCCGGCATTGTTAGTTGACGCAGGAATTCACCATGCATAGCGATCGTGCCGCGCTGTCTGCCGTAACCCAGGTAGCCGGTCATCTGTTGCAAAGCCCGCCGGTGGTAACGCCGGAGAGCAGCAATTACCAGGTGCTGGAGCTGTTCACCAGCCAGCCGGAGCTGTCCAACCTGCCGGTGGTGCGCGACGGTGCGCCGCTGGGCATCATTAACCGCAACCATTTCATGAGCATGCTGGCGCGGCCGTTCCACCGCGAGATCTTCGGCCGCAAGCCGTGCACCGCGTTCATGGATGCCAACCCGCTGGTGGTGGACTACCACCTGCCGCTCACCGAGTTGTCCTACCTGGCGCTGTCGCGCGGTGACAAGGTGTTGTCCGATGGCTTTCTAGTGACGGTGGATGGCGACTACGCCGGCGTCGGGCTGGGGGTGTCGCTGGTGCAGGCGCTGGCCGACCAGCAGGCGCAGAAGCATCAGCAGATGATGGACAGCATCAACTACGCGTCGGTGATCCAGCAATCCTTCCTGCAGAGCTCGCGCCGCGACATGGCCGCCTGCCTGGACGACTACTTCATGGCGTGGGAGCCGCGCGATGTGGTGGGTGGCGACTACTACTACTTTGTGAAGCGCGACGACGGTTTCTTCGTGGCGGTGATCGACTGCACCGGCCACGGCGTGCCGGGGGCGTTCATGACGCTGATCATGGCCTCGGCGCTGAAGCAGGTGCTGGGCACCTACGATCTGCACAACCCGGCGGCGTTGCTGTCGCACATCAACCGGCAGGTGAAGGAATCGTTGGGCCAGCTGTCCGACGACGAGCGCCAGCCGGGCGAGAACATCGAGGTGCGCTCCGACGACGGCATGGACTGCGCCTTCTGCTGGTACGACAACGCCAGCCACACGCTGACCTTCGCCGGCGCCAAGACCCCGATCTTCGTGCTGCCCAAGGGCGGCGACGAGGTGACAGTGATCGACGGCAACAAAAAGGGCGTCGGCTATGTATCCACGCCGCTGGATTACCAGTGGGACAACCGCCGCGTGAAGCTGAAGCCGGGCAGCCGGCTGTACATCAGCACCGACGGCATCATCGACCAGATCGGCGGCCCCAAGCGCATCTGCTTCGGCAAGAAGCGCTTCAAGGAACAGATTCTCAAACACGCCCACAAGCCGATGGCGGTGCAGCGGCAGGCACTGCTGGATGCCTTCCACCACTGGCAGGGCGAAAACAGCCGCCGCGACGACGTCAGTCTGTTCGGCATGCACTTTACGGAGCAGCACGCATGAGCCTGGACGCTTTCTACCGTTTCCAGAACCTGGCCCGCGACGAGAGCGTGGTCTTCTTCTACACCGGCTATTTCTCGCAGGCCATCGTCACCGCCATGGCCGACGCGCTGCGGCTGCGGCTGAATCAGACCGACGCCAGCAATGTACAGCGCCGCAAGCTGTTCTCGGTGTTCATCGAGATGGCGCAGAACGTGGTGCATTACTCCGCCGAGCACCTGACCGCCTCGGAAAGCGACGACCAGGAGATCCGCCGCGGTGCGCTGTGGGTGGGGGAACGCCATGGGCAGTTCTACGTGGTGTGCGCCAACCCGGTGGACCGCAACCAGTCGCACCGCATCCGCGACAAGCTGGCGCCGCTGTTGGGCATGAACAACGACGACATCAAGCAGCTGTACAAGCAGAAACTGCGCGCCGACAACGACGCCGAGAGCAAGGGTGCCGGCCTGGGCTTCCTCACCGTGGCACGCGATGCCAGCGGCCCGGTGGAGTTCGACTTTGTCGACGAGCACGGCCCGCACAGCCCCACCACCATGTTCTATCTGAAAGCCACTATCTGATCATGCAAAACATTTTTCTTGCTGCCAGCAGCTACAGCCCGGAAGTGAACTTCGATTTCGCCAACCATCGGCTGGCGCTGAAAGGCGAGTGCTACCCGGAAAACGCGGCGGTGTTCTTCGAGCCGATCATGCATGCGCTGCATGGTTATCTGGCGAGCCTCGATCACGTGCACATCACCGTGGACGTGCAGCTGGCCTACTTCAACAGCGCCAGCACCAAGGCGATCCTGGCCATCTTCGAACGGCTGAACGCCGCCGCGGTAGCCGGCAACTATGTGACCGTGAACTGGCACAGCGACCCGGACGACGACACCATCATGGAGTTCGGCCAGGAAGTGGCCGACGACAACGGCGCGCTGGACGTGCATCTGCTGGAACTGGCCTGAGCCGGCGGGCAGGGGGCGAAAGGTTGGCCGCAGCTTGCGGGTATGCGGCCAACCTTGGTGCGTGTATGGGGCGCACCAGGCCAGCACGGGGCCGGCAGGCGCTAGCGCGCGCCGTGATGCTGCGGGTGGTTGGGACAGCTCAGCAGATGGTCGTTGACCACGCCAGTGGCTTGCAGGAAGGCGTAGATCACCGTGCTGCCGACAAAGTTCATGCCATGCTGTTTCAGCGCCTTGCTGATGCGGTCCGATAGCGGCGTGCTGGCCGGGCACTCGGCCAGGCTGGTCCAGTGATTGACCACCGGCTGGCTATCGACGTGGCCCCACAGCCAGCGGGCAAAGCTGCCGTACTGCTGCTGCATGGCCACAAATACGCGCGCGTTGCGGATGGCGCTGTTCACCTTCAGCCGGTTGCGCACGATGCCCGGTTCCAGCAGCAGCCGTTCCACGTCGTCCGCACTCATGGCGGCCACTTGGGCCGGGTCGAAGCCGTGGAACAGCCGGCGGTAGTTGTCACGCTTGCGCAGGATGGTGATCCACGACAGCCCGGCCTGGGCGCCTTCCAGAATCAGCATTTCGAACAGCTTGCGATCATCGTGTACCGGGTGGCCCCATTCCTCGTCGTGATAGGCAATGTATTGCGGGTCGTCGCCGCACCAGCCGCAGCGTTGCAGGGTGGTCATGGTGTGCATCTCTCTTGTCTTGCCGTGACAGCCGCCGACGCCGGTGTGGTGGGCGCGTCGCGGTTGCCGCGGAGGTTGCTCAATGTGGTGTTGCCGCTCCGGCGGTAGGGTGCTGTGGGGTGTGGGGCCGGCTGCGGCCAACGTGTCGTCAAGTGTAGAGCCGCTTTTTGTGCGAGGCATGTCATGACATTAAACTTTTTTTGAAACTGGACGCGTTTTAACTTAATAGTGATAGGGTTTACTGATAGGGTTAATCCATTGATTGCAATTTGCATGGTGGGTTTCCCGCCAGCATCCGCTCACCATTTCGAAATCATGCCATGACTCTGTGTGCCGATCTGCCGCATTCTGCCGCCATGAAGATGGCTGACGCGTACCACAGCGTCAGCTTTCGACGCTTGTGGCGCAACGGCACGACCACGCACAAGAGCGCGTTTTTTACTGCCTGGCTGCTGTCCACCCTGCTCAGCATCATGCTGGGGCTGGCATCGGTGATCTATGCCTGGTCCGGGCTGGAGGTGCCTTTTGGTGGTGCGGTGCTGTACGTTACCGTGTATCCGCCGCTGCTGATCTGTACCTGGTGGGCGCTGTGCTTTGGCTGGGGCTGGGGCGCGCTGCCGGCCTACCTGTCCACGCTGACCCTGGCGCTGTACGCCGGCATGCCGTGGTATTGGGCGTTGCTGTTTGCCTGCGGCAACCCCATCGGGCTGGGGGTGATGGTGCTGGGATACCGCGCCATTGCGATGCCGTGCTCGCTGTTTTCCTGGCGTGCGCTGGTATTTTTCCTGCAGATGGCCTTCGTTGGCAGCATGTTCAGCTCCGCTGCTGCGCTGGTGTGGTGCTACACCAACCGGGTGGACCAGGTGGCGCTGTTTGCCATCTGGCAAGGCTGGTGGCTGGGTAACTTTTTGCAGAATGCCCTGCTGGTGGCGCCGCTGCTGGCGCTGACCTGGCCACGGGTGGAGGTCTGGCTGGCGGCGCATCAACAGTTGCTGTCGATTCAGCCTACCGAGTCGCGCAAGCTGGTGCTGCAGCTGATGGGCGCGCTGATCATCGGCGTGCTGATCTACGCACTGACCACTATCTGGCTGGGGACCGAGAGCGTGCAGGCCGAGATGCACAGCCAGTCGGTTGCCAAGCTCAGCTTCGCGGCGGATCGGCTGTCCGCGATGATCTGGGCGTTTTTCTGGGTGATTGCCTTTGTTTCGGTATTCATGGGCATGTTCGGTTACCAGATGTTCCTGCACTGGCACCGCACCAACAACCTGCTGCTGGAGCAACTGGGCCGTGCCAATGCCGAACTGGCGGAGCAGGCGCGTACCGACGGCCTGACGGGTCTTGCCAATCGCCAGAGTACCAATCAGGCGCTGGCGGAGTGCTGGCACAACAGCCGGCTGCGGGGCGAGAGGGCGGCACTGCTGATGCTGGACATCGATCTGTTCAAGCACATCAATGACCGGCATGGCCATATGGCCGGCGACAAGGCGATTCGCATGGTGGCCGGTCTGCTGCGGCGCGAAGTGCGTAGCAGCGATCTGGCCGGTCGTTTCGGAGGTGAGGAATTCGTGCTGTTGCTGCGCCGCTGCGAGTGCGAGACGGCGCTGGAGGTGGCGGAGCGGGTGCGCCAGCGGGTGGAGGCGGCGCTGATCAACGAGGGCAGCGCCTCGGTGCAGCTGACCATCAGTATCGGTGTGGCCATGGCACACCATGACGATAGCGACGTCGATCACTGGCTGCGCCGCGCCGATGCAGCCTTGTACGAGGCCAAGCATTTGGGGCGCAACCGGGTGATTCTGGCGGCCTGAGCGGTATTTTTTGGGTGAACAAGCGGCATGTTCCGGCTGGGGCATGCCGCTTGTTGCATTCGGGGCTGACCGGCTGTGGCGATTGCCTGCGTCGGCATGAGGGTGCCAACGTTGGCCGCAGCGGACAGGTGCGCCGTGACCGGGTGTCCGGTTAAACGTTTTTAGAATGGCCGTAGCCGGGCATGGCTGTCGCAGCAGTATGGCATCGCCGTTTACCGTGGCTTATTGGCGGCATGATGTTTTTGCTCGCGCCAGTACCGCTTATTGTTGTTTTTCATGAAAAAAAATTAAGGGTGGAGTGTGCCGGGCAACAGCCAGCGGCTGTTACGGCGTGCCAGCGTTGCTGGCAGCTGTGTAATGTTTTGCATGGCCCTGTTTATTTCTTGTCCTGAATAATTGCCCGATATGTTTTGTATTGGCTGGCCGGATAAATGGTTTTCTGGTCGCCGCAGTCTAGCTGCCGCTATAATGCGCGGCTGCTTTTGACGAGGGATGAATTGTGCGTGACCGCTTGGCTGTATTGCCGCAGTACTTGTTGCCGAAACAGGCGTTGACCCGCTTTGCCGGCAGCATTGCCAATGCCAAGGGTGGCGGTGCCACTACGGCGCTGATTCGCCGTTTCATCCAGCGTTACAACGTCAACATGGCGGAAGCGGCCAACCCGGATCCGGCCAGCTATGCCTCGTTCAACGAGTTCTTCACCCGTGCCTTGAAGCCGGGCGCGCGTCCGTTGGCGGCGGTGCCGTTCATCTGTCCGGTGGATGGTGCTATCAGCCAGTTTGGTGCCATCAAGCAGGATCAGCTGTTCCAGGCCAAGGGCCATCACTATTCCACTACCGCACTTGTCGGTGGCGATAGCCAGCTGGCGGCGGCGTTTGCCAATGGCCATTTCGCCACCATCTATCTCAGCCCACGCGATTACCACCGTATCCACATGCCGTGTGATGGCACCCTCAAGCGCATGATCTATGTGCCGGGCGAGCTGTTCTCGGTCAACCCGACCACCGCCCGCGGTGTACCCGGCTTGTTTGCCCGCAATGAGCGGGTGGTGTGCGAATTCGCTACCCCGCATGGCCCGATGGTGCTGGTGCTGGTCGGTGCCACCATCGTTGGCAGCATGGCGACCGCGTGGCATGGCGTCGTCAACCCGCCGCGCAGTGGCGATGTCCGCGAGTGGCGCTATGACGATGGTGCCATCCAGTTGCGCAAGGGCGAAGAGATGGGGCGCTTCCTGCTGGGTTCTACCGTAGTGTTGCTGTTCCCGCAGCAAACCGTGCAGTTCAACGCCGAGTGGGCGCCGGCCCGCCCGGTGAGGCTGGGGGAAAAAATGGCCGATGCGACGGTGTGATGTTGCCGCGTGTGCTCATATGAAAAAGCGCCCATCGGCGCTTTTTTTATTGCCGGCGATTAGTGCTATCTGACGCACGGCCAAGTCTGGACGCATCAGCCGGTAGTGCTTGCTGTGCCGGGGCGTGCTCAATACGTGTAGTAGTCGATTGCCTGTTTCACTTTTTGCAATGCCTGTTGCAGCACGTCAGGCGCCGTGGAACCAAGCGCCAGCCGGATCGCGTGCGGCACGTGCGCGGTGGTGGCGAAAGGTTCTGCCGTCGACACCGAGACATGCTGCTCGCCGAGTCGCGCCACCACTTGCTCGGCACGCACCTCTTCACCCAACGGTAACCAAAGAAAATAGGATGCGGGATGGCTGATGTAAGGCCGCCCGGCGAGGATGTCGCGTGCCAGGGACTGGCGGCTTTTTGCATCCTGGCGCTTTTCTGCTTCCAGCCGCATGACTGTGCCATCGTCGAGCCAGCCGCAGGCGAGGGCTGTCATCACCCCGGGGGTGTTCCAGGTGGTTGCCCGGATCGCGCGTTCGATGGCGGCCACCCACTGCGCCGGCGTGGCGACAAAGCCGACACGCAGCCCGGTGGCTACGCTCTTGGATAGCCCGGACACATACACGGTTCGCTCCGGCGCCAGTGCGGCCAACGGTGGCGGCGCTTGTTCCACGAGAAAAGCGTACGCCGCATCCTCGATGATCAGCAGCTCGTGGCGGCGGGCAATCGACACCAGTTGCTGGCGTTGCGCGGTGCTCATTACCCAACCCAGCGGGTTGTGCATGGTCGGCATGCTGTAGACGGCTCGCACCCGGCGGCTGGCACATAGCTGCGCCAGCGCTGCCAGATCGGGGCCACTAGCGGTGCCCGGGATAGGGAGCAGTTCCAGCTGTTGCGCCTGTGCCAGTACTTTGAAGCCAGGATAGGTCAGCGCATCGGTCGCAATGACATCGCCGGGTCGTAGCAGCGCCATGGCCGTTACCGCCAGGCCATGCTGGGCGCCGCTGACGATCAACACTTGCTCTCCGGGCACGTTCAGGCCACGGCTGGCCAGGTGACGGGCGACGATGGCGCGCTCATGCGGACGCCCGCCATGCGGCTGGTAGCGCAGCAGCCCTTCCAGATCGCCGGAGGCGGCCAGCTGGCGCAGGGCATCGCGCAGCAAGGCGCTCTGTCCCGGTAGTGACGGGTTGTTGAAGTTGAGATCCACCATGCCGGCCATGGCCGCCTGTTGATCGATGCCCAGACCGGGCGGCAGCGAGGTATTGCGCACAAAGGTGCCGCGCCCCGGCTCGCCGCTCACCAGTCCCATGGCCTCCAGCTCGGCATAGACCCGTGTAGCGGTCACCAGGGCAATCCGCTGTTTGGTGGCCAGCTGGCGGTGTGTCGGCAGCCGGGTGCCCGGCGGTAGCTGCCCTGTGCGAATCTCTGCGGCCAACGTGTCTACCAACTGTTTGTAGCGAGGCGGGGCCATAGCGTAATGTATCCATGACAATTTTTTGATTGTATTGATTATTCGGCCTACGCTGTGTTGTCGCAACCTCATTGGCACAGAAAGACGACTCATGCACATCGCTATCCTCACCTTTGACGGCTTTAACGAACTCGATTCCCTGATTGCGCTTGGCATCCTGAATCGCATCAAGCAGCCGGACTGGCGCGTATCGATCGCCAGCCCGACATCCCGCGTACGTTCGATGAATGGTGTAGTACTGGAGTCGCACATCCCGCTGCAGGAGGCCAGCCAGGCGGATGCGGTACTGGTCGGCAGTGGCATGCAGACGCGGCAGGTGGTTGCGGATGCCACCCTGATGGCTCAAATGCAGTTTGATCCCGCCCGGCAACTACTCGGCGCGCAGTGTTCGGGGACGCTGGTGCTGGCGAAACTCGGCTTGCTGGCGGAGGTGGCGGCCTGTACCGATCTGACCTCCAAGCCCTGGGTACAGGAGGCTGGCGTGACGGTGTTGAATCAGCCGTTCTTTGCCAATGGCAATGTTGCCACCGCGGGGGGCTGTCTGGCCGCGCAGTATCTGGCGGTCTGGACGATTGCTCGTCTGGTGGGGCGCGAAGCGGCGCAGGAGGCGCTGCATTATGTCGCCCCGGTGGGGGAGAAAGAGGACTACCTCATCCGCGCCATGCGCCATGTCGAACCCTATCTGCCAGATTAGGCGACCGCATTGCCGACAAAACAAAAAAAAGCGCCCGCGGGGGCGCTTTTTTATTGCCAGACAGGGTTACTGTGCGGCAGAGGCGGCAACGTTGGCCGCAGGGATCACACCTTTCCAGGTGCCGCCTTGCAGCTGGTACAGGGTAACGGTGCCGTTTTTCACGTCGCCATTGCTTTCGAAGGCGATCGGACCGGTCACCCCCTGCAGTTGGGTTTTGCCCACTTCGGCCAGGAATTTCTTCGGGTCGGCCGAGCCGGCGCGCTTCATGGCGTCGATCAGTACCTTGGCGGCATCGTAGGTGTACGGTGCGTAGGCCTGGATCTCGCTGCCAAACTTGGCCTTGTACTTGTCGTTGAAGGCGGCAAAGCCCGGCATCAGTTCCTTGGAGGCGCCGGCGCTGGAGGCATAAGCGCCTTCGGCGGCGGTGCCGGCCAGCTTGGCAAACTCGGCGGTATTCACGCCGTCAGCGCCCATGAAGCGGGTGGTCATGCCCAGCTTGCGCATCTGCTTCACCAGCGGGCCGGCCTGGGCATCCATGCCGCCGTAGAACAGCAGCTCAGGCTTGGCGCCTTTCAGCGAGGTGAGGATGGCCATGAAATCGGTGGCGGTGTTGGTGGTGTATTCGCGCTTCACGACCTTGCCGCCGGCGGCTTCCACTGCCTTGGCAAAGTCGTCGGCCAGGCCCTGGCCGTAAGTGGTGCGGTCATCGATGATGGCAACGTTTTTCACCTTCAGCTCGCCCACGGCGAACTTGGCCAGCGCCTGACCTTGCTGCAGATCGTTGGCAATGATGCGGAAGGTGTTGTTGTAACCCTGCTGAGTGAATTTCGGGCTGGTTACCGAGCCGGCCACCATCGGAATGCCGGCATCGTTGTAGATGCGGGAGGCCGGAATGGCGGCGCCGGAGGTGAGATGACCAACCACGGCGGCAACGCCACCATCGACAAAGCGCTGCGCTACCTGGGTTGCGGCTTTCGGATCGGCCTGATCATCTTCGGACATCACTTCGAAGCTTACTTTCTGACCATCCAGGGTCAGACCTTCGGCATTGGCTTCATCCACGGCCAGTTTGACGCCGTTGTCGGCATCACGACCCCAGTGAGCGAACGGGCCGGTCAGCGGGTTGGCCGAACCGATGCGTACCACTTTGCCGGCGGTTGCCGGCGCCGCGGCGCTGGCTTCCTGGCTGGTGGATTGCTGGGAGTTGCCGCAAGCGGCGAGGGTGGCAGCCATAACGGCGGCCAGGGCAAAATTTGCGATTTTCATAGGTAAAGCCGGTCCCTGCTCCTGCGTGGGAGCATCAATTATTGGTTTCTGGTGATCTTTGTCAGAGGTCGGGTGCCCTGTTGGGGCACGCGCTACTACAGAATCTGGCGGCAACCCGTGGGTGATGGGTCTGCCAGAAGGGAGAATATCGAAAGGATACAATCGACATCGCACTGCAACATGGTAGCGAGGCGATTACGGATGTGCAAGATGATACAAAAACAAAAACGGCACCTTGCGGTGCCGTTTGGGAAACAAACAAGTACTTAGTTGGCTGCGGAAGCCGGTGCTGCAGCAGCAGCCGGGCCACCAACGGTGGAAACCACTTCCCACTTGCCGCCTTTAACCTGGTACACGGTTACCGCGCCGTTCTTGATATCACCCTTCTCGTCGAAGGCGATCTGGCCGGTTACGCCGGTGTAGTTGGTTTTGCCAACTTCAGCCAGGTAGGTTTTCGGGTCGGTAGAGCCGGCACGTTTCATGGCGTCAACCAGTACACGAACTGCGTCGTACTCGTACGGAGCGTAGATCTGTACTTCGGTGTTGAACTTGGCCTTGAACTTGTCGTTGAAGGCAGCAAAGCCCGGCATCTTGTCGCGCGGTACGCCGCAGCTGGATGCGTACTGGCCTTCGGAAGCCTCACCTGCCAGCTTCACGAACTCCGGAGTCTGCCAGCCGTCACCACCCATCAGCTTGGCCTTGATACCCAGACGCTGCATCTGTTTGGCCAGCGGGCCAGCTTGCGCATCCATGCCGCCGTAGAAGATCACGTCCGGCTGGGAAGCCTTGATGGAAGTCAGAATGGCGTTGAAGTCAGTGGCGGTGTTGGTGGTGAATTCGCGCTTCACAACCGAGGAGCCCTTGCCTTTAACGGCTTTTTCGAACTCGTCAGCCAGACCCTGGCCGTAAGCAGTGCGGTCATCGATGATGGCCACTTTCTTGGCTTTCAGGCCGTCAACTGCGAATTCGCCCAGGGCTTTACCCTGTTGTACGTCGTTGGCGATAACGCGGAAGGTGGTCTTGTAGCCCTGCTTGGTGTAGTCCGGGTTGGTAGCGGACGGGGAGATCTGCGGCAGGCCGGCATCGGAGTAGATCTTGGAAGCCGGGATGGTGGTACCGGAGTTCAGGTGGCCAACGACGCCAACAACACCGGCGTCAACCAGACGCTGGGCAACCTGGGTACCGATTTTCGGGTCGGCCTGGTCATCTTCGGAAACCAGTTCGAATTTAACTTTCTTGCCGCCAATTTCAACGCCTTCGGCGTTCAGGTCTTCAATGGCCAGCTTGGCGCCAAACTCGTTGTCCTTACCCAGGTGGGCGATCGGACCGGTCATCGGCGATACTTGGCCGATTTTTACCACGGTGTCGCCGCCGGTGCTGGCAGCTGCAGCGGAGGCTTCGCCTGCCGGTGCTGCTTCTTTGTTACCGCAAGCAGTCAGTGCGATAGCGGCAGCTGCAAAAAGGCTCAGACGAGCAAATTTATTCATCTTGTGTTTCCCCTGATCTTAAGTCTGTGACTTGGTAAACCTGCTTGGCATCTTGTGGATGAGCAGTTGCGGCGATTATGCGGAGGCCCTTTTCCGAGTGTCAATGAATGTTAATTGCTGCCGGGAGAATGTATTTACATTCGGGTGTCACTGTCTGGTGTGCTGCATTGCCGCATGCACCAAGGAAAATCGGCTTGCACCAGTATTCTGTTCAGAAACGAACAATGGCGCCCCTGATTGGTGCGCCATTGCGAAAAAACCGGCCATTTTTTTTAGTGTTTTGCGCCACAGGCCCGGGCGCGAAGTTGTCTCATATTTGCATCGTCAGGTGTTGTTATCCAGCCACCAAGGTTGGCCGTGACCAATTCCGCCATGGCGGCAATCCAATCCGGGCGCTCGTTGAGACACGGGATATAGCGATATTCCTTGCCGCCGCTGGTAAGGAATAGCTCCTTGCCCTCCATGGCGATTTCTTCCAGTGTTTCAAGGCAGTCGCCGGCAAAGCCAGGACAAATCGTGTCTATTCTGCCAACACCTTGTTTCGCAAGCGAACTGAGGACATCGAAGGTGTAGGGCTTAAGCCATTCGGCCTTGCCAAAGCGGCTCTGGAAGCTCACCACATAGTCGTCGCTGGATAACTCCAGTGCTTCGGCCAGGAGGCGGCCGGTTTTCATGCACTCGCAGTGATAGGGGTCGCCCTTGTCCAGGGTGTAGCGCGGTACGCCATGAAAGCTCATCACCAGCTTGTCGCCGCGGCCGTTCTTCTGCCAGTGCTCGCGCACGCTGGCGGCTAGCGCGGCGATATAGCCCGGGTGGTCGTGGTAATGGCGGATGGTGCGCAGCTCCGGCATGTTGCGCATCTTGAGCAGGGTGCGGAACACCGCATCGTGCGCGGTGCCGCTGGAGGAGGCGGCGTACTGCGGATACAGCGGCAGCACCAGCAGGCGCTCCATGCCGGCGGCACGCATTTTCTGTATGACGTCCTCTACCGACGGGTTGCCGTAGCGCATGGCAAACTCCACCATGACCTGCTGTCCCTGCATGCCGAGCAAGCCTTTGAGCAGGCTGGCCTGCTTGCGGGTGTGCACCAGCAGTGGTGAGCCTTCCTTGCTCCAGATGCTGGCATATTTCTCGGCGCTTTTTTTCGGGCGCACGTTCAGAATGATGCCGTTGAGAATCAGCCACCAGATCGCCCGTGGAATCTCCACTACGCGCCGATCGGACAGAAACTGTTTGAGATAGGGTCGCAGCGCCTTGGCAGTGGGGGCCTCCGGGGTGCCCAGGTTCAGTAGCAGCACACCGGTTTTCGGGGTGTAGGCATGGCTGAATTCGGCTTCGTGCAGGTAGCGGGACATGGCATTTCCAGTAAGGTATTGCGAACGCAAGCGACAGGTTGGCCGCAAGGTAGGCGGCAGCGGGCAGGGCACCGCGCTGCCGCGCGTGATCACTCTTCGCGTGCCGGCACCAGTACCGAGCGGTTGCCGTTGGTTTCCATGGCGGAGACGATGCCGCTGGCTTCCATCTGTTCGATCAGCCGCGCGGCGCGGTTGTAGCCGATGCGCAGCTGGCGCTGTACCGACGAGATCGATGCCTTGCGGGTCTTGAGCACGATGGCCACCGCTTCGTCGTATAGCGGGTCGGCTTCGCCATCGGCACTGCCGCCCGCGATGCCGCCTTCCGCCGCGCCGTCCTCGCCCTCGCTGGTGCCGCTGAGAATGCCTTCCACGTAGTCAGGCTCGCCGGTGGTTTTGAGGAACTCGACCACCTGGTGCACCTCGTCATCGGCCACAAAGGCGCCGTGCACACGCAGCGGGTAGCCGGTGCCCGGCGGCAGGTACAGCATGTCGCCCTGGCCCAGCAGCGTCTCGGCGCCCATCTGGTCGAGAATGGTGCGGCTGTCGATCTTGCTGGATACCTGGAAGGCGATGCGAGTGGGGATGTTGGCCTTGATCAGGCCGGTGATCACGTCCACCGACGGCCGCTGGGTGGCCAGAATCAGGTGGATGCCGGCGGCGCGCGCCTTTTGCGCCAGGCGCGCGATCAGTTCTTCGATCTTCTTGCCGGCAACCATCATCAGGTCGGCCAGCTCGTCGATCACCACCACGATCAGCGGCAGGGTATCCAGCGGCTCTGGCATGTCTGGGGTCAGGCTGAACGGATTGGGAATCTTTTCGCCGCTTTTTTCCGCGTCACGAATCTTCTGGTTGAAGCCGGCCAGGTTGCGTACGCCCAGCTTGGACATCAGCCGGTAGCGACGCTCCATCTCGCCGACACACCAGTTCAGCGCGTTGGCCGCCTGTTTCATGTCGGTGACCACCGGCGCCAGCAGGTGCGGGATGCCTTCGTACACCGACAGCTCCAGCATCTTCGGGTCCACCATGATCAGCCGCGCTTCCTTGGGCGTGGCCTTGTACAGCACCGACAGGATCATCGCGTTGATGGCCACCGATTTACCCGAGCCGGTGGTGCCGGCCACCAGCACGTGCGGCATCTTGGCCAGGTCGGCGGACACCGGCTGGCCAGCAATATCCTTGCCCAGCGCCATCGCCAGCCGCGAGCCCATGTTCTGATAGCCTTCCGAGCCGACGATTTCCGACAGCCGCACGATCTGGCGCTTCGGGTTGGGTAGCTCCAGGCCCATATAGGTCTTGCCGGGAATGGTTTCCACCACGCGGATGGACACCAGGCTCAGCGCACGGGCCAGATCCTTCATCAGGTTGACGATCTGTGCGCCTTTCACCCCCACCGCCGGCTCAATCTCGTAGCGGGTAATCACCGGGCCGGGGTAGGCGGCAATCACCTTCACATCCACGCCGAAGTCCGCCAGCTTGCGTTCGATCAGGCGCGAGGTGTACTCCACCGTTTCAGCCGACACTGGCTCAGCTTGTTCCTTCGGTGCGGCCAACAGTGCCAGCCCTGGCAGTGCGTCGTCGCCCGGAGCGGCAAACAGTGACTGCTGCACCGGCTTGACGGCTTTGGGCGATACCGGCACTTCTAGTACCGGGGCTTCGATGCGCAGCGGTGGCTTTTCCTCGATCTTTTTCTTCTCGCTGACGACTTTTTCCTCGCGCTGCTGTGCCACCTCGCGACCGATTTCGCGGTCGCGGCGCGCTTGCCACGCCTGCCAGCTGCGCAGCACGCTGTCTTCCAGCACGCCGCCGATACGTTCCATCAGATTGAGCCAGGACAGCCCGGTAAACAGAGAAATGCCGATAGCCGCCAGCACCAGTAGCAGCAAGCTGGCACCGGTGGCGCCAAACGCGTGCGCCGCACCATTGCCCAGCGTCTTGCCCAGCAGGCCGCCGGCACCGGCCGGCAGCGACAGCAGCTTGCCGCTCAGCACCAGGTATTCCAGGCTGGCAAAGCCGATGAGGGTGAGCAGAAAGCCGATCAGCGCCGGCCAGGTCAGTGGGCCTTCGTCAAAATCGGTCTGCTCGATGCGGCGGTAGCCCCACACGATGGCAAACAAGCAAAAGCCCACCAGCAGCCAGGCCGAGTAGCCGAACAGGTACAGCAGGATGTCGGCCATCCAGGCGCCAAACACGCCGCCGTAGTTGCGGATGGTCGGGTCGGCCGAGCTGTGCGACCAGGACGGGTCGGCAGAAGAGTAGCTGGCCAGTGTCAGCACCAGATAGACGGCAGATACCGCCAGCAGCAGCCACCAGGCTTCGCGGATCAGGCCGGCGAGCTTGGGTGGCAGCGGTTGGGTGTTGCGGACAACGGCTTTACGCTTGAACAGGCGCATTGATTTTGAATAAGTAGGGTGTCAGCCGCGCATTATATCGGCAAATGCCCGGCTTTTATTGCCGGACAACGATTGTGGCGGTGCGGCAGTCGCGGCGACGTGCGTCTGCTGCGCAAACCGCTTGCGGCCAAGCTGTCCGGCCGGGGCGTCAGCGTGGATACAGCGCGCCAAGCACCCGCAGGTCGTCGGCGCCGGTGACCTCTGGCAGGTTGCCGGCTGCACGCTGGCAGAAACGATGGCCCAGCCAGGCAAACGCCGCCGCCTCCACTTGCTGCGCTGGCAGGCCCAGCACATCGGTGGCAGCGATGTGCAGCTGCGGTAGTAGCGTGGTCAGTTGCCGGCATAGTTGCGTGTTGCGCACGCCGCCACCGCACAAATACAGCTCGCGGGTGTGCGGTGCAAAGCGCTGGATGGCGTCGGCAATACTGTGGGCGGTCAGTGCCAGCAGCGTGGCCTGCACGTTGGCCGCATTGATGGCACCGTACTGCAGGCGGAAGCGCTCCAGCCGCTCCGCCAGCCATTCCAGGCTGAACAGGTCGCGACCGGTGCTCTTGGGCACGTCGGCGGCAAAATACGGCTCGGCCAGCAGGATGCGCAGCAGCTCGGCATGGCACTGGCCGCTAGCGGCCCAGGCGCCGTCGGCGTCGTAACTCACGCCGCGGTGATGGCGAATCCACGCATCCAGCAGCATATTGCCCGGCCCGGTATCGAAGCCGATTACCGGCAGGCCCGGCTGCAGCCGCGTCAGGTTGGCGATGCCGCCGATATTGAGGATGGCGCGCGGGATGTCGGCATCGGCAAACATCGCCTGATGGAAGGCCGGCACCAGCGGCGCGCCCTGGCCGCCGGCGGCCACGTCGCGGCTGCGCAGGTCGCCGATCACGTCGATGCCGGTCAGCTCCGCCAGCAGCGCGTGGTTGCCCAGCTGCAAGGTGTAGCCGGCCTGCGGCGCATGGCGGATGGTCTGGCCGTGGCAGACCACGGCGCGGATGTCCGCTGCGGCCAAGGTGCAGTGCTGCAGTACCGCCTGCACCGCGGCGGCATACAGCCGCGCCAGCTCGTTACCTAGTCGGGCGCTGCGGTCCAGCTCGTTGTCGCCAATTTGCTGCAGTGCCAGCACCTGCTCGCAGACGGCGGCCGGGTAGGGTACGAAGGCCTCACCCAGTAGCCGCATGCTGCTGCCGTCAAAACGCGCCACCACGGCGTCAACACCGTCCAGGCTGGTGCCGGACATCAAACCGATAAAGATTTCAGACATGAAAAACCCTGGCAGGAGTGCGCTGCCAGGGTTGTCGGGTTGCCGCCGGATTAATCCAGTTGCGCCACGTTGACCGGGATGTCCCTGAGCAGCTTGAGGTTGGCCGCCAGCTTAACGCTCTGCTTGGAGAAGGCCAAGCGCTCGCTGTTGTCCAGCCCGCGGGTGGGTAGCGCGGTGGTGGCCGGGTCGACCGCTTGGCCATTGATGCGCACTTCCATATGCAGGTGCGGGCCGGTGGAGCGGCCGGTGGTGCCGACATAGCCGATCACCTCGCCGGCCTTGACCTTGTTGCCGGCTTTCAGCCCCGGCTGAAAGCGGCTCATGTGCGCATACAGCGTGGTGAGCTTGTTGTTGTGGCGCAGGATCACCACGTTGCCATAGCCGTTCTGCTGCGCCACCGTATCCACGGTTGCGTCGGACGGCGCCAGGATCGGCGTGCCGGTGCCGGCGGCATAGTCGATGCCCTGATGCATGCGCAGCGCGTGCAGCACCGGGTGGAAGCGCATGCCGAAGCCGGAGCTGATGCGCGCGCCGGCCACCGGCTGCAGGTTGAAACCTTTTTTCAGCGGTTTGCCAGCGGCGTCGTAGTAGGCGCCGGATTCGCTATCGTGGGCAAAGTAGAAGGCCTGGTACTGCGTGCCGTTGCGCTCGATTTCCACCGCCAGAATATTGCCGGTGGTCAGTGGGGCGCCGTTATACAGCAGGGTTTCGTATACCAGGTTGATCTTGTCGTCGCGCTTCATGCTGGACAGCTCGAACTGGTCGGAGAAGATCTCGTTCAGCTGGGTGCGTACCTCGACCGGCACGCCGGCTTGCGCCAGAGCACCGGTGGCGCTGGTGGTGACTTCCACTGCGCGCACGGTCTGCATCGCTTCGGTGCGCGGCGCATCGGCGCTGGCTTGCCAGTTGTCGCCCACCTTCTCGATGGCGACCAGCACGCTTTCGCCGTTTTCGTCGTCATTGAGGAAGCGCAGGCCGAACAGCTCGCCCTGATCGTTCAGCTCCACCGACAGCGTGGCGCCGGTCTTGAGTTTGAGCAGATCGCGCGACAGCGGGCTGGACAGAATGAAGCGGGTGGCATCGCTGTCGCGCACGCCCAGGCGGTTCAACAGGCGGGCGATGGTGTCGCCGCGCTGCACCGCTTCGTCGCGCCAGTAGCGTACGGTATTGCTGCCGGCCAGTTGCAGCGGCGGCAGGGTCAATGCTTCGGTGACATGCTGCTGTAGCGGCGGCTTGTCGGCCTCGGGGCTGTTACCCTGTGTCACCGCCACCGCAGTCAATACGCCCATGAAGGGCAGGCTGGCGATGGCGCCAAGCCAGGCGGCGTGGTTGTTCACCACGCGGGATGTCCATTTTTGCGGTAGTTGCAGCAGTTTGCGATAATTCATGTTCTCTCATACCCGGTTGGCATAGGCGTGCCGATATGTACGATTCTGTCGCCGGTTTTGCTTGAAAGCGGGTGGCTTTCTGGCAGGAAATTGCAAAGTGGGCGATGCTATCAAAAGCCGGCGCCGGCTGTAAACAGAAATTGCTGACAAATCAATGAGCTACTGCCCATGCGGACAGCAACTGACCATGACTGGCAAAGCTGCCAGCGAGTTTCATCATCCAGAAAATATATTTTGCCCAAAACAATTACGGCGATAACGCCAAGCCCGCAATGAAACTGACCCTGATCATTCCCGGCCTAACCTGGCTGGATGCCCACGATGGCCGTGAAGTAAGCCAGAACCTGCCGCTGCCGGCGTTGACGACCCTGCTGGCACGCGGCCAACGTCAGGCGCAAGCCAGCTCCGCTGCCGCGCTGCTGCAACAGACGTTTGCCCTGCCACAGCTGGCGCTGGCGGCCGATCTGGCCGCCGCCAGCGGGCTGGAGACCCGCGGCCGTCACTGGCTGGTGGCCGACCCGGTCAACCTGCGGGTGGACCGCGACCGTGCCCTGCTGGGCGATGTCGGCATCATGAATTTGTCGCAGCAAGAGGCCACCACGCTGGTCGCCAGCCTTAATAAGCTGTTTGCCGAAGATGGCTTTGCCTTCCATGCCCCCAGCCCGCAGCGCTGGTTCTTGTCCTTGCCCGTTGCCAGCGGTGCCGAGTTTTCCGCGCTGCCGGACGTGATCGGCAACGACATCAACCGCCACCTGCCGCGCGGCGGCAACGGCATGCTGTGGAGCCGCTACCTCAACGAGCTGCAGATGCTGCTGTACACCCATCCGGTCAACGATGCGCGCGAGGCGCGCGGCGAGGTGCCGGTCAACAGCGTGTGGCTGTGGGGTGAGCAGGGCGGCGAAGCCATGCGGCCAACCTTGCGCCACGATCAGCTGCTGGCGGCCGATGCGCTGTGGCAGCTGCTGGCGCAGGCTGCCGGCAAGCCGGCCGAGCTGGCGCCGTTCGCCTTCAGCGGGCTGGCGGCCGCCGGCGACGTGCTGGTGCAACTGGACACAGTGGAAGCCGCCGCGCAGTTCCGCGATGCCTGGGGCTGGCGCGAAGGCCTGCAGCAACTGGAGCGCGACTGGTTCGCCCCGGCGCTGACCGCACTGAAACAACGTCGCCTAGCCGAATTGACCGTGCGCTGCCACGGCGATGCCGGCTTTACCCTTACTCTGCGCCCCAGCGACCTGTGGCGCTTCTGGAAACGCCCGCAAACGCTGGGCGATCTGTACCCGCAATGAGCCAGATTCTTACCCGATCCTGCCCACCGGCGTTGCTGCAACAGCTGGACGGTCAGGGGGTGCCGCCGTTGCTGGCGCGCCTGTACGCCGCCCGCGGCGTGGCCGATGCCGCCGAGGTGGATTACGCCCTCAAAGGCCTGCTGCCATTTGGCGGCCTGAAGAACATCCACGCCATGGCCGCGCGGCTGGCCGATGCCATTGCCGCACGGCAGCGGCTGCTGGTGGTGGCCGATTACGACGCCGATGGCGCCACCGCCTGTACCGTGGCGGTGCGCGGCTTGGCCGCACTGGGCGCGGTAATCGATTTCATCGTGCCCAACCGTTTCGAATACGGTTACGGCCTGACACCGGAAATCGTCGAGTTGGCCGCACAACAGCAGCCGGACATCATCGTCACCGTCGACAACGGCATCGCCAGCGTGGCCGGGGTGGAAGCGGCGCGCGCACGCGGTATCGAGGTGCTGATTACCGATCACCACTTGCCGGGCGACACGCTGCCGGAGGCGCTGATCGTCAATCCCAACCAGCCTGGCTGCGAGTTCGCCTCCAAGCATCTGGCCGGGGTGGGGGTGATGTTCTACGTGCTGATGGCGGTGCGCGCCGAGATGCGCCAGCGTGGCGTGTTTGCCAATGGCGCGGAGCCGAATCTGGGCGAGCTGCTGGATATCGTGGCGCTGGGCACCGTCGCCGACGTGGTGAAGCTGGACCGCAACAACCGCATCCTGGTGGATGCCGGCCTACGCCGCATGCGCAGCGGCAAGCTGGCGCCGGGTATTGCCGCGCTGTTCCGCGTCGCCGGCCGTGCCGCGCACAAGGCCAACGCCTTCGACCTGGGGTTCACCATCGGTCCGCGCCTGAACGCCGCTGGCCGGCTGGACGACATGAGCCTGGGCATCGCCTGCCTGCTGGCGGGCAGCGAGGAAGTGGCCACGCCGCTGGCGCAGGAGCTGGACCGCCTCAACCGCGAACGCCGCGCCATCGAGCACGGCATGCAGGACGAGGCGCTGACGGTGCTGTCGACCATCGATGCGGCCAACCATTACACGCTGACGCTGTACCGCGACGACTGGCACCAGGGCGTGGTAGGGCTGGTGGCGTCGCGGCTGAAGGAGCGCTACCACCGCCCCTCTATTGTGTTTGCACCGGGCGACGATGGCGAGATCAAGGGCTCCGGCCGCTCGATTCCCGGCTTCCATCTGCGCGATGCGCTGGACATGGTGTCCAAGCGTCACGACGGCCTGCTGCTGAAGTTCGGCGGCCACTCCATGGCCGCCGGGCTGACCATCCGCGAACAGGATTTCGCCGCATTCCAGCAGGCATTCGAACACGTGGCGCGCGAGCTGCTGGACGCCTCGGCGCTGACCCGGGTATGGGAAACCGATGGCAGCCTGCAGCCGCGCGAGCTGTGTCTGGAGATCGCCGAAACGTTGGCCGCAGAGGTGTGGGGGCAGGGCTTCCCGCCGCCGACCTTCAACGACCGCTTCCACATCGTCAGCCAGCGGCTGGTGGGCGGCAAGCACCTTAAGCTACGGCTGGCCAAAGACAACGTGGAGTGCGACGGCATGCTGTTCAATCATGGCGACTGGCTGCCGCAGCAGGTGGACGCGGTATACCAGCTGGCCGCCAACGAGTGGCAGGGCCGCAAGGAACTGCAGATCTACATCCAGCACTGGCAGCCGGCATGACCAGCCGGCTGGCATCGCCGCCGGCCACAACCGTACAGGACCGTACACAAGCATGATCGAAACCCTGATTTCCACCCTGGTCGGCATGGCGCTGGGTGGCGCCGCCGTCTGGGGCGTGCAGCGCAGCCGGCAGGATGCCGCCTACCAGCAAGGCCGCAACGAAGTGCAGCTGGAACTGGCCGCCTTGCAGGCCAAGTGGCAGAGCGCCAGCCAGCAATGGCAGGACCTGGCCGCCCGCGAGCAGGCACTGCAGCGGCAGCTGGAGGAAGTGCGTCAGCAGCTGGGCGATACTCAGCAGAAGTTGGCCGCAGTCGGCAGCCAGGTGCAGCGCGTGCCGGAACTGGAGCAGCAGTTGGCCGCCCGCGAGCAGCGGCTGTTCCAGCAGCAGGAAGACGCCCGCGCCATGGCGGCACGGCTGGCCACCAGCGAAGAGCAGGGGCGCCAGCTGCAGCAACTGCAGGCGCAGCGCGAACATTGGCAGCAGGCGCAGCAACAGCTGCAGGATGAACTGACGCGGCTGAGCGTGCGCGAGCAGGAACTGGCCACGCTTCTGCAGCAGGAGCGGCAGCAGAGCGCTGAAAAGCTGCGGCTGCTGAGCGAGGCGCGCGAGGCGCTGAGCCACCAGTTCAAGGCGCTGGCCAGCGACATCCTGGAAGAAAAAAGCCAGCGCTTTACCGAGCAGAACCGCCAGAACCTGGAGCAGATGCTGGGCCCGCTGGGCGAACGGCTGCAGAACTTCGGCAAGCTGGTGCAGGACACCTACGACAAGGACTCCAAGGAGCGGCTGACGCTGGAGCAGGAGCTGCGCCGGCTGCAGGAGCTGAACACCCGGCTGAATGCCGACGCCGTGGCGCTGACCAATGCGCTGACCGGCAGCAACAACAAGGCGCAGGGCACCTGGGGCGAGATGGTGCTGGAAAAGGTACTGGAAACCTCCGGCCTGACCCGCGATCGCGAGTACCGCGTGCAGGTATCGGACACGCTGGAGCACGAAGACGGCAGCCAGCGTCGCTACCAGCCAGACGTGGTGATCGACCTGCCGGAAGGCAAGCAGCTGGTGGTGGATTCCAAGGTGTCGCTGAACGCCTACGTGCGCTACACCGCCGCCAGCGACGAGGCACAGCGCGACAGCGAGCTGAAAGCGCACATCGCCGCGTTGCGGCAGCATATCCGCAGCTTGTCGGACAAGCGCTACCAGGATCTGTACAAGCTCAATACCCTGGATTTCGTGTTCATGTTCGTGCCGGTGGAGCCGGCCTACCTGCTGGCGGTGCAGCACGACATGAGCCTGTTCAACGAGGCGTTCGAGCGCCGCATCATGATCGTCGGCCCCAGCACGCTGCTGGCCACGCTGCGCACCGTGGCCAGCATCTGGCGCTACGAGTACCAGAACCAGAACGCCCAGGAGATCGCGCGCCAGGGTGGGGCGATGTACGACAAGCTGGTGGGGTTGGTCGATACGCTGGAAAAACTCGGTCGCCAGCTGAGTCTGGCGCAGGAAACCCACGGCAACGCGCTCAAACAGTTGTCGAATGGCAGTGGCAATCTGCTTGGTCGCGCCGAGCGCTTGCGCAAGCTGGGTGCGCGCACCAGCAAGCAGCTGGCGTCACATTTGCTGCCGTCGCTGGACGACGAAAGCGAAGACGCTGCCGAATGATTTCTTGCAGCCGTGTGACGGGTAATCTATATCGAAATCAGGCAGCAGAAAGGAGGGGGGCAAAATGGTATCGCTGACATTGTTGTGTAGTGTTGTAGCCGCAGTAATGTTCTTTGGTAAAGCGTCTCCCCTGAAGCGCGTCCGTGTGAGCGTACGGACGCAACAGCAACCGGCATCGCGCCGGCAACGCTCCCGCCTTTATTGATGCCTGCTTTGCAACCGGTGGGCTGGAAGAGTAGAACCAGTCCGTTTGAAGTACTGCAAGCCCAAAGCCGACCTCCTGGTCGGCTTTGTCTTTGTGTGCCACAGGCTGCTGCGCTGCCGACCGCTAGTCGGATGGGGGCGTCAGTCGGTGGCAGTGGTCTGATACGGCGCCAGCGCTTGCAGTAGCTGCGCCAGTGTCCGGGATACGGCGGCAAATGTCGTGCGAGCCGTCTCAAGCTCTCCGGCCTTGCTGACGCTCTCCAGTTGCTGGCAGGTGGCCACCAGTGCCGGGGCGGCAATGGATAGTGCCGAACCGCGCAGGCTGTGGGCGGCAATGCTGACACGCTGCAGCTCGGCAGCGGCCAATGCCTGTTCGATTTCTGCCAGCCGTGCCGGCGCATCGTCACAGAATGCCTGCAGCAGGATGGGAACAAAACGCTGGTCGTCGTCGCAGTTGCGTAGCAGCTGCGGGTAGTCGAACACCATGTCCGCGCTGGCAGTGTTCTGCCGTGGCAGCATCGCGCGGCCGCCCTGTACCCGGGCGATTTCCTCGAATACCTTTTCGGCGGTGATCGGCTTGCCGATATAGCCGTCCATGCCTGCCTCGATGCAGCGCTCGCGGTCGCCGTTCATTACGTTGGCGGTCATGGCGATGATCGGCAGGTGGCCGCCGCTGCTTGCCTCCTGTGCCCTGATGCGGCGGGTGGTCTCCAGCCCATCCAGTACCGGCATTTGCATGTCCATCAGTACCAGATCGAAGCACTGGGCGGAGAGCAGCTCCAGTGCCTCCTGGCCGTTGTTGGCCACGGTGACCTGATAACCGTGACGCTCCAGCAGGGTAACGCCCAGCTTCTGGTTGACCTGGTTGTCTTCCACCAGCAGCACGGTCTGCGTGTTGCTCAGGGTGCGGATGGTGTCCTGGGTCACCAGCGGCGCCTGCTGCTCGGCAGCATCGTGGCTGAGCAACAGGCGCATGGCCAGCAGCAGTTCTTCTTGCCGTATCGGCTTGGTCAGATAGCCGCGGATGCCCAGCTGCTGGCAACGCTGAGTGTCGCCACGCTCGCGCGACGAGGTCAGCATGATGACCGTGGTGTGGCGGTGCGCGGTTTGCAGCTGTTGCACAACCTCAAAGCCGGACATGCCGGGCATGTGGCTATCCAGCAGGATCAGCGAGTACGGCGCGTGCTGCAAGGCTTCCAGTGCGGCAAAGCCGTCGTTGACCAAGGTTGGCCGCATGCCCCAGCTCAACAGCAGCGTCTCCAGCCAGCTGCGGTTGGTGGCGTTGTCATCGGCAACCAGTACGGACTGGCCGGTAAGGTCGGCCGTCACCACGCGCGGTACGGCCAGCTGCTCTGCCGGGCTTGCCGGCAGGGTGAAGTAGAAGCTGCTGCCTTGCCCTTCGGCGCTTTGCACCCACAGCCGGCCACCCAGCAGCCCCACCAGCTGGCGGGTAATGGCCAGCCCCAGGCCGGTGCCGCCGTAGCGGCGGGTGGTGGAACTGTCGGCCTGGGCAAAGGCGGCAAAAATCAGCTGTTGCTTGTCGAGCGGAATACCGATGCCGGTATCACGCACGGCAAACTCCAGCACCATGGGCTGCTGCGCGGTAGCAGCAAGCTGACGCACGCTGATTTCGATTTCGCCGCGGTCGGTGAACTTGATGGCATTGCCGATCAGGTTGTTGAGAATCTGGCGCAGGCGGGAGGGGTCGGAGAGTAGCTGGTCCGGGATGTCGGGTTCGATGCGGCATACCAGTTCCAGCTGTTTCTCGCCGGCACGCAGGGCAAACGGGTGCAGCGTCTGCGCCATCAGGCTGCGCAGCGAAAACGACACCGATTCCATTTCCAGCTTGCCGGCCTCGATTTTGGAAAAATCCAGGATGTCGTTAATGATCACCAACAACGAGTCGGCAGACGATTTCACCAGATTCAGATATTGGCGCTGGTCGTCATCCAGCCGGGTGTCCAGCGTCAGGTCGGTCATGCCGATGATGCCGTTCATCGGCGTGCGGATTTCGTGGCTCATATTGGCCAGGAAGGCGCTCTTGGCTTCGTTGGCCGCTTCGGCTTCTACCCGGGCACGGTCCAGCTTGCGGCTAAGCTGCTCGGCTTCCTGGCGGCGGCGCTCGCTGGCGGCCAGGTTGCGGTAAGCCAGCACCGCAATGGCGGCGGTAATCAGGATCAGCAGCGCCGCCAGGGCCGCCACCATGGTGTTGAGGCCCTCCATGGCGCGGTTGTTGTCCATTGCCACCTGGTTCAGGCGGCTATTGGCCCCCAGCGTCAGCTCGCGCACCGGCTCAATGACGGCCGCCAGTTCGCGCTCGAAACTGGCGGCGATCTGACGGTTAAAGCTGCCGTCGCCGGCATTCAGCAGCGCATCGGTGCGCTCGATCATCTTGCGCAGCGCGGCAATCTGGCGAGCGTGCCACTGGGTGTCGTGAAACAGCGGCGCAAAGCGGTACTGTGCAAGGACATTGATGCGTGATACCAGAATTTCGTAACGCAGCTGCAGCTCGTCCAGATCTGCGGGGGCATTGCTGACCTCGGCCAGCCGGGCGGCACCGGCGGCACGATGGTAGTCAATCCCCAGCTGGGTGTAGACCCACACCACATTGTCTTCACCCAGGGTGGCCACGCGCTGCATCATCGAGCGCTGCTTGTAGTACAAGCCACCCACGGTGAGCATGGCTACCGTCATCAGCACGGCCAGCCACCACAGCTGCTTCTTTACGTTGTTCTGCATCAGATGGAAGGTCTGCTTATTCGACGCGGATGCGGTTTACCTGCCAGACACAGCGGGAGTAGATGTCCTTGGTCTGCAGCTCCGGGTTCTTGTGGAACGGGTACATCACGAACAGCGGGCCCTTGTCGCGGACGTTCAGTACCTTGCCGTTCACCTTGCGCGCCAGGATCACGTCGTACTTGGCCAGATCGCTCAGCGGAATCTCGGCGGCGTAGTCGTTGAGCGCCACCACGTACAGTTTTTTGCCGTTGGCGCCCACTGCTTTCAGTACGTCGCGGAATAGCGGGCCTTCAAAGGTTTGCGCGGTTTTGTACCATGGCGTGGGCACTGTCATTTTTACTTGCGGCAAGGCATCGATCATGCGCGAATCGAACTGGGTTTCGTTGCCGGCATTTTTTTCGGCGATCAAGCCATTGATCGTCAGCAGGGCGCGGCCCTGTGGTTTATCCAGCGCCAGTGCCGAGCCGCTGGCGGTCAGCAGCATGGCGGAGGTGAGCAGGACTTTCAGTAGTGTGGTCATGGTTTCTCCCTTATTCAGACCAATCTGCAGGCGGTAATTGTAAACGAAGTGACTTGCGGTGCTATCTGCATATTAAAGATAGCAATTAAGCATTCTTTGTCAGTGTCTGTGCCAGGAAATCCAGCAATGCGGCCAACTTGGGGGGCATGAAACGGCTGCGCGGGTAGGTGGCCCAGATGCCATCCTGCAGCATATAGCCGGTCAGCACCGGCACCAGCTGGCCGTTGGTCAGATAGGGCGTCACATAATAATCCGGCAGTTGTACCAGCCCCAGCCCCTGCAGCGCGGCATTCAGCAATGCGGCGCCACTGTTGCAGCGCAGCCGGCCGCCGACGCGCACTTCGCGCAGGCGCTCGCCCTCGTTGAAACGCCAGAAGTCGATGGTGCCGACCAGGCATTGATGCTGCGTCAGCTCGGCCAGCGTATGCGGTGTGCCCTGGCGGGCCAGGTAGTCTGGCGCCGCACACACGTGGTGGCGACGGCTGCCCAGCTGGCGCAACTGTAGCGAGGATTCGTCCATCGGCCCCAGGCGGATGCCCAGATCGTAGCCTTCGGCGACTAGGTCGATCTTGCGGTTGTCCAGGTTCAGCTCGGCGCTGATCTGCGGATGGCTCTGCAAGTAACGGGTCAGCAGCGGGGCGATCACTGTTTCGCCGTAGTAGGTGGGGGCGGTGATGCGCAGGTGGCCGGAGGGCGTGCCCTGCGCCTGCGACAGCGCCTGCTCGGCCTGCTGCAGCCCGTCCAGTAGCGGGCGGCAGTGCTGGTAGTACAGCTGGCCGGCCTCGGTAACGCTGACGCGGCGCGTGGTGCGGTACAACAGCCGTGTTGCCAGCCGCGACTCCAGCGCGCTGACCTGGCGGCTGACCTGCGCCACCGACATGCCCAGTCGCTGTGCCGCCACGGTAAAGCTTTGGGTTTCCACCACGGTGACGAATTCCACTACCCCTAGCCACTGCATGATTGTTACTCATTGGCAAAAATATGTTTCCATTTAACCCGATTATTTCCGCTGTGCCCATTCCTACAATGACGGCAGTTGCGGCTAACCTGCATGGTTGGCCGCATTCACCGAATGCAAGCAAGAGGAGAGCGTGATGCAGATGATCAAGACCCGTGCCGCCGTCGCCTGGGGCCCGAACCAGCCGTTGTCGATTGAAGAAGTCGACCTGATGCCGCCGCAAAAGGGCGAGGTGCTGGTACGCATTGTCGCCAGCGGCGTGTGTCACACCGACGCCTACACCCTGTCCGGCAAGGATTCCGAAGGCGTGTTCCCCTGCATTCTGGGCCATGAAGGTGCCGGCATCGTGGAAGCGGTGGGCGAGGGCGTGACCAGCGTGGCAGTGGGCGATCACGTGATCCCGCTGTACACCCCGGAATGTGGCGAGTGCAAGTTCTGCAAGTCCGGCAAGACCAATCTGTGCCAGGCGATTCGCGCCACTCAGGGCAAGGGCCTGATGCCGGACGGTACCACCCGCTTCTCCAAGGACGGCAAGCCGATCTACCACTACATGGGTACCTCGACTTTCTCCGAGTACACCGTGCTGCCGGAAATCTCGCTGGCCAAGATCAACAAGGAAGCGCCGCTGGAAGAAGTCTGCCTGCTGGGTTGCGGCGTTACCACCGGCATGGGCGCGGTGATGAACACCGCCAAGGTGAAGGCCGGCGACACCGTGGCCATCTTCGGCCTGGGCGGCATCGGCCTGTCGGCAGTGATCGGCGCGCGCATGGCTGGTGCCAGCCGCATCATCGGCATCGACATCAACACCAGCAAGTTCGAACTGGCGCGCAAGCTGGGCGCCACCGATCTGGTGAACCCCAGCGATTTCGACAAGCCGATTCAGGACGTGATCGTCGAGATGACCGACGGCGGCGTGGATTTCTCCTTCGAGTGCATCGGCAATGTGAAAGTGATGCGTTCGGCGCTGGAATGCTGCCACAAGGGTTGGGGCGAGTCGGTGATTATCGGCGTGGCCGGTGCCGGCGAGGAGATCAGCACCCGTCCGTTCCAGCTTGTGACCGGCCGCGTGTGGCGCGGTTCGGCATTTGGTGGCGTGCGTGGCCGTTCCGAGCTGCCGGACTACGTGGAGCGTTACCTGCAGGGCGAATTCCGCCTCGACGACTTCATCACCCATACCATGCCGCTGGAAGACATCAACACCGCCTTCGACCTGATGCACGAAGGCAAGTCGATCCGCAGTGTGGTGCACTTTGCCAAGTGAGGCCGGCATGAGCGCCTCCCTGGAACTGTTGTCCAGCCAGCGCGCCTTTGGCGGCTGGCACAAGCGCTACCGCCACCAGTCGGCTAGCACCGGCACCGTGATGACGTTTGCCATCTACCTGCCGCCGCAGACGGCGCAGGGCGACAAGGTGCCGGTACTGTACTGGCTGTCCGGCCTGACCTGCACCGACGACAACTTCGCCACCAAGGCCGGCGCGCAGCGCGTGGCGGCCGAGCTGGGGCTGGCGCTGGTGATGCCGGATACCAGCCCGCGCGGCGAAGGCGTGGCCGATGCCGACCGCTACGATCTGGGGCAGGGCGCCGGCTTTTACGTCAACGCCACTCAGGCACCGTGGTCGACGCACTACCGCATGTACGACTACGTGGTGGACGAGCTGCCGGCGCTGGTGGAGGGCAACTTCCCGGTCAGCGGCAAGCGGGCGATCAGCGGCCATTCCATGGGTGGCCACGGTGCACTGATGGTGGCGCTGCGCAACCCGGGGCGCTATGCCTCGGTGTCGGCGTTCTCGCCCATCGTCAACCCGGCCGCGGTGCCGTGGGGGCAGCTGGCGTTCAGCACTTATCTGGGTGAAGACCGCGCGGCATGGGCAGCGTACGACAGCTGCCAGCTGCTGGCCACGGCGCAGCCGCTGCCGACGCTGGTGGATCAGGGCGAGCAGGACAGCTTCAAGCCGGAGCAGCTGCAGCCGGAAGCGCTGCAGTTGGCCGCCAGCAAGCGTGACTGGCCGCTGACGCTGCGCTTGCAGCCGGGCTACGACCACAGCTACTACTTTGTCGCCAGCTTCATCGAAGACCACTTGCGCTTCCATGCGGCCAACCTGGTGGCGGCCGGCTGAGCATTTAAGGCAGTACGGCCAGGCGGGCCGCGGATTCAGCAGATTGCAGGCTGAGTCCGCGGCCTTTTTACTGGCGGTGGCGTGTGGCAGTCGGCGGCTGCGACCAACCTTGCCTGCGGTTACTTGAGATAGCTTTGCAGGATGGTGAGCAGCTGTTCCACCTCCTGCTGGCGCTGCGCCGGTGTCAGCGCATCGGCGCCCACGTGTTCGCGGATGTGGTCGGCCAGTACCTGGTTCATCAGCCCGTTCACCGCGCCGCGAATGGCGGCAATCTGCTGTAGCACCGCCACGCAGTCGCCACCGTCCTGCAGCGCCTTTTCCAGTGCTTCGGCCTGACCCTTGATGCGCCGTACCCGGGTGAGTAGCGGTTTGTTATTACCTGCAATGTGCGACATGCTGCGTCCTGGTTGGTACTGGGGGGTAGTATGGTTGGTGGTGCTGCAATATACTGCCCGCCAGTATATCAAGAGACCACGGCAGCATGAATAACCGCACCCACACCCACGTTTTCCATCTCGGCAACCCGCTGGCGCAGCGCAACACCCGCTGGGCGGTGTGGCTGACCGCCATCACCATGGTGGTGGAGATATGCGGCGGCTGGTGGTTCAACTCCATGGCGCTGCTGGCCGATGGCTGGCACATGAGTTCGCACGCGCTGGCGCTGGGGCTGTCAGTGCTGGCGTATGCCGCCGCGCGCCGTTACGCCTACGACAAGCGCTTTGCCTTTGGCACCTGGAAGATCGAAATCCTGGGAGGCTTCAGCAGCGCCTTGCTGCTGCTGGGGGTAGCCGGCCTGATGCTGGTGCAGTCGCTGCAGCGCTTGCTCAACCCCAGCGCCATTCATTACGACCAGGCGATCGTGCTGGCGTTGCTGGGGCTGCTGGTCAACCTGCTGTGCGCCTGGCTGCTGCATGCCGCCGGCCATCAGCACGAGCACGACCATCATCACGGTCACCACCATCATGGCCATGATCATCACGCCCATGATGACCACCATGATCTCAACCTGCGCTCGGCCTACCTGCACGTGCTGGCGGATGCGGCGACCTCGGTCCTGGCCATCGTAGCGCTGTTCGCCGGCAAGCTGTGGGGCGCAGCCTGGCTGGACCCGGTAATGGGCATTGCCGGCGCGGTACTGGTGGCGGTGTGGGCCAAGGGGCTGTTGCAGCAGGCCGGCAAGGTGTTGCTGGATGCCGAGATGGATGCGCCGCAGGTGGCGGAGATCCACGACGCGGTGGCCAGCCTGCAACCGCCGGCCAGCATTACCGATCTGCACCTGTGGCGGGTGGGGCAGGGCAGCTATGCCTGCATCGTGGCAGTGGAAACCAGCGGCGATGCCACGCCGGACCAGATTCGCGGCCTGCTGGCAGTGCATGAAGAACTGGCGCACATCACGGTGGAGATCAACCGCCCGCTACGCTGATAGCGGCTGGCCATCGGCGGGATAGGCACAATCGATTTCTCTGCCGCACTGGCGTGGCCTAGGCTGGGGTATCACCCCATGGAGAAGCCACATGGACACGCGACTTGAATGCAGGGTCTGCCTGGAAGAAATCCCGGCGGATCACAACAGCGAAAAAGACGAATACGTCAGCAACTATTGCGGTCTGGACTGCTATCAACAATGGCAACAACAGGCGCCAGCGATGTCGGCACCGCTGGAGGTGGCGGCCTGACCCAGTTTTTGCCCTGCCAGGCGTGGACGCGGACTATGTGCCGCGTTTTTTATTGCGGCCAACCTTTGGCCGCGGGTTGGACCAGGCGTCGCTGCTGACGGCTTCGCCTGATCGCGAGCGGGCAACGGCGAGGCTTGCGACCGGTGTGACGGCTGCGCTGCCGCTGCCGAATGGTGCTGGCTTAGGTGGTGCTGTCGCCGCCGGCCGCCGGGTCGCCATGATCCGGATTGGCGCTGGCTTCGGTGGCCAGGTGGCCCATTTGCCGGGTGCGCGCCAGGCTCAGGTTGGCTGCACGCCAAGTGGCTGCCTCGGCCAGTACCGGCCAGCGGCGCAGCAACTGCAATACCAGCAGCAGGCAGCCTAGCGCCAGCTGGGCATCGTGGCGTTCGCTGTCCGTCAGCAAGTTCTGCCGGTTTTCGCCGCCCTTGCGCCGCTCGCGGTGGCCGCGTGGCGGTGCCGCCCGCGTGTGGCTTGCCGGTGCTTGCCGGCTGTACAGCCGGTAGGGCAGCGGCCATTCGTCCACCGCCGCCATCTCGCGGCCACTCAGCTCACCCACGACCTGTTCCAGTTCGCGCGCCAGATGCGCGGCCTCGTCCAGCAGCACGTGGCCGGGCGTGCCGCCAAGCATGGCCTTGTCGCGCAGCACCATGCAGCGGCGCAGAACGAAGCCGAGCTTGCCGTCGGCCAGCGCGCGCACTTCGCGCTCGCCGCCGTTATTGGCGTGGCGATGCAACTCGTCCAGCCAGCGCGCCCATGCCAGGTATTCCTCGGCCAGGTTCTGCGGGTTGGCCGCCGGCATGCTGCTGGCGGCAACCATGCTGCGCCCTTGCTGCTGCAATGGCGGGAAGGTGCTGCTAAAGCCGTCCAGCAGCTTGCGGCGGATGGGCATCATGGCGAACTCCGGATGCGGGTATAGCCGGTTTATCGGCATGGCCGCAGTATTGCTTAGGGCTGTTTTAGCGATTGCTTACATACTGGGTTTGGACAGCACTTTGCCTGCAAAGTTGGCCGCAAGGCGTGCGGGGCCGCTCTACACTGGAAGCTGTCAGCGCCACATGCGCGGCCACAGCGGCAGGGAGACCATGAGCCACCATTTGCCCACTGCAACGCCACCAGAGGCGCCGCCCCCATCCATTGCCGGACCGCTTGGCCTGCCCGCGCCGCAGGCGTTGCCGAACGGTTTTCTGGACGCCAAATTCCACGACCGGCGCCGCTATTCGCAGCGCATGTGGCAGCTGTCTGGCCTGTTCGCCACCGGCATGTGGGTGTGGGATTACGTGATCGACGCCAGCGGTGCGCAGCACACCATCGGCCTGCGCATCGGCATGGGCTTGCTGGCGCTGGCGGTGGCCTGGAGCATGGCGCACCCGGCGATGTCGCCCCGCAACGCGCGGCTGATGATCTTTGCCGCCGCGTTCATGTTTGATGTGCTGTTTTTCGACATCCTGCTGCGGTTGAACGGTGGCTTCATCTACGGCATCGGTGGCTATATGTACTTCCAGATGGCCGGTTTTCTGGTGCTGCAGGGGCTGTCGTTTCCGCTGATCATGAGCGCCCATATCCTGTTTTCCCTCGGGCCGCACCTGCAGGCGCTGCTCAACCCGCAGCTTGCCTTTCCCCACTTGCTGTACGCGGTGCAGATCTGGCCGGCGACCGGTCTTGCCATTGCCGCGCAGTACGCGCTGTATCGAGAATACGTGCACGGCTACCAGCTACGGCTGCAGCTGGCCGAGATGGCGATGCAGGACCCGCTGACCGGCGCCATGAACCGGCGCGCCTTCCGCGACGGCGCCACTGGGCTGATCGCCAACGCCCAGCGCCAGCGGCAAGGGGTGGCACTGTTGATGATGGATGCCGATTTTTTCAAGCGCATCAACGATGAGCATGGCCATGCCATGGGCGATGCCGTACTGCGGCAGCTGACGGCGATCATGCAGGACGTGCTGCGGCGCAATGACCTGTTCTGCCGCTGGGGTGGGGAGGAGTTTGTGGCGCTGTTGCAGGGAATGGCTGCAGAGGATGCGCTGGAAGTGGCCGAGCGCATCCGGCAGCGGGTGCAGCAGGCCGAAGTGCCGCTGCCGCAGGGGGGCAGTGTCCGTATCACCGTCAGCATCGGGGTGGCGGCGGCGAAGGCGGACGATACCGAGCTGGAGCAGCTGATCTATGCGGCGGATACCGCGCTGTATCGCGCCAAGTTTGCCGGTCGCAACCAGGTGTCGCTGTCGGTCAACTGAGTACGGGCCGTGCCCGGCGCGGCGTAATGCCCAGACGTGCCGCCAAGCCGGTGCCGTAGGTCTGTAAAACCATGCGGGTCGCCTGCGCCAGCAGTGCCGCCGCCGGGCTATGCATGCTGATGCATGGCAGGGGAGGTCTGTGCGGCCAACGTTGGCCGCAGTGCGGACGCTAGTCCGCCAGCCGCGCCAGCAACTGTGTCAGCTGGCTGATTTCCGCCGCGCTCAGCCGGTCGCGCAGCCACTGGCCGGTATTGGCCACAGTTTCGGTCATGGCGCTCTCGATCAGCTGCCTGCCGCTGTCGCTGAGGCACACCGGTTTCAGCCGCAGATCGTGCTCCTGCTGCTGCCGTGTCACCAGGCCACGCGCTTCCAGTTGCAACAGCACCTTGGTCAGGCCGCCGGAGGTAATCACCACCCCAGCCTGAATGGCCGAGGGCGTCAGCTGGTGCGGGGCGGGGGCGTTGCGCAGTGTGGCCAGCACGTCGAATTCCACCGCACTGAGCGCAAACTTCTCCAGCATCGGCCGCATGGTGCGCAGTGATTGCGCCTGCGCCCACTGCAGCTGCAAGAACAGCGGCACGGTGTGCGGGTCTAGCGCGCTGTCCCACTGGTGGTTGTGCATGCGGTTTTTCTGCTGCATTGCTGGCTTCCTTGGCGGATTTGTTAAGGGCGGCGGCAAGATGTTAACGGGTGTGTAGTTATCTTGCGAGAAAGATATGTGGCGATTAGGCTGCCACCATTCGGATTAGTGTTCGCAAGGTGACTGACATGCGCAAGATCACATGGTTTTTCTGGGGCACGCTGGCCCTGGTTTCGCTGCTTTGGCTGGCCAGCAACCCCGCCACCCTGGGCGGGCAGCCCAATTTCATCGCCTGGCGCAATGTCCTGATCCAGTACAGCGGCGTGCTGGGCATGACAGTGATGAGCGTCGCCATGTTGCTGGCGATGCGGCCAACCCGGCTGGAAGGCCGCCTGGGCGGGCTGGACAAAATGTACCGGCTGCACAAATGGTTGGGTATCGCCGGCCTGGTGTTATCGCTCAGCCACTGGCTGCTGGCGAAAGGCCCCAAGTGGCTGTCGGCACTTGGGCTGCTCAGTGGTGGCCGGCCACGCCGGGCGCCGCTGCACTTGGTGGACGGCAGCCTGCAACAGCTGTTCATGCAGCTGCGCCACACCGCGGAAAGCCTGGGTGAGTGGGCGTTTTACGCCGCCGCGGCGCTGATGGTGGTGGCGTTGATCAAGCTGGTGCCGTACCGCCGCTTTGCCCAATTGCACCGTCTGCTGCCGCTTGCCTACCTGGTGCTGGTGTTCCATGCCGTGGTGCTGCTGCAGTTCGGCAACTGGGCGACACCGACCGGTTGGTTGCTGGCAATGCTGATGGCGGCGGGCAGCGTGTCCGCCATCCTGTCGCTGGCGCGCCGTCACCGCGGCCAGCCGCGCACCGCCGGCCGGATCAGTGCCGTAAGCTATCAGCCGGAACTCAAGGTGCTGGCGGTCGACTTGCAGCTGGAGCAGGCCTGGCCGGGGCATCAAGCCGGGCAGTTTGCCTTTGTCACCTTTAACCCGCAGGAAGGGGCGCACCCGTTTACGCTGGCCTCGGCCTGGCAGGGCGATGGCCATGTGCGGCTGTTGATCAAGGCGCTGGGCGACTACACCCGGACCTTGCCGCACAAGCTGGCGGCGGGTGATGCGGTGCAGCTGGAAGGCCCGTATGGCCGCTTTACTTTCGACAGTGCCGGCCCGCGCCAGATCTGGATCAGCGGCGGCATCGGGGTGACGCCGTTCGTGGCCAGAATGCAGGCGCTGGCCGCCCGGCCAGCCGGGCAGCAGATCGATTTTTTCCACGCCAGCAGCGACTACGACGCCGACATCATGGCCCGCCTGGCCGCCGATGCCCGTGCCGCCGGGGTGGATCTGCATCTATTGTGCCAGCCACACGATGGCCGGCTGGATGTCGAGCGCCTGACCCGCACCGTACCGGACTGGCGTGAAGCCGATATCTGGTTCTGCGGCCCGGTGGACTTTGGCCAGCAGTTGCGCGACAGGTTGCTGGCGCTGGGCCTGCCTGCGGCACGCTTCCATCAGGAGCTGTTCCAGATGCGTTAACCCTTGCCGCCGGGCGTGTGTCGCCTGGTTGCCACCCTCCACACATGGATACCGTCATGAAACAACATCGCTATCGCCTTACCGTAGAACACCTCGCCACCGCCAACGGTGAGCCTTCCGCTTACGATGCGCCACTGCAGTTTGAAGCGGGCAACCATGACGACCTGTTCCAGATCGCGCAGCGCCTGCGGCAGCGTAGCGATCTGGCCGGCATCAATACCGACGCGTTCGCCATCGGCCTGAAGCTGTTTGGTGAAGTGATGCTGGAACACAAGGAGCACCCGCTGTTTGCCGAGTTCCGGCCGCACTTTGGTGCGTTCATGAAACAGCTGAAAAAAGGCCCGCAAGCCGACTGAGGCTGCGGCCAACGTTGGCCGCAGGCCGGTGGCAAATCGGCCGCAATATTGTGGCCGCAGGCAGCTATGCTGAGCACAGGCGCTGCGGGTGCAGTCGCCAGTGGTGTTGATTCAGCAGGAGATTGTCATGCCGAAGTATGTGATTGAACGGGAAATACCGGGCGCGGGCAAACTGACCGCGGCAGAGCTGCAGGGCATCTCGGCCAAATCCTGCGGGGTGCTGCAAGAGCTGGGGCCGAGCGTGCAGTGGCTGGAAAGCTATGTCACCGACGACAAGGTGTACTGCGTCTACATCGCCCCCAGCGAGGAGTTGGTGCGGGAACACGCTCGCAAGGGCGGCTTTCCGGCCGACCGGGTGTCGCAGGTCCGCACGATGATAGACCCCACGACGGCCGAGTAAGCACCCGGCTTGGGTGCCCATCGTGTTGCCCGCCGAAGGCCCTGCTGATGCAGGGCCTTCGCCATTGCGGCTGCCGGCTTGCGGCGCCGGCGGCCAGGGTTGGCCGCAGCTGTGGCGCCGGCGACAGGTGCACTTCACCGCCGGCGGCGGCTGGTTGCAGTTGCAGGGGCGTTGCCTACACTTAAGGCGCACTTGCTGCGGTTTCGCGCCTTCCGTTTTCAGCTCCCGGCTGCCAGCTAGCGAAGGCAAGAGCCGTGCACTGTTCTCTTACAATCCAGGTGTTCCACACAGTCGTGCCGGCAGCCGGGGAGACACCCGTTGAATCGCAAAGGAGTGATCATGTCGACACCGGCTTTGACACACCGCTGTCTGGCCATTGCCCTGGGGTTGGCCGCCATTGTCCATCTGCCTGCCGCTTTTGCCTCGCCGCCTGGCGACAAGCAAATGATCAAGAGTGCCATGAGAGCGGCGCCGCGCAAGGTTGCCGCCAGCGCCAGCATTGTCACGATGGAGGCGGACGGCAAGATGCGCATGCTGCGCCAGGGCAGCAACGGCTTTACCTGCATGCCGGACAACCCGGCTACCCCGGGACAGGATCCGATGTGTATGGACATGGCCGCCATGAGCTGGGCCATGGCCTGGATCGGCCACACCACGCCGCCGCCCGGCAAGATAGGCTTCATGTATATGCTGTCCGGCGGCACCGATGCCAGCAATACCGATCCCTATGCCAGCAAGCCGGATGCGCAGAATCACTGGGTGAAAACCGGGCCGCACGTGATGATTGTCGGGGCGGAGCAGGCCTTCTATGACTTGTATCCCAAGGATGCCACGCCGGATACCGCGGTACCGTACGTGATGTGGCCGGGCACGCCGTATCAGCACCTGATGATTCCGGTGAAGTAACCGCAGGCATCGCCACCGGGCATGCAGAAGGCGCCCGCGCATTGAGCAGTAGTTGGCTGCGTCAATGTGCGGGCGCCTCTCTATTGGGCAGTGCTGGCGGGCTATTGCAGCTGGCCGTTGTCCAGCGCCTGGGCGATGAGTTTCAGCAGCACCGTCTCGCGCACGATAGACAGCCCCATGCCGGGCGCACCGCGCTGCAGCACCGCCTCGTTGTGGGCAATGGCAGCATCCACGTCCAGCCAGCGCACTTCCATGCGGTTCTTGATCTCGTAGGCCTCCATCTGCGGTGCGGCCAACGTTGCCGCGATCTGGCACACATAGCAATACGACAGCATGTGCAGCACGTCGTAATCACCGCGCGGCGGGCGGAATTCGTCGATCAACCCGAATGGCCGCTGGATGTTGACCTCGCGCGCGCCGGTTTCTTCCGCCAGTTCGCGCGCCAGTGCCAGCGAGTGGTCCTCATCGGCCTCTACGCCGCCGCCGGGCAGGCTGTAGTCGTCGTAACGGCCGGTGTACAGCAACAGCAGCTCGCGCCCGCGCGCCACGATGCCGCGTACCGCCTGTCGCTGCTGCACCCGGGCGCTGGCGCTGGGCTGCAGGTGATAAATGGTTTGCAGGTGGTGCATGTCCGGTCTCTCCCAACAAGGCACTTGTTTTTGCCGGCGCGGCCGGGCGGCGTCAAGCAACAAATTGTACGGCGGGGCTCAGGCGCGGCGACTTGGTGCGCTCGTCGCAACCGGGTGCCGGCTGCTGTTACCAGCATGCGATGGTGCCGGTGGCGCATCGCGCTGCGAGAGCTTGGTGGCGCCGTGCTCGCGCGGACATGAAAAAGCCGCTGCACGGGCAGCGGCTTGGCAGGGCGCCGGTTTGCGCTCAGGTAGTCTGGAAGCGGCGGAAGCTGCGGCTGATTTCCTCGGTCAGCTCGCTCATGCGTGCCGCCGCGCTGGCGGCTTCGTTGGCCGCATCACGGTTGCGTTGGGCGATGGAGGTGATGCGCTGTACCTCGCGCGATACCTGTTCGCCGGAGCGTGCCTGCTCGGACAGCGCGCTGGCGATGCCTTGCACGCTCTGGCCCACGTTGTCGGTGCCGTTCTGGATGGCCACAATGGATTGCCCGGCCAGCTGGCCCTGGGTGGCGCTGGTGTGGGCGCGCTCCACCGACTGATTCATGGCTTCCACTGCCTGCTGCGCGCTGATGCGGATGGCGCCGATCATGGCGGCGATCTCGCCGGTAGCCTTGGTGGTGCGCTCGGCCAGCTTGCGCACTTCGTCGGCCACCACGGCAAAGCCGCGGCCCTGTTCGCCGGCGCGGGCGGCTTCGATGGCGGCGTTCAGTGCCAGCAGGTTGGTCTGGTCGGCAACGTCACGAATCACCGACACGATGTTGTCGATGGTCTGCGATTGACGCCCCAGCTCGTTAATGCTGCCGGACGTTTCCTTGATCAGGCTGCTGATGGCATCCATCTCGCGTACCGCGCCCTTGATCACTTCCACGCCCTGCTGCGCTTCGCCGCTGGCGGAGCGGGCGGCCGCTTCGGTGTCGTCGGCGCTGCGATGCAGCTCCTGCACGCCGACGGCCATCTGCTGGATCACGACGACCATGTCGTCGGCGGCGCGGTTCTGTTCTTCCGAGCGCGTCATCAGCCGCTGCATGGTGTTTTGCAGTTCGCCGGAGGCGGCGGCGCTTTCCTGCACGCTGCGCTCCACGGTGTGCAGCGCGTCGTTCAGTTCCTTGGTCATGCGCGACAGGTTGTACAGCAGCGAGCTGTTGTCACCCTTGCGGATTTTGACTTCCACGCCCAGGTTGCCGTGGGCGATTTCCTTCATCACGTTGGCCGCATAGTCCGGCTCGCCACCCAGTTGACGGGTGAGGGTGCGGGCAATCAGCAACGCCACGAAGATGCTGGCGCCCACGCTCACCACGATCGCCAGTAGCGATGCCACCATGGTGTCGCGCAGGGTGCTGGTGGTGCTGGATTTCTGCTCTTCCATCACCTTGGTGTGGTAGGCGATCAGCTTGTCCAGCTGGATGCCCAGCAGCTTCTCCTGCGGTTCCAGTTTTTCGCTGACGATGATGGAAGCATCCCATTTCTGGCGGGTGATCATCGGCAGCAGCTTGTCGACCAGGGCGGTGAATTCGCCCAGCGATTTGCCGATCTTGCCGACCAGTTCCACTTCGGACGCATCGCGGGAAATGGCTTTCATCTGGTCATACTGGGTGCGTGCAACCGTCACCGAGTTTTTCAGAATGGTCATCTTTTCTTCCACCAGCTTGTCGTCGCTTTCCAGCAGGATGGTGCGGGCGGCGTTGGTGGAGGCCAGCAGGGCCCCGCTGAGGGTGCGGGAGTTCTGGATTACGGGAATGCGGTATTCCACCAGTTCGGAGACCCGGGACTGGATGGTGGTCAGGCGATAGAGGGTGAATGCCGAACCGAGAACCAGCAGCAGAATGACAGCGCCAAAGCCTAAACCCAGGCGCTGTGCCAGTGAGAGTTTCCCCATAGTTGTTTTTCCTTGCTGAAGTACTTTGTAGGTTGGGTGGGCGCCAGCTTGATGTTGAACTTTAAAATGTGCTGGTCGTTTTATATGTCGGTCGATAGTAAAGCGTGAACGTGGTTTGTTGAAGTGTTAACGCGGACAGGGCCAGTGCGTATTTTTATCTGGAACCAGCCGTGCAACACATGCCCGACTGCAGCGGGGCCGGGCGGGGCTCAGCGCGGGGTTTGTTGCAGGCTGGTCAGGTGGTCCAGCAGCAGGAAATGGGCAATCGAGCGCGGCGGCGGGGTGAGCGGCAGCTGGTCGATATCGAACCAGGCGGCGTCCTCAATCTCGCCGGGTTGCGGGGTGATGTCACCACTGTCGTACTCGGCCACGAACGCCAGCATCAGCGAATGTGGGAACGGCCAGGACTGCGAGCGCATGTAACGCAGCGAGCGCAGGCGCACGCCGACTTCTTCGAACGCCTCGCGGTGTACGCACTCTTCCACGCTTTCACCAGCCTCGACAAAGCCCGCCAGCGCGCTGTACATGCCCGGCGCGAATTGCGGGCTGCGTGCCAGCAGCACTTCGCGGCCACGGTAGATCAGTACCATCATCGCCGGCGATAGCCGCGGGTAGTACAGTTCGCCACAGCTGGGGCAGTGCTTGCCGTGGTCGTGGGCGTTGGCGAGTAGCGGCCCGGCGCAGGCGCCGCAGTAGCGGTGGGTTTGCTCGAAACGGCGCAGTTGCGCGGCACGCGCCAGTAGCGGGGTGTAATCGGCCGGCAGGGTCAGTAGCGCCTGGCGCAGGCTGACCTGTTGCCAGTTGGCTGGTGCCGGGCCCAGCAATTCGGTGGCGAACAGGTTGGCCGCCGTGTTGTGGCCGATGTAGCGGGCACCGGTGTGTTGCGCGGGGGCGGTGTCCGGCAGTTGCTCGGCGGCAAGGTACAGGCCGTTGCCATCGAAAACGCACCACTGGATCGGAAGCTGCGGGTCTGGGCTGGTGGGAAGGTTGAGGCTCATGGCAAGGCCGTGGGTGTGGAGTGGCTTGATTCTACGCCGAGCGTCTGGCGTGCTCCAAGCATCCTCCGGCGGCTATTGTGCCGGTGCCCGGGGTGCTGGCTGTGCGGCACGCCGGTGGCAGTGCACCGCGGTTCAGGTCGATCAGCCAGTCGGCGTGCTGGTGTGCCAGAGTTTGATCCTGCAGGGTAATCACAATGGTGCGGCCGGTGATGGCCAGGCGCTGCAGCTGTTGTAGTAGCAGCTGTCGCTGCTGGCATGCCAGGCTGGCGGCGGGTTCGTCCAGCAGCACGATCGGGGCGGTGCTGGCCAGGCAGCGGGCAAGGGTAGCCAGTTGCTGTTCCGCCGCAGTCAGTTGGCAGAAGCGTTGTGTGGCAAGGTGGCTCAGCCCGAATTCACGCAGCAGCTGATTGACGATGTGCAGGTCGTGCTCGTTGCCGCGCAGCCACCAACTGTGGCGCGGCAGCCGTCCCTGCAGTGCATGGCGACGCAACTGCTGTCGGCAATGACTGTCGCCACTTTGCTGGCCGCAGGCCAGGCGTTGCAGCTTGTCGGGGCAGGCGGGCTGGCCGAATAGTTGGCCGCAGATGTCGCCGCTGTGGCCGGACAAGGCGGCGAGCAGCTGCTGGCGCTCGGTGGGGTGTCCACCGGTAATGATGCTCAGCCGGTTGGCGGGAATGCGCAGCGGTATGGCCAGCGCATTGCGGTTCCCTGTGGTGGGGGTGTGCTGCAAGTCGTAGGCTGGCCATAGCATTGGGACGATCCTCCAGTAAAAAGCGCAACCGGAGGGGTGCGCTAGGTTGCTTGCATCATCGCAAATTTTCATCAAATGATAATTGTTTGCATTTGAGTTGGCAATGACGATGTCAGAGTGTGGGCAGGCTGGCGTGGCATTGTCGCGCCTCGTCTTCCAGGCGTTGGAACAGCTCGGCCACGCTGGGTACGTCATCAATCAGTCCCTGCACCTGGCCAATGAGTTGCACACCGCGCTGGTGATCGCCATCCTCGATCGCCAGGCGAATGGATTCGGTGGCGGCACCAAACTGCGCTAGTTGGCGCAATTGCTGCGGCGCGCGCAGCAGGCCGCCCAGCACTACCTTCATTAGCGGCATATGCATGCGACGTGCCGCACCGGCGGCTCGCCAGGCCGCTTGCAGCAGCCCCAGCGGTTTGCGGGTGGCGCGGCGGGCGGTGGGGGTGTCCATCACCCGACACCACAGGCCGTCAAAATTTTTCGAATATAGGGTGTCGGCTACCGTGCGCTGGCGAATCATGTCCTTGGTGTGCTGGTGTACCGGGCTTTCGCGAGTCATGGCAAGCCGGGTGCCCATGGCGATGGCGTCGGCGCCCAGTGCCAGTGCGGCCAGCAGCCCCTGGCCATTGCCGAAGCCGCCGGCGGCAATGATTGGCAGGTCGGTGAGGCGGCGGATGGCCGGGATCAGTACTAGTGAGGTTACTTCGCCGCCATGTGCAGCTGCTTCATGGCCGGTAACCAGCAGTGCATCCACGCCAACGTTGGCCGCAGACTGGGCGTGCTTTTCGGTAACCACGGTGGCGATGACCTTGCCGCCATAGGCATGCGCCCGTTGCACGATCCAGTCACCTTTGCCGAGCGAAAAATTGATTACCGGCACCTGCTCCTGCAGGGCGACTTCGGCGTTTTCCCGTGCGCCCGGCATCATCAGGGTGCAGCCGATGCCGAATGGTTTGTCGGTCAGCGTGCGAATGTGGCGGATGGCTTGGCGGGTTTGTTCGGGGGTGAGCGGCCCGGTGGCGAGGATGCCCAGGCCGCCGGCATTGCTGGTGGCGGCCACCAGTTCCGGGGTGGCGATATAGCTCATGCCGGGGCAGAGCAGCGGCCTGGCGATGCCAAATGCCTGGGTGAAACGGGTTTGCATGTGGTCAGCCCTGTGTTGTGCGTTGTAGTGCGCTATTCTTGTCGCAATTCTCGATAAATTTCAAACGGTTGTTTGATATGTACTTGGTGCTGATAGGCTGGTTGTACTTTGTATTGATGCTGGCGGTAGGGCAGAACTCCGCCGTGCAGTCGTTTCTGGTCTTACTGCTGCTGGGTTTCTTGCCCACCTGGCTGGTGGTGTGGATTGCCATGCGCAAGCATCGGCAACGCATTCGCGACCGTGGAGAGCAGGATGGGGCTTGAGCAGGGGTTTGCGCTGATGCTACAATTGCGAGTTCCCTCAATTTCGGGGGAAATTACGCACATCCGTACGCAATAGGGTGCCCGCAAGGGTTGACTGTACGGATGGAGGCTTAACCCTTTTGGAGATTAAAGAATGTCCACCAATGTGACCATGCGTCAAATGCTTGAGGCCGGCGTACACTTCGGCCACCAAACCCGCTTCTGGAACCCGAAGATGGCTCAGTACATCTTTGGCAGCCGCAACAAGATTCACATCATCAACCTGGAAAAAACCCTGCCGCTGTTCGTGCAGGCTCAGGATTATGTGCGTCGTCTGGCTGCCAACAAGGGTACCGTTCTGTTCGTGGGTACCAAGCGTCAGGCGCGTGAGATCGTCCGCGAAGAAGCCAGCCGTGCTGGCGTTCCGTTCGTGGATCATCGCTGGTTGGGCGGCATGCTGACCAACTACAAGACCGTGAAGCAGTCCATCAAGCGTCTTGAAGACAAGCGTGCCCAGCTCGAAGCTGGCGATCAGTCCGGTTTCAACAAGAAAGAACTGCTGGATATGCAGCGCGAAGTTGAAAAACTCGAGCGCTCGCTGGGTGGTATCAAGGATATGAAAGGTCTGCCGGACGCGATCTTCGTTATCGATACCGGCTACCAGAAAGGTACCATCGTTGAAGCCAAGAAACTGGGTATCCCGGTTATCGGTGTGGTTGATACCAACAACTCGCCGGAAGGCATTGACTACGTAATTCCGGGTAACGATGACTCCAGCCGTGCCATCCGTCTGTACGCTCGCGGCATCGCCGACGCCGTGCTGGAAGGCCGTGCGCAGTCGCTGCAGGAAATCGTAGCTGCTGCTGAAGCAGCCGCCGAGTAAGCACTTGGCGAAAAGGGGCGAAAGCCCCTTTTTTTAAATCCTCCGGAACGTATTTATTTTTAAGGAGTTAGTCATGGCGGAAATCACCGCAAAGATGGTATCCGACCTGCGCGTTGCGACTGGTCTGGGCATGATGGAGTGCAAAAAGGCATTGGTTGAAGCTGACGGCGACGCTGCCAAGGCTGAAGAAATCCTGCGCATCAAGTCCGGCAACAAGGCTTCCAAGATGGCTGGCCGTGTCGCTGCAGAAGGTATCATCGGTTCTTTCGTGGCTGGTGGCGTTGGTGCCCTGGTAGAAGTGAACTGCGAAACTGACTTCGTAGCCAAAGACCCGACCTTCATCGCCCTGGCTGCCGCAGCTGCCAAAGCAGTTGTTGCGGCCAACCCGGCTGATGTTGAAGCCCTGGCTGCCGTTGAAGTTGACGGCCAGTCGGTGGAAGAAACCCGCAAGGCAGCCATTGCCAAGCTGGGCGAGAACATGACTATCCGTCGTTTCGTTCGTTACGAAACCGACGGTGCCATCGCTACCTACCTGCACGGTGCCAAGATCGGCGTGATCGTTGATTACAAGGGCGAAGAGCAAGTGGGCAAGGATGTGGCCATGCACATTGCCGCTTCCAAGCCGATCTGCGTTTCCAAGGCTGAAGTTCCGGCTGAAACCCTGGAACAAGAGCGCAAGATCTACACTGCTCAGGCTGCCGAATCCGGCAAGCCGGCTGACATCGTTGCCAAGATGGTTGAAGGCCGCGTGAACAAGTTCCTGGCGGAAGTGACCCTGGTTGGTCAGCCGTTCGTCAAGAACCCGGACGTGACCGTTGAAAAGCTGCTGGCTGAAAAATCCGCTTCCGTGAAAGCATTCGCCATGTTCGTGGTGGGTGAGGGCATCGAGAAGAAGGTTGTAGACTACGCTGCTGAAGTGGCTGCTGCTGCCAAGCTGTAATTCGTAGTCACGTTGTACCAAGAACGGCACCCTGCAAAACAGGGTGCCGTTTCGCAAACAGAATTCAAACCTATTGCCAGAGGTAATCATGAGCCAAGTTCCCGCGTACAAGCGCATCCTGCTGAAATTGTCCGGCGAAGCCCTGATGGGTGATGACAGCTACGGGATTAACCGCAACACGATCGAGCAGATCGTGGCTCAGATCAAGGATGTGGTGGATCTGGGCGTGCAAGTCGGCATCGTGATTGGTGGTGGCAACATTTTCCGTGGCGTAGCACCGGCCGCTTCCGGCATGGATCGCGCTACCGCAGATTACATGGGCATGATGGCGACGGTGATGAATGCACTGGCGCTGAAAGATGCCATGACCAAGGCCGGCCTGATTGCCCGTGTGCAATCCGCGCTGACCATGCAGCAGATTGCCGAGCCGTATGTGCGCGGCAAGGCGATGCAGTATCTGGAAGAAGGTAAGGTAGTGATCTTTGCTGCCGGCACTGGCAACCCGTTCTTTACCACCGATACCGCAGCAGCGTTGCGCGGCATGGAAATGAACGTGGACATCATGCTGAAGGCCACCAAGGTGGATGGCGTCTACACCGATGATCCGAAAAAGAACCCGGATGCCGTTCGCTACCAGACACTGACGTTCGACGAAGCCATTTCGCGCAACCTGAAGGTAATGGATGCCACTGCCTTCGCGTTGTGTCGTGACCAGCACCTGAATATCAAGGTATTCAGCATTTTCAAGCAGGGCGCGCTGACCCGTGTCGTGCTTGGCGAAGACGAAGGCACGCTGGTACACTGCTGATTTAGTGATTCCACATAGGCGGAAACGGCGCAAAGCCGCTTTCCGCCTTGTTTTTCAGAATGCAACGGGAGTAATCATGATCAATGACGTAAAGAAGTCGGCCGAGCAGCGCATGCAGAAATCGCTCGAAACCTTCAAGACCGACCTGTCCAAAGTGCGTACCGGTCGTGCCCACACCGGCCTGCTGGACCATGTCATGGTTGACTATTACGGCAGCGATGTGCCGGTTAACCAGGTAGCCAACGTTACCCTGATCGACGCGCGTACCATTGGTGTGCAGCCGTGGGAAAAAAACATGGCTGCCAAGGTGGAAAAGGCCATTCGCGATAGCGATCTGGGTCTGAATCCGTCTTCGATGGGCGAGCTGATCCGTGTGCCGATGCCGGCACTGACCGAAGAGCGTCGCAAGGATCTGATCAAAGTGGTGCGCAGCGAGGCCGAAGGCGCGCGCGTGTCGATCCGCAACGTCCGTCGCGACTGCAACAACGATCTCAAGAACCTGATCAAGGACAAAGAGATTACCGAGGACGAAGAGCGCCGCGGCCAGGACGAAGTGCAGAAGCTGACAGACAAGTTCATTGCCGAAGTCGACAAGGCTCTGGCGGCCAAAGAAGCCGAACTGATGGCCGTGTAAGGAGCATTGCGTGTTTGCAAGTTCCACGCAAGCAGTGCCGGAGGTGCAGTCTGTGCCCCGGCACATTGCCATCATCATGGATGGTAACGGCCGCTGGGCGAAAAAACGGCTGTTGCCGCGTGTGGCTGGCCATAAGCGCGGCCTCGATGCGGTGCGCGACACCGTAAAAACCTGTATCGATCTGGGGGTTGGTTACCTGACCTTGTTCGCGTTTTCTACCGAAAACTGGCGGCGCCCGGCCGATGAGGTCAATTTCCTGATGGAATTGTTCTTTGTTGCTCTCGATCGGGAGGTTGAGCGCCTGCACCAGAACAATATTCAGCTGCGTGTCATCGGAGCGCGCGAGCGTTTCTCTGCCGCAATCTGTCAGCGTATCGATGCCGCCGAAGCCAAAACCGCGGCCAATAGTGGTCTGGTGCTGACCATTGCCGCCGATTATGGTGGTCGCTGGGATGTGCTGCAGGCCGTCAATCGTCTGCACACCGCCGGTGTGCAGGAGATCGATGAGGCCAGTCTTGCGGCCAACCTGTCGATGGCTTACGCGCCAGAACCGGACCTGTTCATTCGTACCGGCGGCGAGCAGCGCATCAGCAATTTTCTGCTGTGGCAGCTGGCTTATGCCGAACTCTATTTCACCGATCTCTTGTGGCCGGACTTCGGCAAGGAAGCGCTGGACGCCGCATTGTCTTCCTTCCGCAGCCGTGAGCGCCGTTTTGGCCGCACCAGTGAACAATTGCCGCAAGCCCATCGCCGAGGCTGATCCATGCTGATAACCCGCGTCATTACGGCGTTGCTGCTGTTGCCCATCATGCTGGGCGCAGTGTTCTACTTTTCCGCGCCGCTGTGGGCTGCATTTGCCTGGCTGGTTATCGGCTTGGCGCTGTGGGAGTTCACGCGCATGGCCGGCATCAAAGGTTGGCCGCAGGCTGGCTATCTGGCACTCAGCTCGTTACTGGCCGTGGGTTTCTGGCAGTTGCCGATGCCGGGGCAGGCATCGCTGGCGCACGCACTGCTGTTGCTGGCATTGCCGGTATGGCTGCTGCTGGCGCCGTTGTGGCTGGTGCGACGCTGGCCGTTGCCGGGGGGCATGAAAGCCATGTTGCTGGGCTGGCTGCTGATGTTTCCTGCCTGGCTGGGGTTTCTGGCCTGGCGCCCGGATGGTACGGCTGCCAGCGCCACGCAATTGCTGGCGGTGATGGGCCTGGTGTGGGTGGCGGACATCGCCGCCTATTTTGCCGGCAAGGCTTTCGGTCGTCGCAAGCTGGCGCCGGCCATCAGTCCAGGTAAGAGCTGGGAAGGTGTTGTCGGCGCCGTGCTGGCGGTGGCGGGCTATGTCTGGCTGGTGTTGCAACTGGGTTGGCTGCAACTCGACCTGCCTCTGGCTGGTTTATTACTGCTGGCGCTGGGCCTGACGGCGGTGAGTGTGGTGGGGGATCTGCTGGAGTCGTGGTTCAAGCGCAGTGCCGGCATCAAGGACAGCAGTAATCTGCTGCCCGGTCATGGCGGCGTCTATGACCGCATCGATAGTCTGATTGCTGTGCTGGCCGTGTCGGCCGCCTTGCAGCGCCTGTTTGCCTGAGCACTTTTTGTCCTAAGGTCTTCATGACGATCCAAAAAATCACGGTTCTGGGGTCGACCGGCAGCATCGGCGGTAGCACGCTGGATGTCGTGGCGATGCACCCGGAGCGCTATCAAGTTTATGCGCTGGCAGCCAACAGCCAGGTCGACAAGCTGTTCGAGCAGTGTCAGCGTTTTCAGCCGGCGTTCGCGGCGCTGGTGGATGCCGCCGCTGCCGCGCAGTTGCGCAACCGTCTGGCCGCCGCCGGCAGTCATACCGAAGTATTGCACGGTGTTGCGGCACTGGAGGCTGTTGCGACTGCCGCTGACGTGGACATGGTGATGGCGGCGATTGTTGGGGCGGCAGGTCTGCGGCCAACCATTGCTGCCGCACTGGCCGGCAAGCGCATCCTGCTGGCCAACAAGGAGTCGCTGGTGGTGGCCGGCGAGCTGTTCATGCAAGCCGTGCGTCGTGGCGGCGCCGAGCTGCTGCCGGTGGATAGCGAGCACAACGCCCTGTTTCAATCGCTGCCAGCCGGATTTGCCGGCGATCTTGCCGCGGCGGGTATTGAAGAGCTGATTCTGACCGCCTCCGGCGGGCCGTTCCGCCAGCACACGCTGGAACAATTGCAACAGGTCACCGCCGACGACGCCTGCCGTCACCCCAACTGGGTAATGGGGCGCAAGATCTCGGTGGATTCCGCCTCGCTGATGAACAAGGGGCTGGAAGTGATCGAGGCGCACTGGCTGTTCGCCACGCCGGCCGAGCGCATCAAGGTGGTGGTGCATCCGCAGAGCGTGATCCACTCCATGGTGCGTTACCACGATGGCTCGGTGATTGCCCAGCTGGGCACGCCGGACATGCGCACGCCGATTGCCTACGCAATGGCCTGGCCGCAGCGCATCACCGCGCCGGTGGCGCCGCTGGATTTCACGACCCTGTCCGCGCTCACTTTCGAGCAGCCTGACCTGCAGCGCTTCCCCTGTCTGCGACTGGCATTCGACTGCCTGCGCACCGGCGGCGACGCCTCGGCGGTGCTCAATGCGGCCAACGAAGTGGCGGTGGCCGCCTTCCTGGCGGGTCGTATCGCCTTCCTGCAGATTCCGCAGCTGATTGAGCGCGCGCTGGAGCAGGGTGATCTCACGCTGAGTACGGATCTGGATTCTTTGCTGGAGAAAGATGCCATGGTACGCGACACGGTTCAGGGCTGGATTGCCGGATGACGATCCTGGCCTTTCTGCTGGTCATCGGCGTACTGGTGACCTTCCACGAATTCGGCCACTTTATTGCCGCCCGTGCCTGCGGCGTCAAGGTGCTGACTTTTTCCATCGGCTTTGGCCGCAAGCTGGTTTCCTGGCAGCGTGGTGATACCGAGTGGCGTATTGCCCTGGTGCCGCTGGGTGGCTTCGTGCGCATGCTGGATTCGCGCGAGGGCGAGGTGCCGGAGGCGGATCGCGCCCGGGCTTTCGATGCGCGCCCGGTATGGCAGCGCATGATCGTGGTGGTGGCTGGCCCGCTGGCCAATCTGCTACTGGCGGTATTGCTGTTCTCCTGGACCATGTCTGGTGCGCAGACCACGCTACAGCCGCTGGTGGGTACCGTGGTTGCGCAGACTGCTGCTGCTGCAGCCGGCCTGCAAACCGGCGACCGGGTGCTGGCAGTGAATGGTCGTGCGGTGACAGACTGGAGCGAGTTGCGTGGCAGCATCGCCGATGTGATTGCCGATGGCGACACCCCGCAGCTGCGCGTGCAGCGCCAGCAGCGACAACTCTCGCTGTCACTGGATTTGCAGCGTTTCAATCTGCAAACGCTGGATCAGCACACGTTTGCCAAGCTGGGCCTGATGCCGGTACGTTACCTGCCCCAGGTGGGCGCGGTGCTGCCGAACGGCGCCGCGGCGCGCGCGGGGCTGAAGGCCGATGACCGCTTGCTGCAGGTGGATGGCAAGCCGATCGGTAGCTGGGAGGCCTGGGTGGCCTGGGTGCAGAACCATCCGGGCAAGACCATGCGGCTGCAAGTGCAGCGTGGTACGCAGCTGCTGTCGTTATCGCTGCGGCCGGATGCAGTCGAGCAGGATGGGCAGCAGGTTGGCCGCATAGGGGTTGCCCCCGCACTGGACATGTCATGGCAGCAGCTGCTGCTGCAAACCAAGCAGGTTGGGGCCGTCGATGCCATTGCCGCCGCGGTGCAGCGTACCGCCGATTTGAGTGGCAGTACCTTGCGCATGATGCTGGCGATGTTTGGCGGTACCGTATCGCTGGATGCCTTGAGCGGCCCGCTGACCATTGCCGAGTATGCTGGTAAGAGTGCGGATGCCGGTTTTGACGCATTACTGGAATTCATGGCGCTAATCAGTGTCAGTCTGGGCGTGTTCAATCTGCTACCCATACCGGTATTGGATGGTGGGCACTTGCTGTATCATGTCGTCGAACTGATTCGGGGGCGGCCGCTCCCGGAGCGTGCTTATGAAGTCGGTCAGCGCTTGGGGATGGCATTCATCATGACTGTCATGCTGCTGGCCCTATTCAACGACTTCGCCCGGCTGCTGGCCCAATAGGGAAAACTAGATGAATAAACGTTTTATTGCCGCTGCTGTTTCCGCCGTTCTCATGTCGCCAGTGTGGGCGGCTGATGGTTTTGTCATTAAAGATATTCGAGTTGAAGGCCTGCAGCGTACCGAGGCCGGTACCGTCTTCAATTACCTGCCCCTGAAAGTGGGCGACAGTTTCAGCGATGAAAAGGCATCTGCCGCGATCAAGGCACTGTTTGCTACCGGTTTTTTCAATGATGTGCGTGTCGAGACCGACGGTGATGTCGTGGTGCTGTCGGTTAGCGAGCGCCCGATTATTTCGCGGCTGGGTATCAGCGGCGCCAAAGAGTTCAACAAGGAGCAGCTGATCAAGGCGCTGAAGGACAACGGCTTGGCCGAGTCGCGCATCTTTGATCAGGGTCTGCTGGACCAAGCGGTACAGGAGCTGAAGCGGCAGTACTTCAGCAAAGGCAAGTATTCGGTCGAGATCATCCCGCAGATCACCAAGCTGGATCGCAACCGTCTGGCCATCACGCTGGACATCGTCGAAGGCGTAACCGCCAAGATCAACAGCATCCACATTGTAGGTGCCCGTCACTTTGCCGAAGCCGATCTGCTGGATGAGTTCGCGCTGACGACTTCCGGTTATATGACCTGGCTGTCCAAGTCGGATCAGTATTCGCGCCAGCAGCTCTCGGCCGATCTGGAAAAGCTGCGTGCTTTCTACCTGAACCAGGGTTTTGCCGAATTCAACATCGACTCCACCCAGGTGTCGATCAGTGCCGATAAAAAAGAAGTTTACCTGACCATCAATATCACCGAAGGCCAGCAGTACAAGGTGTCCGAGGTGCGGCTGGCGGGTGATCTGAAAGTCCCGGAAGCCGAGCTGAAGAAACTGCTGACGGTTACGCCGGGGGTGTTGTTCAATCGCGAGAAAGTCAACGAGTCGGTTGCCGCGCTGTCCGATCGCCTGGGGGCGGAAGGCTATGCGTTTGCCAACGTGAACGTCACGCCGGAATTCGACAAGGAAAAGCAGAGCCTGGTGCTGACCTTCTTTGTCGATCCGGGTCGTCTGACCACGGTACGTCGCGTCAGTATCGCGGGTAATGCCCGCACCCGCGATGAAGTGATTCGTCGCGAGCTGCGTCAGCTGGAAAGCGCACAATACAATGGCGCCGCGGTAAAACGCAGCAAGGAGCGTCTGGAGCTGCTGGGCTATTTCGAGTCGGTGGAGGTTGAAACGCCGCCTGTAGCCGACACGCCGGACCAGGTCGACATGCTGGTGAACGTGAAAGAGCGTTCGACCGGTTCCATTCAGGCCGGTATCGGTTATGCGCAGGATGATGGCCTGCAGCTGTCCGCTTCGGTGTCGCAGTCCAACGTGCTGGGTTCCGGTAAATCGGCGTCTGTCAACTTCAACCAGGGCAAGTCGTCCAAGGTGTATGCGGTGTCGTTTACCGATCCGTACTACACCCCGGATGGCATCAGCATTGGTTATGACGTGTACCACCGCATTAGCACGCCGTACAACTCCAACACTTCTAGTTACGACCTGTACAAGAATGCCACTACCGGCGCGATGATGCGCTTCGGGGTGCCGGTGACCGAGTATGATCGCATCAACTTCGGCCTGGGGGCGGAATTCAGCAACCTGACCCTGGGCGATGACAGCCCAGATCAGTATCAGGAGTTCGTGGCTGACAACGGCGCGCGTAACACCACTTTCCTGGCCACTGCAGGCTGGTCGCGGGATACCCGCGACAGTGCCTTGTGGCCGACCCGTGGCAACAGCATGAGCGTCAACGTCAACATGGGGCTGCCGGGTGGCGACTTGCAGTACTACCGCGTTACGCACAGCGAGAGCTGGTTCTGGCCGGTATCGAAGAACTTCACCTTCGCCTTGAGCGGTGATGTCGGCTTTGCCAACAGCTATGGCCAGACCAAGCGCCTGCCGTTCTTCCAGAATTTCTACGTAGGTGGTATCGGCTCGGTGCGCGGCTACGACAGCGGCAGCCTGGGTCTGCGCGATTCCGATGGCGATGCGCTGGGCGGTACCCGCAAGATGAGTGGCTCCGCCGAGTTGCTGTTCCCATTCCCGGGTATGCGTGACAACCGCAGCCTGCGTGCCAGCGTATTCTTTGACGCCGGCACGGTGTGGGATGACAAGGACACCTCGGTGACGGCAACCGATGCGCTGCGCTACTCCACCGGTGTGGGGCTGGCGTGGTTGTCGCCCATCGGGCCGATGAAGTTCAGCTACGCGTTCCCGCTTGGCAAGAAAGAGGGCGATGACGTGCAGCGCTTCCAGTTCCTGCTGGGCCAGACCTTCTAAGGACTGCCGATGAAACCCGTTTTTTATAAAGGCCTGCTGTGTACCCTGCTGGCGCTGGCTGGCTCGGTACAGGCGGCCGATCTGAAGATTGGCTACATCAATACCGAGCGTGTTTATCGGGAAGCGGCGCCGGCTGTCATCGCACAGAAAAAACTGGAAAAAGAGTTTGCTGTGCGTGAGCAGGAGTTGAAGCGCCTTGCCGCTCGCGGCAAGGAGCTGGAAGCACTGATTGCCCGCAATCGCAACAACGAATCCGAGCGCAAGGCGCAGGAACGTGAACTGGCTTCGGTGGAGCGTGAGTATCAGGCCAAGACCCGCGATTTTCGCGATGACCTGAACCAGCGTCGCAACGAGGAATTTGCCGCGGTGCAGGAGCGGGCCAACCGCATTATCCGGCAGATGGCAGAGCGCGAGCAGTTCGACCTGATACTGCAGGATGCGGTGTATGTCAGCCCCAAGCTCGATATCACGCCAAGAGTGCTCAAGGAGCTGGAGAAGTAAACGCCAGCCGCCAGGAAACCCGAAGCCGACAGCCGTCGGCTTCATTGTTGATGACAACCGATGAAACTTTCCCAAATTGTCGCCGCGCTGGGCGGTGAGCTGCGCGGCGAAGACCGTGAGATCAGCCGCCTGGCCCCGATGGGCGAGGCGACGGCGCAGGAAATCACCTTTCTTGCCAATCCCAAGTTCCGCAGCCAGCTGGCCACAGCCAATGCCGGGGCGATCATCGTCAAGCCGGCACTGGCCGACGAGGCCACGGCCGTAGGGCGCAGCCTGATTCTGGTGGCCGATCCGTATCTGTATTTTGCCAAGGTCGCCACGCTGTTCAATCCGCCGGCTGTGGCACAGGCCGGGGTGCACCAACGCGCGGTGATCGGCGAGGGCGCGCGCATCGCCGCCAGTGCCGAAGTGCGGGAACTGGTCAGCGTTGGCCGCAACGTGGTGATCGGCGAGCGCTGCATCCTGCATCCGGGCGTGGTGCTGGGCGACGACGTAGTGCTGGGCGACGATGTGGTGCTGTACCCCAATGTCACCATCTACCACGGCTGCCGCCTGGGCAACCGCGTCGGCGTGCATAGCGGCACGGTGATCGGCGCCGACGGTTTCGGCCTGGCCTGGGCTGGCGATCGCTGGTTCAAGATTCCGCAGACCGGCCGCGTGATCATCGAGGACGATGTGGAAATCGGTGCCAATACCACCATCGACCGTGGCGCACTGACCGATACCATCATTCGTCAGGATGCCAAGATCGACAATCTGGTGCAGGTGGCGCATAACGTGGAAATCGGCGCCCATACCGCCATTGCCGGTTGTGCCGGCATCGCCGGCAGCACCAAGATCGGCGCCAATTGCACCATCGGCGGCGCGGCGATGATGGTCGGCCATATCGAAATTGCCGACCGTACCCATATCGGCGGTGGCACGCTGGTATCCAAATCCATTCGCAACGCCGACAACTACGCGTCGTCGTTCCCGCTTTCCACTTATAAAGACTGGCTGACCAATGCTTCGCATCTACGGCACCTGGATCAGCTGGTCACCCGTGTCAAACAACTTGAAAAAGCACTGAAAGAAGTGCAACAGAACAAGGACGTACAAGCATGACCGACGCAGTTAACAACACCGAAAACGCCGCAGTACACATCGACGTGCGCGAGATCATGAGCTATCTGCCGCACCGCTACCCGTTCCTGCTGGTCGACCGTGTCACCGAATTCGTGGCCGACACCCGCATCAAGGCGCTGAAGAATGTCACCATCAATGAGCCGTTCTTCATGGGCCACTTCGAGCAGTATCCGGTAATGCCGGGCGTGCTGATCATCGAAGCGCTGGCGCAGGCCGCCGGTATTCTGGCGATCAAGAGCCAGGGTCAGCGCGCCGACAATGAGCTGTATTTCTTTGTCGGTATCGACAACGCCCGCTTCAAGCGCCAAGTGGTGCCGGGCGATCAACTGGTATTCGAGGTGGAAACCATCACCGTCAAGCGCGGCATCGGCAAGTACAGCGCCCGCGCGCTGGTGGACGGCCAGGTAGCCTGCGAAGCCGTGATCATGTGTGCTAAACGCGAGGTGTAAGCATGGCCATTCATCCGACCGCCATTATCGCGGACGGCGCACAGATTGCGCCGGACGTGGAAATTGGTGCTTACAGCATTATCGGTGCCAATGTCAGCATCGGCAGCGGCACCTGGGTTGGCCCGCATGTGGTGATTGAAGGCCATACCAGCATTGGCAAGAACAACCGCATTTTTCAGTTCTGCTCGCTGGGTGCTATGCCGCAGGACAAGAAGTATGCCGGCGAGCCGACGCGACTGGAGATTGGCGACAACAACACCATCCGCGAATTCTGCAGCTTCAATATTGGTACCGCGCAGGATGGCGGCGTGACCCGCATCGGCAACGACAACTGGATCATGGCCTATGTCCATCTGGCGCACGATTGCCAGGTGGGCAACCACACTATCTTCGCCAACAACGCCACGTTGGCCGGCCACGTGCACGTGGGCGACTGGGTGATTCTGGGCGGCTTCACCAGCGTGCACCAGTTCTGCCATATCGGCGCCCATGCCATGACCGCGTTCTCCAGCGCCGTGGCGCAGGATGTGCCGCCGTACGTGATGGCGCATGGAAACCGCGCCGTGCCGTCCGGCATCAACGCCGAGGGCCTGAAGCGCCGTGGCTTTGTCCCGGAGCAGATCCGCAATATCCGCAATGCCTACAAGTCGCTGTACCGCAAGGGTCTGTCGTTCGATGAGGCCAAGGCAGAAATCACTGCCGCCGCAGCTGGCAGTGCCGAGCTCGACTTGTTCGTGCAATTTTTCGAGACAGCCAACCGCGGCATCATCCGTTAATCCATGACTGCAAAGCTGTTTACCCGCCCGGGCGCACTCAAGGTGGCGATGGTCGCCGGCGAGGCCTCGGGCGATCTGTTGGGCGCGCACCTGATGGATGCGCTGCGCCATGCACATCCGCATATCGAGTTTGCAGGCATCGGCGGCCCACGCATGCTGGCGCGCGGTTTTCATAGCCAGGTGGCACAGGAGAAGCTGGCGGTACGCGGCTATCTGGAAGTGCTGAAAAGCCTGCCGTCGCTGCTGCGCATCCGTCGCCAGTTACGCAAGACCCTGATTGCCGAGCGGCCGGACGTGTTTGTCGGCATCGACGCGCCGGACTTCAATCTGGGGCTGGAAAAAAGCCTGCGCCAGGCCGGCTTGCGTACCGTGCATTACGTCAGTCCGTCGGTATGGGCGTGGCGGCCGGAGCGGGTGAGTAAGATCGGCGAATCGGCCGACCTGGTGCTGTGCCTGTTCCCGATGGAAAAACCGCTGTACGACGCCGCCGGTGTGCACGCGACCTTTATCGGCCATCCGCTGGCCAGCGAGATTCCGTTTACGCCGGACCGTGACGCCATGCGCGAACAGCTGGGACTGCGCAAGCAGGGGCCGGTGTTTGCCTTGCTGCCGGGCAGTCGCCGCAGCGAGCTGGAGTTCATGGGCGGGCTGTATATCGAGGTGGCGCGCAAGCTGCTGCAGGACTATCCGGACGCCCAGTTCCTGGTGCCGCTGGCCACGCGGCCAACCCTGGACCAGTTCGACCAGCTGCTTACCCGTCACAAGGCCTGGGACTTGCCGATCCGCAAGCTGATCGGTCATGCGCAGATGGCGATGATCGCCGCCGACGTGGTGCTGGTCACCAGTGGCACCGCTACGCTGGAAGTGGCGCTGACCAAGCGGCCGATGGTGATCAGCTACAAGTTGTCGTGGCTGACCTACCAGCTGGTGAAGCGCAAGCTCAAGCTGCCGTATGTCGGTTTGCCCAATGTGCTGGCCGGCCGTTTCGTGGTACCGGAGCTGCTGCAAAAGGATGCCACGGTAGAGAAGCTGGCCGCAGCCGTCAGCAAACTGTACCAGGACCAGGATAGCCGCCAGGAAATCATCACCACCTTTGAGCGCATGCACGAAGTACTGAAGCAGGACTCCGCCAAGTTGGCCGCACGCGCGGTGCTGCGGGTGGCGCGATGCTGATCTGCGGTGTGGACGAAGCCGGCCGCGGCCCGCTGGTCGGTGCCGTTTACACTGCGGCGGTGATTCTGGACCCGGCGCAGCCGATTGCCGGCCTGGCCGACTCCAAAGTGCTTAGCGAGGCGAAGCGCGAGGCGCTGGCGCTGGAGATTCGCGCCAAGGCACTGGCCTGGTTTATCGCCAGGGCCGATGCGGACGAGATCGACCAGCGCAATATCTTCCAGGCCACCATGCTGGCGATGGTGCGCGCGGTCGACGGGTTGGCCATGGTGCCGGACAAGGTGCTGATCGACGGCAACAAGATTCCCAAGACCCTGCGCCTGCCGGCCGAGGCCATCGTCAAGGGCGATGCCAAGGTGGCGGAAATCTCCGCCGCATCGATCCTGGCCAAGACCGCGCGCGATGCCGAGATGATCGCGCTGGACCGCGAGTATCCACAGTACGGTTTTGCCCGCCACAAGGGCTACCCAACCCCTGAGCACCTGGCTGCCATCGTGGCGCACGGCGTGCTGCCACAGCATCGGCGCAGCTTTGCCCCGGTGCGGGCGCAGCTGGCGGCGCAGCAGGGCAGCCTGTTTTAACTTTGACGGCCGTGGGGTTCGCGGTGTACGGCGCACGCGACGCTCGCCAGGCTGGCGGGCCGCGTCGCGGGCATCGCGTTCTGGCGCTGGCATAGATGACACTTCATGCGTAAATCCAGTTTTCCGCCGGTGGTGGCTGCGGATACCCGCTTGCTGATCCTCGGCTCGCTGCCGGGCGAGGCGTCGCTGCAGGCCGGACAGTACTACGCCCATCCACGCAACCAGTTCTGGCGGCTGATGGCGGTGGTAACCGGGCGGGATCTGCCGGCGCTCGACTACCCGCAAAGGTTGGCCGCACTGCAAGCCAGTGGCGTGGGGCTGTGGGATGTGGTGGCCGACGCGCAGCGCAGCGGTAGCCTGGACAGCGATATCCGCGATGCACGTTACAACCCGCTACTGGCATTGCTGGCCGAACTGCCGGCACTGCGGGGTGTGGCGTTCAACGGCAAGACCGCCGGCAAGGCGGCGCCGCAGCTGGCCGGCTGTGGCGTGGAGCTGCTGGTGCTGCCGTCGTCCAGCCCGGCGCTGACCACGGCATTTGATAAAAAACTTGAAGAATGGCAGCGACTTGTCCGATATATCAGCTAATCGCCGACTACGGACTGCCGCCACATGAATCGCTACTGCATCTGGTTTGTTACCGCCGATGATCCGGCTACTCGCCGCGCCGAGGTCAGCCTGGCCGGCACGCTGCACAGTCACCAGGTGCTGGATGACATCGAACAGCGGCTGGCGGCGCAGCTGCGCCTGCCGCGTATCATGATTACCCACTGGCAGCGCTTCGAAGATCCGCCGTACGGCGGTTGAGTCCAACTGGCTCCTGCTTCCGGCGTATGCCGCATCGGCGCATCCTGTGCGAAGATGGGGCTTTACTTTTTGCCGCCGAATCCTGCCATGCAAAGCGTTGACCAAACCCGCGACTGGCTGCTGTCCCAGGCCCGTCCGCTCCACAATACCGAAACCGTTTCCCTGCTGGATGCCGTTGGCCGCGTGCTGGCTGCCGACGTGGTGGCCACGCTGGACGTGCCGCCGCATGACAACAGCGCCATGGATGGCTATGCCGTGCGCGCTGCCGATGCGGCCAACCTTCTGCCGGTAAGCCAGCGCATTCCCGCCGGTAGCCAGCCGCAGCCGCTGGTCGCTGACAGTGCCGCGCGCATCTTCACCGGTGCGCCGATTCCCGCCGATGCTAATGCGGTGGTGATGCAGGAGCAGGCCGAAGTGCAGGACGACGGCAGCGTGCGCTTCACTGCGCCGGTCGCTGCCGGGCAGAACATCCGTCGCCGCGGCGAAGACATCGCCAGTGGCCAGGTGGTGCTGGCGGCCGGGCAGCGGCTGCGCGATGCCGACATCGGCCTGGCGGCGTCCATCGGGGTGCCGGCGCTGCAAGTGCAACGTCAGCTACGGGTGGCGGTGTTCTTCACCGGCGACGAGCTGGTGGAGCCGGGCCAGCCACTGCCGGCAGGCAAGATCTACAACTCTAACCGCTACTGGCTGGTGCCGGCGCTGCGCCAGCTGGGCTGTCAGGTAATCGATCTGGGCATCGTGCCGGATACGCTGGACGCCACCCGCGCCGCGTTGCGCGAAGCGGCCGCGGCTGCCGATGTGGTGATGACCTGCGGCGGGGTGTCGGTGGGTGAAGAGGACCACGTCAAGGCGGCGGTTGAGGCCGAGGGCGAGTTGCAGCTGTGGAAGATCGCCATCAAGCCGGGCAAGCCTTTGGCCAGCGGCCGGGTGGGAGAGGCCGACTTCATCGGCCTGCCGGGCAACCCGGTGTCTGGCTACGTGACTTATGCAGTGCTGGTGCGCGATTTTCTGCGTGCGCGCATGGGCGAGGCGGTGCAAGGTTGGCCGCAGGCGCAGCAGTTGCCGGCGGCGTTCGAATGGAACAAGCCGGATGCCAAGCGCGAGGAGTTCCTGCGCGTGCAGCTGCGTGAGCAGGGCGGGCAACTGGTGGTGAGCCGCTATCCGAATCAGGGTTCCGGTGTGCTGACCTCCTGTGCCTGGGCCGATGCGCTGGTGCGCTTGCAGCCGGGGCAGCGCGTGGCGGTGGGCGATCTGGTGACGGTTTATCCGCTGTGAGCCGGCTGAGCTTCTGGCGCGGCGATGCGCTGCTGGCGCAGATCGACGACGCGCAGCCCGGCGACATGCTGCTGGATGTGGCGCGCTTTCACGAGGTGCCATTGCACTGGCGCTGCGGGCAGGGTACATGCGGCACCTGCGCGGTGCGTATCCGCCATGCCGCACAGCCGCGCGAGGTGAAGGTTGGCCGCAAGGAGCGCAATGTGTTGCTACGCGCCGGCCTGATCGACGCCGTGCTGGCGGCACAGGACACCTGGTTGGATACCGACTGCACGCCGCGACTGGCCTGCCATCTGCCGCTGGAAGAAATGGATTGGCAAGTGCTGCTGCCGGACGATAATTAGCTGACGACGCGCTTGCACAAACCGCGGGGCCGCGTACAATGCGCGGCTCTTTTATTGTATTGATTCGCAAAGGAAAAACCATGGCCAAGAAGCACGACGACGAACTGGATGACGAAACCCTGGCGCTCTTGGCCTGGTGCATGGAGGTGGAAACCCACCTGGTGGCCGCCGGTGCCACCACCGAAGAAGCGCAGGATCACATCGAAGAGCAGGCCGAGTGGTACACCGACATGTTCTACGATGGTCTGACCCCGGCCGAGGCCGCCAAACAGGCGCTGGCATGAAGCAGCGGCTGGCGGTGATCGACTTCGAAACCACCGGCATCACGCCGGGGGTGGGCTGCCGGGCGACGGAAATCGGCATCGTGCTGCTGGAAGGCGGGCAGATTGTCGACCGCTACCAGAGCCTGATGAATGCCGGTGTGCGGGTGCCGCCGATGATCGAGCAGCTGACCGGCATCAGCAATGCCATGCTGCGCAGCGCACCGCCGGTGGCGCAGGTGATGCGCGAGGCCGCCGATTTTGTCGGCAGTGCACCGCTGGTGGCGCACAACGCCAGTTTCGACAGCAAGTTCTGGGATTACGAGCTGGCACAGCTGGGGCGCACGCGGCCGCAGGCGTTTGCCTGTACCTTGCTGCTGTCGCGCCGCCTGCTGCCGCAGGCGCCGGACCACAAGCTGGGGACGCTGACCCGCTGGGCAGGGTTGCCGGCCACCGGCCGCGCCCACCGTGCGCTGGCTGACGCCGAGATGGCGGCCAACCTGCTGCTGCATCTGGGTACTACCCTGCGGCAGCAGCATGGTCGCGGTGCTGTCGATCACGGCTTGCTGTGCAAACTGCAGAAAGTGCCGGCCGCCAAGGTGCCGCAATACCTGCGCGAGCTACCGGCCTGAGTCTGGCTGCCACTGGCTGTCGCGCCGTTGCCAGCGGCAATATTGCCCGTTGACCCTGCCCATAGGCAGGGTTTTTTGCTGTTGGCCGCGCTGTCAGGCGCGGCTGGCTTGCGGTAACGGTGTCAGGTTGCACGCCAGCAAGGGCAGCGGGCTGCCTACGCGCAAGCCGGCGGCTTCGTCATGATCCAGCAGGATGTCCACCATACTGCCGCCGCTTTGCACTGTGACGCGCCACAGCAGGTCCGCCGGCTGGATCGCCAGCACCGTGGCATTGAGGTGCAGCCGTCCGGCGGTGCTGCCTTGCAGATAGACCTGCGCCGGGCTGCCGCGCCGCGCGATGCGGCCGTCAGCCAGCTGCAGCACCTGGCTGGCCAGCTTGAATACCTCCGGAATGTCATGACTGACCAGTACCGTGGTCACGGCGAAGCGCTGCTGCAGTAGCAGTAGTTCATCCTGCAGCCGGCTGCGCAGTGCCGGGTCCAGTGCCGATAGCGGCTCGTCCAGCAGCAACAGCCGTGGCCGGCGTGCCAGCGCCCGCGCCAGCGCCACGCGCTGCCGTTGGCCGCCGGACAGCTGGGCCGGTCGTTGCCCGGCGTGTGCTGCCAGGCCGGTCAGGGTCAGCAGTTCTTCCACCAGCGGCAGGTCGTCACGGCTGGCGCCATAGGCGATGTTGTGGCGCACATCCAGATGCGGGAACAGTGCGTAATCCTGAAACACCATGCCTACGCCGCGTGCCTGTGGCGGCAGGCTGTGGCGGCCATTGATCCACTGCTCGTCGCCTACCGCCAGTGTGCCGCTGTCGGCATGGCTGAGGCCGGCCAGCAGGCGCAGCAGCGTGGTCTTGCCGGCGCCGGAGTCTCCGGTCAGTGCGGTGATCTGGCCGGGCGGCAGCTCGGCGGCGACGTCCAGCGTCAGCCGTGGCGACAGCTGTTTTTGCAGCTTGAAGCGGATCATGCGGCCAACCTTTCGCTGTGACGGCGCAGCAGGTTCACCGCCAGCACCACCAGAAAGGAAAAGCCGCACAGTACCGCGGCGTAGACATGTGCGGCAGGGTAGTTCAGCACTTCCACCTCGTTGTAAATGGCTATCGACGCCACACGGCTGACGCCCGGAATATTGCCGCCCAGCATCAGCACCAGGCCGAATTCACCCACGGTGTGGGCAAAGCTCATCACCAGCCCGGCCACCAGCGCCGGCTTGATGCACGGTAGTTCCACGTGCCAGAAGGTGTATAGCCGCGACTTGCCCAGCGTGTAGGAGGCTTCGCGCAGGTTGTCCGGCAGGCTGGACAGCGCCGCGGCCACTGGCTGCACCATGAATGGCAGGCTGAACAGCACCGAACCCACTACCAGGCCGGCAAACGAAAATACCAGCTGGATGTGGAAGCCTTGCAGCCATTGCCCCAGTAGGCTGACGGGAGAAAACGCCAGCAGCAGGTAAAAACCCAGCACCGAGGGCGGCAGCACCAGTGGCATGGCCACCAGCGTTTCCGCCAGCGGCTTGTACCAGCGTCGGCTGTGCGCCAGCCAGCCGGCCAGCGGCACCCCGAGCAGCAACAGAATGCAGCTGGTGGTGGCCGCCAGCCTGGCGGTCAGCCACAGCGGTTGCAGGTCGATCATGTCTGCACCTCCTCCAGTAGCAGCATGGCGTGGGATTTGATCAGGGCGCTGACCTGGCTGCCGGTTTCCAGTTTCAGCCGTAGCGCGGACTGGCGAGTGATCAGCGCCGTGAATGCCAGTTGGCCGCAGCGCAGGCTGATGCGCGCCATGAGCGTGCCCAACTGCACGGCGGTCACTTCGCAGGGCAGGATGTTGCGGATGCTGATGTCGCCGCTCAGGTGGCGGGCCAGTGCCACGTCCATCTCGCGAAAGCCCAGTTGCACCCGCTGGCCGACATTGGCCGGCGCTTGCTCGCCCAGTGCCAGCGCAGTGCAGTGGTGCTCGCCCACGCTGACTTGCAGCAGGTGGATGCCATCGGCGCTGTGCACACCGGTGACAAAGCCGTGCAGCCGGTTCATGGCAGGTGGTAGCCGTAGCGCTGCAGGATGCTGCGCGCAGCCGGCGAGGACAGGTAATCGAACAGCTTGCGCGCGTCGGGGTTGGCCGTAGCGGTCTTGAGAAGCAGCATGTCCTGCACGATGGGCTGGTGGCTGGCCGCCGGCACGTCTACCCAGCGGCCCTTGCCCTGCATCTGCGGTGCCAGCACCAGCGCCTTGGCGACAAAACCGGCCTGTGCGGCGCCGCTATCTACGAATTGTGCGGCCTGGGCGATATTGTCGCCCTGCACCAGACGCGGCTTCACGCTGTCGGCCAGTCGGTAGTAGTCCAGCACCCGCAGTGCCTCGGCACCATAGGGCGCCGCCTGCGGATTGGCGATGGCGACTTTGCCGCCGGCGGCTTGCAGCCAGTTTTGCCACTGCTTGCCGTCAAAGGCTGGATCTTTCGACCACAGCACCAGTGCGCCCAGCGCGTAAGTTTTGGCCGGCAGCAGGGCCATGCCGGCGCTGGACAGTTTGCGCGGCGTTTCGTCGTCGGCGGACAGGAACAGCTCGAACGGGGCGCCGTTCAGGATCTGGGTGGCGATCTTGCCGGAGGAGGCATAGGACGCCTCCACGGCCACGCCGCTGCTGCGGGTAAAGTCGGCGGCAATGTCGGCAAAGGCGTATTGCACGTTGGCCGCAACCGCGACTTTTACCGTTGCGGCAAAGGCGGGGGTGCACAACAGGGTGGCAAGCAGGCAGCTCAACAGGGTAAGGGCGGGGCGACGCATGGGGAGATGGCTCCTGTGTCAATCAAGGATGCCCAGAATCACGTTCTGAGCGGAAAACAGCGCCGTGACGGCGCTGCCGGGTTGTAGTTGCAGGCTGGCGATGCTGTCGTTGTCGGTGATGGCGCACAGCGTGCCACCGCCGTTCAGTTGCACGATCACCTCGCTATTGACTGCGCCCAGTGTCAGGCGGCTGACGCTGCCCTCCAGTCGGTTGGCAATGGCGATGCAGCTGGCGGCTGCCGGGGTGGCCAGTGCGACCCACGATGCCTTGATCAGCGCGACCACCAGCTTGCCCGGCGCCAAGCCAAGCTCGGTGCTGCTGCTGCGCGTTACCTGGGCGGTGAGGGCCTGGCCGCCAACCAGCAGCAGGTGCAGGGTGTCGTTGACGGCGCCCTGGTCGATGCGGCTGATGGTGCCGGCCAGCTGGTTGCGAGCGGAGGTGCGCAGCGGCAGGCGGGACAGGTCAGCCAGTGCCGCCGGCTGGGTATCAGCGCTTTGCAGCGCGCTGCCGGCGTTGTCCCAGGCGTGCAGCAGTTGTTCGCCCAGTTCTGTCAGCCGGGTGCCGCCGCCGCCGCGGCCGCCGGTGGCACGGGCCACCAGCGGCGCAGCGCTCTGCTGGTTCATGCGGTCCACTTGCTGCCAAGCGGCCTTGTAACTCAGCTGGCAGGCGCGGGCGGCGGCGCTGATCGAGCCGTGCTGGGCGATGGCGCGCAGCAGCTGCAGCCGCTGACTGGCGCCGCGGCCGGCAAACAGTTGCCAGGGATCGTTCATCGCTATTCTTCGCTATTCAAAAATGGGTTAACGCTGAGGCAAAAAACGGCCGCTTGTCACGGCCGCTTCGGCTTATTCTTTATGTTCGGGGGCGCTGGCTAACCAGTGGCCACTCTTGCCGCCTTGCTTTTCCAGTAGTTGCACGCCGCCAATGGCCATGCCCTTGTCGACGGCCTTCAGCATGTCGTACACCGTCAGCAGGCCGGCCATTACGCCGCTGAGCGCTTCCATTTCCACGCCGGTGCGGCCAACGGTCTCGGTGGTCACCTCGATGTACAGGCGCTTGGCCGCGGCATCAGCACTGAATTCCACCGCCACGCGGGTCAGTGACAGCGGGTGGCACAGCGGGATCAGGTCTGCGGTGCGCTTGGTGCCCTGGATGGCCGCCAATCGGGCAATGCCGACCACGTCACCCTTCTTGTTGTTACCGGCCTGCAGCAGGGCAAAGGTGTCGGCGGCCATGTCGATGTGGCCGCCGGCGCGGGCAATGCGGCGGGTTTCGCTCTTGCCGCCGACATCGACCATGTGGGCCTGGCCGGCGTCGTCAAAGTGGGTGAGGCGTGTCATGCGCTGGATGCCGGTAGGACGAAAAAGTAGTGTTACCTTAGCGCGGGACGGCGCGGTTAACAATCCGCCGGAAGGTGTAGTTGGCCGCATGCGGTCGCAGTGGCTTGATTGCGCGGCGGATTTTGTCATGTCGTGGCTGCTGGCCGTCGCGCTCATGCCGGCCGGTATTGGCAGGCAGACCGGTGCGCTGTTCAATTTGACACTGCATGCTATACTCGCCCTTTGCTTTAGCCTGCTAGGCTTGCCCGCGCTGCGGGTGAGTGCACTGGTTTAAGTTCTGATTTCATGGCGCAGGAAAGCATTATCTGCAAGGTTCCTCCAGCACTACGCTAGGCCTCGGACTTTCCCGCTTCTGGCTTCAACCCCACACCCTTTTAAATCTAAGGATTGGAAATGCAAGTACAACTGGAAACGTTGAGCGGCCTCGAGCGTCGCATGAGCATCGCCCTGCCGCTGGCTGCCATCGACGCACAAGTAGCCGAGCGCCTGAAGCGCGTGGCCCGCTCGGCGAAGATTCAGGGTTTCCGCCCGGGCAAGGCTCCGGCAAAGATCGTTGAAATGAATTACGGCGCACAGGTTCGTGAAGAAGTGCTGGGCGAACAGGTTCAGCAGGCGTTCTACAAGGCTGCTGCCGAGCAGCAGCTGCGCGTTGCCGGCTACCCGCGTTTTGAACCGGCGGAAGGCGATGCAGAAAGCTTCAAGTTCGCTGCCGCTTTCGAAGTGTTCCCGGAAGTAAAAGTCGGCGAACTGGCCGGCAAGGAAATCGAGAAGCCGGCTACCCCGGTAACCGATGCCGAGATCGACAAGACCGTCGACATCCTGCGCAAGCAGCGCACTCGTTTCAACCGCGTTGAACGCGCTGCCGCCGACGGCGATCGCGTGATCATCGACTTCAAGGGCGCCGTGGACGGCGTGGCCTTCGAAGGTGGTTCCTCCGAGAACTTCCCGTTCATGCTGGGTCAGGGTCAAATGCTGCCGGAATTCGAAGCCGGCATCATCGGCATGAAAGAAGGCGACATCAAGAGCGTGGAAGTGAACTTCCCGACTGATTACCATGGCAAGGACGTGGCTGGTAAAACCGCCGTGTTCGAAATCCTGGTGAAAAACGTGGCCGAAGCCCAGCTGCCGGAAGTGAACGAAGAGTTCGCCAAGCAACTGGGTATCGCCGATGGCGACGTTGAGAAGATGCGTGCCGAGATCCGCAAGAACGTGGAGCGCGAAGTGAAGCGCCGCCTGACTGCCAAGATCAAGGAAAACGTGATGCAGGCGCTGATCGACGTTACCCCGATCGATCTGCCGAAGGCACTGGTGGATCTGGAGGTTGGCCGCCTGATGGACCAGGCGCGCCAGGATCTGGCTCAGCGTGGCATGCAGATGAAAGACATGCCGCTGCCGGCCGACCTGTTCACCCAGCAAGCCGAGCGCCGTGTGGCTCTGGGTCTGATCCTGTCCGAAGTGGTTGCCGCCAACAAGCTGGAAGCCAAGCCGGAGCAGATCAAGGCGTTGGTGGAAGAGTTTGCCGAAAGCTACGAGCAGCCGGAAGACGTGATCCAGTGGTACTACGCCAGCCAGGAACGCCTGGAAGGCCCGACTACCATGGTGCTGGAAGACAATGTGGTTGAATTTGTACTGGGTCAGGCCAATGTAGTGGAGAAGGACGTTTCCTTCGAAACTCTGATGGGCCAGAACGCCTAATTGTCAAACAATCCGGAGAGGTCGATGAAATCGATGATTGAACCGCAAGGTCTGGGCCTGGTGCCTATGGTGGTAGAGCAGAGTGGTCGTGGCGAACGTGCCTACGACATCTTCTCTCGCCTGTTGAAGGAACGCATTGTGTTCCTGGTCGGTCCGGTTACCGACGAGTCGGCCAATCTGGTGGTGGCACAGCTGTTGTTCCTGGAGTCGGAAAATCCGGACAAGGACATCTATCTGTACATCAACTCTCCGGGTGGTTCGATTACGGCCGGCATGTCGATCTACGACACGATGAATTTCATCAAGCCGGACGTATCGACCCTCTGCATTGGCCAGGCGGCCAGTATGGGTGCATTCCTGCTTTCTGCCGGCGCCAAGGGCAAGCGCTTTGCGTTGCCGCATAGCCGCGTGATGATTCACCAGCCGCTGTTGTACGGTGGTGGTCTCTCCGGCCAGGTTACCGATATTGAGATTCATGCCCGCGAATTGGTGAAAACCAAGGCGCTGATGAACGAACTGCTGGCCAAGCATGCAGGCCAGAGTGTGGAACAAGTACAAGCCGATACCGAACGCGACAACTTCATGTCTGCCGAAGAGGCCCGTGTTTACGGCCTCATCGACAAGGTGCTGAGTTCGCGTGCCGATGTCGCGGCTTAATTCAGGACGTCGATCAGATGGCAGAAAAAGGCGGTAACGAAAAATTGCTTTACTGCTCTTTTTGCGGCAAAAGCCAGCACGAAGTGCAGCGCCTGATTGCAGGCCCGCAGGTTTACATCTGCAACGAGTGTGTCGATCTGTGTGGTGACATCATCCGTGAGGAGGTGGAAGCCAAGGTGGGTGGTGGCGACGATGCGTCCGCAGTGCCGCCGTTGCCAACGCCGCAGGAAATTCGCACCTCGCTGGATCAGCACATCATCGGCCAGGAGCATGCCAAGAAGGCGTTGGCCGTGGCGGTGTACAATCACTACAAACGGTTATACACCCCGAGCAGCAAGGACGATGTTGAGCTGTCCAAGAGCAACATCCTGCTGATCGGCCCGACTGGCTCCGGCAAGACGCTGCTGGCACAGACGCTAGCCAAGCTGCTGGATGTGCCGTTCGTGATTGCCGATGCCACCACGCTGACTGAAGCCGGTTATGTGGGTGAGGATGTCGAGCATATCATCCAGAAGCTGCTGCAGAAGTGCGATTACGATGTGGAGAAGGCTCAGCGCGGCATTGTCTACCTCGACGAGATCGACAAGATTTCGCGCAAGTCAGAAAATCCGTCCATCACCCGTGATGTGTCCGGTGAAGGCGTGCAGCAAGCGCTGTTGAAGCTGATCGAAGGCACGGTGGCTTCGGTGCCGCCGCAAGGTGGCCGCAAGCACCCGAACCAGGAGTTCATCCAGGTCGATACCACCAACATCCTGTTCATTTGTGGCGGGGCGTTCGATGGCCTGGAGAAAATCATCCGCCGTCGCTCGGAAAAGGGTGGCATTGGTTTTGGCGCCAGCATCAACTCCAAGGAAGACGGTAAGTCCATCACCACGCTGTTCAGCGAGGTGGAGCCGGAAGACCTGATCAAGTTCGGCCTGATTCCGGAATTGATCGGTCGTCTGCCGGTGGTGACCACGCTGGAAGAGCTGGACGAGGAGGCGCTGGTCAGCATCCTGACCCAGCCGAAGAACGCGCTGATCAAGCAGTATCAGCGGTTGTTCGCACTGGAAAATGTCGAGCTGGACGTGTTGCCGTCGGCGTTGCGCGTGATTGCCAAGCAGGCGCTGATCCGCAAGACCGGTGCCCGTGGCCTGCGCTCCATTCTCGAGCGTGCGCTGCTCGATACCATGTACGAGCTGCCGTCGCTGGATGATGTCTGCAAAGTCGTTGTAGATGAAAAGGTTATCGAAAAGGGCGACAAGCCTACCTTCATTTACCAGGGCGGCGAACAGTTGCCGGATGCGGCGCAGTCAGCCTGATGCAGCCAAGACAAGCCGCCCGCAAGGGCGGTTTTTTTATTCCCAGCCCCGCGGATGTGCTTTAGCATGCTTGATAAGGACGGAATTGCCCTAATTTGTCCTGTTAACAGAAATCCCAAAGAGCAAGGTTAGGTGATATGCCACAACCCGCCGAATTAAAAGACCAGACCACGCTACCGCTGCTGCCGTTGCGCGATGTGGTTGTTTTCCCGCACATGGTAATCCCACTGTTCGTTGGCCGCGCCAAGTCCATCAAGGCGCTGGAGCTGGCCATGGACGAAGACAAGCAGATTTTGCTGGTAGCCCAGCGCTCGGCCGAGAAGGACGAACCGGCGGTTGACGATCTGCACGACATCGGTGCCGTTGCCAGCATTCTGCAGATGCTCAAGTTGCCGGACGGCACGGTAAAGGTGCTGGTGGAAGGGCGCCAACGTGCGCGCGTCAGCAAGGTGGATGACCATGGCGATTATTTCGCCGCCGTGGTGGAGCCGTTGGCGCCGGACGCAGACGATACGCGCGAAGTCGAGGCGCTGCGTCGCGCGCTGTTGGCCCAATTTGAGCAGTTCGTCAAACTGAACAAAAAGATTCCGAGCGAAGTGTTGTCTTCGTTGGCAGGCATCGACAAGGCCGGTCGTTTGGCCGATTCCGTGGTGGTGCATCTGCCGCTGAAGCTGGAAAGCAAGCAGCAAGTACTGGAAATGTTCGATATCAAAGAGCGTATCGAGTATCTGCTGTCGCTGATGGAAACCGAAATCGACATCCTGCAGGTGGAAAAGCGTATTCGTGGCCGCGTCAAGCGCCAGATGGAGAAGAGTCAGCGCGAGTACTATCTGAATGAGCAGGTAAAGGCGATCCAGAAAGAGCTGGGCGAAGGCGAAGAAGGTAACGACTTCGACGAGCTGGAAAAGAAAATCAAGCTGGCCGGCATGTCCAAGGAAGGCAAGGACAAGGCCATGGCCGAGCTCAAGAAGCTGCGCATGATGTCGCCGATGTCGGCCGAGGCCACGGTGGTGCGCAACTATATCGAGACCCTGACTGATCTGCCATGGAAGAAAAGGACCAAGATCAGCAAGGATATCGATGCTGCCGAAGAAGTGCTGGACGAGGATCACTTTGGTCTGGAAAAGGTCAAGGAGCGCATTCTCGAGTATCTCGCGGTACAGCAGCGTGTTGACCGCCTGAAAGCGCCTATCTTGTGCCTTGTCGGGCCGCCGGGGGTAGGTAAGACCTCGCTGGGGCAGTCGATTGCCCGCGCCACCAACCGCAAGTTTGTGCGTATGGCGCTGGGTGGGGTGCGTGACGAATCCGAGATTCGCGGTCACCGCCGTACCTACATCGGCTCCATGCCGGGCAAGGTGCTGCAGAACATGAGCAAGGTCGGGGTGAAAAACCCGCTGTTCCTGCTGGACGAAGTGGACAAGATGGGGGCCGACTTCCGTGGCGACCCGTCCTCTGCGCTGCTGGAGGTGCTGGATCCGGAGCAGAACCATGCTTTCGTCGATCACTATGCCGAGGTGGATTTCGACCTGTCCGACGTGATGTTTGTGGCGACGGCCAACTCGCTGAATATTCCCCCGGCACTGCTGGATCGCATGGAGATCATTCGTCTGTCCGGTTATACCGAGGACGAGAAGGTCAATATCGCCATCAAGTACCTAGTGCCAAAGCAGGTCAAGGCAAACGGTGTAAATGAAGGCGAGCTGCAGATCCATGAGTCGGCGCTGCGCGATATCGTGCGCTATTACACGCGGGAGGCTGGTGTGCGTAGCCTGGACCGTGAGATTGCCAAGATCTGCCGCAAGGTGGTGACCGTGCAATCGAAGAAAAAGACTGCCGGCACCAGTAAAACGCTGGTGAATGCCAAGAATCTGGAAAAGTACCTCGGTGTGCACCGCTTCGACTTCGGTCTGGCGGAAGAGGAAAACCGCATTGGCCAGGTTACCGGCTTGGCGTGGACCGAGGTGGGCGGCGAGTTGCTCACCATCGAAGCGGTGGCGTTGCCGGGCAAGGGCAATATCATCCGTACCGGCCAGCTGGGTGAAGTGATGCAGGAGTCGATCACCGCCGCGATGAGTGTGGTGCGCAGCCGTGCCAGTCAGCTTGGGATCAAGCCGGACTTCTACGAGAAGCACGATATGCACATCCACGTACCGGAGGGTGCCACGCCCAAGGATGGCCCGTCGGCAGGCGTTGCCATGACCACGGCGCTGGTTTCGGTGCTGACCGGCAACCCGGTGCGCGCGGACGTCGCCATGACAGGAGAAATCACCTTGCGTGGTGAGGTGTTGCCGATTGGTGGTCTGAAAGAAAAGCTGCTGGCAGCGCAACGCGGTGGCATCAAACGTGCGTTGATCCCCAAGGGCAACGTGAAGGATCTGGTGGAAATTCCAGCTAATATCAAGAACAAGCTGGAAATTTTACCGGTGAAGTGGATTGATGAAGTTTTGGCATTGGCCCTTGAGCGTCAACCGGAGCCTTTGACGGCTGAAATGGCCGCCATTGCTACGCCTGTTGGTGATCCCGCGACAGCGCCAGTGCAAATGACGCATTAATGACGCATTGTTTTGATTTGCCAGAGAAAGCGCGCTAGCATCGGCTTCCTGAGGGGCTGGAAACATACCAATACCCCGCTGGAAGCCGCTTGACACAAGGATTTTGGCCTTGCTATAAAGCTAGCGGTTTTATTCAGTACTCCGTACACCGAGAACGACGAAAGGGGACTTAACGTGAACAAGTCTGAACTGATTGACGCGATCGCCGCCAAGGCAGACATTTCCAAAGCAGCTGCCGGCAAGGCACTGGACGGCATGATTGATGCCGTTGCTGACGCACTGAAGTCCGGCGACACTGTCACCGTTGTAGGCTTTGGTACTTTCTACGTTGGCGAACGTGCCGAACGTAGTGGTCGCAACCCGAAGACCGGCGAAACCATCACCATTGCGGCTGCCAAGTCTCCGAAATTCCGCGCCGGCAAGGCTCTGAAAGACGCTCTGTAATTGCCTGGCCCGGTAACCGCTCGGGCGGCGATGTCGTCCGACAGTCTGGCCGGGGCTTGCTGGTCACGAGGCTCCATCAGATAACATACAAGGTGAACGGCCCGCCGTTCACCTTGTTCTTTTGTAAGACCCCATACGCCATGTTTGATTTCGTCCATAACAACAACGCTGCCATCAAGATCATCCTGGGGGCGGTTGCCCTGACTTTCGTCGGCTTTGGCGTGGGCAGCTACACAGCTGCGGTTGATGATCCATACCTGGCCAAGGTTGGGGATGCCAAGATTTACAAGCGTGATGTCGAGCGCCAGATGCAGGATCAGCCGGCCAATGCGGCATCGCGCCAGGCCGTGCTGGAAAACCTGATTCGCCAGGAAATGCTGCTGGCAGAAGCGCGTAGCTCGCACCTGGCAGTGTCGCCGGCACAGCTGCGTGCGGTGATTGCCGGGGTGCCCGGTTTTCAGGATAACGGCAAGTTCAGCCCGGCCCGCTATCAGGAGTTCCTGGCGGCGCGCAATATGAATGCCGCCACCTTCGAGGCACAGGTAAGCCGCGATCTACTGCTGCAAGCCCAGGTGGCGCCGTTTCTAAATGGCCAGTTTGTCTCCCGTACCCTGCAGACGCGCATGGCGGCGATGATGACCGAGTCACGGGATGTGCGCCAACTGGTGTTGCAGCCGGAGCAGTTCGCAGGCAGCGTGAAGCTGGACGATGCCATGCTCAAGGCCTATTACGAGGCCAATCTCAAGCGCTTCAAGGCCGAGGAAACGGTAAAGCTGGATTACGTGCTGCTGTCCCAGGCGCAGCTGGCGCAGGGTGTGCAGGTCAGCGATGCCGATGCCAAGGCTTACTTCGACAAGAACAGTGCCGAGTTTGGCGGCGAGCAGCGCGATGTGTCCCATATCCTGCTCACGGTAAGCAAGGGTGCGGCTGCCGCGGAAAAGGCCAAGGTCAAGGCCGAGGCGGAAGCGATTCTCAAGCAGCTGCGTGCCAATCCGGCTCAGTTTGCCGAGATCGCCAAGGCCAAGTCCCAGGATCCGGGTTCTGCGGCCAACGGTGGCGACCTGGGCATGTTCGGTCACGGTGCCATGACCAAGCCTTTCGAGGATGTGGCCTTCCGCATGCAGAAGGGCCAGATCAGCGAAGTGGTGGAAACCGAGTATGGCTACCACATCCTGAAGCTCAACGACATCAAGGGTGTCGATTTCGAGGCGCAGAAGCCGGCGGTGATTGCCAAGCTGCAGCAGCAGAAGGCGGCGGCGCAATTCCGTAGCAGTGCCGAGAAACTGGCAGAAATTGCCTACCAGCAGGGTGATTCGCTGAAGGGGATGGAAGCGCTGGGTCTGACCGTGCAGCACAGCGATGCACTGCCGCGTAGCGGCAAGGCTGGCGACGCGGTGCTGGGCAACCGCAAGCTGCTGGATGCCGCGTTCAGCGATGACGTGCTGAAGGGCAAGCACAATAGCGAGCCGGTGGACTTGGGTAACAATACGCTGGCGGTGGTGCGCATGGCCGAGCATCAGCCGGCGCGGCAGAAACCGCTGGCCGAAGTGCTGGAGCAGGTAAAGGCGGAGTTGTTGGCGCGCGAAGGCGGCAAGTTGGCCGCACAGCGTGGCCAGGCACTGCTGGCCGAGCTGAAGGCCGGCAAGGGCGTGGAGGCGCAGGCCTGGAGTGCCAGCCAGCCGCTGTCCCGTCGGACGCCGGGTCAGGTGCCGCCGGGCGATGTGCGTGCCATCTTTGCCGTATCGGGCAAACAACTGCCGGGTTTTGCCGGTCTGAAGCGCGATAGCGGCGAGTTTGTCATCTATCGGGTGGACAAGGTGCAGGCAGCGCAGGCGCTCAGCCCGGAGGAGGTTAACCAGCTGGGCGGTCTGCTGTCCGAGCTGTCGGCCAACAATATGTTGGCCGCGTACCTGGAGCAGCTGCGCCAGAAGCACAAGGTGCTGATCAACCAGACGCCGGCTGAATGAAAAAAGGCCCCGCAAGGGGCCTTTTTTATTGCGCAGCTGATGGATCAGGCGGCAAAGTTCTGGGCCACGAAGTCCCAGTTCACCAGCTTCCAGAAGCCTTCCATGTAGTTCGGGCGGCTGTTGCGGTAGTCGATGTAGTAAGCGTGCTCCCACACGTCGCAAGTCAGCAGCGCTTTCTTGTCGGTGGTCAGCGGGGTGGCGGCGTTGCTGGTGGAAACCAGGTCCAGGCTGCCATCGGCGCCTTTCACCAGCCAGGCCCAACCGGAGCCGAAGGTGCCAACGGCACAGGCGGCAAAAGCTTTCTTGAACTCGTCGAACGAGCCCCACTTGGCATTGATGGCATCAGCCAGCGCGCCAGCCGGCTTGCGCTCTTCGCCGGTAGCGTTCGGGGCCAGACCGAACCAGTAGAAGGTGTGGTTCCACACCTGGGCGGCGTTGTTGAAGATGCCGCCGGAGGATTTCTTCACGATCTCTTCCAGGGAGGCATTCTCGAACTCGGTGCCCTTGATCAGGTTGTTCAGGTTGGTAACGTAGGTCTGGTGATGCTTGCCGTAGTGGAATTCCAGGGTTTCTTTGGAAATGATCGGCGCCAGGGCATCCAGGGCGTACGGGAGTTCGGGCAGTTTGTGTTCCATCGTGCTCTCCAGGGTTGAAAAGTAAAACAGCATGCGCTGTTAGACCGTTGAAGTTTACTGTAATTGGGCGAATGCGCCAATTGTTGACCAAATCACTAGACTAAAGGTTCTGGGTGTGCATTTCGATGTCATTGTCTTGGGTGCCGGCGCGGCTGGCATGATGTGTGCAGCGACGGCGGGCCAGCGCGGCCGCCGGGTGCTGTTGCTGGATCATGCCGAGAAACTGGCGGAAAAAATCCGTATTTCCGGTGGCGGACGCAGCAATTTCACCAATCTGCAGGCGCGGCACGACTGCTACGTGTCGGACAATCCCAATTTTTGCCGTTCGGCACTGGCGCAATACACCGCCCGTGACTTTATCGCGCTGGTGGAGCGCCATGGCATTGCTTACCACGAGAAAAAGCTCGGCCAGCTGTTTTGTGATGATAGCAGCCAGCAGATTATCGACATGCTGGATAGCGAATGCCGCGCGGCCAATGTCGACCGCCGCATGGGTGTGCGCATCGAACAGCTTGGCCGCGGCGAGGCCGGTTTTGTGGTGCACAGCTCGCTCGGTAGTTTCAGCGCCGAGTCACTGGTGGTGGCCACCGGCGGGTTGTCCATCCCGCAGATCGGCGCCACGCCGCTGGGTTACCAGATCGCCGAGCAGTTCGGCCTGCCGCTGACGCCGCTGGCACCGGCGCTGGTGCCGCTGACCTTCCATGTCGACGATGCCGAGCGCTTTGCACCGCTGGCCGGGGTGTCGCTGGATGCCGAGGTGCGCATCGGCAAAGTGCGTTTCCGCGAGAACGTGCTGTTCACCCACAAAGGCCTGTCCGGGCCGGCTATCCTGCAGATTTCCAGCTACTGGCAGCCGGGGCAGGAGATCGTCATCGACCTGTTGCCGGATATCGATGCCGACGCCTGGCTGGAAGAGCGTGCCGGCAGTGAGCAGCTGCTGGCCAATGCCATGGGCGAGCTGGGCTGGCCCAAGCGCTTTGCCGACGCCTGGCTGGCGGCGCAGAGGGTGAATGTGCGCGGCAAGGAGCTGACGCCGAAGAAGCGCCGCCAACTGGCCGAGACGCTGCATAACTGGCGCCTGCTACCCAACGGCACCCAGGGCTACAAGAAGGCCGAAGTCACCCGTGGCGGGGTGTCGACCAAGGCGCTGTCGTCCAAGACCATGATGGCGGCCGAGGTGCCGGGGCTGTTCTTTATTGGCGAGGTGGTGGACATCACCGGCTGGCTGGGCGGTTACAACTTTCAATGGGCGTGGTCTTCCGGCTTTGTCGCCGGTAAAAACTGCTAGAATCAGCTCCTTCTTTCGGGGTTGGCCGCGGCCAACCCTGCCTCTGTTTTCCGATTGCTGGGTTTTATGAGCGAATTCGACATCAACGACGCTAGCGTTTCCGCCATTCGTACACCGCCGCACTCCATCGAGGCCGAACAATCGGTGCTGGGTGGTCTGCTGCTGGACAACAGCTCATGGGAAAAAATCGCCGACCTGCTGACCGAGGGCGATTTTTACCGTCACGACCACCGCCTGATCTTCAAGCACATCGCGCGCATGGTGGACATGGCGCGCCCGGCGGACGTGGTGACCGTGTCCGAAAGCCTGGACAAGAGCAACGAGCTGGCCAGCATCGGCGGCATTGCCTACCTGGCCTCGCTGGCGCAGAACACGCCGTCTGCGGCCAACATTCGCCGCTACGGCGAAATCGTGCGCGAGCGCTCCATCATGCGCGCGCTGGCGCTGGTGGGCACCGAGATTGCCGAGGCCGCCTACAACCCGCAGGGGCGCGATGCGGCGCAGCTGCTGGACGATGCCGAGGGCAAGGTGTTCCAGATCGCCGAATCCACCGCCAAGTCCAAGCAGGGTTTCCTGGAAATGCCGGCGCTGCTGAAAGAGGTGGTTGAACGTATCGACATGCTGTATAGCCGCGAAAATCCGGACGAAGTCACCGGTATCCCCACCGGCTTTACCGATCTGGATGCCAAGACCTCCGGCCTGCAGCCGGGCGACCTGATCATCGTCGCCGGCCGTCCGTCGATGGGTAAGACCGCGTTCTCGATGAACATCGCCGAGCACGTGGCGGTGGAGTACAAGGCGCCGGTGGCGGTGTTCTCCATGGAAATGGGCGGCGCACAGCTGGTGATGCGGATGCTGGGCTCGGTAGGGCGGCTGGATCAGCACGTGCTGCGTACCGGCAAGCTGGGCGACGAGGATTGGCAGAAGCTGACCTACGCCATCGGCAAGCTGTCCGAGGCGCCGATGTATATCGACGAAACTCCAGGCCTGACCGCGCTGGAGCTACGTGCCCGCGCGCGCCGCCTGGCGCGCCAGCATGGCGGCAAGCTGGGCCTGATTGTGATCGACTACCTGCAGCTGATGTCCGGCTCCGGTCGCGGTGACAACCGAACCGCCGAGCTGGGTGAAATCTCGCGGGGCCTGAAAGGCCTGGCCAAGGAGCTGCAGGTGCCGGTGATCGCGCTGTCGCAGCTGTCGCGTGCGGTGGAACAGCGGACCGACAAGCGCCCGATGATGTCCGACTTGCGCGAATCCGGCGCCATCGAACAGGACGCGGACTTGATCATCTTCATGTACCGCGATGAGTACTACAACCCGGATACGCCGGATAAGGGCGTGGCCGAAGCCATTATCGGCAAGCACCGTAACGGCCCGGTGGGCCGGGTGCGGCTGGCCTTTATCGGTCACTACGCCAAGTTCGACAACGCCGCGGTGCATGGTATTGCCGGCTGGGCGGACGCCGACGGTTAACCTTATGCGGCCAACGTTGGCCGCAACAGCAAGTAAGGAATGGCGATGAGCTTTTTCGATAAGCACGTATTCATCTGTTGCAACCAGCGCGCCGCTGGCGAGGACTGCTGCAACAACCACGGCGCCAGCGAGTTGCTGGGCTATATGAAAGACCAGATCAAGGCGCGCGGCCTGGCCGGCGATGGCAAGATCCGCGTCAACAAGGCAGGTTGTCTGGGGCGCTGCGATAATGGCCCGGTGATGGTGGTTTACCCGCAGGAGACCTGGTACACCTTCATCGACAAGGAAGACATCGACGAGATCATCGAGCGCCACATGGTGGCGGGCGAGGTAGTGGAAAGGCTGAAGATCTGATGTTGAAGGCGCTGCAGAAAATCGATATTGCCGGCCCGGTCGGCAAGCTGGAAACCATCGTTATTCCGGCGGTGGGTGACACCACCGGCATTGCCGTGATCTGCCACCCCAATCCCACCCAGGGCGGCACCAATACCAACAAGGTGATCCAGACCGCGGCCAAGGCGCTGTCGCAGCTGGGCTATGTCTGCTACCTGCCCAACCTGCGTGGTGTGGGCGCCAGCGACGGCGAGCATGACTACGGCAATGGCGAAGTGGACGATGTGCTGGCGGTGGTTGCCCATGCCAGGAGCGAGCAGGGTGACTTGCCGCTGGCGCTGGTGGGGTTCTCGTTCGGCGGCTTTGTGGCGGCGCGGGTGCGCGAGCGCATCGACGCCGACAAGCTGCTGCTGCTGGGGGTGGCGGTGGGCAAGTACGTGATCCCGACTCCACACGTGCCGGCTGACACGCTGGTGATCCACGGCGAGGCAGACGAGGTGATTCCGCTGTCGGCGGTGCTGGACTGGGCGCGTCCGCAGCAGCTGCCGGTGATCGTGTTCCCGGAGGCGGGGCACTTTTTTCATGGTCGGCTGGTGCAACTGGCGGCGACCATCAAGCGCTGCTGGTAAGCCAGAACGCAGCAAGCAAAACGGGCGGCCCTGGCCGCCCGTTTGTATTGCGGCCAACGTTGGCCGCATGGCTCAGCGATGCAGTTCGCCGGCAGCCTCCGGCTGGTAGGTGACGGCATCGATGGTCAGCACGGTGTGGCCGCCGCCAGGCAGCGGCCAGTCCATGCTCTGGCCTACCGACATGCCCAGCAGCGCGCTGCCGACAGGGGCCAGCACCGAGATGTGCCGGGGCGTGTCATCGGCATCGTGCGGGTAAACTAGGGTCAGCTCTTTTTCTTCGCCGTTGTCCAGCCGGAAGCGGACGCGGCTGTTCATGGTGACGACATTGGCCGGCATCTGTTCCGGCTCCACTATGTCGGCGCGGTCCAGCTCGGCCTCCAGTGCGCGGCCGGTCTCGCTGTGGCCGGCTTCGCCGGCAAGCAGGGCGGACAAGCGCTCGTAATCCTGGCTGGAAACAATAATGCTCGGCTGTGTGGTCATGCGGTGGCTCCTTCGGCTGCGGCATTGCTGCCGCACTGGGACACGGGGCCTCTCGCGCCCCGCAAAGCATAAGGCGTGGCATTGGCCACGCCTTATTGAGGGACACTCGCCGCAGCGGTTGGTTCTTGCTAGTGCTTGAATACCGGTTTGGGCGGCGTGCCGTCCGAGGTGGTGAGGATTTCGTAGCCGGTTTCGGTCACCAGAATGGTGTGCTCCCACTGTGCGGACAGGCTGCGGTCCTTGGTCACCACGGTCCAGCCATCCGGCAGCATGCGCAGGTGACGCTTGCCCTGGTTGATCATCGGCTCGATGGTGAAGATCATGCCGGCTTGCAGTTCCAGGCCGGTGCCCGGCTGGCCGTAGTGCAGCACTTGCGGTTCTTCGTGGAATTTCTTGCCGATGCCGTGGCCGCAGAATTCCTGCACCACGCTGTAGCCGGCGGCTTCGGCGTGACGCTGGATCACGTTGCCGATATCGCCCAGGCGCGCGCCCGGTTTCACTTTCTCAATGCCTTTCCACATGCACTCGTAGGTCACCTTGCACAGGCGGCGGGCAAAGTCGCTGACCTCGCCCACATAGAACATGCGGCTGGTGTCGCCGTGATAGCCATCCTTGATCACGGTGATGTCCAGGTTGACGATGTCGCCTTTTTTCAGCGGCTTGTTGTCCGGAATACCGTGGCAGATCACGTGGTTGATCGAGGTGCAGATCGATTTCGGATATGGGGTGCCGCCATCCGGGGCGTAGTTCAGCGGTGCCGGGATGGTGCCCTGTACGTTCACCATGTAATCGTGGCAGAGCTTGTCCAGTTCTTCGGTGGTGACACCAGGCTTCACGAACGGGGTGATGTAGTCCAGCACTTCGGCGGCCAGGCGGCCGGCGATGCGCATTTTTTCGATGTCTTCCTGATTCTTGATGACGATGGACATGCTGTAATCGCTTGATGGGTAAAGGGCAATGATAACAAATACTAAGTAGCAACGGGCGCACTGGGCGCCCGCTGTATCGGCTTACGGTCTGGCTCAGGCCAGAAACTGGTTGGGGTAGACTTCGTCGATCAGGGTGCGGCAATCGACAATGCGCAGGTCGTTGTCCTTGGCAAAGTCCATCAGGAAACGGAACACCGGCGGATGCAGTTTTTCCATTTTCTTGTCGACGGCCACGCAGCGCACGCCGTCCAGCAGCATCGGGCGTACAAACTGGTGATACGCCAGTTTCTGGTCGTCGCCGAACGAGGACAGGATGCCGGCCAGGCGTTCTGCCCAGTCGCTGGGGCGGAAGGTACGGCCTTCGGAGGTGATACCTTGAATTACAATTTCGTAGGGATTGCAGATCATGACGTAACCGGGCGCTTGTTCTTGTGGGTGTGGTCTCTGTCCGTGACCTGTCTTTATTTTATGTGGAACGCTGTGTGCTGCTTTTGCTGACAGGCAAGCGGGTTCACCCTCAATTTTAACTGAAAACCGCCTTGGCGACACGCGCAAAATCGGCGGCTTTCCCTAATAGCAGCTATGTCAGATTCGTTTGAACGCCGGCAGCGAGGCCAGCAGTTTCTTGCCATAGCTTTGCCGCACGATGCGGTTGTCCAGAATAGTGACACGGCCATAGTCGCTCTCGGTGCGGATCAGGCGGCCTACCGCCTGCACCAGCTTGATCGAGGCTTCCGGTACCGTTAGCTCCACAAACGGGTTGCCGCCGCGTTTTTCGATCCAGCGCGCCAGCGTGCGGCCAACCGGGTCGTCCGGCATGGCAAACGGCAGCTTAGCGATGATCACGTGCACGCAGGCTTCGCCCGGCAAGTCCAGACCTTCCGAGAATGAATCCAGCCCGAACAATACGCTGGCGCGGCCTTCCTTCAGTGCGCTGTAGTGCCGCTCCAGAATCACCGCCTTGGGCAGTTCTCCCTGCACCAGGATGCGCTCGCGCAGGCTGGCCGCCAGCCCGTCGGCAACCTCGTTCATCTGCTTGCGTGAGGTGAACAGCACCAGCGTGCCCACTGCTTCGCTGCTGTCGATCAGCCGCGGCAGCCAGTTGATGATCTCCTGGGTATGGGCGGACGGGTCTTTCGGCGTGGCGGCCAACGGTGGCAGGTACAGCTCACCCTGTTCGCTGAAATTGAATGGTGAGTCCAGTGCCACGCAGGTGACTTCCGGCAACCACTTCAGCCCGGTCTGCGACAGCAGCAGGTCGAAATTGCCCAGCGACCGTAGCGTGGCGGAGGTGAGCAGGGCGCCGGACACGCGTCGCCACAGCGTGGCTGCCAGGCTGGCGGCGGCGCTCACCGGTGAGGCGGAGAACACGTAGTCGCCCTTGCCATCAAGCCGGCGTGTCACCCACTTGGCGATCGGCGGCGCCGCTTCGTCCGGCTCTTTTTCGAACAGGTCCCACAGCGCCACCAGCTGCTCGCACTTGCCGACGAAGAAGCCAGCGTCGGCGCCGGTCTTGTCCAGTAGCAGTGCATCCTGCTGCTTGTCCTTGCGCTGCAGCGTGAGCGCATCGGCCATGCCGGCCAGGTTTTTGTACAGCATGCGTGCCGACAGTGCCATGTTGGCCGCAGGCACTTTCATGTGTTCCGGCAGGGAGCCATCTTCCACCAGCCACGATGGCTCCATATTATCGCTGGCCGCCTCCAGCGACGGCTCGCTCTGCAGCAGCCACAGCCATTCGGTGAGGCTTTCCATGCAGGCTCCGGCGGCGTCGATGGCATTGGCCGACAGCTCCGGCTTGTCGATCAGCGAATCCACGCGGGTGGCCAGCGCCGGCACTTTGTCCAGCCAGCCCATGGCCTGCGCCACGCTGTGCTCGGCGGCAAACTGGTTGACCGCCTTCTTGGCCAGATGGTGCGCCTCGTCGATGCAGTAGAAGCTTTGGTCCGGCGCCGGCAGGATCACGCCGCCGCCCATGCTGATATCGGCCAGCAGCAGGTCGTGGTTGGCAACCACTACGTCCACGGTTTCCAGCGTTTCGCGTGCCAGATAGAACGGGCACTCGGCCCGGTTGGGGCAGCCGGCTTTCAGGCAGCCGTGGCGGTCGTTGGTGACGCGGCGCCACAGATCGTCTTCGATGTTCTCCGGCCAGGTATCGCGGTCGCCGTTCCAGCGCCGGTAATAGAAGGCATCGGACAGCTGGCGCAGCGCGTCGATCTCGGCCTGCTCCGGCTTGCGCTCCCATAGCGCCATGGTCGGGTCCGGCGCCAGTAGCTCGCCCTGGGCATGGTCGGAGGTCAACTGGTACAGGCGGTACGGGCACAGGTAACGGCCGCGGCCCTTGGCCAGCGCAAAAGTCAGTGCCAGCCCGCTTTTTTCGATCAGGAACGGCAGGTCGCGGTTGACCAGCTGCTCCTGTAGCGCGATGGTGGCACTAGTAACCACCAGCTTCTTGTTACGACACTTGGCCATCACGCCGCCGGCCAGCAGGTAGGCCAGACTCTTGCCGACGCCGGTGGGGCCTTCCACCACGGCGATGCTTTCGCCATTGCGCTCCACCGCCTCGCCGTCGGCGTTCACCGGTACGGCGCGACCAAAGGCGTTGGCGATCTCGGCCAGCATGCGGCGCTGGGCGGCACGCGGCCGGAAGCCCGGCAGGTTGTCGGCAATGGCGCGGTAATGGTCGCGCAGCAGGTCTTTTTCGGCATCGGTCAGCATGGCGCGCATTGTAGCGGATTCACTGCGCCCGCGCCGCTTGCGGCCAACGTGGCATGACGCGCGCGCGCGGCTTAGGATGAAGTCAGTGCCGCGTCATGGGTGGATCGCCGGCGCGACGGAAAGGGGCAGGCATGAATCCGGTAAGCAGGGTGTTGATCGTGAGCAGCGATGCGCCGTGGCTGGCAGAGGTGGTGGCCGGGCTGCAGCAGGCCGCCGCCAGCCTGGACAACCCGTTCGGCCTGTGCGCGGACGGCGTGGCTGGCTGCCGGGAAGCGGAGCGGCGCGTGCTGGCCGATGGCGAGGTGCAGATCGTGCTGATCGACAAGGGGCTGCGCGAGCACGGCGAGCCGCAGCCGGCGGTGGCACTGGCCAACCGCATCAACCAGCTGCGGCCGGAGCTGTCGCTGTACATCCTGCTGCAGGACGATGACGAGAAGCTGCTGATGGAGGAACTGGCCAGCCATGCCATCGATGGCTATTTCTATCGCGACGAACACGATGTCAGCGGCTGGTTTCGCATCCTGTCGGCGGAGATGGGCGAGAAGGCGGCCACGCCGTTCTACGACCGCTTGAAGCAGTACGTGGCGATGGCCAAGGATTCCTGGCACACGCCCGGTCACTCCGGCGGCGACTCGCTGAAAGGCAGCCCGTGGGTGGGCGATTTCTACGATTTCGTCGGCGAGGAAATGCTGCGCGCCGACCTGTCGGTATCGGTGCCGATGCTGGATTCGCTGCTGCACCCCACCGGGGTGATTGCCGAGGCGCAAAGGTTGGCCGCCAAGGCATTCGGCGCGCGTAAGACCTACTTCGCCACCAACGGCACCTCCACTTCCAACAAGGTGATCTTCCAGACCCTGCTGGCGCCCGGCGACAAGCTGCTGCTGGACCGCAACTGCCACAAGTCGGTGCACCACGGCGTGATTCTGTCCGGCGCGCGGCCGGTATATCTGGATTCGTCGCTCAACCGCCATTACGGCATTTTCGGGCCGGTACCCAAGCAGGTGATCTTCGACGCCATTGCGGCCAACCTTGATGCCCGGGTGCTGATCCTGACCTCCTGCACCTACGACGGCTTGCGTTACGATTTGGCGCCCATCATCGCCGCCGCCCACACCGCTGGCATCAAGGTGATTGTGGACGAAGCCTGGTATGGGCATGCCCGTTTTCACCCGGCGTTCCGTCCTACGGCGCTGGAGGCGGGGGCGGATTACGTGACGCAGAGCACTCACAAGGTGCTGTCGGCGTTCTCGCAGGCCAGCATGATCCACGTCAACGACCCGGGTTTCGACGAGCACCTGTTCCGCGAGAACTTCAATATGCACACCTCCACCAGTCCGCAGTACAACCTGATCGCCTCGCTGGATGTGGCGCGCAAGCAGGCGGTGACCGAGGGTTACCGCCTGCTGGACCGGGCGCTACGGCTGGCGCAGGAGCTGCGCGGCAAGATCGGCTCCACCGGCGCCTTCCGGGTGCTGGAGCTGGATGACCTGCTGCCGGACAGCATGCGCGGCGAAGGGGTGCAACTGGACCCGACCAAGATTACCGTCGATATCGCGCAGTCCGGCTACTCCAGTGACGAGCTGCGGCATGCGCTGTTCGAGCGCTTCAATATCCAGATAGAAAAATCCACCTTCAACACCATCACCCTGCTGCTGACGCTGGGCACCACGCGCAGCAAGGTGTCGCGGCTGTTCGACGCGCTGCTGCGGCTGGCCAAGGAGCAGCGTACGCCGCGGCAATATCACCGCCTGCCGGAGATTCCGGGCTTTTCGCGGCTGGCCTGCCTGCCGCGTGACGCTTTCTACGAGTCCGGCGAGCGGCTGCCGCTGCTGGACGACGACGGGCTGCCCAACGCCGCACTGTGCGGGCGGGTGTGCTGTGACCAGATCGTGCCGTATCCGCCGGGGATTCCGGTGCTGGTACCGGGGCAGGTGATCGAGGCGCCGATCCTGGCCTATCTGGCGCGGCTGCTGAAAACGCAGAAATCCATCGAAATGCATGGCCTGGCAGAGGAGGGCGAGTACTGCGTGCGGGTGTTGCGGGCTGACGAGCTGGCCGCCGTGCCTAGTGCCGCCTGGTTCAACTGATCTTTGGGACGGTTGCCGCCCGGCGGTGCTCAATCATGCGGATGGGCGTTAATAATCCTAAACACTGGCTGTCTGGCTAAGTCTTTGTTTTGTCAGTGGACGCTGTTCGGAAGTGGCCGCCGGACCCGACGTGGCAGGCGTGGCGGGGTTGTCAGCGCACTGGATTTCGGATACATATAACCATGTCGCAATTTTGTAAATCATGGCCCGACGGGCCTCGACAATTGCGCTCCTTCATTCAATGACGGATGGTTTGCGTGTAGTAATGTGCCACTGCGCATGAAAACGCCATGTTTTCACGCTGCGGTGGCATTAATTTTTTCGGAATTCATCATGAGCCAACCCAGACACTATCTCCAGTTCAGCGACCTTACCGCGGCAGAATACCAATACCTGTTTCAGCGTGCCCAGGTTCTGAAGCGACGACAGTCGTCCGGTCAGCTGTACCAGCCGCTGGTCGGCAAGGTGATGTCGATGATTTTCGAGAAGAACTCCACGCGCACCCGCGTGTCGTTCGAAGCCGGCATGGCTCAGCTTGGTGGTCACGCCATGTTTCTGGACGGCAAGAGTTCGCAGATCGGCCGCGGCGAACCGGTGGAAGACACCGCCCGCGTGCTGTCGCGCATGAGCGACGTGATCATGATCCGCACCTTTGAGCAGAGCTTGGTGGAACGCCTGGCGGCCAACTCGCGCGTACCGGTGATCAACGGTCTGACCAACGAATACCATCCGTGCCAGATTCTGGCCGACATCCTGACCTATATTGAGCATCGCGGCGATATCCGCGGCAAGACCGTGGCCTGGATCGGCGATGGCAACAATATGGCGCGGACCTGGCTGCAGGCGGCCAAGCTGTTGGGCTTCAAGCTCAAGGTGGCTACCCCGGTCGGTTACGAGCTGGCGACGCTGGATGGTGCGCACTACGGCAGCGATTGCTTCGAAGCGTTCCATAACCCGCTGTCGGCAGTGGAAGGCGCCGATCTGGTGACCACCGACGTGTTTACCAGCATGGGCTACGAGGCGGAGGCCGAGGCGCGCCGCCAGGCCTTTGACGGCTATATGGTGACCACCGAGCTGATGCGTGCGGCCAACCCGGACGCAGTGTTCATGCACTGTCTGCCGGCGCATCGCGGCGAAGAAGTGGCCGCCGATGTGATCGACGGCCCGCAAAGCGTGGTCTGGGATGAGGCGGAAAACCGCATGCACGGCCAGAAGGCCCTGATCGAATACCTGTTGCTGGGTCAGCTCAACGACTGAGCCGGCGCAAACTCACACCTGTGGAAAGAGAAAACGATGGCTGACATCAATAAAGTGGTACTGGCCTATTCCGGTGGCCTGGATACTTCGGTGATCCTGAAGTGGCTGCAAGACACCTATCAGTGTGAAGTGGTGACCTTCACCGCCGACCTGGGACAAGGCGAAGAGTTGGAGCCGGCACGCCAGAAGGCGCTGCAATTCGGCATCAAGCAAGAAAACATCTTCATCGACGACCTGCGTGAAGAGTTTGTGCGTGACTTCGTGTTCCCGATGTTCCGCGCCAATACTGTGTACGAAGGCGAATACCTGCTGGGCACCTCCATCGCCCGCCCGCTGATCGCCAAGCGCCAGATCGAGATCGCCAACCTGACCGGCGCCGACGCCGTGTCGCACGGTGCTACCGGCAAAGGTAACGACCAGGTGCGCTTCGAGCTGGGCTATTACGGTCTGAAGCCGGATGTAAAAGTGATTGCCCCGTGGCGCGAATGGGACCTGCTGTCCCGCGAGAAGCTGCTGGCGTATGCCGAAAAACACGGCATTCCGGTAGAGGCCAAGCACAAAGGCGGCGGCGCCCCGTACTCCATGGACGCCAACCTGCTGCATATCTCCTACGAAGGCCGTCACCTGGAAAACCCGTCTGCCGAGGCAGAGGAAGCCATGTGGCGCTGGACCGTGTCGCCGGAAGCGGCACCGGATGCGGCGGAGTACCTGGATGTCGAGTTCGAGAACGGCGACATCGTGGCGCTGAACGGCGTGCGTCTGAAAGCGCATGAAGTGCTGGCCAAGCTGAACGAGCTGGGCGGCAAGCACGGTATCGGTCGTCTGGATCTGGTGGAAAACCGCTACGTGGGCATGAAGTCCCGCGGCTGCTACGAAACCCCGGGCGGCACCATCATCCTCAAGGCACACCGCGCCATCGAGTCCATTACCCTGGACCGCGAAGTAGCGCACCTGAAGGACGACCTGATGGCCCGCTACGCCAGCATCATTTACAACGGCTACTGGTGGGCGCCGGAGCGCAAGGCGCTGCAGACCCTGATCGACTACACCCAGCAGACCGTTAACGGCTGGGTACGCCTGAAGCTGTACAAGGGCAATGTGATCGTGGTGAGCCGCGACTCCAAGACCAATTCGCTGTTCGACATGAACATCGCCACCTTCGATGACGACGGCGGCGCTTACAACCAGGCCGACGCCGGTGGTTTCATCAAGCTGAACGCACTGCGCATGCGCATTGCCGGCCGTCTGAACAAGTAAGCTGTTCTGCGTCAAGCCAAGCCGCACCCCGTGGGGTGCGGTTTTTCATTGTGCGCCGTATAATCTGCGACCAACCGCAATCCTGTTGAGCCGCTGTCATGAGTGAAGAGCAATTTACCAACTGGTCGATGGGCATCCTGCTGACCGGCCTGATCATTTTCATGGGTTTCATCGTCTGGGACCTGGGCAAAAAGTCGCAGGCCGGCAAGTTCGGCATGTTCGTGCTGTTCCTGGTGCTGGGTCTGGGGGTGGGGGGATTCGTGTTCAAGAACATTCTGGTGGAGTTCCTGATCCCGTAAGGGTCGCCACCACGCTGTCAGGCAGCCTGCCGGCTGCCAGGGAAAGGAAGCTTTACATGCCGTCGTTTGACATCGTGTCCGAGATCGACAAGGTTGAGTTGCGCAATGCCATCGACCAGTCCAACAAGGAAGTGACCAACCGCTACGATTTCAAGGGCTCCGATGCCCGCATCGAAACTGGCGACAAGACACTTACCCTGTTTGCCGACAGTGAATTCCAGCTGGACCAGGTGAATGACATCCTGGTGAGCAAGCTGGCCAAGCGCGGCATTGACGTGCGCTGCATGGATTACGGCAAGCTGGAGAAGGTGAGCGGCAACAAGGTCAAGAAGACCGTTACCGTCAAAGAGGGGCTGGAGGGTGATCTGGCGAAGAAAATCGTCAAGATGATCAAGGATGCCAAGATCAAGGTGCAGGCCGCCATTCAGGGCGAGGCGGTGCGTGTCACCGGCGCCAAGCGCGACAACCTGCAGGAAGTTATCGCACTGCTGCGCAAGGAAATCGTGTCCGATATGGAAGGCGGTTTCCCGCTGCAGTTCAACAACTTCCGCGATTAAGCGCTGGCCGTCAACGTTGGCCGCAACCGCGTTTAAGCACGCTGGCGGCCGGTGGACGGTAATGCTTGGTGCCTGAAGCAAGCCAATGAATGGCCGGGGAGAGATCCCCGGCCATTTTTTCTGCTGGCGGGTGCAGGCGCCTGCGGTGGTGGCTTACGGGGCTGGGACTGGTCCATGCTGGCAGGGGCGGTGGCGATCCGGCCGGGGGCATCATCGTGTGCGCTAGGTGGGCCATTGCATGGTCGTGGGGTGAGCAACGCCGCGTCGAGATGCCGGTGTGCCGGGCATGCCGTGCACCAATAGGCATCGCCTGACACGGCGTTGGGGCGGCTTCAGGCGGCACTGCATCTTGCTGCTCAGGGCTGCGCAGCTGCTGCGGATCTCCTGGATCAGGGCATTGATGGCGGGCGAAGACGGGTAGCCCTAGCGTTGGGTGAGTCCGATGGCCCGCCGGGTGTCTCCCAGATCGATAGGCAGGGGTACGATCTGGCCGTTGCGGATTGAGTAATGCAGCTGCTGGGGCGAGCAGGCGGTGATCAGCTCGCTGTTGAGCAGCAGGTTGCGTACCAGCGCCAGATCCCCCGTTCCAACGGCTTCTTCCAGCCGCCCCAGCGCCATCTGCACGCCGGATTTACTCAGCCCCAGTTCCTGACACACCGCGGCAATTTGGCTGGATTGTGCCAGACTCCTAATACATACGATTTCAAGGTGGTAGCTATGCAGAAGAAGCAGTTGTTTACTGACCGACTTTTGGCGCAGATGCCATCATTGCGGGCACTCAGGTGTTTTGTAACCGCGGCAAGATATGAAAGTTTTACCCAGGCCGCAGAAGTGCTGTGTGTGACACAGGCGGCGATCAGCAGGCAGATAAAGGAACTGGAAGACTCGCTTGACGTTGCCTTGTTTGAGCGCACCGGCAGGCATATTGCGCTAACCGACGCCGGGAGAATTCTGTACAACGCGTCGTATTTGTCCATCATGAATATTGCCGAGGCAGCCGAGGCGGTCCGGCGTTCTGAAAAACATGCTTTTACTATTTGTGTCTCGCACACATTTTCTTCATTATGGCTATCGTCCAGGCTGCCGTTGTTCCGCAAGAAGTTTCCCAGCATGAAACTGCACGTGATCGTTACCGATCATTTTATGGAAATGGATGATCTGCTGGAACCTGACGTCATTATTACCAAAAATCCGCCGCGCGAGGCTGAATACGAAGTAGAACCACTGTTTCACGATATCGTTTATCCGGTGTGCAGCCAGGAATTCTACGACAAGAATTTCCAGAATAAAAAACTGAAGCCATTGGATCTTTTGTCGCGGCCAACACTGCATTTGTCGTCATTGGGCCGGGCACAAGTTTGCGAGCATGTAGATTGGCGGGTATGGCGCAACTGGTTTCAGAAAGGTGATGAATCGGATCGCGTCATCGATGTGGATTATCTGGAAAGCAATGATTACCGGCTGCTGGTGCAACAGGCCGAGGTGGGCGAGGGCACCCTGCTTGGCTGGCATCATCTGGTGCATCGCCAGGTTGAGCAGGGACGCTTGATCCGGCCAGTCAAGGAAGCCCTGGTGTTTCATGATCGCCACCATTATTTGATTACCCATAAAAATGCAAAGCTGCGCGCCGAATATCCCAAGTTCCGCGAATGGCTGGGCGAGGAAGTCGGCGCCATGATGAGCGAGTGGAGCGGCGGTTGACTGACCGCGGCAGGCGCGCGTTGCTGATACGTGAAGGCACCGGAAAACATGAAGACAACAGTCGAGAAAACCCGGGGTTATCGGCGGATCATTCCGTCGATGACCGCCTTGGTCGAGTTTGAGGCTGTTGCGCGCCTGAGCAGTTTTACGATGGCGGCTCACGAGCTTGGCGTTACCCAGGCGGCAGTAAGCCGGCAGGTGAAAGCGTTGGAAGAAACGCTGGGAGTGCAGTTGTTCCACCGGCTGCACCGCGCCATCAAGCTGACCCGGGAAGGTGAGGCGCTGCAGCAGGTGGTGTCCGAATCCATGCAGAAAATCGCCGGGGTATTCGACCGGTTGGCAAAGTACCCGCAGCAGGAGCAGATAGTCATTGCCGCGACTGCAGCGTTCTCGCAGTTCCGGTTTTTGCCCCGCCTGGCACAACTAAAGCAGCGCTTGCCACAGGCACAATTGCAGCTGACGACCCAGATGTTTACCGCGGATCTGCTGCACAAGGATATCGACGTAGCCATACGGTTTGGCAGCGGCAAATGGCCGGATGGCACCGCGGTGTTGCTGTTTGACGAAGAAGTTTTCCCGGTTTGCGCGCCCAAGTGGTTGCAGGAACATGCCGCCCTACGTCGCTGGCCGCACTGGCAGAAATGGCGCTCATTCAGTCCGACGTTACTTCGGAAGGCTGGATGGGTTGGGAGCAGTGGTTTACCGCCGTGGGTTTCCGGCCGCAATACCTGCACTATGCCTTTCGCTGCAGCCTGTATACCGATGCGGTACAGGCGGCGCTGGCCGGACAGGGCGTTATCTTGGGCTGGGGGCGTCTGGTAAACGATCTATTGGCCGCTGGCGAACTGGTGAGATTGACTACGGCAACCCTTAACGTCGCTGATGCGTACTATGTTGTGGTGCCACAGGGGCGTACGGTTTCTCCTGCCGTCGAGCAACTGATAGCCTGCCTGCGGGAAGATCTGCCCCGGGCTGAGTTTCAGATCCCATGTCGAGAATATCGGTTTTATGAATCAGGGCTGGCGTATTTGCATAGGCCGTTCTGGTTTATAGGCTTGGAATGTAATCGGCCAACCTGAGTTGGCCGCAGCATCGTGCCAAATTATTTTTGCCGATTGGCTGGGGGGTATTTCCCCGGTCAATACGCTGCTGCTTTATGTGGCATTGCTTTTTGTTTTCGCTGCTGCCGCATAAATGGCTTGAAGCCGATTTTCTCCCCAGGGTGAGTTTGCAATCATGAATGTGTTGTTCATTCCCGTTACGCTGCTGATGGGTCGCCTCAGACTCTCCGCCAAGTTTCTGCTCATCGCGACGGTGCTGATACTGCCAACCATATACATGCTGTATATGCTGGACCGTACCTACCGTAGCCAGATCGGCTATAGCGAGCAAGAGCTGGCCGGTGAATCGCTGGCCATGGCCGGCTTCGAACTGCTGGCGGCCACCCAGCAGCACCGCGATCTGAGCTCGCTGCAGTTGGCCGGCAAGACGGAACTCGCCGCGCAGCGCCAGCAGGCAGCCAGCAGGATGCGCACGACGATGCAGAACATCGACTTGGCGCTGGCCGCTGATCACCTCGGGGTGAAGGCCAACTGGCCTAGCCTGCACACGGCACTTATCGCGCAGCTGGCCGGCTGGCAGCAGCTCAAGCCAGAGGAAAATCTGGCCCGCCATGGCGTGCTGATCAAGCAGCAACTCGACTGGTTGTACAGCGTGGCCAGCCTGTCCGGCATGGCGCTTGATCCCGATAGCGACACCCGCAATCTGCAGGACCTGTTTTTCAATATCGTGTTGCCGGCCAGCGAGCACGCCAGCGCAGCGCGCGGCCTGGGGGCGCTGATCGCGGCACGCAATACCATCGAGCAGCCGGAGCGCAGCCGGCTGGGGGCACTGTCCAGTTTTCTGGCGCAGGCGGCCGAGCAGGGTGTCAACCGCATAGAACGGGGGATCGCCAAGGATGATCCGGGTTATCCGCAGCTGGAGAAGCAGGGCAAAAAGCTGGCGCAACAGCTGGGCACCACCGCCAGGTTCCTGAACAAGAACTACGTGGAAGCGGTGCTGATTCTGACCGATCCGCTGGACCAGCTGAAACTGATGGATCGCACTGCCACCGAGCTGCACGACATGGGTGGCCTGGTGCTGGCCGAATTCCGGCAGCGGGCCGAGGCACGCATCCAGCAATTGACGGTATTGCGCTTCACTGTGGTTGGCACTGCGCTGCTGCTGGTGCTGATCGGCGGCTACCTGTTTGTCGGCGCGACGCTGTCGATCCGCAACGCGGTGGTCAAGTTGAAGAATGATGCGCAGCGCCTGGCCGCTGGTGCGCTATCCACCCGTGTCGAGCTGGGGTCCAGGGACGAGCTATCGCAGATTGCCAGCAGCTTCAATCACATGGCAGCGTCACTTTCCAAGCTGGTGCAGCAAATCCGGCATACGGTGTCGGATGTGGCGGATACCTCGCTGCAACTGACGAGCAATGCCGGCGAGGTGTCGCTGGCATCGCGCAAGCAGGCGGAGTCCACCGCCGCGATGGCCACTGCCGTGCAGCAGGTGACGACAAGCATCGCACAGGCAAACTCGCAGGCCCGGCATAGTGCCGAGCGGGTACTGGCCACCGCGCGCGAGGCCGGTGCCGGTGAGGTGCGCATGCAGGCGACGTTGCTGGATATCCGGCAGCTGGCCGAGCAGATCGGCAAACTGAGTGCGGAAGTCGAGTCCATGAAGCAGAGCTCGAACCAGATTGGTCGCATTGTGCAGGTGATCAATGACATTGCCGACCAGACCAACCTGCTGGCGCTGAATGCCGCCATCGAGGCCGCGCGGGCGGGTGAGGCCGGGCGTGGCTTTGGTGTGGTGGCCGATGAGGTGCGCAAGCTGGCGGAACGCACCTCTACCGCCACCGAAGAAATTCGCAGCCTGGTGGAGACCATCAGCAAGGACACGGAACGTACCGCCAAAGGCATGACCGCCGCGCGTGCCGGCATGGAGCAAAGCTCGGGCAGCGTGCAGATCGCCAGCAATACGCTGTCGAGCATCCTGGCGCAGAGCCTGGCCAGCCAGGAAGCCGCGCATGAAATTTCGATGGCGATGAACCAACAGCAAGCGGCCAGCCAGCAGGTGGCGGACAACGTCGAAACCATTGCCCGCATGGCCAAGGAGAATACCTCCCATGCCGATGCCAATAACAAGCTTGCGCAGTCCTTGCAGCAACAGGCCGAAGCGTTGTCACAGCAGATCAGTACCTTTCAACTCTGATGGCATCCGGGATGGCAATGGTAGCCTGGCCACTGATGACGGTTGGCGGTGTGGTTTGGTTTATGGCGCCGGTAATTGCCTGCCAACGCGAGTGGTCATGCGTGGCTATCTTGATGGCTGTCAGTGAAAACCGGTGCCGTGGCCGATATTATTCCCTACATGCGGCTAATGCCCGGCCAGCAATGCTCATGGTGTGCGGCCAACGTTGTTGGCGCTGGGGAATGGCTATGTTTTTGGTGTTAAATAGTCACAGATTTTATGTTTATGGGGTAGGTGGTGGCGGCTGATGCCCGCAGTGCGCCGAATATTTTTGCGAATAATTAATTCAGATTGAAATCCATGGGAATACATGTGCTGGTTGGCTTGTTTGGTACGGCATGCTATGTGATCGCCTATGCCCTAGTGCAGCTGAAAAAGCTGCGGATGGATGCAAAAAGCTACGCCTACCTGAACATAACTGGCTGCCTGTGCAGCCTGTACTCTCTGTCTTACGATTTCAATCTGGCGGCGTTTGTGTCGCAAGCCTTCTGGCTGCTGTTTACCCTGGTTGGCATGCGGGCGAGTAGCCGCTCGCTGTCTTAAATAAACGCATTGTTCTCTTGCCGCCCGGGCTAGCGCTTCGGCGCTGGCTGCTGTGCCTGTCTGCACGGTCCCGCGCCGCTGGCTCCCGAGTAACGCCGCTGATGTCGATGGCACGGGACAGTTTCGATCTGGGGCTGGATCGCGACATCGTGTTTCTGCATAGCGCGCAGCCCGGCCGACATCATCTTCCGCCAGGAGTTGCGCCACATGGCGCAGGTGTCCAGCACCGTCAAGCTGGTAACGCTGTGTGAAGGCCGCGGCGACGAGGCCGATTGGCAAGGGGAGGTTGGCCGCATCAGCCTCGCGCTGCTGCAGCAAGCGGTGCCCGATTTCCAGCAGCTTCTGCTGTGTTCATAACCAAGCGCCTGCGCTGTGCGCCGGGGCTTGGTCAATTGTCCGTCAATGCCGTTCACTTTCGCTGGTGAACGGCATTGTTTTTGTAAGCTGCCTGCGTCTGGATCGCCGGGGTGTAAGCGAGGCCGAACTGTTGGTGGCCAACGTGTGGTGCGGGGGTAGCGCTGGCGTTGCAGCGGTGGTTCGAGTTTGATCAGGTAGCGCGGTCGTCCGGCTTGGTGGTGCTATGGCGCGCCTGCTGGCAAGTGGACCGTATCAACGTTGGCCGCAAGCGAGAGGTCGTCGCCGTATGGTGTCGCGGCCGGGAGCGGTACTCCGGGCGATGGAGGCGGCCTTGTGTCGTAGTCGGGGCATGCGTGCTCGCCGCGGCCGGGCACTGCTGGTGGCAAAGCGGCCCCATTTACCCTGCCTGGATTGGTCGCATGAATGCTGGTGGAGCCGAGGGAGTAAGGCGCTTGGCGGAGATGATTGCCTGCAGCATGACCCGTGCCGTGACCTGAGGCGAACGCACAATGGGAAACGCCCCGTTGTCTCTGCTACTGCCTGAGCCAACGGGGCGCTAAGGTGATGTGGATTCGGTGTGGCTGCCACATCCGGCTGATTCAGCCTGCCGGTTACCGCGGTTCAGCGGTAACCGGCAGGCTCGTTTCAGGCCGCTACTTTCTTGGTGCTGGTGGCCACCACTTTCGGATCCAGTAGTTGCAGCAGCGCATTCTTCGACAGCGGCGGCAGTTGCGTTACCGCAAAGCGGTACGGTGTCGCCACCTTGCGCAGCAGCAGCCACAGGTAGTCGGCAAAGCTGCGACGAATCACCAGAAACACCCCGTCGTTCTCCAGCCGCAACACCATGCCACCCGCCTTGCCCAGCACGGTGTTCACCACCTGGCCGACGGCGATCGATTCGAAGTCGTACACCCCCATGTGGCGCAGCACGGTGACGTGCTCGGCACCGGACAGCGACAGACAGGTCAGCCCGCCGCTGTTGTCCACCGCCTGGGCGAACAGGCCGGCAAAGGCGGCATCGAAAGCGGCCAACCTTTGGGTCAGCTCGGCGCGGCGGGTGATCAGCAGCAGCTCGTCCGGCGACTGCCACAGCAGCACGCCCG
>NZ_JBEFLD010000008.1:0-222123 GCF_040148885.1 Vogesella oryzagri
CGAGGCTTACCAGTGGCCCGGCCAGCACCAACGGTACCAGCACGGTGATGATGCCGGCAGACACGCCGCCGCGCCCGCGCAGCTTGTGCGTCAGCCAGCGCTGCACCGGCGCCAGCAGAAAGGCCAGACAGATGCCCCACGCCAGCGCATCCCAGAACGGCGCCAACATCCTGTACAGCGCCAGACCACACAGGGCGATGACAGCGATGACAAAGCCCTTGAGATAGAGATCCACGCTCGCTCCTCTGTGATTCCGGTAGCACACCGCGGGCAGCAATAGACAAGCCGGGCGGCGGGTACGCGGTTGCGGCCAACCTTTGCAGGCAGACCCTCACCGCCGCACCGCATACCGCGGCTTAAAGACGACCGCTAATCAACCGTACCAGAAACATCACGACGGCGATGACCAGCAAAATATGAATGAAACCGCCGAGGGTGTATGACGACACCAGCCCCAGCAGCCACAGAATCAGCAGGATCACTGCAATGGTGGTAAGCATGCTTCGTACTCCTTTTCCGGCGCATTACTTAGTGCTTCAGAAAGCCGGCATGTTGCTGTCGTTCAAAACGCTTGATCAGTTGCTCGGCCTCATTCCGGCTGATGCCGTAGGCTTGCTGCAGCTTGTCCGACAACGTCACGCGCCTGCCGGCAATCGTGTCAAGGCAATCGTCGGGCAGATTGCTCCACTCGGCTTTTACCTTGCCTCGGAATTCCTTCCAGTTTCCTGCTATCCGGTTCCAGTCCATCATCGTTCCTTCCGCATGGTGCCCGCATGCTGACATCGCCAAGCGGGCTGCCGATCATGCAGCCGGCTGTGCACTACTGCTGCCCCCATGCAAGAACAGGGTACTGCAGCCAAAGCAGGCCATCGTGTGTACTGTGCTCATGAACAAGCCGGTTACAGTATTAAGGATAAACAGTGACCGCGGTCCTGTCGGTACGCTGCCAGACATAAGCCGATGATTGTCCGCCACCAGGGTGCCGACCTGGAGCCGACCGATATTCCACCGATTGCTACACGACCCACCGCAGCTTGCGGCTGCGCGGTAGGCGCCAGCAGTCGGTGCCGACGGTGTTGGGTGCGCTGGCGCACAGACGGCAGCGCGCGTTGTCGTAGCATCAAATGGCACGCCAAAGGTTGGCCGCAGACGCTGGCCGGGAGCCGTGCACGACGGCAAAGGAGTGGAATATGCAACTCGGCCTGCTTGATCTGCCCTGGTGGGGTACGCTGCTGGTCACGCTGGGGCTGACCCACGTCACCATTGCCGCGGTGACCATCTTTTTGCACCGCCACCAGGCGCACCACGCACTGTCGCTGCATCCGGTCGTCAGCCACCTGTTCCGTTTCTGGCTGTGGCTGACCACCGGCATGGTCACCCGCGAGTGGGTGGCGATCCACCGCAAGCATCACGCCGCCTGCGAACTCGCAGGCGACCCGCACAGTCCGCAGGTGTACGGGCTGCGCACGGTGCTGCTACAGGGCGCCGAACTGTATCGCCGCGCGGCCACCGACCCGGCGATGTTGGAGAAGTACGGCCACCACACCCCCGACGACTGGCTCGAACGCCGGCTATACGCCCGCTACAGCGTGCTGGGCGTTAGCCTGATGCTACTCATCGATCTGCTGCTGTTCGGTCCGCTCGGTCTCAGCGTGTGGGCGGTGCAGATGCTATGGATTCCATTCTTTGCCGCCGGTGTCATCAATGGCGTCGGCCACTACTGGGGCTACCGCAATTTCGCACCCGACGACTGTTCGCGCAATGTCGTACCCTGGGGCATCCTGATCGGCGGCGAAGAGCTGCACAACAATCACCACGCCTATGCCAGCTCTGCCCGGCTGTCGCGCCAGCGCTGGGAGTTCGACATCGGCTGGCTGTACATCCGCCTGCTGGCCGCGTTGCGGCTGGCCACCGTGCACAGGCTGGCGCCGCCGCTGCGCTACAACCGCGCCAAGACGGCGTGTGATGCCGACACGCTGCAGGCCGTGATCGTGCACCGCCATCACGTACTGGCGCGCTTTGCCCGCCTGCTGCACCCGGTAGCCATCGCCGAACTCGGTAGCAATGCGGCACTACCGCAGCCGCTGCCACACGCGGCGATTCGGCAGTGGCTGCAACGCGGCAGCCACGCCCTGTCGCTGCCACAACGCGCCGTACTGGAACAGGCGCTGCGCCACAACCGCAAGCTACATACCATTGAACTGATGCGCCAGGATCTTACCGCCCTGTGGCGCCGCTCTGGCACCTCGAAGGAGCAGCTGGTCGCCCAGCTGGAGGACTGGTGTCGCCGCGCCGAGGGTAGCGGCATTGGCGCGCTGCGGGAGTTCTCCCGCGTGCTGCAAAGCTACGACTTACCGTTAGAAGAGGCTAAATGAGCTTAGGAACCATACTGCTGATCGTGGTGGTCATAACTGCTGCTTGGCGCCATTCCCAGTTGGCCGCATAGCCGCCACTGGGGTTACGGCCCCAGTGGCGAGCGTGGATTGCTGTTGCTGGTATTGCTGATTCTGTTGGTGCTCAACCGTTTGTAAACCAGCAGCCACCCCAGCCAAACAAAAGCATCCCCGCACCTTGGTGCGGGGATGCTTTATGTCGGCAACTGCCGCCGTTACGACAGGATAATGCCGCGTGACCTGGGCTGGTGACGGATGACGCTGCCCGCCGCTGAGCGGCATTACCCCACCGCGATCTTCGACTGTCAGCAGATTGCGGGAACGGGGGGGCAGTTAAACCGGCGCGGGCACAATGCTTACGCCGGCGCCGGGCCCCGCGACAGTGGTGCAGCCCGGCCATTCCGGCCGGGCTGCACCGTTTAGTTAATGCCGATCATCGATTTCATGACCGATGACACCGCCAATGGCGGCGCCGCCCAGCGTGCCGAGCGTGCTACCACCGGTCAGTACTGCACCGCCGATAGCACCCACGCCAGCGCCGACGGCGGTGTTCTGCCCTTGGCGCGACATGCCGGCACACCCACCCAGGCTCAGCAGCATGGCTACGCTGACTGCACCGAGCGTCAATCTCTGCATTGTTTTCATGGGGTTACCTTTTTCCTGAATAGGCTGTTCCGGGTGAGCGGTAGCGGCACAGGCGTCGCTGACGCCTTGGCCGGACTAGTCACGCGGCTCACCTTGACTCCTTTGTGTGAATGGGCAGTGCCATGCCGGCAGGAGCTACCGTATGCACTGCTCGTCGCCAATACCAGGCGGCCCACAGGCCGGCATGGCACGCTGCAACAGGTGCAGTGGTATTGGCGCCAATGAGAACAGCTTAAAAGCACCGCCCCGGGCCGTCTGTCTGCTAACACACAAACAAAGGGAAATCGTCGCAAATGGCCAGCCGGATGCGGCGAGGTGAGTCGCGCAAGGGGAATTGCGCATGGTGCCCGCCAGCGGCGGGCTTACCAGCCTGGCGCTAGCAGACGGTACGGTTACGCGTCAGCAGTGCTGCCATTTTGTGACGAATGCCACGGCGGACTGCTATGTATGGCAACGAACAGACTGCGGCCAACCTAGGCACGATGATGATCCCATCTGTACCGGCCCCGCCGCCGGCACAGGCCGCGTGGCCAGGCATCCCTCCCAACAACATCGACATGCCACGCCACACCGCGCGCTTTCGAGCCGCCCCCGCCCGCAGTGCCAAGCGCGACCGGACAACCGGACAAACTTCGCCGCCGTCGTCCAGCCCCCCGGCAGGCACACCCGCCAGCTGCAGGCCACAGGAGAGTCACCATGAAAAGTATTCTGCTTGCCACGGCCATTACAGCCGCCACCGCCTTCGCCTCCCCAGCCCTTGCTGCCGACGTTGGCGTTTCAATCAGCATCGGCCAGCCCGGCTTCTATGGCCGCCTCGATATTGGCGGTTACCCGCCACCGCTACTGCTTTATCGCGAACCGCTCGTCATCCGCCGCGTGCCGGAGAGCCGCCAACCGATCTATCTGCGAGTCCCACCGGGACACGCTCGCAACTGGGGGCGCCATTGCCGCACTTACAACGCCTGTGGTGAACGGGTCTACTTTGTGCAGGATCGCTGGTACACCAACGAGTACATGCCACGCTACCAGCGTTATCAGCGTGATCGCCAGCAGCAGCGCCGCCATCGCACCTATCAGCAGGACGACCATTGGGATCACCGCTACGACCAGCAGGACATCCCGCCCTTGTATAACCGCAACAGCGGCGATCAGGACGGCAATGACGGCTATCAGAACCGCTGACCATGGTGCCGCATCTTTCTGGCCAGGGTCGCGCTTTCCAAGCGCTCCAGGCCGGCGCCATTTGCCCTCCTCCCTGCAACCGCCAGCAACCGCCACCGCATCACGACATTTTGTCTGGCGGCCACCGCCGGTGCTGCAGCCCTTGCCGCACTCAAACCGGCATAACGTAGGCGATGTGCGGGTGCCGGCGCAGCAGCGACACCACCTGCCGTGGGGGTAACGAATTTATGGTGATCCTGTCGTAGCGAAGGGGAAGACCCGGATCACAGGTAGTGCCCAAGATCCAGCATGCGCTGGCGCAACCTTATCTGCTGGGCCAAGAAGCACTGGCGATCACCACCAGTATCGGCATCGCCATGCTCCGCCGCCGGCAGTAAAGCGCGGACGAATTGCTGCCGCAGCCCGACGGCAATATGTACCGCAACAAGCAAGCGGCCAGTGCGACCCGCGCCGCACCAGCCCAGCACAACCTGCAGCCGTAAGCGCCGCCAGCTGGGCGGCATCAGTACCGAAATCTTGGAGTGGGCTTCAGCGTGAGGCGGAAATTTGTCTACCGCCCCTGGGACAGTCCACCTGGCAAGCAAACCGAGCGACAACTGCTCCCTAGCAACGTCAACCTGAATCATGACCTTACGCGTTTGGAGAAGCCTTCAACATTCGATTCTGCTTCACTGAATACGCCGTTCAATCACCATCATGCTGTCGAGAGGAATCGTGCTTGGTCATGTCTTTTCAGCTTCTTGGGCGATTGGCCGCTTTGCACGATCAGGCTGCACACCTGAGTAGTAGTGAAATGCCCGATGATTGGCTAAGGGCTCCATAGCGTCGCGATAGCGAGGTTTAGCAATGAGGTTGCTAAGCTGACCGAGTAACGCCGCATTGAGGGGGAGAAACTGCTGCCTGGCATAGCCCCCCAGGATGGCGTGGAAAACGCTGCGGCCATCGGCATTCAGATTGCGTAGGTCGTCAAAGGTAAAGGGCAAAAGGGTGGGCCGGGCATCCATCTGCAACCAGAAACGGGCCAGCAGCTCGCGGTTGTCACGCCCGGCTACGGTCTGGATTCTGGCTAAAAGCTCACTTTCATTCATCCCATATCTCCTGGCTGAAGGTAAGTCAGTGCCATACCTTGCGGGGTACAACCCTGGCGCAAACGCACGACACAGGAGCAGCATGCGCTTTGCGCGTACACCACCTCTGTTCACTAACACACACAAGCATCGAAATAGCCGCTATTCGGGTGGCCAACAGCGTACGGCCCCCACCCGACCGGCCCCGACTCTCATGGAGGGACTGCCCCAGGTCCATCAGGTATTTGTCTACAACAGAAGAAGACGCCACGATGGCCATCAGGAGACGCCCTATGACACCACAGAAATCTGACGCAGCCCCCCTCCCTCGCAACGTTGATCACTTGCGTTTTCACCGTCCTCATATGCACCTTGCCACCACCTTTGGCAACGATCGGTTCGCACTCAAAGCAGAAGCTTTCGCCCGCTTTTTCGGCACGCCAGTTTTCTTGGGAGCTCAGACCATCATCGTCGCCATCTGGATTGGCATCAACGTGCTTGGCCTCACCAAGTTTGACGTCTATCCATTCATCCTTCTCAACCTCGCGTTCAGTCTCCAAGCGGCCTACGCGGCACCACTCATTCTGCTCGCGCAGACAAGACAAGCCGCACGCGATAAAGCTCACGCAGAAGCAGATGCCTTACATCGAGAAGCTCTTGCGGTCGCCAACGAGCAGCGCCAGACGATCGCCGCACAAAATGCAGCACAAATATTGGAGTTGCTACAGCAGAATACGAAGCTGACCGAGCTTACAAAGCAACTAACGGAGCGGATCGAACTACTGACGGTAGAGATGCACGAGCGATTCGTGCCCAAAGATGCTCGACCATAGTGGCGAGCACCTGAGGCAAGGTGCGGGAAGAAGGATTAAGAAATACGGTGCAGAGTGGAGTAAGTCGCCCCGCTTTCCTAGATACTTTTACGGCAGCTTTTAACATGAAAGCTGCCATCTTTAATCTGGCCCATGAATGACTGCTTCGGCCGACGATCTGCCAGCACGCATGATGAGCTGGCCTACAAGCCTGCCAAAGCGGTCCCCTACTTTTTGCTCAGACCATGACTGCTTTCTGTCAGAAAACAGCCTCTTACTTCCTGTTGGAGCTGGGGCAGACCAGACAGTCATTAGTACAGCTCGATGGTCATCATCGAGAGTGATGGCGGACATTGAGGAAATGACTTCCACTGACAGAAGTTCGGCGTTCGTCGCCGTTGCGATGCTCTCAGTAACTGCGCCAGCAAAATAGCTGCGGATTGCTGACTGTAGTGAAGCTTGGTGTGCCAAGGCGCCACGTCCACCATCGACTAAATATGCCGAGCTGCCATCTGGTTGCTCACATCTCTTGTCAGCTTTCGTCCGGCGTGACCATGCGCATGGGGCGGGTCCCGATCTTCGCCCCGGTGACCTCATCCACGGCGACGGCCTTGATTTCGGTGCTGGTTTCCGCGTCGAAGAAACGCGTCAGCTTGCCGCCGCCCCGGTATTGGCGCCCCCAGGCACCAATCATGAACAGCACCGGCAGAAAATCGCGGCCGGCGGCGGTCAGCAGATACTCCTCGCGCGGCGGGTGTTCCGAGTAGCGCCGCTTCTCCAGCAAGCCCTCCTCGGTCAGTGCCGCCAGCCGGCGGGTCAGCATCGTCGGTGCAATGCCTAGGCTTTTCCGGAATTGGTCAAAGCGCGTGAGGCCGGCGTGGGCGTCCCGCAGGATCAATATGCTCCACGCGTCGCCGGCGACAGCCAGGCTGCGCGCGATCGGGCACGGGTTATCGCAACTATTTTCATAGTCCATACTATTTTGATAGTGACTTACTTTCAGATTGGTAGTATTGTTCGTATCAGTTTGATACTAACACTTCGACGACCAGCAATCCACCCGCACGGAGATTTCATCGATGGGCACGAACAATACAGGTATCGCTCCGGCAAGCGGGGCATCGTCAGGCATCGGCGCCGCCACTGCGGCGCGGCCGATGGGCAAGGTGACATGGAAGGATGTCCCGACCCGCACGCTAGCCGTTGGCGGGGTGGCTTTCGCCTACCGTGAGCTCGGCCCCGACGCCGGCGTGCCGGTGATCTTCCTGCACCACCTGATGGCCGTGCTCGACGACTGGGACCCGCGCGTGATCGACGGCATCGCCGCGCAGCGCCGGGTGATCACCTTCGACAATCGCGGGGTCGGCGCCTCGGGCGGATCGGTACCGCACACCATCGAGGAGATGGGGCGCGATGCCATCGCCTTCATCCGCGCCTTGGGACTCCAGAAGGTCGATCTGCTCGGCTTCTCCCTGGGCGGCGGCGTCGCGCAAATGGTGGCCTTGCAGGCGCCCGAGCTTGTGCGCCGGATCGTCCTTGCCGGCACGGGGCCACGTGGCGGCGGCGGTATCGACAAGATCACCAGAATTGCCGTCACCGCCTACCTCAAGGCGGCGTTGACCTGGAGCGATCCGAGGAATTTCCTGTTCTTCCCCCGCACCCCGGAGGGCAAGCGCGCGGCGAAAGACTATTTCGCCCGGCTGAAGGAACGCATCCAAAACCGTGACAAGCCCATTTCCCTGCAGGCCCGGCGTGCCCAGCTGCAAGCCATCAGAGCGGCGGGGCTGAGTGCGCCCGACGACCTGTCGGTGATCACGCAACCGGTTTTCGTCGCCAACGGCGACCGTGACCTGATGGTCGACAGCAGCCATTCGGCCGACATGGCTCGCCGCCTGCCGAATGCCCGACTCACGATCTATCCCGATTCCGGCCACGGCGGCGTCTTCCAGCACTACCGGGCCTTTGTGCCGGCGGTGCTGGACTTCCTCGCAGACTGATCTGATCCGACCAGAATGAAAAACCAGGGATGAACAATCAAACCATGAAAGCCCTCACCTTCAAACGCTATGGCAAGTCGCCCGGGATCGGGCTCGCCGAGGTACCCCGCCCCACGCTGAAGGGCGACGAACTGCTGGTGCAAGTCCACGCTGCCAGCGTGAACCCGATCGACAACATGATTCCGACCGGGATGTTCAAACCGGTGCTGCACTTCCAGCTGCCGGCCACGCTGGGCAGCGATCTGGCCGGCGTGGTGACCGAGGTTGGCCGCAACGTGACCCGTTTCAAGCCGGGCGACGCCGTCTTCGCCAGCATCTTCGACCTCGGCACAGGGGCCATTGCCGAGTTCGCGGTGGTGCCGGAGCGCGCCGCCGCGCTGAAGCCGGCCAACCTGGACTTCGTGCAGGCCGCGGCTCTCCCGATGGTCGGCCTCACCTCGTGGCAAGCGCTGAAGGAACGCGCCAGTCTTCAGGCCGGTCAGAAGGTGTTCATCCCTGCAGGTGCCGGCGGGATCGGCACCTTTGCGATCCAGCTGGCCAAGCACCTTGGCGCCACGGTGGGCACCACCACCAGTACCGGTAACGTCGAACTGGTGCGCAGCCTGGGCGCAGACGAGGTGGTCGACTACAAGCAGCAGGCATTCGAGAACGTGCTGCGCGACTACGACGCGGTACTTGGCACCGTCAGGGGCGACGCGATCGAGAAGTCCATCGCCATCCTCAAACCGGGAAGCAGGATCATCTCGCTGATCGGGCCGCTGGACGCCGCCTTCGCGCGTGCCAAGCGCTTGAACTTCGTGCTGCGGTTCGTGTTCGGGTTGATGAGCCGCAAGATCATGCGTCTCGCGAAGCAGCGGGACGTCAGCTACTCGTTTCTGTTCATGCACCCCGACGGCGCCCAACTCACCGAAATCGGCAAGCTGCTCGAAACCCAGCGCATCAAGCCCGTGATCGACAAGGTGTTTCCGTTCGAGCAGGCCAAGGAGGCGCTTGAGTACCTTGCCCAAGGGCGATCCAAGGGCAAAGTGGTCGTCAAGATGCGGTGAACCGTCACCATCAAACCCCCAGTTTTTACCCACCAGACCGACAGAAGAAAACCATGAACTCATCCAGAAAAATCGCGGTTGTCACCGGCGCTTCATCCGGCATTGGTGCTGTCTACGCCGATCGTCTTGCCCGGCGCGGCTATGACCTATTGCTCGTTGCCCGGCGCGGCGACCGCTTACAGACGCTCGCCACAAGGCTTGAGCAGGCTTACGACATCAAGGCCGAAACGCTGGTCGCCGACCTGGCGCAAGAAGCCGGTCTCACGCAGCTGGAAAGCGTTCTCGCAAGCAATCCCGCCATCCGGGTGCTGGTGAACAACGCCGGCATCGCCAGGCTGAGCCCGGTTGCCGACGCACCGCCGCAAGACTCGCTGTCGCAGATCGCGTTGAACATCACCACCCTGACGCGCTTGACGCATGCCGTGCTGCCGGCGTTCAAGGCGCGCAACGATGGCGTCATTATCAATATTGCCTCGGCGTTGGCGCTTCATGCGCTGCCGGTCAGCGCCGTCTACAGCGGCACCAAGGCTTTCGTGCTCAATTTCAGCCGCGGCCTGCAACAGGAACTGGCGAATACCGGCGTCCGGGTGCAGGTGGTGCTGCCTGCCGCCACCGCCACCGATCTTTGGGATATCTCCGGGGTGCCGCTGGCCGCATTGGCGCCAGACACGGTGATGTCTGCCGAGCATCTTGTCGACGCCGCGTTGGCCGGTTTCGACCAGGGCGAGTCGGTCACGTTGCCGTCCATGGCAGATACCGGCCTGTGGGCGCGATACGACACGGCACGCGCCGAGCTGTTCACCACGATGCAGACCGGCCAGCCCGCGCCGCGACTCCTTGCCCTCTGACACCGAACGACATCCCCTGGAGATTTTCATGAGCAGCACCCTCTTCACCCCCACCGAGCTTGGCCGCCTGACGCTGAAGAACCGCATCGTCATGGCACCGCTGACGCGCAGCCGCGCGCCCGGCAACCTGCCCAATGAACTGATGGCGCACTACTACCGCCTGCGGGCGGAGGCCGGACTGATCATTACCGAAGGCACCTCGCCGTCACCCAACGGCCTGGGTTACGCACGCATACCCGGACTGTTCAACGCAGAGCAGGTGCAGGGCTGGCGACGGGTGACTGATGGCGTCCATCAGGCCGGCGGCAAGATTTTCGTGCAATTGATGCACACCGGGCGGGTCAGCCATCCCTCGAACATGCCAGCCGGCGCCAGCATCCTGGCGCCCTCGGCGGTCGCCGTTCCCGGCGAGATGTGGACCGACGCCGACGGCATGCAGCCGCATCCCGTACCACGCGAAATGAGCGAGGCGGACATTGCGCAGAGCATCGCCGAATATGCAGCGTCGGCCAAACTGGCGATACAGGCCGGTTTCGATGGCGTCGAACTGCATGCGGCCAACGGTTATCTGATCGACCAGTTCCTCAATACGGCGTCCAATCAGCGTCAAGATCGCTGGGGCGGCACGGTCGAAAACCGCATCCGCTTCGCAGTCGAAGTCGCCAGGGCGACCGTCGCCGCCATTGGCGCCGGGCGCGTCGGCATGCGGATCTCGCCGTATGGCGTCTTCAATGCCCAAGTGCCAGACGCCGAGATGGATGACGTGTACCTGCGCCTGATCGACGAGTTGAATGCGCTCGGCCTGCTCTACATCCACGTCGTGGATCACAGCGCCATGGGCGCGCCGGAAGTCAGCCCCGAATTGAAAGCCAGGCTCCGTGCCGCGTTCAACGGGCAATACATACTCTCCGGTGGCTACGATGTCGCCCGCGCCGAGGCCGATCTCGACGCGCAGCGTGGCGACTTGGTGGCTTTCGGCCGCCCGTTCATCTCGAATCCGGATCTGGTCGCCAAACTGAAGTCGGGGCAGGAACTGGTGGCGCCTGATTTCGCGACTTTTTACACGCCTGGCGAAAAGGGTTACACCGACTATTGAAGCCTATCCCAGGTTATATACCTGCCATTGAGGACCGGCGTGGAACTGGTCGCGTCAGTGTGGGAAGCGGGCATCTATCCTTCTGGGGAGGCTGGCGCCCGACGCGCATTGGCCGGTTGTGGAGCCGGCTGTATGCTTGGGCGTCTGGTCTTGTCCTCGTGCCAAGGCTGCTCCTCACGCTACGTGGACTGCCCCGGGACAGTCCAGATCAGCCAAAGCGGTTTCTCAATTTCTGCTCGAACCTCGGCTGCTTTATGCCGCAAAGCCGCCTGTTCTGCACTGGATGCTGGAACGCAGAGCAACCGAAGAAGCGGGACAAAGCAGGCCGACGAACCGTCGGCAGCGCTGCCGACCCGGCAGCCGTACGGCCTGTCGCCGAGCCTCCGAAGAGATCTCTGGCTGCTTCACATACATAAAGCAGCCAGCGGGCCATCTTGCGCATCATGTCAATTCAAGCGGGGATCACGATGGCCAGTGATTAGCAACCCTGAGGGGGCTATTTCAGGTTGCCAGAAAGAAACTGCGCCAGGCGCTCACTCTGCGGCGACACCAGTACCCGCTTGGGGTCACCTTGTTCCTCTACCCTGCCCTGATGCAGAAAGATCACGTGGTTGGACACCTCACGCGCGAAGCCCATCTCGTGCGTCACCACCAGCATGGTGCGGCCCTCTTCGGCCAAGGTTTGCATCACCTTCAGCACTTCGCCCACCAGCTCCGGGTCGAGCGCCGAGGTCGGCTCGTCGAACAGCATTACCTCCGGCTCCATCGCCAGCGCGCGCGCGATCGCCACGCGCTGCTGCTGGCCGCCCGACATGTGCGACGGGTACTTGCCCTCGACACTTTCCGGCAGCCCGACCTTGGCCAGGTACTTGCGCGCACGCGCCTCGGCCTCGTCGCGACTCAGCCCCAGCACGTGCATCGGCGCCTCGATGATGTTCTCCAGCACCGTCATGTGGCCCCACAGGTTGAAGTGCTGGAACACCATGGCGAGCTTGGTGCGCATCTGCTGCAGCTGCTTCGGGTCGCTCACGCGCAGCGCGCCCTGCTTGTCCGGCGCGGTACGGATCGCCTCGCCGTTGAGTGTGATGCCGCCAGCGCAGGGCTGCTCAAGGAAGTTGATGCAGCGCAGGAAGGTGCTCTTGCCCGAGCCCGAGGAGCCGATGATGCTGATCACGTCGCCGGCCTTGGCCTTCAGCGACACCCCCTTGAGCACTTCATGTTGGCCGTACTTCTTGTGCAGCTCGTCCACGGTCAGTTTGTACATTTCAATTTCTCCCAATACGGCGAATCAGTGAGCCTGCGGCTTCAGGAAGGCAAGCCAGCGCAGCTCGCAACGGCGGAACAGCCAGACCAGTGCGAACACCAGTACGGCGTACAACACGGCAGCGATGCCGAAGGCTTCGAACGAGGCGTAGGTGGCGGCATTGACGTCGCGCGCCACCTTGAGGATGTCCGGCACCGTGGCAGTGAACGCCAGCGTGGTGGAGTGCAGCATCAGGATCACCTCGTTGCTGTAGTACGGCAGCGCGCGGCGCAGCGCCGAGGGCAGGATGATGCGGCGGTACAGCGTGAAGCGCGACATGCCGTAGGCGCGCGCCGCCTCGATCTCGCCGTACGGCGTGGCGCGGATCGCGCCGGCGAAGATTTCCACGGTGTAGGCGCAGGTGTTGAGCGCGAACGCCAGCAGCGTGCAGTTGATACCCTCGCGGAAGAAGGCGTCCAACAGCGGCTGGGCGCGCACCGACTCGATGCTGTAAATGCCGGTGTAGAACACCAAGAGCTGGATGTAGAGCGGGGTGCCGCGGAACACGTAGGTGTAGAACCACACCGGGCCGCGGATCAGCGGGTTCTCCGACACCCGCGCCACCGCCAGCGGCAGCGCCAGCACGAAGCCGATGGCGATCGAGGCGACCAGCAGCCACAGGGTCATGGCGACCCCGGACAGGTGGTAGCCGTCGCTCCACAGGTAGGCCTGCCAGTATTGCTGCAGAATCTCGTTCATAGTGCGGCCTTTCTGACGCCGACCGAGTAGCGCCGCTCCAGCCAGAGCAGAACGCCGTTCGATACCGTGGTGATGGCGAGGTAGATCAGCCCGCCTACCACGCAGAAATAAAACAATTGCATCGAGCTCTTGCCGGCGTCCTGGGTCGCCTTGACGATATCGGACAGGCCGATGATCGATACCAGCGCGGTGGCCTTGATCATCACCTGCCAGTTGTTGCCGATGCCGGGCAGCGCGAAGCGCATCATCTGCGGGAACAGCACGCGGCGGAACACCTGCCACGGCTTCATGCCGTAGGCCACCGCCGCCTCTAGTTGGCCGCGCGGCACGGCCTGAAAGGCGCCGCGGAAGGTTTCGGTGAAATAGGCGCCGTAGATGAAGCCCAGCGTCACCACCCCGGCGAGGAAGGGGTCGATGTCGATCTGGTCGACGCCGGCCCACTCGGTGGCCTGGTTGAGCAGCATCTGCAGGCTGTAGAACAGCAGCAGCATGATCACCAGGTCGGGGACGCTGCGGATCAGTGTGGTGTAGCCGGTGGCAAAGCCGCGCAACAGGCGGCTGCCGGACAACTTGGAACTGGCGCCGATGAGTCCGATCAGCACCGATGCCAGCATCGACAAGAGCGCCAGCTTGATCGTCATCCAGGTGCCGCTCGCAATCAGCGGGCCATAGCCTTGTAAAAACATGTCATTACTCCTCACAAATGGATGTTGCGCGCACGACCTGGCTGACTGGCGCCAAGGGCGTGCGGCAACGCGTCCATGATCGACAGCATTCTGATGGCCGACTTGCCGTGCTGCCGGGGCCGAAGGTGGGTGAAGCTGCCCCCGGCCTTAACGTGCCGGCAAGCGCTCAGTTGTAGATATCGAAGGAGAAGTATTTCTTCTGGATCTTGTCGAAGGTGCCGTTCTTGTGGATCTCGGTCAGCGCGCCATTGAGGATTTTCTTCAGTTCGGCATCCTCCTTGCGTAGACCGATGGCGGCCCCGATGCCCAGTGTTTTGGTATCGCGCAGCGCCGGCCCGGCAAAGGCATAGTCACGCCCCTCCGGGCTCTTCAGGAAACCCACCTCGGCCTGCACCGAATCCTGCAGCGCGGCATCCAGGCGCCCGGCCAGCAAGTCCTGGTACACCAGATCCTGATTCTGGTAGGCAACCACCGTCACCCCCTTGGGCTCCCAGTAGGTCTTGGCATAGGTTTCCTGCGTCGAGCCCTGCTCTACCCCTAGCCGTTTGCCATTGAGCGATTCGGCCGTCGGCAGAATACCGAGGCCCTTTTTCGCTACCAGCCGGGCCGGGCTGCGGTAAATCTTGTCGGAAAAATCGATCTGTACCAAACGCTTCTCGGTCACGCTCATGGAGGAAAGAATGGCGTCGAATTTTTTGGCTTTCAGTGCCGGGATGATGCCATCCCAGGCATTCTCGACCCACACGCACTTGGCTTTGAGCTGAGTGCAAATGGCGTTGCCCAAGTCGATATCAAGACCCACCAGCTTGCCGTTGGAAGCCTTGGACTCGAATGGGGCATAACTCGGATTGACGCCGAAACGAATGACGGTCCAGTCCTTGGCATAAGCGCCGCTGGCAGCCAGGGCCAAAACAACAGAAATTGCTAGCTTCTTCATGGGATTCTCCGTAGACATGCGGGTTACTACTGGGGTTGAGGGAGGCCAGCCTGCTATTGGATTTGCTTTGTGCCGGTTGGCCAGGGCATTACTCTTCATTCTTGAGGTGATCAGTGCTCACCTGCTTGCGACTGCGACAAAAAGCGCTCTGCCAGCCGCGCCCAGTAGGCGGCGCCGATAGGCAGGTTGTGGTCGTTGAAGTCGTAGCCGGGGTTGTGCACCATGCAGCCGTCCTCGCCCTCGCCGTTACCGATGCGCAGGTAGCAGCCGGGACGCTCCTGCAGCATGTAGGCGAAGTCCTCGCTGCCCATCAGCTGGTTTGTGTGAGGTACCACGCAGTCGGCTCCCACCAGCTCTTGCGCGACCTGGATTGCGAACTCGGTTTCACGGTCGGTATTGATCACCACCGGATAACCCATCAGGTACTCGATTTCGGCCGTGGCGCCATAGCTGGCGGCCTGTTGATGCACCAGGCCAGTGATGCGCTCTTTGAGCAAGGCTCGCACTTCGGGGCTGAACGAGCGGACGCTCAATTCAAGCCGGGCACTGTGCGGAATGACATTGTTGGCGCTGCCGGCCTGCAGCACGCCCACGGTCACTACCGCCGCCTGCGCCGGCTCGATATTGCGTGCGACGATGGTCTGCAGCCCCATCACGATGCTCGAAGCGACCACGACCGGATCGACCGTCAGGTGCGGGCGAGCCGCGTGACCGCCGCGACCCTTGATCGTGATGTAGACGTTGTCGCCAGCGGCCTGGAACGGCCCGCTGCGGAACAGAAGGGTGCCCGCCGGCGCGCCGGGGTGGTTGTGCATGCCGAATACCGCATCGCAGGGAAAGCGCTCGAACAGCCCGTCCCGGATCATGCTGAGCGCACCACTGTTGATGCCGTGCTCCTCTGCCGGCTGGAAATACAGATGCACGGTACCGGAAAAACGGCGCGTTTCAGCCAGGTACTGCGCCGCGCCCAGCAGCATGGTGGTGTGGCCATCGTGACCGCACGCATGCATCTTGCCGTGGTGCCGGCTGGCATAGGGCAGGCCAGTTTGTTCGTGAATCGGCAGAGCATCCATGTCGGCACGAATCCCGATACTGCGCTTGCCATCCCCCACCCTGAGCGTACCGACCACACCGGTGTGCCCGACGCCGGTAGTGACCTCGTAACCCCACGCCGCCAGCTTCCGGGCAACCAGCGCGGCAGTTTCGGTTTCTTCATAAGCCAGCTCGGGGTGCTGATGTATCTGGTGCCGGATGACACGCAGCCCTTCGGCGGCGGTGGCTAGGTCGCCGATTTCGCAATAACGCTTTGCAATGTCCATATCGCCTGGCTTCTCTGGCTGGTTTCCCGCATGGCGGGAAGCGGTTGCAGGGGGTGCTGCCGTGTGCCGCACCGTGATGGAAGCCACGATAAAGATTGATCAGCGCTCTGAAAAGATGTAATTTTTTTGAAAATGATTACTTTTATTTATCACGAGGCCGCGCCATGAAGTTGCAGCAATTACAGGTATTCGTTGCCGTTGCGGAAGAGAAGAGCCTGCGTGCGACCGCACGGCGCCTTGACCTGACTCAGCCCGCAGTGACGCGCTCGGTGCAAGAGCTGGAGAGCGACCTGGGGGTGGTGCTGATGACGCGCAGCGTGCAAGGTGTGGAGTTGACCGAGTATGGCGCGTCGCTGAAAACGCGCGCCCAGCAGATACTCGAAGACATGCGGCGCGCCCGCGAGGAGATCGCGCAGATCAAGGGCGAGATGCGCGGCAAGGTCAGCATCAGTGCCACATCAACCATCGCACTGACCATCCTGCCGAAGGCACTGGAGCAGTTTCGGCAGGCCGCCCCGGAGGCCGAGCTATCGTTCCTGGAGGTCAAATTCCCGCTTGCAGCGCAGCATTTGCGGGACGGTTCCATCGATTTCGTCGTTTCGCATGTGCTACCCGACATGCTGGGCGACGACCTGATCAGCCTGCCCTTGTTCTCAACCGATTTCGTCGTGATGGCACGGGCAGGACACCCACTGTCCGGTGCGCGTCATCTGGCAGACCTGGCCGAGGCGCAATGGTCGACCACCGTTCCCTTTGGCGGCTTCCAACATAGCGTCATGGAAACGATGTTCGAGCGCGAAGGACTGCCGCTGCCCAGCCGCATCATCCCGTGCTCGTCATTCGCCATCGCGTTGGGACTGGTTTCCGGTACGGACACCCTGGTGCTGTTCTCGCGGCTGCTGGCACGGCAGATTGCCAGTTACGGGCTGCAGCAAATCCCGTTGGAAAACCCGTTGCCGGCGCTGGAGATGAGCATCATCATGCGCAAGAACATTCTTCTCACCCCGGTTGCCCAGCATTTCATGAGCTGTTTGCAGGCGGCTGCGAAAAATATTTAACTAATGAAGTGGTAGATGCCACTCGCTGAGGGCTGCGAGATAAACCTGCTTACCTGCCAATAGCTGCCGCTGCGGCGACGTGAAGTTAATGGCCGCTTCGGCCGACGCAGTCTTCAGTCTACAAACAGGTCGTCGACCAAAGTGAACAGTCTCCTCTGCCAAGGAGCGCGGCGGCTTGCTGGTTTGTTCCTACCATTTTTTGAAACCAGCAACTCAGAGAGGCAGAAGGCGATCTTGTATGACGTTCTTCATGACCAGCGTCGAGGTCAGGCGCTGCACGCTGGGTAAGGTGGAAAGCTGTTCATCGTACAGCTGCTGAAACGACGCCAGATCGCTGGTGAGCACATGCAGCAGGTAGTCCGGGTCGCCAAAAAGCCGCTGCGCCTGAATCACCTGCGGAATGGCAGTCAGTGCATCTTCAAATACCTGAACTGCTTGGTGATCGCCAGCTCGCAACGTCACAAAGACCAGTGCCGAAAAATGTAATCCCAAACGTAGGGGATCAAGGTGGGCACGGTAGCCCTGAATAGCCCCTGCCTGCTCCAAAGCACGCACCCGACGGTGACACGGGGAGACGCTAAGCCCGATGCGTTCGGCCAGGTCAGTAACCGACAGGCGCCCATCACACTGCAGTTCCGCAAGAATCTTGCGATCTAGCTTGTCCACGTAGAAAACTTTCCCAAAATTCGTGTCATTCGTAACGGTATTCGGAAGCACATTCTAGTCACCAATGGATAGTATTTCCAAAACTTGTTTACATGTTGGAAATATCTACTTTTTGCATGCTCATGCATGCAAAGAAACTACGGTGAGAGGAGAGACGAATGGAGAAGCCTATATGTCGGCAACTTTGGGCGGGCCGCGTGACAGGCATCACACATGGGCAAGGTGAGCAGGAAACGCTCGAGGAGTGTCAGCCATGCCGGTAAGCATTGTTGCCGCGTTCTGGGCGGTCTCCATCCTGTTTGTTATTACCCCAGGCGTGGATTGGGCCTATGCCATCGCGGCCGGTATGCAGGGAAGAGTCGTGGTGCCTGCGGTTGCTGGCCTGCTATTTGGTCACCTGACTGCCACCCTGGTGGTGGCCGCCGGAGTCGGGGCGCTGGTGGCAAGCATGCCGGCGATGCTCACCATCCTGACGGTTATCGGTGCCGCTTATCTGCTCTGGATTGGTATCAACATGCTACGGCATCCTGCCAACCCGAGTGCGGCAAGCATGGCCTCCACTCCGTCCTGGCGCCGTTGGGCTATCAAGGGCGCATGCGTGAGCGGCCTGAATCCCAAGGTGTTCTTGTTGTTTTTGGCGCTCCTGCCACAGTTCACCGACAAGACGGCTGCGTGGTCAATTCCAGCGCAGATTATGGCGCTTGGGTTGATACATATTTTCAGCTGCGGAGTGGTGTACTTGTGTGTCGGTTTCAGCGCTCAGACCGTCTTGCAAACACGCCCTCGCGCTGCGCGTTTAGTCAGTCGCATCTCTGGTGCTGCGATGGTCCTGATTGCCGTGCTACTGATTGCGGAGCAAGTTGTACGTTGAGTCAAGTACGAACGAATGGCTGCTACTGGCGTCAATTAACGCCACGACATGGCTAATCAGGTGGAGGCAACACCGCACCGGACAAACAAGAAGGAATACCATGGACCATCTACAAGACAGAATACCAGCTCCATCTTCGCAGCCTTTGCGACCTTGCGTTCTGTCTCTTTCTGGACCGTCACGCTACTCAAGCCGGACTCCAGCTCCCCAATCTCTAAGTCGTACACGGCAGCCATCAGCAGACCACTCCACGCAAATTTCAAATGACATAAAAAGTACGAACAGCTTCAAAGCCAGGCCTGGCAAGGCGGTGAGGTTGTTTTCGACTTTAATGTTTTGTTTTCGACTTTAATTGGCAGGAACAAGCTGTTCTGCCCGATGCCCATTACACCACTAGACCGACCGGTCTAATTGTTCTATAGTCGCAACATGACCCGAGACCGACAGCAACCCGACACCCGCGAACACATCCTGGCCACCGGCGAGGAGCTGATTCATGGCCGCAGCTTTACCGCGCTGGGGCTGACCGAACTATTGTCGGAAGCCGGCGTGCCCAAGGGCTCGTTCTACCACTACTTCAAGTCCAAGGAAGACTTTGGCGTGGCGATGCTGATGCGCTACTTCACCAGCTACCGCGAGCGAGTGGGCGGGCTGCTTACCGACCAGAGCGTGGGCAACGGCCGCGAGCGGCTGCTGTGCTACTTCCAGCAATGGCTGGACAACCACGCCCGCTGCGAGGCGCAGAGCTGCCTGGCGGTGAAGCTGGCGGCGGAGGTGTCCGACTTGTCGGAACCGATGCGGGTGGCGCTGGACGAAGGCATGCTGGCCATTGTGCAACGGTTGGCCGCATGTATCCGCGCCGGCCAGGCCGATGGCTCGATCAAGCCGCAGCTGCCGCCGGACGACACCGCTTACGCGCTGTACAGCCTGTGGTTGGGCGCGGCGCTGATGTACAAGACCCAGCACAGCCTGCAACCGTTGCAGGCGGCGATGATTCACACCCAGGGCCTGTTGCTGCCATGTAATGCAACCTGAAACCGCTGCCGTTTGCCATGCGCAGACGGTTTTTTTTGAGCCGCAAACTAGACGACCGGTCTAATTTTATTCAACACCCAGCCAGAGGACTTACCATGCAAGCCGACAAACTGCTGACTCCGCTGCACCTCGGTGCCGTGACCCTGAACAACCGCGTGCTGATGGCGCCGCTGACCCGTCTGCGCAACACCGAGCCGGGCGACGCGCCGACCGCGCTGGCGATCGACTACTACCGCCAGCGTGCCGGTGCCGGCCTGATCATCAACGAAGGCACCCACATCTCGCCAACCGCCAAGGGCTATGCCGGCGCGCCCGGCATCTACAGCGAAGAGCAGGTGCGCGCCTGGCGCGAGGTCACCGACGCGGTGCATGCCGAAGGCGGCAAGATTGCCATTCAGCTGTGGCACACTGGCCGCATCTCGCACAGCAGCCTGCAGCCGAACGGTGACGCCCCGCTGGCGCCGTCCGCCATCAAGGCCGACAGCAACACCAATATCCGCGACGAAAACGGCCAGCTGGTGCGCGCCCCGACCTCCACCCCGCGCGCGCTGGAAACCGCCGAGATTGAAGACCTGATCGAAGACTACCGCCGCGCCACCGATAACGCGCGCCGCGCCGGCTTCGACCTGGTGGAAATCCACGGTGCCCACGGCTACCTGCTGGACCAGTTCCTGTCGCCGGCGGCCAACGTGCGTACCGACCAGTACGGCGGCAGCGTCGAGAACCGCGCCCGCCTCGTGCTGGAAGTGCTGGATGCAGTGATCGCCGAATGGGATGCCGCCCACGTCGGCATCCGCCTGTCGCCGCTGGGCGTGTTCAACGGCCTGTCCGAGACCGACCAGCAGGAGATGGCGCTGTACCTGATCGGCGAGATCGCCAAGCGCAATATCGCCTTCCTGCACCTGTCGGAGCCGGACTGGGCCGGCGGTCCGAAATGGCCGGACGAGTTCCGCAAGGCCGTGCGCGCCATCTACCCGCACCCGATCGTGGCCGCCGGCGGCTACAGCGTGGACAAGGCGGAGCAGCTGATCGGCGCCGGGCTGATCGACGCAGTGGCGTTTGGCCGCCCGTTCATCGCCAACCCGGACCTGCCGGCGCGCTTCGCCCGTGGTGCCGAACTGAACCAGCCGCAGCCGGAAACCTTCTACGGTGGCGGCGCAGCAGGCTACACCGACTACCCGGCACTGGCAGGGTAAGCCATAGCAAGCAGCCGGCCTGAGCATCAACACGGTGGCGCCTACAGTGCAAGTGGGCGCCATTTTTTGTATCCGCTACGCGGATGTTGCTTGAAGTCGCCGGTTCCGCCCGGCGGACGGGGCGGGGGGCGTGCCGCCGCCCCCCCACCCCCGCTCGCCCCAATGGTCCACGAAACCCCGGCCCAAAAGGCATTCGCCAGGCGCCAGCAATTCGCCATTTGCTAACGTCAAACGGCTCAGCTGCCGTCTTAACACCTGGCGAACACCATTTTGACCGGCGCTCCCCGTAGGGCAATCTGGTGCCTCACCACGTTGGCCGCATGCTGTGTCGGCTTGACCAACAAGACGGTAGCTACGGTGGACGCTGTACGCCCCCGCCCCACCCTCCGGGCTGAAGCGACGGCTGTAAAAAGTATCCGCGCAGCAGATTCAATATCGCTTTTCTTCAAACGGCGCAGCAAGCTCTGGCGCCGCCGCCTGCCGCCTGCACTATGCTGCTGTTACAGGCCGCCCGGTCACGCCGGTTGCCGATCAGGGTTGGCCGCAGGCCGGCAAACAATTCGCGAGGAGGTGCCATGAAGCATGTGCTGTTCGTCCTGACCAGCCACGACACGCTGGGCAACACCGGCCACAAGACCGGTTTCTGGGTGGAGGAATTCGCGGCGCCCTACTACCTGCTGGCCGATGCCGGCGTGCAGATCACCCTGGCCTCGCCCAAGGGCGGCTACCCGCCGATCGACCCCAAGAGTGCCGACCCGGCGTTCAGTACCCCGGCTACCGAGCGCTTCAATGCCGATGCCGCACTGCAGGCCAAGCTGTCGCAGACACTGCCGCTGGCCGGCATTACCGCCAGCGATTTTGACGGCGTGTTCTACCCCGGCGGCCACGGCCCGCTGTGGGATCTGGCTACCGACAAGCATTCGCTGGCGCTGATCGCCGCCACCATCGGTGCCGGCAAGCCGGTGGCGGCGGTGTGCCATGCACCGGCGGTACTGATCAACGCGCAAAACGCCGATGGCAGCCCGCTGGTGGCCGGTAAGCATGTCACCGGCTTCAGCAATAGCGAGGAGGCGGCGGTGCAGCTGACTGATATCGTGCCGCTACTGGTGGAAGACGGCCTGAAAGCCCGCGGCGGGCTGTATGTGAAAGCCGACGACTGGGCATCACATGTGGTGGAAGACGGCCTGCTGATTACCGGCCAGAACCCGGCGTCGTCGGAAGCCGTGGCTCACGCACTGTTGCAACGGCTGCAAGCCTGAGGCTGCGGCCAACCTTGCCGCCAAGATCACGCCACACGGCTTGCCGTGTGGCGTTTTGCCATCTGCGCTAACGGCCGCTGCTACCGTGCACCGCCTGTTGCAGGCCATGCACCGCCACGCTCAGCTGATCCTGGAACCCGGCCTCGGCCTGCTGGCTGCTGTAGACATCCTCCAGCCCTTCGCGCACCAGTGCCAGCAGCGCTTCCTCCTGCCGCTCGGTCAACCCCAGCCCCACCATGGATTGCTCCAGCCGCATCAGCACGCCATTGAGCACCGTCAGCGCATCGGCCCGGCTCTGCCGCTGCTGCAGGTCGACATCGGCCAGCACCCGGGTCAGGGTTTCGATGGTGCCGCTGATGGCATCGCCACGGCGGCTGGCCAGGCTGGCGTTGTTGATGGCCGCCAGCCGTGCCTCGGCAGCCTCCAGCAACATGGCCAGATGGTCGCGCAGCCGGCCGCAACGATCCGGGTCGTCCACCGGCATATTGGTCACCACCAGCCGGCAATGCGGGTAGCTGATGGACATGCGGGTCTTGAACTGGGTGATGCGATCCATGGTGGCCATATGGTGCAGCACCGAGATTTCCAGTTCGCTGGCCGGGCCGCGGCCATTGAGCGCGATGCCGCTACCCCCTTGCAGCAGCAGTTCCACCACGCCATCCACCGCGAACAGCGCCAGCGACTCCTGCAGCGCCTGCGCCAGCTCGCGCGCTTCGCCGCACTGGTTGAAACGTTTCATCACCTCCAGCAGCAGCCCGGTTTCGCTCATGCTGGTCATCGCCGTCATGGCGGTGCTGGTGGCGTATTGCGCCTGCGATTTGAGCTGGCTGCGCTCTTGCTGCAGCGCCAGCACCTTGGCCACCTTGGCCTGCAGGATGCGCGGGTTCACCGGCTTGGTGACAAAGTCCTCGCCGCCCACTTCAAAGCCGCGCAGGCGATCTTCGATGCCATCCAGCGCCGACAGGAACAGCACCGGCGTGTCGCCGATGTCGAAATCGTCCTTCACTTCGCGACACAGCGCGTAGCCGTCCATCTCCGGCATCAGCACATCCACCAGCATCAGTGCCGGCGCCAGCGCCCGTGCCCGCTGCAGCCCGTCTGCCGCGCCGGCGGCGCAGTGCACCGCGTAGTGCTCGCCCAGACTGTCGGCGATGAAATCCAGCATGAAGCGGTCGTCATCCACCACCAGCACTACTGCCCTGTCGTCATCGGTCACCATGTTCGCCCCCTGTTTGCCAATCGCCGCCAGCCTGTACCGCACCGGCGTGCCTGTTGCTATCGTCCGCTGCCCGTTACCGTCTCATGCTGTTGTTGCCACTGCTGCAGCCAGTGCACAAACGCTCCCGCCGCCATCGGACGGGCAATGAAATACCCCTGCACGTCCTGGCACCCAGCGGCCACCACCAGATCCAGGTCGTCCTGGGTTTCTACCCCCTCGGCCACCAGTTTCAGTGCGAAGCGCCGCCCCAGGCTGACACTTTCTTCCAGTATGGTGCGCGCCCACGGGTCGCGGCTGGCGCCGGTGACGAAGGCGCGGTCGATCTTCAGCTCGGTAAACGGCGTACGCATCAGGTGTTCCATGGTGGAAAAGCCGGTGCCGAAGTCGTCGATCGACAAGCCGAAGCCCTTGATGCGCAGCCGGGTGAGGATGTCCAGGCACATCACATGGTCGCGCCCCAGCCGGGTTTCGGTGATCTCCAGCATGATGTCACCCGGCGCCACGCCATACTGCCGCGCCAGCTCGGCAAACTGCTCCGGCAGGTCCAGCCGCGACAGATTGTCCATCGACACATTCACTGCCAGCTGCAGGTCGATGCCCTGCTGCTGCCAGCTGTGCTGCTGCTGCAGCGCCTGGCTCAGCACCGCGAAGGTCATCTCGTCGATCAGCCCCAGCGATTCGATCATCGGCACGAACAGCCCCGGCCCCAGCAGACCCAGCTGCGGGTGGTGCCAGCGCGCCAGGCATTCGGCGCCGCTGACGCGCCAGGTGCTGGTATTCACCTTGGGCTGAAAGTACAGCTCGATGGCGCCCTGCTGCAGGCCGCGGCGCAGCTCGGCCTCGTCCAGCTGCGGCTCGCTCATATTGCGTACCGGCCGCACCGCCTGATCCGCGCCCGGCTGGTGCAGCAGCGTCTGCAGCGCATCGCGGCTGACCGGCTTGCCCAGCGCACCCTGAAAGTTGAGGCCGAAGGAGCGTGCCAGCCGCTCGGTAGCTTTCAGCACGTGGCTATCCATGCCGGACAGGATCACCACCCGCCCCGGGTAGTGCAGCTCGCCCAGCAGCCGCAGGAAGGCGATGCCGTCCATGTCCGGCATTTGCAGATCGCAGATCAGCCAGTCCGGTGTCGGCTGGCTATCCAGCTGCGCCAAGGCCGCGCGCGCGCTGGCGCAGGTGATGACATGCCCGGCCTGCAGCTCTTGCAGTTGTTGCTGCAGCAGCTCCAGCGTGAAGGCGTCGTCGTCCACCAGCATCAAGCGCGGCGCACCCTGCGGCACGTTGGCCGCAACCACGCTGACGGCCGCCGGCAGCTGCGGCAGGCTGGACAGCAGCTGCTGGCGGTGCAACTCGTCGCAAGTGGCGGCAAAGCATTGCTGCACCGCGCGCAGGCCGCGGCCAACCTCAGCGATGCCACGCTGCTGCGGCCATTTTTCCAGCTCGGCCAGCGCCTCGCCCAGCGCCATCGCGCCCACGGTGCGGGCCACCGATTTCAGGCGATGGCTTTCGCGCGCCACCGCATCGCCATCCTGCTGTTGCACCACCTTGTCCAATGCGGCCAGCCCCTCGGTCAGCCAGCCGGCAAACTTGTCGCAGTAGCGGCGCAGCTTGTCCTGCTCATCGCCCAGCATGGTGTGCAGCACGCTGCTGTCCAGCAGCAACGGCGCCGCCGGCAGCGCTGGAGGCGGTTCACTATCGTGGAGGCTGGCCGCAGCCGGTATGGCGGCGGCACTGTCGGCGACAGCCAGCACCGGGCTATGGCTGCCATCCAGCCAGTAGCTCAGCGTGTGGTATAGCGTGGCCGGCTGTACCGGCTTGCCGACAAAATCGTTCATGCCGGCATGCAGGCAGCGCTGACGGTCTTCGGTCGCCACGTTAGCGGTCATGGCGATGATGGGCAGGTGGTCAAACGCCGGCTCGCGCCGCAGTTGGCGGCTGGCCTCCACCCCGTCCAGATTGGGCATCTGCATGTCCATCAGCACGGCGTCGAAGGACTGGCGGTGCGCCAGCGCCAGCGCCTCGTTACCATCGGCGGCGATGCTGACCTTGATGCCCACCGCCTGCAGCAGCTCGGCCGCCACCTGCTGGTTGAACGGGTGATCGTCCGCCAGCAATACGCGCTTGCCGGCCAGCTGACGCCGGTAATCCTGCGCCGGGCGCGGCGCCGCCGGCGGCGGCGGTGCCTGCGGCACTGCCGGCAACGCCAGGCTGAAGCCGAATTCGCTGCCCTGCCCAGGCTGACTGCTGACCTGCAGGTTGCCCCCCATCAGCTGCACCAGCTGGTAGCTGATGGCCAGCCCCAGCCCGGTGCCGCCGTACTTGCGCGAGGTGGAACTGTCGGCCTGCTGGAATGACTGGAACAGCCGCGCCTGCACCTGCGGCGTCATGCCGATGCCGCTGTCGCAGACGCTGAAGCCGATGCGCTCATCCGCCTGTACAGTCACCCGCAGCTGCACCTGGCCGTGCTCGGTGAACTTGATGGCATTGCTCAGCAGGTTCAGCAGCACCTGGCGCAAGCGCAGCGCATCGCCACGCAGATAGCGCGGCACCTGCGGTACCAGCTCGATCGCCAGCCGCAGCCGTTTTTCCTGCGCCCGCTGCGCCACCAGGCCGCGCAATTCTTCCAGCAGCGCCTTGAGGTCGAAGTCACCGCTATCCAGCTCCAGCTTGCCGGCCTCGATCTTGGAAAAATCCAGGATGTCGTTGATCAGGCCCAGCAGGTGCTGGCCGGAGACGCTGATCTTGTCCAGGTAATCGCGCTGGCGGGCGTCCAGCCGCGTTTGCAGCGCCAGGTGCGCCATGCCCAGCACGCTGTTGAGCGGGGTGCGGATCTCGTGGCTCATATTGGCCAGGAAGCTGCTCTTGGCGCGGTTGGCGCTTTCGGCCTGTTCGCGCGCCACCTCCAGCTCGCGGGTGCGTTCCTGCACGCGGTACTCCAGCGAGGTGGCCAGTTGCAGCAGCTCCTCTTCCGCTGCCTTGCGCTCGGTGATGTCGCGCACCACCGCGGTGTAGATAGGTTGGCCGCCGTTGTCGGCGTAGGAAATGGACACCTCCACCGGAAACGGCACCCCGTCGGCACGCCTTCCCAGCAGCGGGCGCGGGCTGCGCGTGGCCATGCCGCCGGCCCGCGCGGCCTCGTCGGCAAAGCGCAGCATCAGCTGGTGATGGTGCTCGGCCCGGCCGTCCGGCAGCAGCAAGTCCAGCGGCCGGCCAATCATCTGCGTGGCCTGATAGCCGAACATGCGCTCGGCCGCCGGGTTGAACACCACGATGTTCAGCGCCGCGTCGGTGGTGATGATGCCGTCCATAGCGGTTTCGATCATGCTGGACAGCCGCAGCTGGTTGGCTTTCAGCGCCAGCTCGGTAGCCTTGCTGTGGCTGATGTCGGTCATGGTGCCGATCATGCGCAGCGGCTGGCCATGCTCATCGCGGCGAATCACCATGCCGCGCCCCAGCACCCAGATATAGCTGCCGTCCTTGTGCCGCAGGCGGTGCTCGGTCACAAACGTGCTTTCCAGCCCGGCCAGCGCCGGCTGCAGGCGGCCGTTGAGCAGCTCGACGTCGTCCGGGTGAATCCGCTCGCGCCATTGCGCTTCGCTGCAGGAAAGTTCGTCGTCGGTATAGCCCAGCATGCGCGCCAGCAGGGTGGAGCCTTCCACCTTCTGGGACGGAATATCCCAGTCCCACACGCCGTGGCCGGCCCCTTCGATGGCGAACTTCCAGCGTTCTTCCGCCTGCCGCAGCGCCTCGCTGGCCAGACGGAATTCATTGCGGCTGCGGGTGGCGCTGATCACCTGGCCATAGGTCACCAGCAGCGGCTGCAGCAGTGCCAGCAGCTGTTCGTCGTAGCCGCCGGCGCGGTTGGCAACGCCGACCAGCCCGACCAGCTGCTCGCCGTGCAGCACCGGCACCGCCATGAAGTTCTGCAGCACCGGATGGCCGACAGGTTGGCCGCCGGCGCGCGGGTCCTGGGCCGGGTTGTTGCTCAGCACCGGCTGTGCGGTTTGCAGCACCTGGCCCAGCAGGGTATCCAGCCGGCGGAATTCCATGCCGGTGTGCAGGCGGTTGGCAAACGCCGCACGCGAGGCGTCGTCCCAGCTAATGTCGGTCAGTGCGTGCAGACGCAGGAACGGCTGCCCGTCGTCGTCATGCAGCACTTCGCCCACCAGCCCGTAGGCGCTGGCGGTGAGCTGCAGCAGCTGTGCCAGTACGGTTTCGTAGGTGGTCTGCTCGTTGTGGTGCTCGATGTATTCGCCCTGGATGCGGGCCACCGCCTGCAGCTCGGCGGTGGACAGCGCCAGTTGCTGCTGTGCCTGCCGGCTGGTGGTGATGTCCTGCTGCGACACCAGCCAAACTTGGCCGTAACGCGGGTGGCGAAACAGCGAGATGCCGGTCTGCGTCCAGAAGCAGCTGCCGTCCAGCCGCCGCGCCGGCCACTCGCCCTGCCAGTGGGTCTGCTGCTGCAGCGCCAGTTGCACCTCCGGCGGCAATGCCGGCCCGTCCTCCGCCTGCAGGCACAGCAGCGGCAAGCCATTCATGCCGCCCGGCGGGTAGCCATACATCGCCAGCAGGCGCGGGTTGGCGTACAGGATGCGCTGCTCGGCGGCATCCACCAGGCACACGCCTTCGAGCATATTGTCGAGAATCTGCGCATGCAGGCGCAGGTCGGCCTCCATGCTGGACAGCCGCTGCTGCAGCGCCAGCTGGCTGCGCCACTGCGCCCGCGCGCGGATGATGCGTCCCTGTGCATCGCGCACCACGCTGATATCCAGCTCCACCGGCAGCAGGCTGCCGTCGCTGGCCAGCACCTCCAGTGCCACCGTCTTTATCTCCTGCCCGGCCAGCAGAGCCGGCAGCAGGCGCTCCTGTAGCAGCCGGCGGCTGGCCGGCGGGTGGAAGTCGAAAATCGCGCGGCCAACGAAGGCATCGCGCCGGTAGCCCAGCGTCGCCAGCAAGGTGCGATTGCAGTTGAGCACCAGCCCGCTGTACGGGTCCAGCGACAGCAACAGCTCGGGGGCGTGGTCGTAGGCATCCTGCAGCTGTTGCTGGTTGTCCAGCAGCTGCTGCCGCCGCTGGCGGTGATGGCTGATGTCGGACAGGAAGCCCTGCACGTACAACAGCTGGCCATCGGCGTCGTACACGCCGTGGCAGGCGTCGGCCACCCATTTCACGCTGCCGTCGGCCGCCACCAGCCGGTATTCCAGATTGCACGGCTGCTGCGCCTGCAGCTGCTGCCAGTATTGCTCCTGCACCGCCGCGTCCTCGGCATGCAGCAAGGCGCCCAGGCCGTAGTCCGGCCGGCCCAGCAGCGCCGCCGCCGGCAGCCCGGTCAATGCCAGGCAGCCGCCGCTGCAGTATTCCAGCGTGCGTGCACTATCGTTACGGCAGCGATACACCATATACGGCAGGTTGCTGGCGGCGACCTCGGGCAGCGGCACCGCCGGCACCACCCCGGCCAGCAGATAGCCATAGCCGTCCGCGACGCGGATCAGCACATCCTGCGGCCCGGCCGGCAGCTGCAGCCGGCAGGCGTATTCGAATGGCACCTTGTCGGCAAGCGCCTGCTGCCAGGCCGCCAGCAGCAGCGGTCGCTCCGCCGCGGCCAGGCGACACAGCCAGCCCTCCCCCTGCGCCTCGGCCGCGGACAGTGCCAACAGTTGGCAGCAGGCGGCATTGGCGTGCAACAGCCGGCCCGGCGCGGCGGCCCGGAATACGGGCAGCGGCAAGGCATCCAGCGATGCATCGTCATGGGGCGGGCTTGGCCGGGTAGCGCTCATGCGGGCAGCAGTCCTCTGCATGGAAGTGAAAGCCAGCGACAGCCGGCAGGATGGCCTGCCGTGGCTGGCTTGGCGTCTGCATACGCGACTGGCATGCAGCTTCACTCTAGGAAAATTCTCGGCGTTAGGCCAGCGAAACGCGCAAGGATGCTGCATTGCAATGTAGCGGCAGTCGCTTTGTCACCCGGCTGCCATGTAACGGCGCAACTACACCACAGTCGCCACTGGCGGCCGGCCGTTTTTGCGCATTACGCCACCTGGTGGATTGACAGCCGAGAACGGATGCTTAGAATCACACCGAAAATAAAAACAACAAATTAAGTACAAAAACAAACACAAAACAAACACAACCAACAGTAAGACGTACAGCCCAAGGAGACTTTCAATGCAAGACCAGTACATCCTGGCGTTTGACCAGGGCACTACCAGTTCTCGCGCCATCCTGTTCGACCGCGGCGGCAATATCGTGTCGTCCGCACAGAAGGAGTTCCGCCAGATCTACCCGCAGCCGGGCTGGGTAGAACACGATCCGCAGGAGATCTGGGCCGGCCAGGTCGGCGTGGCCGCCGAGACGCTGGCGCGCGCCGGCATTCCGGGCAGCCAGGTGGCGGCCATCGGCATCACCAACCAGCGCGAAACCACCGTGGTGTGGGACCGCGACACCGGCCAGCCGGTGTACAACGCCATCGTGTGGCAGGACCGCCGCACCGCGCCGTTCTGCGACGACATCCGCGCCCGCGGCCTGGCCGACAGCATCCGCGACAAGACCGGCCTGCTGGTGGATGCCTACTTCTCCGCCACCAAGGTGCGCTGGATCCTGGACAACGTGCCGGGCGCGCGCGAACGCGCCAATGCCGGCAAACTGGCATTCGGCACCATCGACAGCTGGCTGATCTGGCAGCTGACCCACGGCCAGGTGCACGTCACCGACGTGTCCAATGCCTCGCGCACCATGCTGTACAACATCCACAGCCTGCAGTGGGATGCCTCGCTGCTGGACATCTTCGGCATTCCGGCCAGCATGCTGCCGGCGGTGAAAAGCTCCAGCGAAGTGTACGGCCACACCCACGCCGCGCACCTGGGCGTGTCGGTGCCCATCGCCGGCGTGGCCGGCGACCAGCAGGCGGCGCTGTTCGGCCAGCAGTGCACCACGCCAGGCATGGTGAAGAACACCTACGGCACCGGCTGCTTCATGATGATGAATACCGGCGATACCCCGATCACCTCGCACAACCAGCTGCTGACCACCATTGCCTGGCAGGTGGGCGACAAGGTGCAGTACGCGCTGGAAGGCAGCATCTTCATCGGCGGCTCGGTAGTGAAATGGCTGCGCGACGGGTTGGGCATCATCAAGCAGTCCAGCGATGTCGGCCCGCTGGCGGCCACTGTGGACGATAGCGATGGCGTGTACCTGGTGCCGGCCTTTGCCGGGCTGGGTGCCCCGCACTGGAATTCCGACGCGCGCGGTACCATCGTCGGCATGACCCAGGGCACCGGCGCCGCGCACATCGCCCGCGCCGCGCTGGACAGCATCGCCTTCCAGACCATGGACGTGCTGGGCGCGATGCAGGCCGACTCCGGCATCACCATCGCCGAGCTGCGTGTGGACGGCGGCGCCTGCGTCAACAATGTGCTGATGCAGTTCCAGAGCGACATCCTGCGCACCCGCGTGGCACGGCCGAAGATCACCGAGACCACCGCGCTGGGCGCCGCCTACCTGGCCGGCCTCGCCGTCGGCTACTGGCAGAGCACCGACGACATCCAGGGCCAGTGGCAGCTGGACACCTGCTTTGCACCGTCGCTGCCACAGGACATGGTGGATCGCTACGTGGCCGGCTGGCAGCGCGCCACCCGCGCCGCCATCGGCTGGGCCAACGACCAGGCCTGATCCCGCGCGCGCCCCGCGACATCCCTCAATCAACGCGCCCGCCGCCGTGCCCGCACGGCCGGCGCTGGGTGGGCTTTTGCCTGCGGCCAACGTTGGCCGCAAACCCGCGCGGGCGTCAGGAGACAGTTTTATGCATGCATTGTTTGGAGAATTCATCGGTACCGCCTTGCTGGTGCTGCTGGGTAACGGCGTGGTGGCCAATGTGCTGCTGAAAGGCACCAAGGGCCACAACAGCGGCCTGATCGTGGTGGCCTTCGGCTGGGCGATGGCGGTGTTCGTCGGCGTGTTCAGCGTGGCGGCCATCAGCGGCGCCCACCTCAACCCGGCGGTGAGCGTGGCGCTGGCGGTGGCCGGCAAGTTCGCCTGGGCCGACGTGCCCGGCTACGTCGCCGCGCAGATGGCCGGCGGCATGGCCGGCGCGCTGCTGGTGTGGCTGATCTACCGCGACCATTTCGACAGCACCGACTGCGCCGACAGCAAGCTGGCCACCTTCTGCACCGGCCCGGCGATCCGCAGCCTGCCGGCCAACCTGCTGTCCGAGGTGTTGGCCACCTTCGTGCTGGTGTACGCCATCCTCAGCATGGTGGCGCCCAAGGTCTCGCTGGGGGCAATGGACGCGCTGCCGGTGGCACTGCTGGTGCTGGGCATCGGCGTGTCGCTGGGCGGCACCACCGGCTACGCCATGAGTCCGGCGCGCGATCTGGCGCCGCGCATCATGCACGCGCTGCTGCCGATTCGCGGCAAGCGCGACAGCGACTGGCGCTATGCCTGGATTCCGGTGTTCGGTTCGCTGCTGGGCGGCAGCCTGGCGGCGGTGGCACACGGCATCGCCTGAGCGGCGACTGACCGCGATTGCTTTCTCTCCCTTGAGGGCGCCTGGTGCGCCCTGTTTTTTTGCCATCAATACAACATTATTCGAACATTAATTTTCGTTTTATGTTGTTTTGTCGTTTGAATTTGCTTATCTTCTATCATCAGATTATCGACGGCGCTACCCGCCGGCCAGACAGCAAAGGACCCTCCGTGGAAAGTTATGACCTGCTCGTGATCGGTGGCGGCATCAACGGCGCCGGCATCGCCCGCGACGCCGCCGGCCGCGGCCTGAAAGTATTGCTGTGCGAAAAGGACGACCTGGCCGCACACACCTCGTCCGCCAGCACCAAGCTGATTCACGGCGGCTTGCGCTATCTGGAGTACTACGAGTTCTCGCTGGTGAAAAAGGCGCTGCAGGAGCGCGAAGTGCTGCTGGACGCCGCGCCGCACATCATGTGGCCGCTGCGCTTCGTGATGCCGCACGACGCCGAACAGCGCCCGGCGTGGCTGATCCGCTGCGGGCTGTTCCTGTACGACCACCTGGCACGGCGCCGCCGCCTGGCCGGCAGCCAGCGCATCCGCTTCGACCGCCACCCGGCCGGTGCCCCGCTGAAAAGCCGCTACCACCAGGGTTTTGTCTATTCCGACGGCTGGGTCAACGATGCGCGGCTGGTGGTGCTCAACGCCATGGATGCCGCCCAGCGCGGCGCCACGGTGCTGACCCGCACCGCCTGTGTCGCCGCCCGCCGTAACGGCGACGGCTGGATCTGCACGCTGCAGGATGCACGCGGCCAACGTGAGGTACGCGCCCGCGCGCTGGTGAATGCCGCCGGGCCGTGGGTGCAGCAGCTGCTGGGCGGGGTGATCCACGCGCCAGCCAGCAAGGCCATCCGCCTGGTGAAGGGCAGCCACATCATCGTGAACAAGCTGTTCGAGCACCCGTTTGCCTACATCTTCCAGAACCCGGACAAGCGCATCATCTTCGCCATCCCCTACGAGCAGGAGTTCACCCTGATCGGCACCACCGACGTGGATTTCCATGGCGACGCCAACCAGGTGGCGATCGACGGCGACGAGATCGCCTATCTGTGCGCGATGAGCAACCGCTATTTCGAGCGCCAGATCGGCCCGGCCGACGTGGTGGCCACCTACTCCGGTGTGCGTCCGCTGCTGGACGACGAGCATGGCGATGCCAGCGGCGTCACCCGCGACTACGCGCTGGAGCTGGACAGCGACGGCGCGCCGCTGCTGTCGGTGTTCGGCGGCAAGATCACCACCTACCGCAAGCTGGCGGAACAAGTGGTGGACCAGCTGGCGCCGCTGCTGGGCAATATGCGGCCAAGCTGGACCGCCGGCAGCACGCTGCCGGGCGGCGATCTGCCGGATGGCGACTTCGACACCTTCCTGCGCCAGCTGAACACCAGCAAGCCATGGCTGCCGGCCACGTTGGCCGCCCGCCTGGCGCGCGCCTATGGCAGCCGCGTGTTCATGCTGCTGGGCAGTGCCGGCAGCCTGGCGGAGCTGGGCCACGAAGTGCAGCCCGGCCTGTACGAGGCGGAACTGCGTTATCTGGTAGCAGAAGAATGGGCCACCACGGCAGAAGACATCCTGTGGCGGCGCAGCAAGCTGCGCCTGCACCTGCCGGCCGGCGCCGACGCCGCGGTGGCGGCCTGGCTGGCAACGTACCAGCGCCAGGCGGCCGACGCCGGCCTGCTGCGCACCGGCTAAGGCTGGCAGCTGGCCGGCTGCAGCTGGTAGCGGCGCACCAGCCGCGCCATGTCGCCGCTGCGGCACAATTGCTGCAAGGCGGCGGCAAAACGCGCCGCATCGGCGGCATCCACCCGCTGGCGCGACAGCCCGAACGAATACAGCAGCTCGCGCACCGGCGGCAGCAGACGCACGCCGCCAATCTGCTGGTGGCTGATCAGCCACTGCGCCGCGCCCTCGTTCACCAGCACCAGGCCGTTGCGACCATAGCGACCGGCGGCCAACTTGCGCAGCGCCACCAGATTGTCGGTTTCCTCGCTGGCCTGATACGTCAGCCCGCTGCCCAGTTCGCGCAGCGCCTGTTCGGTGGCCGACGGGCCATACACGCCGATGGTGCGGCCGGCGATATCCGCCACCGAACGCCACGGCGTCGGGCTGCTGGCCTGCTCGGCAAAGGCGTAGCGCGCGCGGATCACCGGCGGGCTGATATGAAAGTAATGCCGGCGCTGCGCCATGTTCACCACGGTGAAAATCCCGTCCACCCGGCCATCCTCCGCCAGCTGCAGCGCCCGCCGCCACGGCAGCACCTCGATGCGGCACGGCAGCGCCAGCTTGCCGCACACCGCGCGCAGCACATCCGCCATCGGCCCGGCCGCCTGGTCGCTGGCATAGCTGTAGGGCGGGAATGACTCGGTAACAAAATGGTAGCCGGCGGGGGCCGCCAGGGCGGGGCTGGCCAGCAGCAGCAGCCAGCTAGAACGGAAAATCATGCGCGCTACTCGTCATTGGCATACGCCATGGTATGCCAGCATCCGCCGGCTTGCCAAAGCCGATGTCATGGCGTGGCCAGCAGTCGGGCGACCCGCGCCTGCAACGCTGGCAGCACTGCGGCCTGAAACCACGGGTGCTGACTGCGCCAGCGCTGGTTGCGCGGGCTGGGATGCGGCAGCGCCAGCACGCCAGCCGCCAGCGTGGCCTGCCAATCCGCCACTGCCGCCGTCACCGTGGAGTACTGCGGCAGGTGCCAGGCCAGCGCGTACTGCCCCAGCACCAGCGTCAACTGCCGCTGCGGCAGCTGCGCCAGCAAGGCGCTCCGCCATTGCGGCGCGCATTCCGGCCGCGGAGGCAGGTCGCCGGATTTGCTGCTGCCGGGGTAGCACAGCCCCATCGGCAGAATCGCGATCTGCTGCGGGTCGTAGAAACAGGCGCGGTCCACTCCCAGCCACTGCCGCAGGCGCTCGCCGCTGGCATCGTCGAACGGCACGCCGCGCTCGTGTGCCTTGCGCCCCGGCGCCTGGCCGACAAGCAGGATGCGCGCGCCGGGCGCCAGCTGCAGCAAGGGGCGCGGCCCCAGCGGCAGGTTGGCCGCACACAGCCGGCAGGCGCGCACCTCGGCCAGCAGTTGCGCGCAGGCAGTCATCGGCGGCGTCCTGGCCGGGAGTCGTTAAGGATGGGCAGCACAGGCATGGCGGCTCGGCGTCCGTGGGGTAGCAATGGCGGAGGGGATGAATGGAATGATAGTGCAGGGCTGGCACAAGTGCGCCGTTGTCTAGCCGCGCCGCCGCAGGCCATGGCACGCAGCCGGCCGCCGTGGTCGCGGCATGGGCATGACCGCCGGCTGGCGGGCAGGCTTACGCCGCCACCACCAGCCGCGTGTTGCCCTTCTCTAGCACTTCCTGCAGCTGGGCGCTGACCGGGCTGTCGGTAAACAGCGCATCCACCTGCGACAGATGGCCCAGCTCCACCATCGCCGGGCGCTCGAACTTGGAATGATCCGCCACCAGCCACACCTGGCGTGATTGCTGCAGGATGGCCTGGCTGGTCAGCACCTCGCGGTAGTCGTAATCGCGCAGCGTGCCGTCGTGCTCGATGCTGGAAATGCCGATGATGCCGTAGTCGACCTTGAACTGGCGGATGAACTGCACCGTGGCCTCGCCGGTCAGGCCGCGGTCGCGCTTGCGCAGGCTACCGCCGGCCACCAGCACCTCGCAGTCCGGGTAATCGCACATCAGGTTGGCGATGTGGAAGTTGTTGGTAATCACCCGCAGGCCGCGGTGCTGCGACAGCGCGCGCGCTACCTCCTCGGTGGTGGTGCCGAGGTTGATGAACAGCGAGGCGTTGTCCGGGATTTCCGCCGCCACCGCGCGGGCGATGCGGCGTTTCTCCTCCGCCATCAGCACCTGGCGCGCGTCGTAGGCCACGTTCTCCACGCTGGACAGCACGCTGGCGCCACCGTGGTAGCGCTGCAGCAGCTGGTTTTCCGCCAGCAGGGTGATATCGCGGCGGATGGTCTGGGTGGTGACCTGGAACTGCGCGGCCAACCGGTCCACCGACACATAGCCCTCGCGGTTTACCCAGGCAAGCAGGTCTTTCTGGCGTTGATTGAGGATCAGCATGCGGCGGCACGGTGAAAATGATGACCGGGCATTGTAACCGAGGCCACAAGGTTGGCCGCAAGCCGCGTGCATCGCACAGCCGGCTTGCCGCCGCGCGGCAAACGCCGATAATGCCGGCATTCATTTTTCGCCCTGCCCGCGCCATGACCAAGCTGCCCCGCATCGTTTTCATCGTCCACGGCCGCCACAACCCGCAAGGGCTGGCCGAAGCGCAGCTGGCGCCACTGCGCGGCAGCTTCGACATCGACGTGCTGCTGACCAGCTCTGCCGACAGCGCCACCCGCTTTGCTCGCGAGGCGGCACTGTCCGGCGCGCACTGGGTGATTGCCGTCGGCGGCGACGGCACCGTGCACGAGGTGGTCAACGGCCTGATGAGCGTGCCGGCGGCGCGGCGCGACAACGTGGTGCTGGGCGTGCTGCCCACCGGCACCGGCAACGACTTTGCCCGCAGCCTGAAAAGCGGCGACAGCCTGTCACGGCTGCTGGCGATGATCGCCGCCGGGCGCGTGCACGCGCTGGACCTGATCCGCGTCACCCTGGCCGATGGCAACGTGCGCTGGTGCAACAATATCGGCTCCATCGGCATCAGCAGCGACATCGTACGCCGGGTGAAGCGCCTGCCGTCCCGGCTGCCGGCCAGCCTGGCGTTCTACAGTGCGGTCAGCAGCGCGCTGCTGGCATGGCAGCCGCAGCCGATGCGGCTGATGCTGGATGGCGAGCCGATCACCGGCCGCTTCACCTGCGTATCCGCCGCCAACGGCCGCTACTTCGGCAGCGGGCTGGGCATCGCGCCGGACGCGCGCTGCAACGACGGCCTGCTGGACGTGGTGCTGATCGGCAATGCCGGCAGCCTGGACTTTCTCCGCCTGCTGCCGCAGCTGCGCCGCGCCCAGCGGCTGGACGACCCGCGCATCCGCTACCTGCGCGGCCGCTCGCTGACGGTGGACGGTGATGCCCGTCGCTGTCCGCTGGAGCTGGACGGCGAGCTGTATGGCGCCACCCCGGTGCGCTTCGACATCGAACCGGCGGCGCTGAACTGCCTGGCCGGCTGGTAAGCCAGCCGGCAACGTTGGCCGCCACCGGCACGCCGCGCAAAAAAGCCAGTCAACTCAAGGCGATAGTGCGCTAAAATACCCGGTTCGCCGCGCCGGGTGAGACCGATCCCGTGCGCCACGCCATCCATTCGACTGTTTTTCGACGGAACCATGCACAACAACACCCGTAAAGCCCTGGTTGTCCTTTCTGGCGGCCAGGACTCCACCACTTGCCTGTACTGGGCGCTGCGCGAATTCGGCGCGGCCAACGTAGAGGCCGTGACCTTCGACTACGGCCAGCGCCACCGCGTGGAGCTGGACGCCGCGCGCCAGGTGGCCGCCATGGCCGGCGTGCGCCAGACCGTACTGCCGATCGACACCTTCGCCGCCATCGGCGGCAATGCGCTGACCGACGACAGCATCACGCCGGAAGCCGGCGCCCGCGCCGATGACGACAGCGCGCTGCCCAACACCTTCGTGCCGGGCCGCAACCTGGTGTTCCTCAGCTTTGCCGCCGCCTTTGCCTACACCCGCGGCATCGAGCACGTGGTCACCGGCGTAGCGCAGACGGATTATTCCGGCTACCCGGACTGCCGCGAGAACACGCTGAAGGCGCTGGAGCTGGCGCTGCGGCTGGGCATGGACAGCCGCGTCACCCTGCACACGCCGCTGATGTTCATGAGCAAGGCGGAGACCGTACAGCTGGCGCAGGACGTCGGCGCCATGGCCGCCATGGCCTACAGCCACACCTGCTACAACGGCGAAGTGCCGCCGTGCGGCCATTGCGCCGCCTGCGAACTGCGCGCCAAGGGCTTTGCCGAGGCCGGGGTGGCCGATCCGCTGCTCGTACGTACCCGCGGAGCCTGAACATGAACAGTCACAACCAACTGGCCGCCGCCGGTTTCGAAGCCGCGCGCACGCTGCCGGGCATCGGCGAACACGGCCACAGCTTCCGCGTGCTGGCACGCGCCAATGCGGTCCCTGGCCAACTGACACTGGGCGCCGAGCTGCAACACGCCGCCGCCGCGCTCAACTACTGCCATCTGAACCACAAGCTGGAGTACTGCGGCGATCTGGCACTGGCGCAGCATCTGGCCGCGCAGTGCAGCCTGCCGGTAGACCTGCATCTGGCCAGCGCGCCGGATCGCGGCGTGCTGCTGGGTGAAAACGGCGACGCCTATGTGTATCTGGACACCCGCTTCGAAGCGGCACACCAGCTGCCACACGTGCCGCCGGGGCACAAGTGCGGCCGCCTGCACGGCCACGGCTTTGGCGTGCGCATCGTCGCCGCCGCCGACAAGGCCAGCGTTAACGACATCCTGCTCAAGGCCTGGCCGCCGCTGTTCGCGCGCCTCAACCACCGCTACCTCAACGACATCCCCGGCCTGGAAAACCCCACCAGCGAAGTGATGGCCGCCTGGCTGTACCAGCAGCTGCAGCCGGCGCTGGCCGGCCTGGCCTGGGTGGAGGTACGCGAAACCCACACCGCCGGCAGCCAGTACGACGGCGAGACCTTCCGCATCTGGAAGGAACAGCACTTCGAAAGCGCGGTGCCGTTCGACGGCGAAGGCCACTACACCGGCCACAGCTACCTGATCCGCCTGGTGCTGCAGGGCAAGCTGGACGCGGTAATGGGCTGGGTGCTGGATTTCGGCGACGTGAAGGAACGCTTCAAGCCGATCTACCGCCAGCTGGACCATAACCCGCTGGACCAGCTACCGGGCATTCAGGGCAGCGACAGCGCCAGCGTGGTGGAGTGGGTGCACGGCCAGCTCAAGGGCCGGGTACCGGAGCTGGCACGCATCGACCTGATGAGCACGCCGCAGCATGGCGTATCGCTGAGCTGGCACGGCGACATGCGCTGGCCGCTGCTGTTCGGCCAGTAAGGGGCGCGCCATGTATACCGTGAAAGAAATTTTCTACACCCTGCAGGGCGAAGGCCGTCAGGCCGGCCGCGCCGCAGTGTTCTGCCGTTTCAGCGGCTGCAATCTGTGGTCCGGCCGCGAGGAAGACCGCAGCAAGGCCATCTGCCAGTTCTGCGATACCGATTTTGTCGGCACCGGCGACGACGGCGGCAAGTTCCCCACCGCCGCCGAGCTGGCCGCGCGCATTGCCGCCACATGGCAGGGCGAAGGCGGCCAACCCTATGTGGTGTTCACCGGCGGCGAGCCGCTGCTGCAGCTGGATGCCGCGCTGGTGGACGCCATGCACGCGGTGGGCTTCGAAGTGGCGGTGGAAACCAACGGCAGCCTGCCGGCCCCGGCCGGCATCGACTGGATCTGCGTCAGCCCCAAGGCCGGCGCCGATTGGGTACAGCGCAGCGGCAACGAGCTGAAACTGGTGTTCCCGCAGCCTACGCTGCTGCCGTCCGAACTGCCGGCCGATCTGGCGTTCGAGCACCTGTACCTGCAACCGATGGACAGCCCGCTGCAGCGCCAGAACACCCGCGAGGCGATTGCCTGGTGCATGGCGCACCCGGCGTGGCGGCTGTCGGTGCAGACGCACAAGGTGGTGAACATCCGCTGAGGCGCTCGCCACCTCAGGTACAAGGCCGCCCGCAGGGCGGCCTTGTCGTTTGCGGGGAGAAGCGGCAAACCGCAGCGAAGCCGTTGCAAGATGCCAGCCATGACCCCGGGCAGGTGCCGTTGCCCAGCAGAAACGGTGCCAACGTTGGCCGCAGCCCCCCCTCTGCCCCCTTGCCGCCCCGCAAAAAAAATTTCGCCACTTGCTGTAATCTCCCGCCCGGCACGGCGACTAAAGCCCCGAACGCGATACATTGCGCGTTTGCCAACCCCACCCTTACAGGAGTTTCATCATGTCCGTTACCAGCCAAACCCTGATCGCCTCCGCCCTCACCGCCATGGTGGCCATGAGCGTGGCCGCCCCCGCCGTTGCCGCCGACGCCAAGGAAAAATGCTATGGCGTGGCCATGGCCGGCAAGAACGACTGCGCCGCCGCCGGCCACAGCTGTGCCGGCCAGGCCAAAGTCGACAAAGACCCGATGGACTGGAAATACGTGGCCATGGGCAGCTGCACCCAGATGGGCGGCATGCTGGAGCCGATGAAGAAATAATCACCCCTGTCCCGCCCCCGCGGCGGCACCGCTTCCGGTCATTCTGGCTGCCTGGCCAGAGGCGGTGCCGCCATCCCCGGGGGAGACCGATCGGTAACCGCGCCGACCTCGGCAACACTCGCGACCCAGCACCCGTGCCCATCATGAACACCACCCTGCCCGTTTGCGCCGGCATCGGCCTGCGCCATCCCCACTACCGCCAGGTACTGGAGCAGTTGCCGCCGCTTGGCTGGCTGGAGCTGCACAGCGAGAACTTCTTTGCCGGCGGCCAGCCGCTGGCGATGCTGCAAACCCTGGCTGCACACTACCCGCTGTCCTTGCACGGTGTCGGCCTGGGGCTGGGCTCGGCGGCGCGGCCGGACCGCGACCACCTGGCCGCGCTGCGCCGGCTGCTGCAGGCGGTGCCGGCGGCGGCGGTATCCGAGCACCTGGCCTACAACCACGCTGCCGGCGGCCACTACGCCAATGACCTGCTGCCGCTGCCCTACACCCGCGACCTGCTGGACTGCGTTGCGGCCAACGTTGCCGAGGCACAGGACGCCATCGGCCGCCCACTGCTGCTGGAAAACCTGTCCGCCTACCTGCAGTTTCCGGACAACGACATGAGCGAGGCCGAGTTTCTGGCCGAGCTGGTCGCCCGCACCGGCTGCGGCATCCTGCTAGACGTGAACAATCTGTACGTCAACCAGCAGAACCTGGGTACCGACGTGGCCGCCTACCTGGCGGCGCTGCCGGCCGAGGCCATCGGCGAAATCCACCTTGCCGGCTACAGCACGCGCCAGTTCGACGACGGCAGCCACCTACTGGTGGACACCCACAGCCAGCCGGTGCACCCGCCAGTATGGACACTGTACCAGCAGGTGCTGGCGCGCTTTGGCCCACGGCCGACGCTGATCGAATGGGACATCGACCTGCCGCCGCTGGATACGCTGCAGGCAGAAGCCGCCCGCGCCCAGCGCCTGCTACAGGATTGCCAGCCATGACCACCGCCACCCACTGGCAGGCCGACCTGCTAGCCGCCATCACCGACCCGCAGTGGCAGCCGGCACCTGGGTTTCCCGCCGCCGCGCTGGCGGTGTATCGCAACAATTACCGCGTCGGGCTGATGGAGATGCTGGCGCTGGCCTACCCGCTCTGCCGCCAGCTGCTGGGCAGCGAATTCTTCGACGGCCTGACACGCGAATACGTGCGCGCCACGCCGTCGCGCAGCGGCAATCTGCACCACTACGGCGCCACGCTGGCCGACTTCATCGCCGGCTTTGCGCCCTGTGCCGAGCTGCCGTATTTGCCGGACGTGGCGCGCCTGGAATGGGCGCTGCACTGCGGCTACTACGCCCCGGACGCGCCACGCTACGATGCGGCCAACCTTGCCGCCGTGCCGCCCGCCAGCTGGGGACAACTGCGCTTCGGCTTTCAACCGGCAGCAACGGTGCTGCTGTCGCGCTGGCCACTGGCCGCCATCCACGCCTGGCACCAGCCGGACGGCGAGCACACCGTGGTGGACATGCAGCAGGCGCAACCGCTGCTGCTGTACCGCGACCACGTTGGCCGCATGCAGCTGACGGCGCTGGACAGCGCCGCGGCGGCGTTCTGCCACGCGCTGTACTGCGGCAACACGCTGGACGAAGCCACCACCGCCGCGCTGGCGCAGGATGCCGGCTTCGACCTGCAGGCGGCGCTGCTGCTGTTGCTGCACAGCGGCGCACTCTCTACCGTGAAGGAGCCATCATGATCGCCACCTTGCTACGTTGCGGCCAACGGGTCGGCCCGCTGCTGGAGCGCGGGCTGCAGCCGGTAGTGCTGCTGGCCATGCGCCTGTATCTGGCCAAGGTGTTCTTCGCCTCCGGCCTCACCAAGCTGGCGGACTGGGACACCACCTTGCTGCTGTTCACCGAGGAGTACCACGTGCCGCTGCTGCCGCCGGCGCTGGCGGCGGTGCTGGGTGCCAGCGGCGAGCTGCTGTTGCCGCCACTGCTGCTGGTCGGGCTGTGCGGGCGCTTTGCCGCGCTGGGGCTGACGGTGCTCAACCTCATGGCGGTGATCAGCTACTGGCATGCGCTGCAAGGTACGGCGCTGGAATTCCACCTGGTGTGGGGACTGATGCTGGCGCTGCTGCTGGCTGCCGGCCCCGGCCGGCTGGCACTGGATCAGGCAGTCAAACAACGGTTTGGATGACGCACGCCGGGCGCCCGCAACGCGTGGCATAATCGACGGCAATCTTTATCCAACTGTATTGATTGTCCATGAGCGCCAGCCACACTCTCGTCCTGCAAGCCCCCCATCTTGATGTCACCCGCGTCACCGAACTGTCCATTCTGGCCGGTGCGGCCAACGTGCCGACCATTGCCAACGGCGTTGCCCGCGTCGTCGGCTGCAACCCGGCGCGGCGCGAGGTGGTGCTGGAGCGCGCCGAGGCGCTGGGCGTGGATGCCAACTTTGTCGATGGCGAGCGCCGCTTCGCCGATTTCGGCCTGCTGGTATCCGACATGGATTCCACACTGATCACCATCGAGTGCATCGATGAAATCGCCGACATGCAGGGACTGAAGCCGCAGGTGGCGGCCATCACCGAGCGCTCGATGCGCGGCGAACTGGATTTCAGTCAGTCGCTGCGCGAGCGCGTGGCACTGCTGGCCGGGCTGCCGGAAGCCGCACTGGCGCAAGTGTATGAGCAGCGGCTGCAGCTGATGCCGGGCGCCCAGGCACTACTGGCGGCCTGCCGTGAGCACGACGTGAAGTTCATGCTGGTGTCCGGCGGCTTTACCTACTTTACCGAGCGCCTGAAAGCCGAGCTGAATCTCGACTATACCTATGCCAACCAGCTGGAAATCGTCGATGGCAAACTCACCGGCCGCGTGCTGGGCGACATCGTGGATGGCGAAGCTAAGCGCCAGTTGCTGATCGCCAAGCGCGAGGCGCTGGGCCTGCGCCCGGATCAGGTGATTGCGGTGGGCGATGGCGCCAACGACCTGAACATGCTGGCCGAAGCCGGTGTCGGCGTGGCCGCCCACGCCAAGCCGGTGGTGCGCGCCCAGGCCGCCTACCGCTTCAACGTCAGCGGCCTGGACGCCATTCGCAATCTGTTCCTGTAAGCGGCCAACCCGTGACCCTGCCCCAGCTCGATACCGCCAGCTTCGATGCCCAGCTGCCGCTGGCCATCCGCCAGGCCGATGCGCAAGAGAGCGCCCGCGCGCTACTGGAAACCCGGCTGGCACTGGCCATCCTGGCGGCGCCGGGCGATGCCGGCGACGGCTCCGCGCAGCTGCAGCGGCTGGAAGCCAAGCTCGACCTGTCGCTGGAGCTGGCGCTGCGCGCCCGCGCACAGCAGGCCGGGCAGCTGTGCAGCTGCCGCATCGGGCTGGACAGCATTGCCTGGCAGCAGGACAGCCCGCTGCCGCTGGGCAGCCAGTGGCTGCTCAGCCTGCAGACCGGGCTGGATTCCGCGCTGACGCTGCACCTGCCGATCACCATCCGCCTGTGCGAACAGCATGCCGACGGCTGGCTGCTGCGTGCCGACTGGGCCGGCGCGCTGGCCGAGGCGGTGCAGCAGAACTGGGAGCGCTGGGTGTTCCGCGGCCACCGGCAACAGGTGGGTAAACGTCGATGAACCACTCCCCGACCGCACCGCTGGACCGCCGCGAATCCCGCCTGCGCTGGATGGACAGCCTGCTGACCGCCCTGTTTCTGCTGCTGCTGTGGTGGCTGGTGGCGGAAATCCTGTACGAACGCGCCGGCAGCCTGAGCCAGCGCGTGGAGCTGCGCCAGCAGGGCTGGCTGCAGCAGGCCAGCCGCGCGGTGGATGCACGGCTGGAGACGCTGCAGCGCGAAATGCAGCTGTTCGGCCAGGTGGATGCCGGCCTGGCACAGCAGGCAACCAGCCTGCATCCATTGGAAAACGGCCAGCTGTGGCTACTGGACCACGAACAGCTGAGCCAGCCGCTGGGCCCGCAGCAAGCACTGCCGGCCAGCGCCCGCGACAATCTGCAGCAGCTGCTGGCCCAGCACCCGGCCAACGGCAAGATGCTGCTGCTGCCGGCCAGCTCGGCGGCCAACCCGGATCGGCTGCAGGTGAGCATGGCGGTGTGCGACGACAACAGCAGCGACTGCAACCGCGCCATTACCGGCTTCATCACCCTGACCTCACTGCTGGACCCGGAGCTGCTGCTGCCGCGCCCGTACTTTGCGCTGCTGGATGCGCAAGGCAACCAGCTGGCCTCGCGCCACGGCAATGACAACAACGGCAACCTGCTGCATACCCACAGCACCAGCAGCACGCTGAGCACCGTGCCGCTGCAGCTGTCGGTGCAGTTCAACCCGCGCGAAGAGCTGCGCCCGTTCATGCTGTTCGCCCTGTTCCTGGTCGGCGGCGGCGCGCTGCTCAGCCTGCTGCTGATGCTGCTGATCGTGCGCGTCAACCGCAAGCTCGGCTACGCCGTGCGCCACAGCCGGGAAGTGACCCAGGCCACCCACCTGCTGACGCTGACCAACAACAGCCTGCGCGACCGCCTGCAGACGCTGGTGGACGAACAGCGCGACCAGCAGACACTGATCGACACCGTACAGGTAGGCGTGCTGATGCTGGATGCCGAGCAGCAGACCCTGCTCACCGCCAATGAAGCCGCGCTGCGCATGCTGGGCTTCAACCGCCAGGCGCTGTTCCGCCAGCTGCCGGAACAGCTGTTTGCCGACGCCGCGCTGTATGCGCAGCTGCAGGCGCAGCTGAAAGAACAGCAACTGGTGAGCGAACGCGAGGTGGAGCTGGTCACCCGCAGCGGCGAGCGGCTGTGGGCGGTGCTGTCGATGCGGCCGCTGCTGTTCCGCGAGCGGCGCGCCATCGTGCTGAGCTTCGTCGACATCACCGAACGGCTGCTGCACGCGCAGCGGCTGGAGCAGGAAAAACAGACCACCGAGCGCACGCTGGCGCAGCTGCAATCCACCCAGCACGAGCTGTACCAGCGCGCCACCCGCGACGACCTGACCGGCATCGCCAACCGCCGCCACTTCCTCAGCAATGCCGGCAAGGCGCTGGAGCAGGCGCGGCGCGAACAGCAGTCGTTCGCGGTGGCGGTGCTGGACGTGGACCGCTTCAAGTCCATCAACGACCACTACGGCCATGCGGTGGGGGACAGCGTGCTGCGCCAGAGCGCCACCACCATCGCGGCCCTGCTGCCGGACGTGGCGCTGTTCGGCCGCCTGGGCGGCGAGGAATTCGCCATCGCCCTGCCCGGCTTTACCCTGCTGGAAGCACACGCGCTGCTGGACCAGCTGCGCGACAAGTTGGCCGCACAGCCGCAGCAGGTCGACGAACACCTGCTGCTGGTGACCTTCTCCGCCGGCGTGGCCGAGCGCCAGCTGTGCGGCGACCTGCTGTCCAACCTGCTGAAAGAAGCCGACCACGCCATGTACCGCGCCAAGCGCAGCGGCCGCAACCGGGTGGAAAGCGCACGCGGCAGCAACTAGCCGCCTGTTTGCCCCGCAAAAAGCACAAGGCCCGGCGCTGCCGGGCCTTGTCGTTGCTGCAACGCCGCAGTTACGGCGCCAGCGCGCTCAGCAGCTTGCCGTGGATGCCGCCGAAACCGCCGTTGCTCATCACCAGCAGCTGGTCGCCGTCGCGCGCCTCGGCCACGATGGCGGCCACCAGCGCGTCGATGTCGTCAAAGCAGCGCGCCTTGGCGCCCAGCGGCGCCAGCGCCTCGGCCACGCTCCAGCCGAGGTCGGCCGCACCGTAGCAGAACACCTCGTCGGCGTCGGCCAGCGAGCCCGGCAGCGCCGCCTTCATGGTTCCCAGCTTCATGGTGTTGGAGCGCGGCTCCAGCACCGCCAGGATGCGTTGGCCGCGGCCAACCTTGTGGCGCAGGCCGGCGATGGTGGTGGTGATGGCGGTGGGGTGGTGGGCAAAGTCGTCGTACACGGTGACGCCGCGCACGGTGCCCTTCACTTCCATGCGCCGCTTCACGCTCTTGAAGCGCGACAGCGCGTCGATGGCCACCGCCGGCGTCACGCCGACATGGCGCGCGGCAGCAATGGCCGCCACCGCGTTCAGGCGGTTATGCTCGCCCGGCACCTCCCACTGCACGCGGCCCAGCGTCTCGCCATGCAGCAGCACGTCGAAGCTGCCATCGGCTGCCGCCGCACCGGCCTGCCAGCCGGTATCGCTGCCGAACTGCTCCACCGGCGTCCAGCAGCCGCGCGCCAGCACGCGGTCCAGGCTGGCCTCGCGGCCATTGCTCACCACCAGGCCGTTGCCGGGCACGGTGCGCACCAGGTGGTGGAACTGGGTTTCGATGGCGGCCAGGTCGGCAAAGATGTCGGCGTGGTCGAACTCCAGGTTGTTCAGTACCGCGGTGCGCGGGTGGTAGTGCACGAACTTGCTGCGCTTGTCGAAGAAGGCGGTGTCGTACTCGTCGGCCTCGATCACGAAGAACGGGCTGGTACTGGCCGCATCCTGGCGCGGGGTGCCCGGCAGCCGTGCGGAGATGCCGAAGTTTTCCGGGATACCGCCGATCAGGAAGCCCGGCTCCAGGCCGGCATCCTGCAGAATCCACGCCAGCATCGAGGTGGTGGTGGTCTTGCCGTGGGTGCCGGCCACCGCCAGCACCCATTTGTCGTGCAGCACGTTCTCCGCCAGCCACTGCGGGCCGGAGATGTACGGCAGGCCGCGATTCATGATCTCTTCCATCAGCGGCTTGCCGCGCGTCACCACGTTGCCGATCACGAACACGTCGGCGCCGATGTCTGCCTGTTCGGCGCCAAAGCCCTGCATCAGCTCGATGCCCATGGCTTCCAGCTGGGTGCTCATCGGCGGGTAGACGTTGGCGTCGCAACCGGTGACCTTGTGGCCGGCGGCCTTGGCGATGGCGGCGATGCCGCCCATGAAGGTGCCGCAGATACCGAGAATGTGGATATGCATGATGGTAAGGCGCGAGAAATTCGGGAAAGCGGCAAGGATACCGCAAAGCAGCAAGGTTGGCCGCATGCGGCCAACCTTGCGCCTCAGAACAACAGCCAGCCCAGCAGCAGGAACAGCGGCAGCAGTATCGCCGCCGACCACAGCAGGTAGCCGAAGAAGCTGGGCATGGCGATGCCGCGCTGTTCGGCAATCGCCTTCACCATGAAGTTGGGGGCATTGCCGATGTAGCTGAGTGCGCCCATGAACACCGCGCCCATGGAGATGGCCAGCAGCGTCTGCGCCTGCGGCCCCATCAGCTGCGCCGCGTCGCCGGATGCCAGGTTGAAGAACACCAGATAGGTGGGCGCATTATCCAGAAACGCCGACAGCAGCCCGGTCATCCAGAAATACATGCCGTTGACCGGCGCGCCGTCGCTGCCGGAGACCAGCCGCACCAGCGGCGCCAGTTGCCCGGCCATCCCCACCTGCAGGATGGCGATCACCGGCGCGATGGTGACAAAGATGCCGGCAAACAGCTTGCCCACCTCCAGCATCGGCGCCCAGTTGAACTCGTTGCCGGCGCGCACCTGGCGCGGGGTGATTTTCAGCGACACGGCGGCAATCGCCAGCAGCAGCGCATCGCGCAGCAGGTTCTGCAGCGCCAGCGGCGTGCCCAGGATGTCGAAGCTGATACCCGGCTGCCAGAAGCCGGACAACAGCACCGCACCGATGATGGCCAGCAGCAACGGTACATTGCGCAGGCCGTACAGTTTCAGACCACTAGCCGCTGTCTTGTCGCGCGGGCGGATGCCTTCCTGACGGAACAGGTAGCTGTCCAGCGCGTAGAACAGCGCCAGCAACACCAGCACCAGCAGCAGCACTGGCAGCGCCATCGCCTTGAGCGTCCAGAAGAAATCCACGCCTTTCAAAAAGCCGAGGAACAGCGGCGGATCGCCCAGCGGCGTCAGCCCGCCGCCGATATTGGCCACCAGGAAGATGAAGAACACCACCACGTGCACATTGTGGCGGCGGTTATCGTTGGCCTTGATGATGGGGCGGATCAGCAGCATGGCGGCACCGGTGGTGCCCATGATGGACGCCAGCAGCGTGCCCAGCGCCAGCAGCCCGGTATTCAGCGCCGGCGAGCCGCGCAGATTGCCCCACACCAGGATGCCGCCGGACACGGTGTACAGCGCGAACAGCAGCACCACGAAGGGGACGAACTCGGCCAGCAGCGCATGCACCACCAGCGCAGCGGTGGTACCGGCGCCAAAGCTGAAGGCAAACGGAATCAGGAACAGTGCGCTCCACAGTGCGGTGATCTTGCCGAAATGATGGTGCCAGAAGCCCGGCGCAAACATCGGGAACAGCGCGATAGACAGCAGGATGCCGGCAAACGGCAGCCCCCAGCCCAGGCTCAGGCTGGCGCCATCCAGCGTGGCGGCCTGCGCCAGCGCCGGTGTGGCCAGCAGGGCAAGGCTGCTTAATAGTCGGTTCATGGATTCTCCTTGTAGTCATCGCAGCCGGCGCCGCCGGCCATGCCATGTTCATGATGGCACGGCACGCCGGCTGGCGGGCAAAGTTATCCGAGGCGCGCCGGTGCCAAAAATTCCCCTCCGCAGCGGCAAATATTTTTAGCCAAAAACAAAAACCCCGGCGTTGCCGGGGTGTGGGGGCATGCGGCCAACGTTGGCCGCAGCGCAGCAGCGCTTAGTGGCTGCCCTTTTGGATGAACTCGATCTTGTAGCCATCCGGATCCTCGACGAAGGCGATCACCGTGGTGCCGTGCTTCATCGGGCCGGCTTCGCGCACTACCTTGCCGCCCTTGGCGCGCACCGCGTCACAGGCGGCGTAGGCATCGGCCACTTCCACCGCCAGGTGGCCGAAGGCGTTGCCCAGCTCGTAGCTGTCGGTGTCCCAGTTGTGGGTCAGCTCGATCACGCTGTTGCTGGCCTCGTCGCCGTAGCCGACAAAGGCCAGGGTGAAGCGACCGTCCGGGTAGTCGTGCTTGCGCAGCAGTTGCATGCCCAGCACGTCGGTGTAAAACGCCAGCGAACGCTCGAGGTTGCCGACACGAATCATGGTGTGCAGAAGACGCATGGAATGCTCCGTAACAAGGTTGGCCGCAGGCTGCAGCACATCGATCAGGACAGGCAGATGCGGCCAATCGGCGCCAGCGCAAGCCGGCCAGGGAAAAACATCGTGTTCAGCCGTGGCGGAACAGGCTGTCGCCATGCTGCTTCAACCACTGTCGTGCGCCCTGCCAGCCCGGATACAGCCGCTCCACTTCGGCCCAGAACGCCTTGGAGTGGTTCATATGCAGCAGGTGCGCCAGCTCGTGCGCGATCACGTAATCGAGTATCGCCGGTGGCGCCTGCACCAGCCGCCAGTTCAGGCGGATAACGCCGCGGCCGGAGCAGCTACCCCAGCGGCTGCGGGCGCTGGACAAGGCCCAGCCGGACAGCGGCCGCGCCGCGCGCGGCAGCCACAGCTGCAGCCGCTCGGCAAAACGGCGCTTGGCTTCGCGCTGCAACCAGGACAGCAGCGCCGCCTGCCGCCGCGCCGGCAGCTCCAGTTGCGGGCCGGCCAGATGCAGCGCACCGCCCTCCACCCGTGCGCTGACGCGCTGGGCGGCATGGCAGTGCAGTTGCAGGTTTTCGCCACCGTACAGCACCAGGTCCGGGCTGGCGGCCTGCTGCTGCGAGGCTTCGCGGTGGCGCGCCAGGTGGCCGGCGATCCAGTCGCGCTTTTTCGCCAACACCTCCTGCAGATAGGCCAGCGACACCCCGGGTGGGGCGATCACCTCCACCTCGCCGCGCTGCACGCGGATGCCCACGCTCTGCCGCTGGCGCCGCGTCAGGCGTACCGCTACCGGGCCGTCAGGCAGCGTGAGAGTGAGCGCGCCGGGCCTTGCGTTCATCGGGATGGGCAAATGGGCCGATGCCGCCGATCTCGCGCTGACGCGCTTCGATCCACTCCTCGGCGGCACGGGTCATGGCTTCGGGGCCGGGGTAGTCCTGCGGCCGGATGGCCGGACCGATCACCACAGTGATCTCGCCCGGATGCTTGAGAAAGGCATTGCGCGGCCAGAATTCGCCAGCATTGTGCGCCACCGGCACCAGCGGCATGTCCAGCTGCCGCGCCATGCGCGCCGCGCCCAGCTTGTACTTGCCGCGCATGCCTGGCCGCACGCGGGTGCCTTCCGGAAACACGCTGATCCAGAAGCCGTGCTGCTTGCGGTTCAGCCCCTGTGCCAGCATGCGGTTGTTGGCGCGGCTGCGGTCGGAACGGTTGATGGTGATCGGGTTCATCAGCCCCAGGCCCCAGCCGAAGAACGGAATCCACAGCAGCTCTTGCTTGGCAACGAAGATCTGCGACGGAAAGATTTTCTGCAGCGCCAGCGTCTCCCAGCCGGACTGGTGCTTGGCGCAGATGATGGCAGGCTCGGCGATGATGTTTTCCGCGCCGATCACGCGGTAGCGCAGGCCGACGAGATGCCACAGCGCCCAGGTCAGCAGCCGGGCCCAGCTTTCGCCGAACACGTGGCGCTTGCGGCGCGGCAGCGGTGCCGCCAGCAGCAGCAGGATGAAAAAGATCGGCGTGGACACGGCGACCAGCAGCCAGTACAGCAGGTTACGGACGAGCAGCATGCGTATCAGTCTTCAAGATTGATCAGGTAGTCGGCGGCATCGAACAGATCGTCGAACACCAGGGTGCCTTCCGGCAGACCGCCCTTTTCCAGCGTGCGCAGGCCCTTGCCGCTGCGCACCAGGATGGGTTGGCCGCCGACGGCGGCCACTGCCTGCAGGTCGCGCAGGCTGTCGCCGATCAGCGGCAGGCCTTCGCCGCGCACATTGAAGCGCTCCATGATCTCTTCCACCATGCCCGGCTCCGGCTTGCGGCAGCGGCAGTTGTCATCCGCCATGTGCGGACAGAACACCACCGCGTCGATACGGCCGCCGGCCAGGTTCACCAGTCGGTGCATCTTCTCGTGCATGCTGTTGAGCGCATGCATGTCGAACAGGCCGCGGCCGATACCGGACTGGTTGGTGGCCACCACCACATGCCAGCCAGCCTGGGTGAGGTTGGCGATGGCATCGCAGCTGCGCGGCAGCGGCTGCCATTCCATGGTGTTCTTGACGAAATCGTCGCGATCTTCATTGATCACGCCGTCACGGTCGAGGATGACGAGTTTCATGGTTCCCTTTAACCAAATTTTGGCCACGACGCGCACGCAATACTGGCAACGTCGTGCGGCGGGCAATCAGCAAGCCCACCGGGTGCTGCGTGTTTTGCGTGAGTGTCGTGGCCAGGCGGTGTTTATTCCGCCAGCAGCGAGATATCCGCCACGCGGTTGAACAGTGCGGCCAACCTTGCCAGCAGCGCGATACGGTTCGCACGCACCGCCAGATCATCGGCCATCACCATCACGCCATCGAAGAAGGCATCCACCGGCGCACGCAGCGACGCGAGCTGGGTCAGCGCGCCGGCGAAGTCGTGGGCGGCGAACTTGGCGTCCACCGCCGGTGCCAGCGCTTCCACCGCCGCGAACAGCGCACGCTCGGCGTCCTCGGCAAACAGCGCCGGGTTCACCGCGGCGATGTCGCCTTCGGTCTTCTTCAGGATGTTCTTCACGCGCTTGTTGGCTGCGGCCAACGTGGCCGCTTCCGGCAATGCCTTGAACTGCGCGACGGCGGCCAGGATGGCGCCCACTTCGTTCAGCTGCGTCGGCGCCAGCGCCAGCACGGCGTCGATCTCGTCGCCCTTGTAGTCGTTGGCGAGGTAGTTCTTCAGCCGTTCCAGGCAGAAGGCGTACACCTCGTCCACCACCGTGGCGGACAAGAGGCCGGCCGGGAAGGCGTCGGCGGCGGAGCTGATCAGCGCCTTCAGGTCCAGCGGCTGCTCCAGCACCATGCGCAGTACGCCCAGCGCGGCACGACGCAGCGCGAACGGGTCCTTGTCGCCGGTCGGGATCAGACCGATGCCCCAGATGCCGACGATGGTTTCCAGCTTGTCGGCCAGTGCCACCGCGGTGGCGATGGCGCCCTGCGGCAGGCTGTCACCGGCAAAGCGCGGGTGGTAGTGGCCTTCGATGGCGTCGGCGACCACGTCGTCCTCGCCGTCCAGGCGCGCGTAGTAGCGACCCATGATGCCCTGCAGTTCCGGGAACTCGCCGACCATGTCGGACACCAGGTCGGCCTTGGCCAGATAAGCGGCGCGGCCGGCCAGCGAGCTGTCGGCGCCGAGCTTGCCGGCGATGGCGGCAGCGATGCTGGACAGGCGGGTGATGCGTTCCAGCTGGTTGCCGATCTTGTTGTGGTACACCACGTGTTCCAGCCGCGGCAGGCGGCTGTCCAGGCGGTGCTTCTGGTCCTGTTCGTAGAAGAACTTGGCATCGGACAGGCGCGCGCGCAGCACGCGCTCGTTGCCGCCGATGATGTAGCGCGGGTCGGCGGCTTCCAGGTTGGACACCAGCAGGAAGCGGTTGATCAGCTTGCCCTGCGCGTCCAGCAGCGGGAAGTACTTCTGGTTCTGCTGCATGGTCAGGATCAGGCATTCCTGCGGCACGTGCAGAAACTCGGCCTCGAAGCCGGCTTCCAGCACCACCGGCCACTCCACCAGCGCGGTCACTTCATCGAACAGCGCTTCCGGGGCGGCGATGGTGGCGCCCAGCTTGGCGGCTGACTCGGCCAGTTTGTGTCCCACCAGCTCGCGGCGGGCGGTAAAGCTGGCAATTACCTTGCCCTGTTCCGCCAGGGTGCGGGCGTAGGCATCGGCGTTGGCGATGCTGACATCACCTTCGGACAGGAAACGGTGGCCACGGGTGACGTTGCGGCTCTTGAGGCCCAGCACTTCGCCATCGATCAGCGCGTCGCCATGCAACATCACCAGGCCGTGCACCGGGCGCACGAACTGCACGTCCAGATCGCCCCAGCGCATCAGTTTGGGCGCCGGCAGCTTTCTCAGCGCAGTGGCGACGATGCCGGACAGCACCGCGGACAGGCTCTCGCCGGCCTTGGTGGATTCGTAGGCAAACACATCCTGCTTGCCGTCGTGCACGGTGCTGAGCTGGCTCACTTCCACGCCGCAGGAGCGGGCGAAGCCGGCCAGTGCCGGCGACGGCTGGCCGTCCTTCATGCCGGCGGCAACCGCCGGGCCGCGACGCACGATGTGCTGGTCCGGCTGGATGGCGGCCACGGCCGGAATCTGCACCGCCAGGCGGCGCGGGCTGGCATACACGTTGGCCGCAACGTCGGCGGCCACGAACTGCAGCTTTTTCAGTTCGTCGCTAATGGTATCGGCAAAGCTGGCTGCCAGTTTTTCCAGCGCCTTGGGCGGCAGTTCTTCGGTCAGCAGTTCAATCAGCAGGGTCGCGGTTTGGGTCATGATCATTCAATTTTCAGGCGAGGAGCGTCGGGCGCCAGGCGGCAGACAATCTGCAGCATGGTGTCGGCAATGGAACCGGTTTCGACCGGGACGAAGGTCCAGTTGAAACGCTGCAGCGGAAACATCTGGGTGTAGACATGCTTGCCCTTGCTCGTCCAGTAGGAGGTATTCACAAAGGCGTACTGCCGGTTCTGGCAGTCGGCGCGGCCTTCAAGGCGGCGCACCTGGTAGCTGATACCCAGCGCGGGTTCCTGTTTCTTGTCGGCAAAACGCTCCTGGTTGACGAAACGGACAAGCCCTTCGTTCACGTTGGCAATGGCGTCCAGCTCCAGCGACAGCTCCAGCGCCTCGCTGGACTGGTAGACCTCGAACTTGCCTTGCTGCGCCGGTGGCTGTACCTGGTGCTGTAGATACCAGGTCAGCGCTGCCAGCGTCAGCAGAATGACGAAGATGGTTGCCCACGTCTTCATGCAATCAGGCTTTCTTGCACATCGGGAAGCCCAGCGCTTCGCGGGCGTTGTAGTACGCCTGCGCCACGCCACGCGCCAGATTGCGGATGCGGCCGATGTAGGCGGCGCGCTCGGTCACCGAGATGGCGCCGTGGGCATCCAGCAGGTTGAAGGTGTGGCCGGCCTTGAGGATCAGCTCGTAACACGGCAGCGGCAGGCCGGCATCCAGCATGCGCTTGGCTTCGCCTTCGAACTGCTCGAACTGCTTGAACAGCAGCTCGACATTGCTTTCCTCGAACGCGTACTTGGACTGCTCGTACTCGTTCTGGAAGAACACGTCGCGGTAGGTCACGGCCGTGCCGTCCGGCAGGTAGGTCCACACCAGGTCGTACACGTTTTCGATGTCCTGCAGGTACATCGCCAGGCGTTCCAGACCATAGGTGATCTCGCCCAGCACCGGCTTGCAATCCAGGCCGCCGACCTGCTGGAAATAGGTGAACTGCGTCACTTCCATGCCGTTCAGCCAGACTTCCCAGCCCAGGCCCCAGGCGCCCAGCGTCGGGTTTTCCCAGTCGTCTTCCACGAAGCGGATGTCGTGCATGGTCGGATCGATACCCAGCTCTTTCAGCGAGCCCAGGTACAGTTCCTGGATATTCGGTGGCGACGGTTTCAGCACTACCTGGAACTGGTGATGCTGGAACAGGCGGTTGGGGTTCTCGCCGTAGCGGCCGTCTTTCGGGCGGCGGCTAGGCTGCACATAGGCGGCGTGCCACGGCTCCGGGCCGAGCGCGCGCAGAAAGGTTGCGGTATGCGAGGTGCCTGCGCCCACTTCGGTATCGTACGGCTGGAGCAAGGCGCAGCCCTGACGGTTCCAGTAGTGCTGCAGGGTAAGGATGATTTCCTGAAAAGTGAGCATGTGGCAAACGGAATGGATTGGGAAACAAAAAGGGATTCTAACCGTTTACGCAAGGCCGGGAAAACCGTTTGCAGTTGGCCGCCCATGCATGGCGGCGCCTTGCCGCGCTACTGACATTTAAGACACAGCCGGCAGAACTTATTGTCATGCTCAAGGCATGGCGTTACCACCGGCTGGCACAGCGTGCTAAAGTGCTGCGCTTCTGGAGATGTTAGCCGCCGATGAATCCGACCCAGACCATCCTTGTCGTCGATGACGCCGAGATCAATCTGCACCTGCTGCAAGGACTGCTGCAGCCGGATTATCGCGTGCTGACCGCCGACAACGGCACCGCCGCGCTGCAGCTGGCGCTGGAGCAGCAGCCGGACCTGGTGCTGCTGGACGTGATCCTGCCCGGGATGGATGGCTACGCCGTACTGCAACGGCTGCAGGCCGACGCCCGCACCAAGCATATCCCGGTAATCTTCGTCACCGCGCTCAGCAGTGCCGAGGACGAGGCCCGCGGCCTGGAGTTCGGCGCCGTCGACTACATCACCAAGCCGCTCAACCCCATCATCGTCAAGGCGCGGGTCGCCACCCACCTGAAGCTGGAGCGCCAGCGCCGCATGCTGGAGGCACTGGCCAATATCGACGGTCTGACCGAACTGCCCAACCGCCGCCAGCTGGACAAGGTATTCCTCACCGAGTGGGAGCACGCCGTGCGCGGCGGCAGCGAGCTGTCCGTGGCCGTCATCGATGTCGATTGCTTCAAGCAGTACAACGACCTGTGCGGCCATGCCCGCGGCGACTGGGTACTGCGCCAGGTGGCGCGCACCATCTCCGCCAGCCTGCTGCGCAGCACCGACTTCGCCGCCCGCTACGGCGGCGAGGAGTTCGTGGTGGTGCTGCCGGCCACTCCGGCCGATGGCGCCTGGCTGCTGATGGATACCCTGCGCCGCAATATCGAGCGCCTGGCCATCCCGCACCCCGGCTCCGATGTGTCCGATTTCGTCACCATCAGCGTCGGCGTGGCCGGCTGTCGCCCGCTGCCACAGCAGCAGGCGGCGCTGCTGCTGCAGAAAGCCGACCAGCGGCTGTATCACGCCAAGCGCAGCGGCCGTAACTGCGTGGTGGGCGATGGCCTGCACAGCAGCTTCAACAGCAGCGCGGTGTTCAGCCCGGATCTGCCGCTGGACTTCCCCGGCCTGTAACCCATAAAAAAAGCCCGCGGTTGCGGGCTTTGTTGTCTGCGGCCAACGTTGGCCGCATGGCGCGTTACTGCCAGTCCAGAATCACCTTGCCGCTCTGGCCGGACAGCATGGCGGCAAAGCCGGCTTCGAAATCATCGACCTTGAAGTGGTGGGTGATGATCGGGCTGATGTCCAGACCGGACTGGATCAGCGCCACCATCTTGTACCAGGTCTCGAACATCTCGCGGCCGTAGATCCCCTTGATTTCCAGGCCCTTGAAGATCACCTGGTTCCAGTCGATGGCGGTATTAGCCGGCGGAATGCCCAGCAGTGCCAGCTTGCCGCCGTGGTTCATCACTTCCAGCATCTGGCGGAAGGCGTGCGGGTTGCCGGACATTTCCAGGCCCACGTCGAAACCCTCGGTCATGTGCAGTTCCTGCATGACCGCCTTCAGATCCTGCTTGGCCACGTTCACCGCGCGGGTGGCGCCCATCTTCTGCGCCAGCTCCAGCCGGTAGTCGTTGACGTCGGTGATCACCACATGGCGTGCGCCGACATGTTTGGCGATGGCTACCGCCATGATGCCGATCGGGCCGGCGCCGGTGATCAGCACATCCTCGCCCACCAGGTTGAACGACAGCGCAGTGTGCACGGCGTTACCGAACGGGTCGAAGATGGACGCCAGATCGTCGGAGATGTCATCCGGAATCGGGAAGGCGTTGAAGGCCGGAATCACCAGGTATTCGGCAAACGAGCCTTCGCGGTTAACGCCCACGCCGGTGGTGTTGCGGCACAGGTGACGGCGGCCGGCACGACAGTTGCGACAGTGGCCGCAGGTGATGTGGCCTTCGCCGGACACGCGCTGACCGATCGTGAAGCCCTGCACTTCCGAGCCCATGCCGGCCACCACGCCGACGTATTCGTGGCCGACGTGCATCGGCACCGGGATGGTCTTCTGCGCCCAGTCGTCCCAGTTCCAGATATGGATGTCGGTGCCGCAGATCGCGGTTTTGCGGATCTTGATCAGCAGATCGTTGTGGCCGACTTCCGGCATCGCAACGTCGGTCATGGACAGACCGGGAGCGGCCTGCAGTTTGGCAAGTGCTTTCATTGTTTGCTTGTCCTTTGCTTTGCCACGAAAACGCGTGGCACCGCTGGCAGTCTGGCCCGCCGCCGCCCGTCAGTATGCCGGGTGCAATGGCGGATGGCAGCAGACACTGGCGATGTCATGCCATGCCGGCGACGCAGCGTGCGTTGCGTGGCAAAAAAATCACGTCAGATCACGCCCAGCTCGCGGCCAACCTTGATGAAGGCGGCCACGGTGCGCTCTACCTGTTGCAGGGTGTGGCCGGCGGACATCTGCGTGCGGATGCGCGCCTTGCCCTTGGGCACCACCGGGTAGGAGAAACCGATCACGTACACGCCTTCGGCCAGCAGCGCCGCCGCCATTTCGCCAGCCAGTCGCGCATCGCCCAGCATCACCGGCACGATGGGATGCTGCCCCGGCACCAGGCTGAAACCGGCGGCGCTCATGCCCTGGCGGAACGCCTCGGCATTGCGCTTGAGGTTGGCACGCAGCTCGGCGCCTTCGGCACTACCCAGGATCTGCAGCACCTTCAGGCTGGCGGCAGCGATGGCCGGTGCCAGGGTGTTGGAGAACAGATACGGGCGCGAACGCTGGCGCAGCAGGTCGACAATCGGCTGCCGTGCCGCCACGTAGCCGCCGGAAGCGCCGCCCAGCGCCTTGCCCAGCGTGCCGGTGTAGATGTCGACGCGGTCACTGACGCCGCAAAGCTCCGGGGTGCCGGCGCCGGTTTCGCCGATGAAGCCCACCGCGTGCGAGTCGTCCACCATCACCAGCGCACTGTAACGGTCGGCCAGCTCGCAGATAGCTTTCAGGTCGGCGATGATGCCGTCCATGGAGAACACGCCGTCGGTAACGATCAGCTTGAAGCGCGCGCCGGCCGCCTCGGCTGCCTGCAGCTGGGCCTCCAGGTCGGCCATGTCGTTGTTCTGGTAACGGAAGCGCTTGGCCTTGCACAGCCGCACGCCGTCGATGATGGAGGCGTGGTTGAGCGCATCGGAGATCACCGCGTCTTCCTCGCCCAGCAGGGTTTCGAACACGCCGCCATTGGCATCGAAACAGCTGGAATAGAGGATGGTGTCGTCGGTGCCGAGGAAACCGGAAATGGCCGCCTCCAGATCCTTGTGCACCTGCTGGGTGCCGCAGATGAAGCGCACCGAGGCGCAACCGTAGCCGTAGTCGTCCATGCCCTGCTTGGCGGCATCGATCAGGCGCTGGTCGTCGGCCAGGCCCAGGTAGTTGTTGGCGCAGAAGTTCAGCACGTGCTGGCCGCCGGCCAGGTTGATATCGGCGCGCTGCGGCGAGGCAATCACCCGCTCCGGTTTCTCGTAACCTTCGGCGCGGATCTGCGCCAGCGTGGCTTGCAGGTGAGCAAGGTAGGTATGGTTCATCCTGGTTTCCTTGGGTCGGTGCCCGCCGCCGGATCGCGGCAGCCATGGCAATACTGTCACCATTGTAGACCCCGGCATTTTGCTCGTTCAGATACAGTTGCCGACGATTTTGCGCCTGCCGGTGTTACCGTTGTCTTACAGCATAGCCGTTGCGGCATGCGACAATACGCCATCGCTACCGTTTGCCCGATCGTGAAAACCAGCCCGCCGCCCCTGCACTGCCGCTTCTGCCGCCACTACTACATCAGCCACGATGTGCGCTTTCCCTATGGCTGCCGTGCCATGGATTTCAAGAGCAAGCGCCTGCCGCTGCAGGAGGTGCGCGAGGCCACCGGCCGTGACTGCCAGACCTTTGCGCCGAAACCGCCGCGCTGAGCGCAACGTTGGCCGCATGGCAAACAAGCGGCCCGGATAATGCAAAACCCCCGCATGGCGGGGGTTGGCGCTACAGCGCGGCAGGGATGGCGGGGGACGACGGCCTGGGCACCTTGTGCGCATGCACGATGTGCTTGTGCGGGTGCTTGTGATGCACAGGCTTGGCCGCCAGCGGCCGCTGCAGCGTGCTCGCCACCACAATGTTGACCGGCGGTGGCTCGCTGGCAAAACCACCGGCGGCAGACAGCCCGCACAGGGCCGCCACCACGGTGAGAACAAGCCTGTTCATCGCCTACGGCTTACTTGGCGGCGGAAGCCGCTTTTTTCATGCCGGCCTTGTGGTGCTTGGCGGCATGCTTCTTGTGCAGCACTTTCTTGTGCATGGCTTTGGCCGGCGCCTTCTGCACCACGGCAGGCTTGGCGGCGGCGGCGGCCGGCTTGGCGGCATCGGCAGCAAAGCCGGCCATGGAGGTCAGGCCCAGTACGGCGGCAACGGTCAGTGCGGTCAGTTTTTTCATGATGGCAACTCCAGAGAATTCGATTCAGCTGACCGGGCCGCATACCGTGGCCCGGTGGCAAGATGCGTCCGGCTTACTTGGCGGCGGAAGCGGCTTTTTTCATGGCAACCTTGTGATGCTTGGCGGCATGCTTCTTGTGCAGCACTTTCTTGTGCATGGCTTTGGCCGGTGCCTTCTGTACCACGGCCGGCTTGGCCGCAGCAGCGGCCGGCTTGGCGGCATCGGCGGCAAAACCTGCCATGGAAGTCAGGCCCAGTACGGCAGCGACGGTCAGTGCGGTCAGTTTTTTCATGATGCTCACTCCTGTGATATGCGATGTGAAGTCCGGGGGTCACCCATGCGACTTACCCTTGACGTCATCCTATGCCGCCGCCCGGCCAAGGTATGTAAGGCAGCTGTTACCGCATGTTGGCCGCCACGCGCTACCGTTACCCGGCGTTACATGGCAGGCCGAATCGACGCCGCTCCGCCCGCCCAGGTAACCGCACGTAATGACCGCACCAAAAAACATGCGGCCAACCCCGCTACAGGGTTGGCCGCAGGTGTTACCGCGCTTGCGCTCAGCGCTTGAGCAGGCGGGCCACGTCCATGGCGAAGTAGGTAAGGATGCCGTCGGCACCGGCACGCTTGAACGCCAGCAGGCTTTCCAGCATGCACTTCTCTTCGTCCAGCCAGCCGTTCTGGAACGCCGCCTTCAGCATCGCGTACTCGCCGGAGACCTGGTAGGCGTAGGTCGGCACCTTGAAGTGGTCTTTGACGCGGCGGATCACGTCCAGGTAGGGCATGCCCGGCTTGATCATCACCATGTCGGCGCCTTCTTCCAGGTCCATCGCCACTTCGTACAGCGCTTCGTCCAGGTTGGCCGGGTCCATCTGGTAGGTGTATTTGTCGGCCTTGCCCAGATTGGCCGCCGAGCCGACCGCATCGCGGAACGGGCCATAGAAGGCGGATGCGTACTTGGCGCTGTAGGCCAGAATCTTGGTGTGGATAAAGCCTTCGTCTTCCAGCGCGCTACGGATGGCGCCGATGCGGCCGTCCATCATGTCGGACGGGCCGAGCACGTCCACCCCGGCGGCGGCGTGGCACAGGCCCTGCTGCACCAAGATTTCGGTGGTTTCGTCGTTCAGCACGTAGCCGCTGTCGTCCAGGATTCCGTCCTGGCCGTGCACGGTGTACGGGTCCAGCGCCAGGTCGGTCATGATGCCCAGTTCGGGGAAGCGGGTTTTCAGCTCGCGCACCACGGTCGGCACCAGACCGTCCGGGTTGAAGGCTTCCTCACCGGAATTGTCCTTGCCGGTTTCGATTACCGGGAACAGCGACAGCATCGGAATGCCCAGCTGCAGCGCTTCTTCCGCGGTGTACAGCAGCTTGTCCAGGCTCTGGCGCACCACGCCCGGCATCGATGTCACCGCTTGCTCGCGCCCCTGCCCTTCCAGCACGAACACCGGGTAGATCAGATCGTTACAGGTCAGCACGTTTTCGCGCATCAGGCGGCGGGAAAAATCATCACGACGCATGCGGCGCATACGGGTCGCGGGGAAATAGCGATTGGTGAACATGGGCAGGTCTTTCGGCAGGATGAGGATGAAAAACGGCTAGCAAGATAGCAAAGGCAGACAGCGGCGCCCAGCCTTGGTTCACGCTTTCTTGTTGCGGCGCAAGGTTGGCCGCCACGCCGAATGGCGCCGGTTACGGCTGCTTCGCCGGCCGGTCATCGTCTTCGTCGTCGTCCTGCTTGTCGGTGGCGTAGGTGCCGGGAATCACGCCCGGCGGCAGCTTGATCGGTCCCTGTTTTTTGGACAGCCGGGCCAGCGTGCCGACAACGGTGACGATGGGGCCGATGATCAACAGTACCCAGAACCAGGTGGAATGCAGCAAATCCATGTCTTTGCCTGAATGAGCAACGCCGGGCGGCCCGGCGTCGAAAGGTTGTGTGGATGGGCTAAGGCTAGCACAGCTGGCCCGCGCCGGCGGCCGCGGCGGCATGCGGCCAACCTTAGCGGCGCGCAAACGACATCGCGCCGCCTGCCAGGCAGGACGGCGCGATGTTGGCCACACGCGGTGCGGCTTAGCCGAAGAAGTCCTTCAGCTTGTCCATGAACGACTTGGTACGCGGGCTGTGGGTGGCGACATCGCCCTGGCTGATGGCCTCGAACTCGCGCAGCAGCTCTTTCTGCCGCTCGGTCAGCGCCACCGGGGTTTCCACCACCACGTGGCACATCAGATCGCCGTAGTCGCTGCCACGCACCGACTTCACGCCCTTGCCGCGCACGCGGTAGACGCGGCCGGATTGGGTTTCCGCCGCGATTTTCACCTTCACCATGCCGTCCAGGGTCGGGATTTCCACCTCGCCGCCCAGCGCCGCGGTGGCGAAGCTGATCGGCATTTCGCAATGCAGATCGCGGCCGTCACGCTCGAACACGCTGTGCTTCTTGATGTGGGTGACCACGAACAGGTCGCCGGCCGGGCCGCCGTTCTGCCCCGGTTCGCCCTCGCCCGCCAGGCGGATGCGGTCGCCCTCGTCCACGCCGGCCGGAATCTTCACGTTCAGCGTCTTGTGGGTCTTCACCTGGCCGGCGCCGTGGCACTTGTGGCACGGGTCGGTGATTTCCTTGCCGCTGCCGTGGCAGGTCGGGCAGGTCTGCTGGATGGAGAAGAACCCCTGGCTCATGCGTACCTGGCCGTGGCCGCCGCAGGTGCGGCAGGTCTTGGGCTGGGTACCCGGCTTGGCGCCAGTGCCGTGGCACACGTCGCAGTTTTCGTGCGACGGAATGCGGATCTGCTTCTCGCAGCCGCGCGCCGCGTCTTCCAGCGAGATTTCCATGTTGTAGCGCAGATCGGAGCCGCGATACACATTGGAACGACCGCCGCCGCCACGCTGACCACCGCCGAAGATGTCGCTGAAAATGTCGCCGAAATCGAAGCCGCCGAAACCGGCGCCGCCACCCCCCATGCCAGCCTGCGGGTCGACCCCGGCGTGGCCATACTGGTCATAGGCTGCGCGTTTCTGGCTGTCGGACAGGATCTCGTAGGCTTCCTTCACCTCCTTGAACTTGTCCTCGGCTTCCTTGCTGTCCGGATTGCGGTCCGGGTGGTACTTCATCGCCAGCTTGCGATAAGCCTTCTTGATGTCGTCGTCCGAGGCATCGCGATTAACGCCCAATGCCTCGTAGAAATCCTTCTTCGCCATGCTGTCTCACCATTGTGCCAACCGTGAAAGGTTGGCCGCCTATCAAGGAAAAGGCACAGCGCCCCGAAGGGCCTGTGCCTTGACGCGATTGAGGAAGCTTACTTCTTCACTTCTTCGAATTCGGCGTCGACTACGTTGCCGTCGTCTTTTTTGTCGTCGGCCGGCTGGGCCTCGGCAGCGGCGTCACCGCCCTTGTCGGCGTACATGTGCTCGGCCAGCTTGTGCGAGGCGGTCATCAGTGCCTGTACCTTGGCATCGATGGCTTCCTTGTCGTCGCCCTTGATCACTTCTTCGGCTTCCTGCAGCGCGGTTTCGATCGCAGCCTTCTCGTCGGCGGAAATCTTGTCGCCAAACTCGACCAGCGATTTCTTCACACTGTGGATCAGGCCTTCACCCTGATTGCGGGCCTGCACCAGTTCGTGCAGCTTCTTGTCTTCTTCCGCGTTCAGCTCGGCGTCACGCACCATCTGCTGGATTTCCGCTTCGGACAGACCGGAGGAGGCCTGAATGGTGATGTTGGCCTGCTTGCCGGAAGCCTTGTCCTTGGCGGACACGTGCAGGATGCCGTTGGCGTCGATGTTGAATTCAACTTCGATCTGCGGCACACCGCGCGCGGCCGGCGGGATGTCACCCAGATTGAACTGACCCAGCGACTTGTTGGCCGCAGCCTTTTCACGCTCGCCCTGCAGCACGTGGATGGTTACCGCGGTCTGGTTGTCATCGGCAGTAGAGAAAGTCTGCGATGCCTTGGTCGGGATGGTGGTGTTCTTCTGGATCAGCTTGGTCATCACGCCACCCAGGGTTTCGATACCCAGCGACAGCGGAGTCACGTCCAGCAGCAGCACGTCCTTGCGATCACCGGACAGTACCGAACCCTGGATCGCGGCACCCACGGCCACGGCTTCGTCCGGGTTCACGTCACGGCGCGGTTCCTTGCCGAAGAAGGCCTTCACCGCTTCCTGTACTTTCGGCATGCGGGTCTGACCGCCAACCAGGATCACGTCGGTGATGTCGGCCAGCGATACGCCAGCGTCTTTCAGCGCCACTTTGCACGGCTCGATGGAGCGCTGTACCAGGTCGTCGACCAGGCTTTCGAACTTGGCGCGGGTGATCTTCATCGCCAGGTGTTTCGGGCCGGTGGCGTCCATGGTGATGTACGGCAGGTTCACTTCGGTCTGGGTAGCGGACGACAGCTCGATCTTGGCCTTTTCCGCGGCTTCCTTCAGGCGCTGCAGGGCCATCACGTCGTTCTTCAGATCAACGCCCTGGTCCTTCTTGAACTCAGTCACAATGTAATCGATCACGCGCTGGTCGAAGTCTTCGCCGCCGAGGAAGGTGTCGCCGTTGGTGGACAGCACTTCGAACTGGTGCTCGCCGTCAACGTCGGCGATTTCGATGATCGATACGTCGAAGGTACCGCCGCCCAGATCGTACACCGCGATCTTGCGGTCACCTTCCTGCTTGGCCAGGCCAAAGGCCAGCGCGGCAGCGGTCGGTTCGTTGATGATTCGCTTCACGTCCAGACCGGCGATGCGGCCGGCGTCCTTGGTGGCCTGACGCTGGCTGTCGTTGAAGTAGGCCGGCACGGTAATGACCGCTTCGGTCACTTCTTCGCCCAGGTAGTCTTCGGCGGCCTTTTTCATCTTGCGCAGTACTTCGGCAGAGATTTGCGGCGGCGCCATTTCCTTGTCGCGCACCTGTACCCAGGCGTCGCCGTTACCGGCTTTCTTGATCTGGAAAGGCATCAGGTCGATGTCTTTCTGTACTTCCTTGTCTTCGAAGCGGCGGCCGATCAGGCGCTTTACCGCGTACAGGGTGTTCTTCGGGTTGGTTACCGCCTGGCGCTTGGCCGGTGCGCCCACCAGGATCTCGCCGTCTTCCATGTAAGCGATGATGGACGGGGTGGTGCGTGCGCCTTCGGCGTTTTCGATTACTTTCGGGTTGCCGCCTTCTACCACTGCCACGCAGGAGTTGGTGGTGCCCAGGTCAATACCGATGATTTTGCCCATGTTCGATCTTCCTATGCTTGTAACTGGATTCAGGCGCCGCGATGTTGGCCGCAGCCGCCGGTTGAGTTGTCAGATATTGGCTATCGCCACAATTTCAAGAGGGACTTGTACCACGCTGGCCTTCAGGCCTTGGATTTAGCCACCACCACCATCGCCGGACGCAGGATGCGGTCGGTAATCAGGTACCCCTTCTGCATCACACGCAGCACGGTACCGGCCTCGGCATCGGATTCTTCCTGGCTGATGGCCTGGTGCTTGTGCGGGTCCAGCTTCTCGCCCACCGGGTTGATCTCGCTGATCTGACCTTTTTCGAACGCGGCCACCAGCTGCTTCAGCGTCAGGTCGACACCGAATTTGAGGTTTTCGAACTGGCCGGACTGGTCCAGAACCGCCATTTCCAGGCTGTCCTTCACTGCCAGCAGTTCGGAGGCGAACTTCTGGATAGCAAACTTTTGTGCGTTGACTACATCTTCCGCCGCACGGCGACGCATGTTTTCGGTTTCGGCCTTGGCGCGCAGACACTGGTCTTTCCATTCCGCCACTTCGGCCTCCAGCGCAGCGATGCGTTGTTCCGGCGTCTGCTCCACCGCGGCGGCAGCTTCTGCCAGCGCAGCATCAGTTTGTGTAAGCACTTCTTCTGCTTGGGGATTCTGGTTTTCCTGCATGGCGCTTCCATTTGAGTGAAGTCATAAACACCTTCGCCATATAAGGCCATCGGCGGACTTTTCAAGCCCTGGCCCCACAGCTTGCCGCGGTGCGTTTATTTACCTTTTTTTTCGCATTGCACAAAAAGTGTCATACGAAAATATTCGTTTCTGCGCATGCGTGTTAGCTTTTGAAAACAAAGGATTTTTTTTGTGCTGCAGTGCACACAAGGCAATTTTTTTGTGATTAAATGATTTCACAACAGCGCTACTGCACGGCCCGCCAGCCCCCTTATCCGGGGCGGTTTCCGGCAGTGAAACCAGCTACCAAAACAGGCTGGTGCTAACGCAAAAACGCCGGCAAGACCGGCAGGCAACAAGAGAACTGGGAGCGCCGGTCATCCGGCAAAACGCAACTATCAAGTGAAGGGTTCATCACCATGACGACTCGTGAACAACGCATCGCCGCCATCCAAAAAGACTGGGACGAAAATCCGCGCTGGAAAGGCATCAAGCGTGGCTATACTGCCGCTGACGTAGAGCGCCTGCGCGGCTCCGTACAAGTGGAGCACACCCTGGCACGCAATGCAGCCAACAAGCTGTGGCATCTGGTGAACACTGAGCCGTACATCAACTGTCTGGGCGCCCTGACCGGCGGCCAGGCCATGCAGCAGGTCAAGGCCGGCATCAAGGCCATCTACCTGTCCGGCTGGCAGGTTGCTGCTGACAACAACGAATACGCCGCCATGTACCCGGACCAGTCGCTGTATCCGGTGGACTCGGTACCGAAGGTAGTGGAGCGCATCAACAACGCCTTCACCCGCGCCGATGAAATCCAGCACTCCAAGGGTATCGAGCAGGGCAACGCCGGTTATGTCGACTACTACGCCCCGATCGTGGCCGATGCCGAAGCCGGTTTCGGCGGTGTACTGAACGCCTACGAGCTGATGAAGGCGATGATCCGCGCCGGCGCCGGTGGCGTGCACTTCGAAGACCAGCTGGCTTCGGTGAAAAAATGCGGCCACATGGGTGGCAAGGTGCTGGTACCGACCCAGGAAGCCGTGCAGAAGCTGATCGCCGCTCGTATGGCTGCCGACGTTTACGGCGTACCGACCCTGGTAATCGCCCGTACCGACGCCGAAGCCGCCGACCTGCTGACTTCCGATTACGACGAAAACGACAAGCCGTTCCTGACCGGTGAACGCACTGCCGAAGGCTTTTACAAGACCAAGAAGGGTCTGGAACAAGCCATCAGCCGCGCCGTGGCCTACGCCGAATACGCCGACCTGGTATGGTGCGAAACCGGCACCCCGGATCTGGAGTTCGCCCGCAAGTTCGCCGAAGCAGTACATGCCAAGCATCCGGGCAAACTGCTGGCCTACAACTGCTCGCCTTCCTTCAACTGGAAGAAGAACCTGGACGATGCCACCATCGCCAAGTTCCAGCGCGAACTGGGCGCCATGGGCTACAAGTACCAGTTCATCACCCTGGCTGGCATCCACAACATGTGGTATAACATGTTCGATCTGGCACAAGATTACGTGGCTCGCGGCATGTCTGCCTACGTTGAGAAGGTGCAGGAACCGGAATTCGCCGCCCGCGATCGTGGCTACACCTTCGTGTCGCACCAGCAGGAAGTGGGCACCGGCTACTTCGACGACGTTACCACCGTGATCCAGGGCGGCAAGTCCTCGGTTACCGCGCTGACTGGTTCTACCGAAGAAGAGCAGTTCCACTAAGCTTTTCGACATCAAACGGCGACTCGACCCCGCCGTCTGCGTCAAAAGCAAAACCCCCGTCGCCAGACGGGGGTTTTGTCTTTCCGGCATGCGGCCAAGGTTGGCCGCAAGCATCACGCAGTACGCAGGGCGGGTTGAACCAGCGGTTCATACCCGCGTGAACCGCCAACCACGCGCGGCGATGGTCTGCGGCTAACCTGTCCTGCAGCTGCCGATACGGCCAACACATAGCGAATTCAGCACCCGCCTCAACACCCGCCAAAGAAAATGCCGTCCACCTTCATAAGGTGAACGGCATTACGCCTCGCAAGCGGGAGATGCCTTTTGCGGCCAACCCTGCAATGCAAAGGTTGGCCGCATCGCACATCAGGCCTTGTGCAGGTGCGAACGCTGGCGCGAGTAGCCGAAGTACACCACCAGGCCGATCAGCAGCCAGGCCACGAAGCAGATCCAGGTCAGGCTGGACAGCTGCGCCATCAGGAACACGCAGAACAGGATCGCCAGCGCCGGCACGTACGGTACGCCCGGGCAGTGGAATTTGCGCGGCAGGTTCGGTTCGCGCTTGCGCAGCACAATGATGGCGGCGGCGATCAGGCTGAAGGCGGCCAGGGTGCCGATATTCACCAGCTCGGCCAGGGTGCCCAGCGGCACGAAACCGGCGATCAGCGCGATGATGCAGCCGATCAGCCAGGTCGCCTTGTACGGCGTGCCGTATTTCGGGTGCACTTCGGAGAACACCTTGGGCAGCAGGCCGTCGCGCGACATAGCGAACAGGATGCGGGTCTGGCCGTAGGTCATCACCAGGATCACTGTCAGCATGCCGAGGATGGCGCCTAGGTCGACGAAACCGGCGAACCAATCCAGCTTGGCCACTTGCAGCGCCAGCGACACCGGATGGTCAATACCCTTGAACTGCATGAACGGCACGATGCCGGTCATGATGGCGGACACGATCACGTACAGCAGCGAGCAGATCGCCAGCGACCAGATCACCCCTTTTGGAATGTCCTTCTCCGGGTTTTTCACCTCTTCCGCCGCGCAGGTTACCGCGTCGAAGCCGAGGAAGCTGAAGAACACGATGGCGGCGCCCTGGAACACCCCGCTCATGCCGTACGGCAGCGCCGGGTTCCAGTTGGCCGGTTTCACGTGCCATACCGCAATGCCGATGAACAGCAGCACCACCGCCACCTTGATCAGCACCACGACATTGTTCACCTTCTTCGATTCCTTGATGCCGAACGCCAACAAGGCGGTAATCAGCATCGCCACCACAAAGGCCGGCAGGTTGAATACGGTGTCGACACCGGGACGGGCGCCGGCGGCGGCGGTCAGCGCATCCGGCAGATGGATGCCAAAGCCGGACAGCAGACTCTGGAAGTAGCCGGACCAGCCCACCGATACCGCCGACGAGGCCAGCAGGTATTCCAGCATCAGGTCCCAGCCGATCATCCAGGCAATGATCTCGCCCAGCGTGGCGTAAGCGTAGGTGTAGGTGGAGCCGGATACCGGCAGCATGGAGGCAAATTCGGCGTAGCACAGCGCGGCAAAGCCGCAGGCGATGGCGCCAATGATGAAGGACAGCACCAGACCGGGGCCGGCCACGGTGGCACCGGTGCCGGTGAGCACGAAAATACCGGTGCCGATGATGGCGCCGATACCCAGCATGGTGAGGTCAAAGGCGGAAAGCTCCTTGCGCAGCACGCCCGCGCCCTGCGACGCGGCCAGCATCTGGCGCACGTCCTTCTTGCGTAACAAACTCATTGTCTGGTCCCTTTTCGCCGGCAACGCCGGCGCTCGTGGAGCCGGGTACCGGGTGTTGTTGTGATGTATGGCGAGGCGCTGGTCAGACGCAACGCGCAGGGGCGCGAATATGCCGCATCACAACAGGGGATTCAAGCCGACATCAACAATAGTATTTTGTATCCATACTGCAATCTGCAGAAATATGGGCTAAATCTACTAGCCGCAGCCCATCCGGCTGTTATATCGCGCCACGATATGCCAAATCGCGGCAGATCACTGCAAATATGCTTGCCATGCCGATGGCGGCCGCCGTAGCACGGCAGGCACGCGGCATGAGCCGAGGCAGGCCAACCCGGACTATCACCCAAAAAGTAAAAGATGTTGTCGGTTTTTGCCTATTTTTCTGCCACCTGGCTAACGCTAAACTGGCACGCTGATAACGAGAGTGCGCGCTAGCGTGCCACGGTCGGCCAGCGGCCGGACCGACAACCAAGGAGAGACCATGGCACTGCAATTGCCGCCGGGAGTGGACATCCTCGCGCCGGTGAGACCCGCGCACCAGACGCTGCTGAGCAGCGAGGCGCTGGCCTTCATCGCCATGCTGCACCGCCAGTTCGAGCCGCGCCGCCGCGAATTGCTGGCGCTGCGCCAGCACCGCCAGGCCGAGCTGGATGCCGGCAAGCTGCCGGACTTCCTGCCGGAAACCGCTGCCATCCGTCAAAGCGAGTGGCAGATCGCCCCGCTGCCCGCCGAGCTGCTGGACCGCCGGGTGGAAATCACCGGTCCGGCCGAGCGCAAGATGATGATCAACGCGCTGAACTCCGGCGCCAGCTGCTTCATGGCCGATTTCGAGGATGCGCTAAGCCCCGGCTGGCGCAACATCCTGCATGGTCACCAGAACATGTGCGATGCCTGGCGCGGCAACATCAGCTACCACAGCCCGGACGGGCGTCACTACCAGCTGAGCGGCAAGCCGGCCACGCTGATGCTGCGTCCGCGCGGCTGGCACCTGGCGGAAAAACACCTGCGCATCGACGGCCAGCCGGTCTCCGCCGCGCTGTTCGACTTCGGGCTCAGCTTCTTCCACAACGCCGCGCTGCTGCATGGCCACGGCCGCCATATCTACTACTATCTGCCCAAGCTGGAAAACCACCTGGAAGCTCGGCTGTGGAACGATATCTTCCTGACGGCGCAGCAGGCACTGGCGCTGCCGGTGGGCAGCATCCGCGCCACGGTACTGATCGAGCACCTGTTGGCCGCCTTCGAGATGGACGAGATCCTGTACGAGCTGCGCGCGCACAGCGCAGGACTGAATGCCGGACGCTGGGATTACCTGTTCAGCTGTATCAAGAGCTTCCGCCAGGTGCGGCATTTCTGCCTGGCCGACCGCGAGCAGATCAGCATGACGGTGCCGTTCATGCGCTCCTACGCGCTGCTACTGCTCAAGACCTGCCACCGCCGTGGCGCGCCGGCGATCGGCGGCATGTCGGCGCTGACGCCGATCAAGCACGATGTGGCGGCCAACGAGCGTGCGCTGGCGGCGATTCGCGCCGACAAGGAACGCGAGGCGCGCGACGGCTACGATGGCAGCTGGGTGGCGCACCCGGCGCTGGTGCCGCTGGCGTTCGAGGCGTTCCGCAGCGTGGCCGGCGACGCGCCCAATCAGCTGGCACGCCAGCGCGAACACGTGGTGATCACCGCCGCCGACCTGCTGAATTTCCAGCCGGAAACCCCGATCACCGAGCAGGGGCTGCGCAACAATATCAGCGTCGGCCTGCAGTACCTCGGCGCCTGGCTCAGCGGTAACGGCTGCGTGCCGATTCACAACCAGCTGGAAGAGGCCGCCACCGCCGAGATCGCCCGCGCCCAGCTGTGGCAGTGGCTGCACAGCCCCAAGGGCGTACTGGACGATAGCCGCAAGGTCAGCCAGTCGCTGCTGCGCGACCTGGCTACCGACGAGATCAACCGGCTGCAGGCCGAATACGGCAGCCGCTGGAGCCGGCATTTCGAAGACGCCGCGCAGCTGTTCGACCTGCTGATCACCAGCGAGGAATTCATCGACTTCTTCACCCTGCCCGGCTACGAATACCTGGATTGAGGCCGGTGGCCCAGCAGGCAGAGCCACCCGCACGCGGCCATCCATTCAGCTGTACTGGCAGCACTACATAATTCGCCAGCATCCACCCGCCAGCGCAAGCCAGGCTGGCGGGATTTTTCCGTCGCGCACCAATGATGGGCACATCGCACCAAATGAATACAATATTTGAAATATTATTGCTTTGCACAATCTGAAACCACGGCGGCTTTGGAATATGATTGCGCGGTCTTTGCACTGCACCATTCCAAAGGAATTACCATGTCCGCCGTTTCCCGCCGCACCCTGCTGGCGCTGGCCGTTGCCGCCAGCCTGTCCCCATTTGCCCTGGCTGCCGAGCAGAAATCGGTGGCGGTTACCGCCATCGTTGACCACCCGGCACTGGATGCCGCGCGCAAGGGTATCGAGGACGAGTTGAAAGCCGCCGGTTTCGAACCGGGCAAGCAGCTGAAATACCAATTCCAGAGCGCACAGGGCAACCCGGCCACCGCCGCGCAGATCGCGCGCAAATTTGTCGGCGATGCGCCTGACGTGATCGTGGCCATCGCCACCCCCAGCGCCCAGGCCGTGGTTGCCGCCACCCGCTCCATCCCGGTGGTATTCACCGCAGTGACCGACCCGGTAGCCGCCAAACTGGTACCGGGCTGGAGCGCTAGCAAGACCAACGTTACCGGCGTGTCCGACAAGCTGGCACTGGCACCGCAGATCGACCTGATCGGCAAGGTGAAGCCGGGCGCCAAGCGCGTGGGCATGGTGTACAGCCCGGGCGAAGTGAACTCGGTGGTGGTGGCCAAGGAGCTGAAAGCCGAGCTGGCCAAGCGCGGCATGAGCCTGGTGGAAGCGCCGGCGCCGCGTACCGTGGACGTGGCCCCGGCCGCCAAGAGCCTGATCGGCAAGGTCGATGCCATCTACACCACCACCGACAACAACGTGGTGTCCACCTATGAATCGCTGGTGGCGGTGGCACAGCAGGCCAAGCTGCCGCTGGTGGCCGCCGATACCGACTCGGTGAAGCGTGGCGCCATCGCCGCGCTGGGCCAGAACTACTACGACATCGGCCGCCAAACCGGCAAGCTGGTGGTGCGCATCCTGAAAGGCGAAAAAGCCGGCAGCATCGCGCCGCAACTGGGCGAAAAGCTGTCGCTGTCGCTGAACCCGGCCGCAGCGCAAAAGCAGGGCATCACTCTTAGCCCGGCACTGTTGAAAGACGCTAAGGAAACCGTGAAGTAAATCCTGGCATGGTTGGCCGCACACCCCTGCGGCCAACCTGTTTTCCACCGCGCAGCCACGAGCTGCGCGCTGTCATTTTCTGCGAGTAATACCATGACCCTGATTGCCCTGATGGGGGCGCTGGAAATCGGCCTGATCTTTGCGCTGGTGGCGCTGGGCGTGCTGATTTCCTTCCGCATTCTGGACTTCCCCGACCTGACCGCCGACGGCAGCTTTCCGCTGGGCGGCGCAGTAGCCGCCACCCTGATCGCCGGTGGCCACGACCCGTGGCTGGCCTGTGGCGTAGCCACGCTGGCCGGCGCCGCCGCCGGTCTCACCACCGCCTGGCTCAACGTGCGGCTGAGCATCCTGCAGCTGCTGGCCTCCATCCTGGTGATGATCGCGCTGTACTCCATCAACCTGCGCATCATGGGGGCGCCGAACATGCCGCTGATCGGCAGCCCGACGGTGTTCAGCCCGCTGATCGGCGACAATTTCGATATCGCCTGGCAGGTACAGCCGGCGATGTTGGCCGCGGTGATCGTGATCGCCAAGCTGGCGCTGGACGTGTTCTTTGCCTCGCAGACCGGGCTGGCGATGCGCGCCACCGGCGCCAATGCCCGCATGGCGCGGGCACAGGGCATCGCTACCGAGCGCATGGTGCTGGCCGGCATGGCGCTGTCCAATGCGCTGATCGCGCTGGCTGGTGCGCTGTACGTGCAGACCCAGGGGGGCGCCGACGTGTCGATGGGCGTGGGCACCATCGTGGTGGGGCTGGCGGCGGTGATCATCGGCGAAACGCTGCTGCCGTCGCGCACGCTGTGGGTGATCACCCTGGCCACCGTGCTGGGTGCACTGCTATACCGCCTGCTGATCGCGCTGGCGCTGAACGCCGACTTCATCGGCCTGCAGGCGCAGGACCTGAACCTGATCACCGCTCTGCTGGTGGGCTTTGCGCTGGTACTGCCGAAACTGAAAGCCAAGATGGCCCGCAAGGCCGGAGGAACCCGCTGATGCTGCGCGCCGACAACCTGTTCAAGACCTTCAACCCGGGCACCCCGATCGAAAACCCGGTGCTGCGCGGCCTGTCGCTGCAGATCGACAGCGGCCAGTTCGTCACCGTGATCGGTAGCAACGGCGCCGGCAAGTCCACCTTTCTCAATGCGCTGGCCGGCGATGTGATCGTCGATAGCGGCAGCCTGGCCATCGATGGTCAGGACGTCACCCGCACCCCGGGTTGGCAACGCGCCGGCCTGGTGGCACGCGTATTCCAGGACCCGATGGCCGGCACCTGCGAGAACCTCAGCATCGAGGAGAACATGGCGCTGGCCTACTACCGCGGCAAGAAGCGCGGCTTTGGCGCCTCGCTGAACCGCCAGCTGCGCGAACTGTTCCGCGACAAGCTGGCCACGCTGCAACTGGGGCTGGAAAACCGCCTGCCGGACCGCATGGGCCTGCTGTCCGGCGGCCAACGTCAGGCGGTAAGCCTGCTGATGGCCAGCCTGCAGCCGTCGCGCATCCTGCTGCTGGATGAGCACACCGCGGCGCTGGACCCGAAAACCGCCGCCTTCGTGCTGGAACTGACCGACCGCATCGTGCAGGAGAACAAACTCACCGCGCTGATGGTCACCCACTCCATGCGCCAGGCGCTGGATCACGGCCATCGCACCGTGATGCTGCACCAGGGCCGCGTGGTGCTGGACGTGGCCGGCGACGAGCGCAGCCGCATGCAGGTGACCGACCTGCTGGCGATGTTCGAGAAGACCCGCGGCGAAGCCATCGACGACGACGCGCTGCTGCTGGGCTGAGCCTCCCCGCAGCAACACACAGGGTCGCGCAATGCGGCCCTGATTGTTTGCGGCCAACGTTGCCGTCGCGGCGCCCTGTCCGGTGCGCGATAGGCAAGCCACCACCAAGCAGGTAATCTGCATCTATCGAAATCCCCGGTCGTCCGCATGCTGCTGCTTGACCCCTTTACGCTGTATTTCCTGCTGATGGCCACCCTGCTGTTGCTATCGCTACTGCTACTGTTGATCGGGCATATCTACCGGCAGGAGCGTTCGCTGCGGCTGTGGGGACTAAGCGGGCTGCTGGGCGTCGGCGGCGTGCTGCTGCTGATGGCGCGCGATGTGCTGTCGCCGTGGCTGGGAGTGGTTGCGGCCAACTCGCTGCTGTTCTGCAGCCTGGCCGGCACCTGGCTGGGCATCGCCGAATTCCAGCAGCGCCCGCTGCCCTGGCGGCTGGCCGGCCTGCTGTGCGGCGGCTGCAGCCTGCTGTGGGTGCTGCTGCTGTTCCACGGCGATACCGGGCTGCGCGCGCTGCTGTACGGCCCGATCTACCTGCTGTTTGCCGGCTTGGCGCTGCACGAGCTGTTCCGCCAGCCGCAACACTGGCAGCGCGGCAGCTACCGGCTGGTGGGCGCCATCATCCTGCTACTGATGCTGAGCTACACTTACCGCACCTACTTTATGCTGCAACACCCGGTGCACAACCCGCTGCACAATACCGGCCTGCCGCTGCAGCAGCTGCTGGCCAGCCTGCTGGAGTTCGCCAAGACGCTGGGCCTGCTGTACCTGGTATTCGAACGCATGCAGCAGCGGCTGCAACAGCTGGCGATGCAGGACGCGTTGACCGGGTTGCACAACCGCCGCGCCTTCGAGCAGCAGGCGACGGCCGCCTTGCAGCACGATGGCCACCACCGCCATGCGCTGCTGGTAATGGACCTGGACCTGTTCAAGCGCATCAATGACGGCCATGGCCACCAGGCCGGTGATGCTGCATTGCAACACTTTGCCGGTCTGTTGGCCGCGCAGCTGCCCGCCGGCAGTATCAGCGGTCGCCTGGGCGGCGAGGAGTTCGTGGCGCTGCTGCGCGACACCAGCAGCAGCCAGGCCTGGCAGGTGGCGGAGGCGATCCGCAGCCAGCTGGCCGCCAACTGGATCGGCCTGCCGGACAAGCCGGTGTTTCAGGTCACCACCAGCATCGGGCTGGCCATGCGCCAACATGGGCAGCAGACGTTGGCCGCGCTCTACCATGACGCAGACATGGCGCTGTATGATGCCAAGCAGCGCGGTCGCAATCAGGTCTGCAGCAGCCAACCGCTCGTTGCGGTGCCGGCACTGGCGTGAACCTGTTGCCCCGCACCGCAGTCTGACAGCGCTCAACCATCCCCGGGAGCCCCCATGCGTACCATCGCCCTTGGCAGCCTGCTGCTGACTACCGTACTTTTCAGCGCACCGGCACTGGCCGACAACAGCACCATGCTCAATCTCAGCGCCAGCGCGCAGCGCGAGCTGGCCAATGACGAGGTCAACGCCAGCCTGTACGTGCAGGATCGCCAAGCCCAGCCGGCACTGCTGGCCGACCGGCTCAACAAGGCGCTGGCCCGAGCCAAGGCGGAATCCGGCAGCTTCCGCCAGGTAGAAGTCAGCAGCGGCAGCTACAACAGCTGGCCGGACTATGGCCGCGACGGCAAGATCCAGGGCTGGCAGGGCCGCGCGGAAATTCGCCTGAAAAGCCGCGACTTCACCGCCACCGCCGAGCTGGTCGCCCGACTGCAGAAATTCATGCTGCTGGAGAACGTGCAGTTCAGCGTCGCCGACAGCACCCGCCGCCAGGCGGAAGACCGCCTGATTCCGGAAGCCATTGCCGCCCTGCAGGCGCAAGCCGCCGCCGCCGGCAAGGCGCTGGGCCGCCCCAACCAGCAAGTACTGGAGCTGAGTATCGGCAATGTGCAGGCGCCGCCCCCGATGCCGATGCTGCGTACCAAGGCCATGATGGCCGATGCCGCCGCCCCCGAGGTCGCCACCCCGGACTGGCAGGCCGGCAACAGCCTGGTGCATCTCAGCGTCAGCGGCCGCATCGAATTGCGCTGAACACACCCGGTGCCAGGCAACGCCGGGCTTTTGATCGGCCGGCCGTTACGCTAAATTAGATGCTGATACCCCCATCGCCCACTCGTGCCCACACCATGAAACTGATCGCATCGCTTACCAGCCCCTACGCCAGGAAAGTCCGCATCGTCCTGGCGGAAAAGAAGATCGACTGCCCGCTGCAGTTGGATATTCCGTGGGAAGCCGGCTCCACCGTTACCGACTTCAACCCGCTGGGCAAAGTGCCGGTGCTGCTGATGGACGATGGCAGCACGCTGTACGACTCGCGCGTGATCGTCGAATACCTGGAGAACAGCTCGCCGGTCTCGCGCCTGCTGCCACAGGACAGCAAGCGCCTGCTGATCGAAACCCGGCGCTGGGAAGCGCTGGCCGATGGCATCTGCGATGCGGCCGGCAGCATCGTAGTGGAAGGCCGCCGCCCGGCTGACAAGCAAAGCGCGGAGTGGATCGCCCACCAGCAGGGCAAGGTGGACCGTGGACTGGCGGCGCTGTTCGCCATGCTGGGCGAGCGGCATTGGTGTAACGGCGAAGCCTACAGCCTGGCCGATATCGCTACCGGCTGCGCGCTGGGGTATCTCGATTTCCGCTTCCCGCAGCTGGACTGGCGCGGCGCCTACCCCAACCTGGCCGTACTGGAAGAAAAACTGGCCGCCCGCCCTAGTTTTGCCGAAACCGTGCCGCCTGCCGCCTAAGCCGGCAAATACCGGAAAAATGCCGTTTCACTGAAGCGGCATTTTTTACGTGCATTTTTTCTGCACCCGTCTATGCTGAATTCAGGTTAGCCACAAGCAACCATACGCGGGAGCACAAACATGAGACTCGAACACTTCAATCACGTCGCCAACCTGATCGGCCTGAAGAAAAAATCGCGCGAAGCCGTGTGGCTGATGGAAATCGACGGCATGACCGGTTATGCCGCTTCCAAGCAGCTGGATATCAGCCAATCCACCGTGTCGCGGGCGCACGCGCGCTTCCGTCGCGCGCTCAATGAAATCAACGCGCTGTCCCCCTTCCTGCCGCTGTAAGCCGGCAAGCGGCTGCCCGCCCGCGGGCAGCCGCTTATTCAAACACCGCGCTGCGCACATTGCCGTCGAACTGCAGGCAATCCGTCACCCGCTGCAGCTGCATGGCAGACAGCTCCGCCAGTGGCCAGTAGCGCCAGGCCAGATGTTCATCACTCAAACGCACACTGCCACCGGCCGGTAAGCGGCAGCGAAAAATGCACACCTGCGACTGATAGCACGCGTGGTAATACACGCCGGACAGGTAATCGATAATTACCGCCACCCCCAGCTCTTCCCGGCACTCGCGCAGCAAGGTCTGATGAATGGTTTCACCGGGTTCCACCCCGCCGCCGGGCAAGCCCCAGCGGCCATCGCCATAACTGGCCTGCAACTGCAATACCTGTCCGCGATCATCGGTAATCACCGCATGACAGCTCATGCGGAACATGTCGTTAAATACCATCCCGGCTCCTCCTGCTGCGATGGTGCGATTGAGGATATTGTCGTATTCCGGCTACTTGGCAAAATTCCAGCGTAACCATGGCAAATTTTTCACAAAAACTATTGACGCCGGCAAGTGCCATCCGTATAGTTCGCGTCTCTCGCAAGTCAACGACAAACGAGAAACAGCGCACCCGTAGCTCAGTTGGATAGAGTATCTGGCTACGAACCAGAGGGTCGGGCGTTCGAATCGCTCCGGGTGCGCCAGCTGTCCCCATCGTCTAGAGGCCTAGGACACCGCCCTTTCACGGCGATAACCGGGGTTCGACTCCCCGTGGGGACGCCACAGTACGCACCCGTAGCTCAGTTGGATAGAGTATTTGGCTACGAACCAAAGGGTCGGGCGTTCGAATCGCTCCGGGTGCGCCAGCTGTCCCCATCGTCTAGAGGCCTAGGACACCGCCCTTTCACGGCGATAACCGGGGTTCGAATCCCCGTGGGGACGCCAGGATTCGACAATCAAGCCACCGCAAGGTGGCTTTTTTGTTTTCTGCCCACCCTGCCAAACCTCCCACAGCCCCCGCCAGTCTTATACCCAGCCAATCGTTTTGCTGCGCCCTTTCATAGCATAACGATATATATATTCAGTCTTTTGCTAGCGCAGCGCTCTCCGGTACATTGCCACTGCCGGACAATCCGGCGGCCGCTGCGGCCCTACTGTCGAAGTCAACTGTTCAAGAAACGAGTGCCACGATGAAAATCAGTCAGGAGAGGCTGACCCACCTCAAGCAACTGGAAGCCGAGTCCATCCACATCATTCGCGAAGTCGCCGCCGAGTTCGAGAATCCGGTGATGCTGTACTCCATCGGCAAGGATTCCGCCGTGATGCTGCATCTGGCACAGAAGGCCTTTGCCCCGGGCAAGCCGCCGTTCCCGCTGATGCACGTGGACACCACCTGGAAGTTCAAGGACATGATCGCGCTGCGCGACAAGCAGGCGCGCGAGCATGGCTGGGACCTGATCGTGCACGTGAACCAGGAAGGCGTGGACGCCGGCATCAACCCGTTCACCGCCGGCAGTGCCAAGCACACCGACGTAATGAAGACCGAGGGTCTGAAACAGGCGCTGAACAAGTACAAGTTCGACGCCGCCTTCGGTGGTGCGCGCCGCGACGAGGAAAAATCCCGCGCCAAGGAGCGCGTGTACTCGTTCCGCGACAAGAACCACCGCTGGGACCCGAAAAACCAGCGCCCGGAGCTGTGGAACATCTACAACTCGCGCATCAACAAGGGCGAAAGCATTCGCGTGTTCCCGCTGTCCAACTGGACCGAGCTGGACATCTGGCAATACATCTTCCTGGAAAACATCGAGATCGTGCCGCTGTACTTTGCCGCCGAACGCCCGGTGATCGAACGTGACGGCACGCTGATCATGCTCGACGACGACCGCATCCTGCAGTACCTGACGGAAGAAGAAAAAGCCAAGATCGAGACCAAGCGCGTGCGTTTCCGCACCCTGGGCTGTTATCCGCTGACCGGGGCGGTGGAGTCCTCCGCCACCACGCTGCCGGAAATCATCCAGGAAATGCTGCTGACCAAGACCTCCGAACGCCAGGGCCGCGTGATCGATCACGACTCCTCCGGCTCGATGGAGAAGAAGAAAATGGAAGGCTACTTCTAAGCCGCTGTTTCTTTCGCATACCGAACTTCCAGAGGTTGGCCGCATGCGGCCAACCTTGCTGATGCAAGGCACGACGCTCATGGCACACCAATCCGACCTGATCTCCAGCGACATCCTGTCCTACCTGAAGCAGCACGAAAACAAGGACATGCTGCGCTTCATCACCTGCGGCAACGTCGACGACGGCAAATCCACACTGATCGGCCGCCTGCTGCATGACTCCAAGCTGATCTTCGAAGACCAGCTGGCCGCCATCCAGCGCGACTCCAAGAAGTACAACACCACCGACCAGGACATCGACCTGGCGCTGCTGGTGGACGGCCTGCAGGCCGAGCGCGAACAGGGCATCACCATCGACGTGGCCTACCGCTACTTCAGCACCGATCGCCGCAAGTTCATCATTGCCGACTGCCCGGGCCACGAGCAGTACACCCGCAACATGGCCACCGGCGCCTCTACCTGCAACCTGGCGGTGATCCTGATCGACGCCCGCTACGGCGTGCAGACCCAGACCCGCCGCCACAGCTACATCGTCAGCCTGCTGGGCATCAAGCACGTCATCGTCGCCATCAACAAGATGGACTTGGTGGATTTCGACCAGAGCGTGTTCGACCGCATCCAAGCCGACTACACCGCCTTTGCGGCCAACCTGGACATCCCGGACATCCGCTTCGTCCCGATCTCGGCGCTACGCGGCGACAACGTGGTGAACCGCAGCGACAGCGCGCCGTGGTACGACGGCCAGACGCTGATGGAAATCTTGGAAACCGTCGAGATCGATCACGACGTCAAGCTGCCGGCGTTCCGCCTGCCGGTGCAGTACGTCAACCGCCCCAATCTGGACTTCCGCGGCTTCTGCGGCACCGTCGCCGCCGGCGAGATCCGCCCCGGCGACCGCGTGCGCGCGCTGCCGTCCGGCAAGGAAAGCACCGTCAAGGCCGTGGTGGTATACGAAGGCGAGCTGGCATCGGCCCATACCGGCCAGGCCATCACCCTGACCCTGAGCGACGAGATCGACATCTCGCGCGGCGACATGATCGTGCGCGTGGACGAGGCGCAGCCGGAAGTCAGCCAGGGCGTGGAAGCGCATCTGGTGTGGATGGACGAGGCGCCGCTGGTGGTGGGCAAGGAATACCTGTTCAAACTGTCCGGCAAGAGCGTCACCGGCCGCGTGGAACGCATCGTGCACCGCGTCGACGTGAACACCCTGGATGCCTTCGAAGCGGAAAAGCTGCAGCTGAACGAAATCGGCCTGGTACGCATCGCTTTCAACTCGCAGGTGGTGTTTGACGCCTACCGCGACAGCCGCGCCACCGGCAGCCTGATCGTGATCGACCGCCTGTCCAACGCCACCGCTGGCGCCGCCATGATCCGCAGCGCCGCCAACAGCGAAGGCCAGAGCGAACACGACGAACTGGCGCACTTCAAGGCCTTCGAGGTGGAGCTGAACACCCTGGTGCGCAAGTACTTCCCACACTGGGAAGCGCGCGACATCAGCAAATTGCTTGGTTGATCGCCAGCCAGGCAGCAACAGCGGAATCCATACTGGATTCCGCTTTTTTATTGCCGGCAAGCACCGTAAATGCCACACATAAGTAAAGTGCTGGCAGACAGCCGCAGGCCATGCCAGGTCCATCGCCAGCTGCTTGCTGGTAAACTGCCGCCCTTTCCGGGCCCGATACCAAGCACAACACAAAGGGCTAGGCAGCGCCCCCGGAGCGCCAGCATTCGCCCGCCGCACAGGATTTCCCATGTCGATCATCCGTCTACCCCGCGCGGCTAGTGCCGCGCTGGCCGGCTTGCCGCTGCTGGCCCACGCCGGTGTCAACGGCGCCGAGCTGTCCGCACTCTGGGCCGTACCGTTTGCCGGCATGCTGCTGTCCATCGCGCTGCTGCCGCTGTTTGCGGCCAACCTTTGGCACCACCATTTCGGCAAGATCGCCGCCGGCTGGGCGCTGGCGTTTGTGCTGCCGTTTGCCGCCGGCCACGGCCTGGAGCTGACGCTGCACGAAATGGCGCACACCCTGGTGCTGGAATACGTGCCATTCATCATCCTGCTGATCGCGCTGTTCAGCGTGGCCGGTGGCATTTATGTGCGCGGCAACCTGCATGGCTCGCCGCTGCTGAATACCGGCTTCCTCGGCATTGGCACCCTACTGGCCAGCTTTACCGGCACCACCGGCGCCTCCATGCTGCTGATCCGCCCGCTGCTGCGCGCCAATGACAACCGCCGCTATAAGACGCACGTGTTCGTGTTCTTCATTTTCCTGGTCGCCAATATCGGCGGCTCGCTGACGCCGCTGGGCGATCCGCCGTTGTTCCTGGGCTTTTTGAAGGGTGTCGGTTTTGGCTGGACCATGCAGCACATGCTGGCGCCGATGCTGACCGCCAGTGCCATCCTGCTGCTGGCCTTCTACCTGCTGGACCGCCACTACTACCGCAAGGAAGACGATCTGCCAGCACTGCCGGACCCGACGCCGGATTCGCGCGTCACCCTGCAGGGCAAGGTCAATCTGTTGCTGCTGCTGGCGATTGTCGGCGCGGTGCTGCTGTCTGGCATATGGCAGCCGGGCATCGGCTGGCAGATTTTTGGTCTGGACATCGAACTGCAAAACCTGGTGCGCGACGTGCTGCTGCTGGCCATTGCCGGCCTGTCGCTCAAGCTCACCCCCGGCAACTGCCGCCAGGCCAATGCCTTCAACTGGGGGCCGATGCTGGAGGTTGGCAAGCTGTTTGCCGCCATCTTCGTCACCATGATCCCGGTGCTGGCGATGCTGAAAGCCGGCCAGCACGGCGCCTTTGCCAGCCTGGTGGGCATGGTGAGCCAGCCGGATGGCACGCCGGTGAACGCCGCCTACTTCTGGCTCACCGGCGCACTGTCCAGCTTCCTCGACAATGCGCCGACCTACCTGGTGTTCTTCAACCTGGCCGGCGGCGATGCGCAGCAGCTGATGGGCCACGGTGCTGCCACCCTGCTGGCGATTTCCGCCGGCGCGGTGTTCATGGGCGCCAACAGCTATATCGGCAATGCCCCCAACTTCATGGTGAAGGCCATTGCGGAAGAACGCGGCGTGGCCATGCCCAGCTTCTTCGGCTACATCGGCTGGGCGCTGTGCTGCCTGATCCCCACCTTTGTGCTGCTGACCTTCTTGTTCTTCTGAAGCGCCTGCGGCCAAGCCCAAGGTTGGCCGCAGCCATAAAAAAAGCCGCCTTTACTGGCGGCTTTTTCATGCGCGGGGCTACGCTCAGGCGCGATAGCTGGCGCTGGTCATCAGTTTAGCACTGAGCTTCATCATGCCGCGCAGCGGGGCCGGCAGCCGTGCCGCGCCCAGCTCATTGGCCATTTCGGCATGCTTCAGCTCATCGTCGCGCATCTGCGTCACGATGGCGCGGCTACGGGCGTCCTGTGCCGGCAGCTCCTGCAGATGGCTGTCCAAGTGCGCGCCGACCTGATGTTCGGTTTCTTCCAGAAAACCCAGGTTCCACTTGTCGCCGAGCATGCCGGCGGCCACGCCAATGGCCAGCGAGCCGGTGTACCACAACGGGTTGAACAGGCTGGGGCGGCCACCCAGTTCGCGGATGCGCTGCTCGGTCCACGCCAGGTGCTCCACTTCCTCGAACGCGGCATGGCGCAGCGCCTCGCGCGCCGCCGGATCGCGCGCGGTCAGCGCCTGGCCCTGGTACAGCGCCTGCGCGCACACTTCGCCGCAGTGATTGACGCGCATCAGCCCCAGCGCGTGCTGTTTTTCCGCCTGGTCAAGCTCGGCTTCCGCCACGGCATGGTCCGGGTGCGGACGGGCACTGTGCGCCGGCGCAAACAGCGTGCGCAGGCCACGATCGAATTCGGTAATCAGGTTATCTAGCATCATGCAAGGTGATGGAGGTCATCAATAGTGGCAATTATACCCTGCGCCGGCTGCTGGTATAATCCCGCGGTTATTTGTTCCAAACTCAGCGCAAAAGGACAGCAAGCATGAACATCGACCTCATCGGCCCGGGCAAAGACATGCCGAACGACTTCAACGTCGTGATCGAAATCTCCGCCAACGCGGCTCCGATCAAGTACGAATTCGACAAGGAAAGCGGCGCGCTGATGGTTGACCGCTTCATGGGTACCTCCATGATGTACCCGGCCAACTACGGTTTCGTACCGCAGACCCTGGCCGGCGACGGCGACCCGGTAGACGTGCTGGTGGTCACCCCGTTCCCGCTGCCGCCGAGCGTGGTGATCCGCGTACGCGCCCTGGGCATGATCAAGATGGAAGACGACGGCGGCGTGGATGCCAAGCTGGTGGCGGTGCCGGTAGAAAAACTGTGCCCGATGTACAAGGACATCCAGAAGCTGGAAGACCTGCCGCAACTGCTGCGTGACCAGATGGTGCACTTCTTCGAGCACTACAAGGATCTGGAAAAAGGCAAATGGGTGAAGATCCAGGGCTGGGGCAGCATGGAAGATGCCACCCGCGAACTGGTGGAAGGCATCGAGCGCGCCAAGCAAGCCTGATAGGGTTGGCCGCAAAAAAAAAGCCGGGGAATCCCCGGCTTTTTTTTTGCCTGCGGCCAATTTACTTGGCGAAGCGGCCGGCAGTCTGCGCGATGCGGGCGCCGAACAGGCGGGCGGATTCCAGATCGGCGGCATCCGGGGTCACCTCGGCCGGCGCATTGTCGGTACGCGCCATCAGACCCAGCGAACTGCCGTAACGGTTGATCTGCGTGCCGGTAACGCCACCCGGCAGCAGGCCGGTACCCACCCAGATCATGCTGTGCTGTGCAGCGAATACCGACAGCTGCTGCAGGGTGTTGAGCTTGTCACCGCTGGGGCTGTTGGACACGGTGAAGCCGGCAGCGATCTTGTCCTTCCAGCCCTGGGTGTACCAGACCTTGGAGCTGGCATCCATGAACGCCTTGAAGCCGGCCGAGACACTGCCCATATAGGTTGGTGCGCCGAAAATGATGGCATCGAAGGCGGCCAGTTCGTCCAGGCGCTGGCTGGCATCGTCAGCGGCAAACAGGGCGACCTCGGCATAGTCACGCGCACCGGCGGCCACTTCTTCGGCCAGTTTGGCGGTATGGCCATAGCCACTGTGATACACCACGGCAAGCTTGGTACTCATCGACATTTCCTTATATAAACATAGAACGCAGGCATAGCTTGATGGTCTACTAGACCAGCCTTCGCGCTGCTGATTCAAAAAAACTGGATTGAAATCATGTAACTGGCACCGCGGCACCAATTGTTTTTGCTTGATCTGCAAAGGTTGGCCGCAGTATAAAAAGCCTGTACGCCCAAAAACAGCAGAACATTTTGATTTTTATTTTCAGAAAATCTGACGATGAAACTGACTCTAGACTCGCTCATGGTGCTGGACGCAATCGACCGCCGCGGCAGCTTCGCCGCCGCCGCCGAAGAGCTGTACCGCGTCCCCTCCGCCATCACCTACAGCGTGCAGAAACTGGAGCAAGACCTGAACGTGCAGCTGTTCGACCGCAGCGGGCACAAGGCACGCCTCACCTCCGCCGGTGAACTGCTGCTGAAAGAAGGCCGCGCGCTGCTGGATTCCGCCGCCATGGTGGAAAGCCGGGTCAAGACCCACGCCACCGGCTGGGAAGGCCAGCTGCGCATCGCCATGTCGGATCTGCTGCAGTTCGATGACGTACTGCGCCTGGTGGGCGAATTCGATGCCCTACAGGCCGATACCGAGCTGCGCCTGAGCCGTGAAGTGTTTGGCGGCACCTGGGATGCGCTGGTGGACAACCGCGCCGACCTGGTGATCGGCGCCACTGAGAACAGCCAGGGCGGCGTGTTCCACAGCAAGCCGATGGGCAAGGTGCAGTTCGTGTTCTGCGTCGCGCCGCACCACCCGCTGGCCGGCATGGAAGATCCGATCCCGCAGCACGTGATCCGCCGCTACCGCGTCGCGGTGGCCGCCGACACCTCGCGCAACCTGCCGCCGCGCAGCATCTCTATCCAGGAAGGGCAGCCGCGGCTGACCGTGGCCAGCGTGGAAGACAAAATCGCTGTGCAAAGGGCCGGACTTGGCGTAGGGTTTCTGCCTACCTGCCGCATACACGAGGATCTGGCCAGTGGCCGGCTGATCGTGAAAGAACTGGAAGAAAAACGCTCGCTGGTTTCGCTGCACTACGCCTGGAAGGAAAGCCAGCCCGGGCAGGCCCTCAGCTGGTTCATCAAGCGGTTGCAGACTTTTGACTGGCACCTGAACTGACCCCACACCATGTCCGCTGACTCAGCGTACCGCCTGGCCCTGCAACAGCGACTGGCCACCGGCGGCCTTCCCCACCCCGCCGTAGCGCGCGGCGACAACTGCCTGCAATGGCAGCAATTGCTGATCCACTGCGGCCCCCTGCCGCTAACCGCCACGCCTGCGGCCAACCTTGCGCTGGAACTCAACAGCCCGTGGCTGCCGCCGCAAGCCAGCAGCGGTTTTGCGCTGCTGGTCGCCGGCCAGCGTCAGGCACTGCAGCAGGCACAACCGCTGCTGGATGCGCTGGCACCGCAAGCCGGTGGCTGGCTGTACTGCGGGCCGCTGGGTGCCGCCAGCTTTTGCCGCCGCGTGTTCGACGCGCTGTTTTATCTGAGCGGGCCGCTGCTGCTGCAAGCGGCCGCCAGCGGCCAGCAAACGCCGATCGACTGGCCCGCCCTGCTGTTGCAACAGCAGGAGCTGCTGCAACAGTTGGCCGCCCTCAGCCGCGACTACCTGCAACAGCAGGGCGAAGACGCCGCCACCGCCGACGAGCAATGGCAAGTGCTCGACGACTTTCGCCAGCCGCCGCTGCAGCAACAGCATTTCGCCCGCAACCTGGCGCGCCTGCTGCTGCTGGCGGACAGCCTGGGCGAGAATGCCCGTCAGTTACTGGAGGCGGCGCTGGATCTGGCCGCCGCCAGCACGGGGCCACAAAATGCAAAAAGCCCGCCGTAGCGGGCTTTTTTTAACACTGCGCGGCGAATCAGGCAGCCGGAGTGGTGGTCTTGCGGGCACGGCTTACGGCAGCACCAGCGGCCTTGGCGGAAGTCTCGGCGGCTTCAACACTGGCTTCGGCGAAATCGGAGCCGACTTTCTTGGCAGTCTTGGAAGCGCTTTCGAAGGCGGCGCTACCGGAAGACACCAGGTTCTTCAGCACCTGCACGGCGGATTCGGAACCGGCCGGTGCATGCTTGGCCAGACGATCCAGCGCTTCCAGCACCTGCTTGTTGGTTTCGGCAACCTGCTCTTCTACGAAGGAAGTCAGCTCGGTCTGTGCCGCAACGGTGGCGTCGTACACTTCGCGGGCAGTGGCCAGGGTCTTGTCCAGGTTCGGTTGAACCAGGCCAGCCTGGAATTCGGCGAAGGACTTCGGATCCTTGATGCCGGTCAGCTGCTTCACGGTCTCGGCGTTTTCAGCCACGACCTTGCGCGCGATTTCCAGCTGCAGGTTGGTGATGCGCTCGGCGCTGGCCAGCACGATGGAGGACAGGCGAACGGCTTTGTCGAACTGGGCCTGACCGAAAGCGGAGAATTCTTGTACGTTGGTAAACATGGAGATAATCCTTTTCAGTGAATAACTACTCAGCAGCAAAACCGTTAGTATCTTGATGACCGACCAGATGTTGCGCTGCAACAACTCGAATCATATATTGCACCGCAGCAATGTCAAGTAAATTTACGCGGCACCCCGGCTAAGTGACTATTTTTACAACAGCTTTCGCCAGTCTGCCGCCACCAGATGACAGCAGGATGACAACGCGCTGCATGCTGCCCTGCAGTGTCGATCGCAGCGGCAAACACACCACAACCGCCACCTGGCCGCCCGGCCTGCCGAAAAGCCGGCACTGTGCGTTGAAACGCTTAGCCCAACGCTATACACTCGCCGTCATAAATTAAATCTATCTGTTAGCGAAACCAGACAATGAGCCAAGCGGCCAACCTTTTCGACATCAAATCCGCCAGTCTCGACCTGCTGGCCATCCTGCTGCGCAGCGGTGACTGCGCTGCGCTGGCCGCCGCACTGGAGACCCGCTTCGGCAGCAAGGTCGATGCCAGTCAGAGCGAGGCCTTCCTGCTGGATCTGGAAGCCATCGAACAACCGGCAGCCCTCGACCTGGCTCGCATCCGGCAACTGTTTCAGGCCAAGGGCATTGCCATCATCGCCCTGCGCCACCGCGATCATGCCGTCGCCGCGCTGGCCCGCCAGCACGGCCTGGCCTTTGTCAGCAGCAGCAACAGCCCGCGTCAGAGCGAACTGCCGGTTGAGGCCCCCGCCGCGGAAGCCGCGCCGGCCCTGCCGGCCGCCACGCTGGTGATCGACCGCCCGGTGCGCGCCGGCCAGCAGATTTACGCCAAGGGCGGTGATCTGGTGGTGCTGGCCATGGTCAATGTCGGGGCGGAACTGATCGCCGATGGCAGCATCCACGTGTATGCCCCGCTGCGCGGCCGTGCGCTGGCTGGCGCCCGCGGCAACACCCAGGCGCGCATCTTCGTGCAGAGCATGGAAGCCGAACTGGTCTCCATTGCCGGGGTGTACCGCACCATCGAACAGGCGCTACCCGACAGCATCCAGGGCAAGCCGGCACAGATTTACCTTGAAAACGAGCGCCTGGTGATGAGCGCGCTCGGTGCATAAGAACTCGCAAGTTGAAGGAATCCCCATCGTGGCAAAAATCATCGTAGTGACTTCCGGCAAAGGCGGCGTAGGCAAGACCACCACCAGTGCCAGCTTTTCCTCCGGCCTCGCCCTGCGCGGCCACAAGACCGTGGTAATCGACTTTGACGTCGGCCTGCGCAACCTGGACCTGATCATGGGCTGCGAACGCCGCGTGGTGTACGACCTGATCAATGTGCTCAATGGCGAGGCCAGCCTCAACCAGACCCTGATCAAGGACAAGCACTGCGACAACCTGTTCGTGATTCCGGCCTCGCAGACCCGCGACAAGGATTCGCTGTCCGAGGAAGGCGTGGAGAAAGTGCTGAAAGAGCTGGGCGACATGGGCTTCGAGTACATCGTGTGCGATTCGCCGGCCGGCATCGAAAAAGGCGCGCTGCTGGCGCTGCTGTTCGCCGATGAAGCCATCGTGGTCACCAACCCGGAAGTGTCCTCGGTGCGCGACTCCGACCGCATCCTGGGCATCCTGGCCTCCAAGTCGCGCCGCGCCATCGAAGGCCGCGAACCGGTAAAAGAGCACCTGCTGCTGACCCGCTACGCGCCGGGCCGCGTGGACAAGGGCGAAATGCTGTCGGTGGACGACGTGAAGGAAATCCTGCGCGTCAACCTGATCGGCGTGATCCCGGAATCGCAGGCCATCCTGCAGGCGTCCAACTCTGGCACCCCGGTGATCCATCAAAAAGGCAGCGATGCTGCCGATGCCTACAGTGATGTCGTGGCGCGTTTCCTCGGTGAAACCCGCCCGATGCGCTTCCTCGAAGCCGAGAAAGTCGGCTTCCTCAAGCGTCTGTTTGGAGGCTAAGCCATGTCGCTGATCGATTTGCTGTTCGGCAAACGCCAGAAAACCGCCTCTATCGCCCGCGAACGCCTGCAGATCATCCTGGCGCACGAACGCAACGGCCGCAGCGCCCCGGATTACCTGCCGGCGCTGCAGCGCGAGCTGATGGAAGTGATCTCCAAGTACGTGGCCGTCAATCTGGACGACATCAAGGTGCAGGTAGAACGCCAGGACGACTTCGAAGTACTGGAAGTCAACATCGTGCTGCCGGAGCACCAGCGCTGACACCATGACCCTTACCGAACTGCGTTACATCGTGGCCGTGGCGCGCGAGCGCCACTTCGGTCGGGCAGCACAGAGCTGTTTTGTCAGCCAGCCCACCTTGTCCATTGCGATCAAGAAGCTGGAAGATGAACTGGGCGTCACCCTGTTTGAACGCGGTGGCCAGGAGGTGGCGGTCACCGAGATCGGCGAGCGTATCATCGAGCAATCGCAGCGCGTGCTGGAAGAAGCCGAGATGGTGAAACGCCTGGCCGGCGAGCACCAGAACGAGCTGGCCGGGCCGCTGAAGCTGGGGGTGATCTTTACCATCAGCCCCTATCTGCTACCCAAGCTGATCCCGGCGCTGCGCATCCTGGCGCCGGACATGCCGCTGATCCTGGAAGAAAACTACACCGCGCGGCTGGCAGAGATGCTCAAGCGCGGCGAAGTGGACGCCATCATCGTCGCCGACCCGTTCGACGAGGCCGGTACCGAGGCCTACCCGCTGTACGACGAGCAGTTCCTGGTGGCCACACCGAAGGGCCATCCGTGGGAAAAGCGCCAGTCGGTACGCCCGGATGAGCTGCGCGACGAAAGCGTGCTGCTGCTGGCACAGGGCAACTGCTTCCGCGACCAGGTGCTGCAGGCCTGCAGCGAAGTGGCCAGCCGCCAGCACCAGTCCGGCAGCCTGGCGTCCATGGTGCAGGGCACCTCGCTCAACACCATCCGCCACATGGTGGCCAGCGGCATGGGCATTACCGTGCTGCCGCAGACCTCGGTGGCGCCGGGCGACGAGAACCTGCTGTCGCTGATTCCGTTTGCCGCACCGGTGCCGCAGCGCCGCGTGCTGCTGGTGACGCGGCGCCAGTTCTTCCGCAAGAAGGCGATCCACACCCTGCAGCAGGCGGTGTTCCGCTCCGGGCTGGCCGGAGTCACCATGCTGGAAGACGAAGCCGCGCTGGTCTGAGCCGACACGCCTGGTTGGCCGCAACAAACAAAAAGCCACCTCGCGGTGGCTTTTTCGTTTACTGCCGCAGGGCAGAAGACGCGCAGCGGCGTTCCGCCCTGACTCACATCCACGTTGTTGGCAGAACGCCCCGGCATGCCGGGGCTTCCGCCCTACACGGACAGCATCAGGCGGCGCGGATCACGCCAGCCAGACGGGCAATGCCCTGCTCGATGCGCTCCGGCGAAGCATGGCTGAAGTTCAGGCGCAGGTGGCCGATGCCCTGCTCCGGATTGGCGTAGAACGCCTCGCCCGGCATGAAGGCCACGTTGTGCTGCTCCAGCGCCACTTTCAGCAGCGGACGGGTGTCGCGCGGCTGCTTCAGCGTCAGCCAGAAGAACAGGCCGCCCTGCGGCACCAGCCAGTCGGCGATGTCGCCAAAGTGTTTTTCCAGCGCCGCCTGCATCGCATCGCGGCCAACCTTGTAGCTTTGCTGCAGCTGCTGCAGATGGCTGATGTAGTCGCCGCTTTGCAGCCACTTGGTGTTGAACCACTGCCCCAGACGGTTGGTGTGCAGGTCGGCCGCCTGTTTCAGCTTAATCAGGTACGGCATCAGGTCCTTGGATGCCACCATATAGCCAATGCGCAACCCCGGTGCCAGCGTCTTGGAGAACGAGCCACAGTAGATCCACGGCGCGTCTTGCAGATGGGTGACCAGTGGCTTGGGTGCCTCGCCGTCGTAGGACAGCGCGCGGTAGGGATCATCCTCGATCACTGGCAGCTTGGCCGCCTCGATCACCGCCGCCAGCTCCCGGCGGGTCTGCTCGGTATAACAGGCACCGGACGGGTTTTGGAAGGTCGGAATCAGGTAGGCCAGCTTGGCCTTGCTGTCGCTGATGGCGGTTTGCAGCGCAGCGGCGGACAACTGGCCATTGCTCTGCTGCTGCACGGTGGTGATGTCGGCGCCGAACAGCTTGAACACCTGCAGCGCCGCCAGGTAGGTCGGGCCTTCGGTAATCACCGGCGTGCCCGGATCGATGAACAGCTTGGCGGCCAGGTCCAGCGCCTGCTGCGAGCCGGACAGCACCAGCACCTGCGAGGCATCCACATTCAGGCCGATACGCGCCAGTTCCTCTACCACGGCGGCGCGGAATTCCGGCTCGCCCTCACTGGTGCCGTATTGCGCCAGATTGGCCGGTACGCCGGCAAAATCCAGCTTGGGCAGGCAATTGGCAGCCGGCAGGCCACCGGCAAAGGAAATCACTTCCGGACGCTGCGCGGCGGCGAGAATCTCGCGGATCAGTGAGCCGGACAGACGTTCGACGCGTTCGGAAAACATGGTACTCTCCTTGGCTGACAGGTATGCTTTAAGTCAAATTGTTTGACCAATCTAACGTCTATTGACGCACACGTCAACATGCAATCACCACTGCCCAACACCTTGCTGCGCGACGCGATGAAAGCCTTCTTTCACGCCTATCTCGCCTTCACCGACAAGCCGGACGAAATGCTCGCCAAGCGCGGTCTGGCGCGGGTGCACCACCGCATTCTGTTCTTCGTGGCGCTGTACCCGGGGCTGTCGGTCAAGGACCTGCTTGGCTGTCTGGATGTCACCAAGCAGGCCATCAATATTCCGCTGCGCCAGCTGATGGAAATGGACCTGATCGTCGCCGGCACCGCCGCCCACGACAAGCGGGTGAAAGAGCTGCGCCTGACCGAAGAAGGCCGCAAGCTGGAAGAAGCACTGCACCGCGAACAGGCCAAGCTGCTGATGCAGGCGTTTGCCGAAGCCGGCGAGGACGCCACCCGCGGCTGGCTGGCGGTGAACCAGGCCATGGCGGTGCACGCCGTCGGCCCCTGACAGGCAGGCGGCCAACAGCAAGGTTGGCCGCAAGCATCTGCACCTCACTACGCGTTACTACTCGATGCGCGCGTAACGCACCTCCAGAATTTCGATCTCTTCCTCACCCTGCGGCCCGCGGAAAAACACCACATCGCCTTCGCGCGCCTTGATCAGCGTGCGCGCAATCGGCGAGATCCAGCTGATATGCCCCTTGGCGAGGTCGATCTCGTCCACGCCGACAATCGACAGCAACTGCTCGCTGCCATCGCCGCGCAAAATCAGCACCGTGGCAGAGAAAAACACCTGGTCGGTGGCCTCGCGCAGCTCCGGGTCCACCACCTCGGCCGCTTCCAGCCGCTTGGTCAGAAAGCGGATGCGACGGTCGATCTCGCGCAGCCGGCGCTTGCCGTACAGGTAGTCGCCGTTTTCCGAGCGATCGCCATTGCTGGCCGCCCAGTTCACCACCTGCGTCATGTGCGGACGCTCTTCCTTCACCAGCTGGTTCAGCTCCTGGCGCAGGCGGTGCCAGCCACCCGGGGTGATGTAGTTCTTGCTTGAGGCGGGCAGGCGCTGCTCGGCGGGCAGATCATCGTCCTGCTCGTCGTCGCTCTCGCGGGTAAACGCTTTGCTCATGAAATTTCCTTTTCCATCCCGACAGGGACGGGACGCTTGCTGTGGCACCTACCGCCGGGCACCGCATGACGGCACCGAGTTCCGCCATGCGCGCCACAGGCAGCGACGCCGCGATGAAAAACGCCTCCGGCCAGGGCAGCCGGAGGCGTAGCAGTTTACCGCTCAGCGCGCGCGCTTGTTGCCGCGAGCCGGCGCTTCCTGGCCGGTAGCAGACAAACCGGCCCACTTCATTACTGCGGCCACTTCCGATTCGTTCAGCTCGTAGTACTGGCCACGCTTCAGGCGCGGCGGCAGGCCGATATTGCCGAAGCGCACGCGGATCAGGCGGCTGACGGTGAGGCCGAAGTGTTCGAACATACGGCGCACTTCGCGGTTGCGGCCTTCGCGGATCACCACGTTGTACCAGCGGTTGGCGCCGTCTTCGGCACCGCCCTTTTCGCTGACGCGCTGGAATACTGCCGGACCGTCTTCCAGCTCCACGCCCTTGGTCATTTCGCCCATCTGTTCGCGGGTCAGCTCGCCCAGCACGCGCACCGAGTATTCACGGTCGAACTCGAAGCTCGGGTGCATCATGCGGTTGGCCAGCTCGCCGCTGGTGGTGATCAGCAACAGACCGGAAGTGTTCACGTCCAGGCGGCCAATCGCCACCCAGCGGCTGGAACGCGCCTGCGGCAGGCGGTCGAACACGGTAACGCGGCGTTCCGGGTCGTCGCGGGTAACGATTTCGCCTTCCTGCTTGTGATACATGATCACGCGCGGCAGGCGGTCGGCCCATTTCAGCTTGATGTTGTCGCCCTTCACCATCACGCGGTCACGCGGACCTACCTTGTCACCGAGGCTGGCCTTCTTGCCGTTGACGGTGACAAAGCCGGCTTCGATCCATTCTTCCATCTCGCGGCGCGAACCCACGCCCGAGGCCGCCAGTGCCTTCTGCAGGCGTACCGGCTCGATATCGTCCACGTCGACGCGAGTTTCGCGCAGACGCTGCGAACGATCGACCACTTGCTGATTGGGGGCACGCAACGCCAGTTTCTTGGCGCGCGGCACCTTGCCGCGCGGCTTGGCATTGGCCTGGGTATCGCCGGGGGTGCGACGGGCCTGGCCGAATTCGCGGCTCGGCTGTTCGCCGGCGGCGGCCGGCATGGCGGCATTCTTGTTGCCGAAACGGCGTTCGTGCTGCAGCGGGGCCGGCGCAGTGGCGCCATCGGCGCTGCGACGCTTGACGCTCGGCGGCGCACTGCGGCGGCTATCGCCCTGCGCGGCAGTGCGGTCAACATTGGCCGCAGGCTTGGCGCGCGGCGCGGCCGGGGCGTTCAGCGGGCTGAGAGCGCGCGGGCCACGTGGCGCTTGCGGTTTGCGGGATTGGCCGGATTCCTGGCCACGGACACGGGCCAGCGGCTGGCGCGAATTGTTGCGTTGTCCTTTAGACATAATGCTTGCTTCTTCCTGATGTAGGGGGTGGCGCATGCCTGCGCGGCGTAACCTGTGCGGTGTGCCGCTCAATCCACCCGGGGCGCCTCATCCACGAGGGGCTCTTCTTCGTCCCTTGCTGCCGGGGCCTCGGCAATCACCAGTGTCGACAGTTCCGCCAAAGGCGGCAGGTCGCGCAAAGTGGCAAAGCCAAGGTCATCCAGAAACTTGTGCGTGGTCGCATACAGACCGGGACGTCCGGGCACATCCTTGTGCCCGATTACTTCGATCCAGCCCCGCTCCAGCAGGGTCTGCATCACACTGGTGGACACCGACACGCCACGAATGGCCTCGATGTCGCCGCGCGTTACCGGCTGTTTATAGGCAATGATGGCCAGCGTTTCCATCACCGCCCGCGAGTAACGCGGCGGTTTTTCCGGCGTCAGCCGGTTAAGGTAGGGGGTGAACTCGGCGCGCGCCCGAAAGCGCCAGCCGGAAGCCAGCTTCACCAGCTCGATGCCCCTGCCCTTCCAGTTCAGTTGGATCTCGTCGAGGATGTCATTGATCAACGCCGCCTTCACGTCCTCGGTGAACAGCTTTTTCAGCTGATGCACGGTCAGCGGTTCCTGCGCGGTCAGCAGCGCGGTTTCCAGCACGATCTTGAGATAAGCGAGGTCGGTAATGGTCGACATGACAGCCACGAATGGGCACAACAGAACGGAAGGCGCGGATTTTACACGATTTTTTGCCGGCCAGTGCGGCTTTGCAGCCGTGCCGGAATCCGCCTGGCCGCACTCAGCTGCGCGGCGCCAGCATGATCACCGCCATGCCGGCCAGGCACAGCCCGACGCCAGCCACATCCCACAAGGTTGGCCGCACACCATCCACCAGCCACAGCCACGCCAGCGCCACCGACACATACACCCCGCCATAGGCGGCGTAGATACGACCGGAGGCATCCGGGTGCAGGGTCAGCAGCCAGGCAAACAACGCGAGGCTTAGCGCCGCCGGCAGCAGCAACCACGGCGAGCCGCCTCTTTTCAGCCACAGCCATGGCAGGTAGCAGCCGAGGATCTCACACAAGGACGTGACCACAAAAAGGTAAAAAGTGCGCATCACAGCAATCTGCTCACGGTAGGTCGACCGGCTCCAGCTGCTGAATACAACTGCGCAATGCCGGGACGATGACATCTGCACTCTGCAACTCAGAAAATCTTGCCACGGGCATAGTAACTGCGGAGCAAAAGCGGGACGCCGGAAAGGCTGTCAAGTGATGAATTATCATATTGACACTGAACGCCCACTGCGGTGCCCCAGCGTCAACTGCCTTTAGTGGCAAGAAAGAAGTTTGTAACTGCAACTCAAGTAACACACGGAATGCCGCTATCTGATCAGCTTCAAGCCGGATATTTTCAGGCGCAAATCCACGCGGCAGAGGCGCGATCTCGACACCCTTTTCAGCTAACGATTTCCCGAGCATCGTCGCTAGCATCTGTAAATGCTGTTCTTGCGCCACACCCGCCAATGGCGCGGGCTTACGCATCACAATTCCCACCGCAGCATTTCTCCCTGCAACGGGCATCCAAACGGAGGTAGAGGAGCAAGCGGCCAACTGTATGCTCGCAACAATTGCTATCAGGCATCGCATGGTCGGCACCTTATATTTCATCTTTACCAAGCTTAGCCGACGCTACACCAATGCCAATCTTACGTAGATCGGCTGGTACGGCTCGTCCTGGCTCACCTTGATCATGCCCTCCTTCACCAGCTCCAGCACGGCGATGAAGTTGACCACCAGGTGCGCCACGCCCTTGTGCAGGTCGAACAACTCCTCGAACGCCACGTAGTCGCGGCCGTCGAGGTAGCGCACGATCCAGCTCATCTGCTCGCGCACCGACAGTTCATCCTTTTCCACCTTGTGGTGGCGGTTGTGCTTGGCGCGCGACAGGATCGCCAGCCATGCCTGGCGCAGGTCCAGCGGGCTGACGTCCGGCAGCCGCTGCTCGGCGGATTGTTCCACCAGCACCGCCAGCCAGGCGAAGTCGCGGTCGGCCTGCGGCAGTTGGTCCAGTTCCAGCGCCGCCAGTTTCATCTGCTCGTACTCCAGCAGCCGGCGCACCAGCTCGGCACGCGGGTCGTCCGGGTCGTCGTCGCCGTCCACTGGCGGGCGCGGCAGCAGCAGCCGCGACTTGATCTCGATCAGCAGTGCCGCCATCAGCAGGTATTCTGCCGCCAGCTCCAGCCGCCCGCCGCGCATGGCGTCGATATAGCCCATGTACTGCGCGGTGACCTCGGCCATCGGGATGTTGAGCACGTCCAGGTTCTGCTTGCGGATCAGGTACAGCAGCAGGTCGAGCGGGCCTTCGAAGCTCTCCAGGATCACCTGCAGCGCATCCGGCGGGATGAACAGATCCTGCGGCACTTCCAGCACCGGCTGGCCGAACACGTGCGCGATCGGCACGCCGGCAGGCAGTTCGGGCGGGGTGAGCTGGAAGTCGGGATCGGTCATGGTTTCTCGATAAAAAAGGTTGGCCGCAGGGCATGCGGCCAACCTTGGTCACGGTGGCGGCGGGTTTAGTAGCCCAGTCCGATGGCGGCGCGCACGTCGTCCATGGTGGCACGCGCCACTTTCTCTGCCTTGGCGTTGCCGTCGGCCAGGATGTCCTGCACCAGCTTGGGGTTGGTCAGGTATTTCTCGGCACGTTCGAACATCGGTTGCTGTTCGCGCACCACGGCGTCGATCACCGGCTGCTTGCAGTCCAGGCAGCCGATGCCGGCGCTGGTACAGCCGGCCTTCACCCACTCCTTGGTCTCGCCGCTGCTGTACACCTCGTGCAGCTGCCATACCGGGCATTTTTCCGGGTTGCCGGCGTCGGTACGGCGCACGCGCGCCGGGTCGGTGGGCATGGCACGGATTTTCTTGGACACCGCCTCCGGCGCTTCGCGCATGGTGATGGTGTTGCCGTAGGACTTGGACATCTTGTGGCCGTCGAGGCCCGGCATCTTGGAGGCGGCGGTAAGCTTGGCCTCGCACTCCGGCAGGATGGTCTTGCCCTTGTTTTCCAGCCAGCCCATCAGCCGTTCGCGGTCGGCGGCGCCCAGGTTCTGGCTGGCGGCCAGGATTTCGTGCGCCTGCACCAGTGCCTCGGCGTGGCCATCCTGCAGGTAGGCGGTACGCAGCTGCTCGAACTGCTTGCCAGCCTTGCCGATCTTCTTCACCGCGGCTTTCGCCAGTTCCTCGAAGTTCGGCTCGCGGCCGAACATGTGGTTGAAGCGGCGTGCCACTTCGCGGGTCAGTTCGATGTGCGGTACCTGGTCTTCGCCTACCGGCACCAGGCCGGCCTTGTAGATCAGGATGTCGGCAGCCTGCAGCAGCGGGTAGCCGAGGAAGCCGTAGGTGGTGAGATCCTTGTGGCTGAGTTTTTCCAGCTGGTCCTTGTAGGTGGGCACGCGCTCCAGCCAGCCCAGCGGGGTGACCATCGACAGCGCCAGGTGCAGCTCGGCGTGCTGCGGCACCTTGGACTGTACGAAGATGGTGGATTTTTCCGGATCAACGCCGGAGGCCAGCCAGTCGATCACCATTTCGTTAATCGATTTGCCGATGATGGACACATCGTCGAAGTTGGTGGTCAGCGCGTGCCAGTCGGCCACCATGAAGAAGCATTCATGGCTGTGCTGCAGCTCGACCCAGTTCTTGATCACACCGTGGTAATGGCCAAGGTGCAGGCTGCCGGTGGGGCGCATGCCGGAGAGGATACGGTTGGCAAACATGGATGAGGTTCCGGTTGATGGGTGGTCTCAGAGCAGCTGCCCGAGCAGATTGAAAACGAAATTGGTAAACGGCCGCAGGATCGGCGACAGCAGGCCGGTGAACACCAGCGCCAGCAGAATCCACATGCCGTAGGGCTCCAGCTTGGAGAAGGTGTACGCCTGGCGCGGCGGCAACAGGCTTTCCACGATGCGGCCACCGTCCAGCGGCAGGATCGGCATCAGGTTGAGCACCATCAGCACCACGTTGATGCCGATGCCGGCCTGGCTCATCAGCGCCAGCGGCTCGCTGTAGCTGTTGTCCATCACGATGGCCAGCTTGAGCAGCAGCACCCAGGTGATGGCCATCAGCAGGTTGGCCGCAGGGCCAGCGGCGGCCACCAGGCGCATGCCGCTGCGCGGTTTGCGCAGGTTGCCAAAACGTACCGGCACCGGCTTGGCCCAGCCGAACAGGAAGCCGCCCAGCACAAGGCTCAGCAGCGGCAGCAGCACGGTGCCGACCGGGTCGATATGACGCAGCGGGTTCAGCGAGACGCGGCCCATGCGCTCGGCGGTGTCGTCGCCGCACAGCTTGGCCACGTAGCCGTGCGCCGCTTCGTGCAGGGTGATGGCAAACAGCACCGGCAGCGCATACACCGAGATTTTTTGAATCAGGTTGAGTTCGTCCAAGTGAATTTCCTTTTTACAGGCCGAGTATGGCCGGGTCGCCCTTGCCGCGGCGCAGCAGTTCCACGCCGTCGGTCATGTCGATCACGGTGGTGGGATCGGTGCCGCACCAGCCTCCATCGATCACCAAGTCCACCTGTTGTTCCAGCCGCTCGCGGATTTCATACGGGTCGGTGAGGGCTTCCTCGTCACCCGGCAGCAGCAGGGTGCAGGACAGGATCGGTTCGCCCAGCTCCGCCAGCAGCGCCAGCGCTACCGGGTTTTCCGGCACGCGCAGGCCGATGGTGGCGCGCTTGGGGTGCAGGGTGCGCTTGGGCACCTCGCGGCTGGCTTCCAGGATGAAGGTGAAGCTGCCGGGAGTGGCGGCCTTCAGCTGGCGGAACTGCGCATTATCCACCCGCGCATAGTTGGCCAGCGACGACAGATCGGCGCATACCAGCGTCAGGTGGTGCTTGAGGTCCAGCTGGCGAATGGCCAGCAGCCGTTCCATCGCCTTCTTGTCGCCCAGGTGGCAGCCCAGCGCGTAACAGGAGTCGGTGGGATACACCACCACGCCGCCGTCGCGGATGATCTTGGCCGCCTCGCGGATCAGCCGCAGCTGCGGGTTGTCCGGGTGAATCACAAAAAACTGTGCCATGGTCTAGGCTCCGCTGCTCGGGGCGGCCGCCGGCGGCAGAATGCGCGCGGCCAGCGGTTCCCAGATCGGTTTGCAGATCGGCGGTAGCGGCTCGGTGTAGCCGACATCACGGCCACCCTCGCCCGGAGCGTGAAAATCGCTGCCGGCGCTGGCGTACAGCTCGAACTTCTGCGCCACCAGCGCGAACTTGAGCATGTCGTCCAGGCTGTGGCTGCCGCTGGCCACTTCGATGCCCTCGCCGCCAGCCTCCTTGAATTCGGTTACCAGCCGCTCGATCAGGGTGCGGCCCATGTCGTAGCGCCCCGGGTGGGCGATCACCGCCATGCCGCCGGCGGCGCGGATCCACGCCACCGCATCCTGCAGGCTGGCCCAGCGGTGCGGCACATAGCCCGGCTTGCCCTTGGCCAGGTATTTGCGGAACACGCCCTTCACGTCCTTCACCACCCCGCTTTGCACCAGGAAACGGGCAAAGTGGGTGCGGCTGATCATCTCCGGGTTGGCCGCCAGTGGCATGGCGCCGTCAAACGCGCCGTGGATGCCGGCCTTTTCCAGCGCCGCCGACATCAGCCGCGCCCGCTCGATGCGGCCATCGCGAATCGACTTCAGCCCGGCCGCCAGGGTCGGATCATCCGGGTCGATGCCCAGGCCGACGATGTGCACGGTGTGGCTGTCGTTCCAGGTAACCGATACCTCTACCCCGGCCAGAAACGGCAGGCCACAGGCCGCGGCGGTGGCGGCGGCCTGGGCAATGCCGGCGGTGCCGTCATGGTCGGTCAGCGCCACCAGCGTGGCGCCGCGCTCGGCGGCGCGGCGGATCACTTCGTCCGGCGGCAGGCCGCCGTCGGAGGCGGTGGAATGAAAATGCAGATCAACAGTGGCCATGTCAGCCTTCCTGCCGCGCGTTACGCGCAGCCTCACGCAGTTGCCAGGCCGCCAGCTTGCGGCGGTAGTCCTGCACGGCAGCGTTGTAGGTGTCCCACACGCACGGGTCGCAGCCGCTGCCGCAACACATGTCGTCGGTCGGCGCTTCCGGTGCTTCCGGCATCGGATCGAAATCGTCGTCGCCGACCAGCAGCGGCTCGCTCACGCCGCCACCACGGTGATTTCGAAGCCGTCGCCGCTCACCACCTGGCCGGCGCGGATCTTGTTGGTCTTGCGCAGTTCCTGCTGTCCGTCCACCAACACATTGCCGTCGGCAATGAAATGTTTGGCCTGGCCGCCGGTGTCGCACACGCCGCAGGTTTTCAGCAGATCGCACAGCGGAATGTAGTCGCCTTGCAGTGCGTAATTTTCTTTAAGCATGGTTGTTCACATATTTTCCAGGCTGCGGCCAACGTTTTTCACATTGTCGTTTGACAGCCTTGTGAGCCGCTTGTGGACAAGACACACAAGCCGCTGATTCATCATGATTTTTCGCAGATGCTCAAAAAACAGGCAGTTTATTTTTACTTTCCACATCCGGGCTGGACAGCCTTGTGAGCCATCTGTGGACAAGTTGTCCAAGTACTTGAGACAGCAACACAATCAGCCCGTTGCACAAAAAACAGGCAATTGCGGCAATAAACCGCGCAATGCCGGCCACACTGCGGCCAACCTTTGCTGCCGGCTGCCAGCCAGCACGCGGTAATCCACAGCCGCGGCATCCAGCGCGGCGCGATACAGGCCGAACAGCCAGTCGCGCTGCTCCGGGTGGCTGCGCAGCGGGTCGTACTGCCAGGGAATATCCGCCGCCGCCAGCAGCGTCAGCGTGTAATCCTGCGGCCGGTTCAGCGCCAGCAGCGCCGGCTCCGCCACGCCAAAGGCTACCTCGGCCCAGATACGGCAGGTCAGCACCGTGCTGTCACACAGCAACACCTGCACCTGCACCTGCTCGGCCAGCGCGGCTTCCGCCGCCAGCTGGCCATGGGCAATGGCGAAGATATCCGCCGGCGTCGGCGCGTACGCGCGCGTGGCGTAGTAGTCGCGGGCGAACTCCGGCACCACGGCGACGGCCACGCCGCAGCGTTGCAGTGCCTGTGCCAGATCGGCCGCCAGGGTGCTTTTGCCGCAGGATTCCGGGCCGACGATGGCGATGCGCAGTGCTGACATAGCCGCACATTATAGCGCGCGCAGCCTGCACCACGGCGCTTGTCCACAATGGAATGCAAAACGCCCACATCCTGTGGGAGCAAGGATGTGGGCGCGTTGTGGAAAAGCGAGCTAAGTCGCTGATCTGCAAGGCAGGCAAAGCGGCTGCCCATTTTTTAGGCGGCCATCAACAGATTATCCCGCATCGTCTTGCATAGCACTGTGAGCGGCTTGTGGATAAGCGCGGCAAGTGGCTGACGCGGCAGGGCAAAACCGTTTATGCCTATTTTTTAATCAGTCGAGGGTAATCTCGCCCACCTGATCGCGGGCAAAGGCGGCGCGAATCTCGGCGCTGGACAGGCCCTGCGACAGCAGCAGCAGCAGCTTGGCTTGCGCTGCTTCCGGCGTCATGTCGCCGGCGCTGACCGCCCCGGCCTGTGCCAACGGCTGGCTGGCGGCATAGGCGCCCACTTCCACCGCGCCGCGTGGGCATTGCGTCAGGTTCACCACCACGCAGCCGGCGGCGCTTGCGGCACGGATGCCATCCAGCAGCGCCGGCTCTTCCGGGGTGTTGCCGTTGCCGTAGGAAAACAGCAGCGCGCCCTGCGGCGTATCGGCGGCCAACCAGCGGCCGAACGCCGCCGCCATGCCGCCCGGCAGCAGGAAGCCGCTGCGGATGTCCTGTTCCTGCGGCAGCACGGCGCGGAACTCGCCACTGCCACGCCGCCACTGGCTGCGCTGCCAGTGCGCCGCGATGCCAAACTGCGCCAGCGGCGCGGCATTGGGACTGTCGAAACCGGCAAAGCTGGTGGCATCCACCTTGCGCGCACGACAGCCGCGCAGCAGCACGTTGTCGAAGGCAATCGCCACTTCGTGCAGGTTCGGCTGGCAGGCCGCTTCGATCGCCACGCCGACATTGCTCCAGCCGTCGCTGCGCGGGTGCACCAGCGGCAGCTGCGAGCCGGTGACGATCACCGGCTTCTGCAGGTTTTGCAGTGCAAACGCCAGCACACTGGCGGTATAGGCCATGGTATCGGTGCCGTGGATCACCACGAAGCCGTCGTACTGCTGGTAGGTGGCGGCGATGTCGGCCACCAGCTGGCGCCAGTGGGCGATGGTGATGGCGGAGGAGTCGATCAGCTGCGGGTACTCCACCACGTCCCAGCTGACGCCATCGCGTGCCAGCCGCTCCAGCTGGCGCGGCAGGTAGCCGGATACCGGCGCCAACCCTTGCGGGGTGTAGTCCATACCGATGGTGCCACCGGTATACAGAATCAGCAGTTTGCTCATGCGTGCTCCAGAGTAAGGCCACAGACGCCACGAAACGGCAGCCAGCTACCGTTTCGTGGTGCGGGTGGCAAAACGGCAGTACCGTTGTCCGGCACTGCGAGGATGAAAGATGGCCGATACGGCAGCCGGCGGCTGCGGCCAACCTTGCGCCGCCACAGCATATGGCAGGCCGGGTGCCCGCCACGCCGCGCATCAACACATTGCCGGCAATATACAATATTTACCCCGCCGGTCCGTAGCGCCGCCAGGCGGCCACGTTGCACACACCAGCCGCCATGCGTATACTCGCGCTTCACCTGACGCGGGTGTAGCTCAATGGTAGAGCAGAAGCTTCCCAAGCTTACGACGAGGGTTCGATTCCCTTCACCCGCTCCACCCCGCCGTTCACGTCTATCCCGCCGCAAAAACACCGCACGCCGCCGCGCCGTTTTCCGTTGATCTTGCCGGCCACATCGTGCGCGGGTCAGACGCCAATCGACTTACACCGGGACGGGCACTGCACAATGAAATGGAATTCCGGCCGCCTGTGGCTGAAAGTGTCGGTATACACCCTGCTGCTGCTGGGCAGCCTGCTGGTGCTGGCACTGACGCTGTTCTTTCTGCGCTTTGACAGCCAGAGCGTGCGCACCAACCTGCAGCGCTCGCTGGCCGACACCCACCGCACCATTACCATCAACGGCTCGGTATCGCCGATGCTGTTCCCGTCGCCAGGCCTGGCGCTGGGCGATGTCAGCGTCAGCGAGCCCGGCGGGCGCGACGAATTTGCCCGCGTCGGCGAGATTCAGGCCCGGTTGGCCTGGCTGCCGCTGCTGTTCGGCGACCTGGAAATCACCCACCTGTCGCTGCGCGACAGCACCGTCAAGGTGGTGCGCAACAGCGACGGCACGCTCAACTTTACCGACCTGCTGCGCCGCCGCAAGCCCAGCCGCTTCAAGCTGAACCTCGACACCATGGCGCTGCGCGGCACCACCATCCTGCTGTCCGACCGCGTCAACGGCCGCAACAGCAAGCTGGAAGAAGGCAGCCTCGATGTCGAAGGCCTGCGCAGCGATGCCAGCCTATCATTCGGCGGCCGCCTGCTGGCCGGCAGCCAGGTCGTCAGCCTGGCCATGCAGGCGCCGTTCACCCGCCTGGACGATCAGGTCAATATCGAGCACCTGTCCGCGCTGGCGATCAGCAGCACCGACAAGCTGGGCGAGTTGCGGCTGAAGGCCGAGGGCAAACTCAAGCTCAACTTTGGCACCCTGCTGGCCAGCGGCGAAAACCTCAAGCTGACGCTGGACAGCTCGCTGCCCAAGAGCCACGCCGAGGCGCTGCTGCCGTCGGTCAATGCCAGCCTGTCCGAGCTGAGCACCCCGGCGGCCAGCATCAGCGGGCAGATGGACTACGCCCGCACCCAGTACCGCTTCAACGGTCAACTAGCCGAGCTGCGCCTGACCCGCGACGGCGCGTTTGCCAGCCAGCTGCAGAGCCAGCTGTCGTGGCTGGTGGGCACCCACTCGCTCAATATGACACTGCGGGCGCCGCTGAACCTGGCCGGCTACAACCTGCTGCGTCTGGAACCGCTGACGCTGACCGCCCAACTGAAGACCCCGGCATTGCCACGCGGCCAACTGCAGGCCGCGCTGAGCGGCGCACTGGATGGCGACCTCAATGACAGCCGTCTCAACCTGCGCGTGGCCGGCCAGCTGGATGGCGCCGCGCTGTCCGCCACCGCCACCCAGTATGGTTTCCTGTCGCCACGGCAGGAGGTCACCCTGTCGCTGGGCAAGCTGGACCTGAACCGCTACCTGCCGGAAAACCAGGCACAGCAAGCGGTGGCGCTATTCCAGAACGGCACGCCGTTCCGGCTGGACTGGATGGACTTCCTCGATCTGGACGGCAAGCTGGCCATCGGCGAGCTGGCAATGGGCCGCTTCCGCATCAAGGACATCGCTGCCGATGTGACTGCGCGGCCGGAAAGCCTGGCACTGGACAACCTCAGCGCCGCCATCTACGGCGGTGCGCTGAAAGGCTCGCTGCATCTGCTACGCGACAAGGAGCCGCGGCTGGAGCTGTCGCAGCAGCTGCTGGGCATGCAGATTCGGCCGCTGATGCAGGACTTGTTTGATGTTGGCCGCGTGGAAGGCGCCGGCAATGGCTGGGTACAGCTGACTGCCCACGGCAACTCGCTGGCGGCGCTGCGCAACACGCTGAACGGCAAGGTGGCAGTGCGACTGGAAAAAGGCGCCCTCAACGGCATTGACCTAGTCTCGGCGCTGCGCGATCTGCCGGGCGAACTGAAAGACTGGAACAGCAGCAGCATGCCGGCCAAGCCGGATCAGAAAACCACCTTCTCCGCCATGGCCGCCGCCTTCGAGCTGCAAAACGGCGTGGCGCGCAGCCAGGATCTGCAGCTGGCGTCGTCGCTGGTGAACGTCAGCGGCAGCGGCAAGGTGGATCTGGTGCAGAACATCGTCGACTACACGCTGAATGTGCGCGCCAACCCGAAAGCCTTTGCCCGCCTGGGCGGCGTCAACATTCCGCTGAAGATTACCGGCCCGCTGAACCAGCCGGTGTATGCGCTGGACTTCAACTCCATCGTCAAGGGCAAGAAAACCGAAGGCGAAAAGCAGCAGGCGCTGAAGCAGGAACTGAAGAAGCAGATCACCACCATCCTGCCGCAGCCCACACCACGCGAGCACGCCAAGTAAGGCACGGCGAGCAGCAAACAGAACGGCCAGGCTGTCAGCAGCCTGGCCGTTTCATTTTGCCGCCGCGGGCATCACATGCCCTGCAGCAACAGGCTTTCCGCCTGCATCAATGGCGCCGGCCGTCCCAGCAACACCAGCACATCGTCTTCTTCCAGCTCAAAATCCCGTGTCAGCTCGGTGTAGCGGGCGCTGCCGCGCCGCAGCGCCTTGATCTGCACCCCCAGCTCCGCCAGCGGCAAGTTACCCAGATGCATGCCGATGGCGCTGGCCCCCGGCAGCAGCTGCACGCTCAGCAGCCGTTCCAGCTGCGCGTCGTCGATGCCATCCACCTCGTCGGAAGCACCGCGGAAGAAGCCCTTGAACAGGTCGTAGCGCTGTTCGCGCACGGTGCGGATGCGGCGCAGTACGCGGTTGAGCGGCACGCCCAGCACCATCAGCGCATGCGAGGCCAGCATCAGGCTGCCTTCCATCACCTCGGACACCACCTCGTCGGCGCCGGCGGCACGCAGCTGCGCCATGTCGGAATCATCAATGGTGCGCACGATCACCGGCAAGTCGCGGCGCTGCTGGCGCACCACGTCGATAATGCGCTCGGAGGCATGCGTGTCGGCAAAGGTGATCACCACCGCCTTGGCGCGCATCACCCCGGCCGCCATCAGCACCTCGCGCTTGCCGGCATCGCCAAACACCACCGAGTCCCCGGCCTCGCCGGCCTCACGCACCCGCTCCGGGTCCAGATCCAATGCAAAGAACGGGATGTCCTCGCTTTCCAGCAACCGGGCCAGATACTGGCCGCTACGGCCGTAACCGCAGACGATGACGTGCTCGTTCTTCAGCATGCTCTGCACCAGGATCTGGTGCAGGTCCAGCGACTGCATGGTCCAGTCCTGCTTGATCAGGCGCTTGACGATCTTGTCGGCATTCTGGATCAGGAACGGTGCCAGCAGCATCGACAGCAGGATGCCGGCGATGGCCGCCTGCTCCATTACCGGCGGCAGCAGCTTGAGGTTGCCGGACAGCGACAGCAGCACGAAACCGAATTCGCCGCCCTGCGCCAGCGCCAGCGCGGCCTTGAAGGCGTCCTTGTTACGCTGGCCGAAGACGCGCGCCAGCAGCCAGACGATCAGCAGCTTCAGCGGAATCAGCAGGAACAGCATCAGCAGAATGCTGCCGGACTCGGCAAACAGCACGTTCACATCCAGCCGCATGCCCACGGTGATGAAGAAGAAACCCAGCAGGATGTCGCGGAACGGCTTGATGTCCTCTTCCACCTGGAAGCGGTACTCGGTTTCCGAGATCAGCATGCCGGCGACAAAGGCGCCCAGCGCCAGTGACAGGCCGGCCAGCTGGGTGATCAGCGCCACCCCCAGCGTCACCAGCAGCACATTGATCATGAACAGCTCGCCGGAACGCTGCCGCGCCACCAGGTGAAACCAGCGCCGCATCAGCTTCTGGCCAAACACCAGCAGCAGGCTGAGCACCAGCACCACCTTGAGCAGCGCCAGCCCCAGATCCAGCCAGATGCGGTCAGAGTTGGCCGCAAACGCCGGCAGCAGGATCAGCAGCGGCACCACGGCGATGTCCTGAAACAACAACACCCCCATCGCCAGCTGGCCATGCGCCTGCGGCAGCTCCAGCCGCTCGGACAACAGCTTGCTGACAATGGCGGTGGACGACATCACCAGCGCGGCGGCCACAGCAAAGCCGCTCAGCGCGCTGCTGTTCATGATGCCGATCACCCCGCCCACCAGCAGCATGGTCAGCAGCACCTGCGCCAGCCCGAGGCCAAACACCAGGTGGCGCATGGCCTTGAGCTTGGCCAGCGAGAACTCCAGGCCGATGGAAAACATCATGAACACGATGCCGATTTCGCCGAGGAACTCGGTTTCCGGCCCTTCCGGCACCAGATGCATCACACCGGGGCCCGCCAGAAAGCCCACCACCAGATAGCCCAGCATCGCGGGCACGCGCAATTTTCGGCAGGCGGTCACGGCCAGCACGGCCACCAGCAATACCATCACAACGGGAAACAAGGAATGCATCGTGTCGGGAAACTCCTGGCGCTTTGTCGCGCCCAAGCAAAAATTGCACCTGCGGGATTAGTGCCTGATTATAAGCTGATATAATTACTGGCTATGGATATTGCGCTCAAACAACAGCGTCTTGCGCTGGCACGCGAGGTGTTGCACACCGAAGCCGACGCCATCATCGCCCTGTCGGATCGACTAGGCGACGATTTTCTCGCCGCGGTAGAACTGGTACTGCAGTGCCAGGGTCGCGTGGTGGTCACCGGCATCGGCAAGTCCGGCCATATCGGCAACAAGATTGCCGCCACGCTGGCCAGCACCGGCACGCCCTCGTTCTTCATGCACCCGGCCGAAGCCGCGCATGGCGACCTGGGCATGATTACCGAACGCGACATCATGCTGGCGCTGTCGAACTCCGGCGAAAGCGCGGAAGTCATCGCCCTGCTGCCGGCGGTGAAGCGCAAGGGCATCCCCATCATCTCGCTGACCGGCCGCCCGCAGTCCACGCTGGCGCGCGAATCCAGCGTGCACCTGGATGCAGCGGTGGACAAAGAAGCCTGCACCCTGGGACTGGCGCCCACCACCAGCACCACCGCCGCGCTGGCGCTGGGCGATGCGTTGGCAGTCACCCTGCTGGATGCGCGCAACTTCAAACCGGAAGACTTCGCGCTGTCGCATCCGGGCGGCAGCCTGGGACGGCGCCTGCTGGTGCACATCAGCGACCTGATGCACAGCGGCGAGGCCCTGCCGCGCATCGTTAGCGGCAGCTCGTTGAAAGAGGCGCTGCTGGAAATGACGCGCAAGGGCCTGGGCATGACTGCGGTAGTGGATGGCGACGGCAACCTGCTCGGCATCTTCACCGATGGCGACTTGCGCCGCACGCTGGATCGCACCCTGGATCTGGCCGGCCTGCGCATCGACGACGTGATGACGCCCAAGCCACGCACCATTGCGGCCAACCTGCTGGCGGTGGAAGCGGTCAAGGAAATGGAACAACGCAAGATCAACGGCCTGCTGGTGGTAGACCAGCAGGGGCGCCTGGCAGGCGCACTCAACATGCACGACCTGCTCAAGGCAGGCGTGGTATAGGACTAGCCATGCAACCGATTACCGAACTGGCCAAACAGATCAAGCTGCTGATCATGGATGTGGATGGCGTGCTGACCGATGGCCGCATCTTCATCACCGCCAGCGGCGAAGAGCTGAAAGCCTTCAATACACTGGATGGCCACGGCCTGAAAATGCTGCAGTCCACCGGCGTGCAGCTGGCCATCATCACCGGCCGCGCCGCTCCCGGCGTTGCCCACCGCGCGCGCGGCCTAGGCATCGACCATTACTACGAAGGCGTGCACGACAAGCGTGGCGTGTTCGCCGAGCTGCTGGCCAAAACCGGCCTGCAAGCCGAACAGTGCGCCTATATCGGCGATGACGTGGTGGACTTGCCGGTAATGTCGCGCGTCGGCTTTGCCGTGGCAGTGCCGGATGCGCCCAGCTTCGTGCGCCAGCATGCCCACTTCGTTACCGGCAGCCAGGGCGGCAGCGGCGCGGTACGCGAGCTGTGCGAGCTGATCCTGCAGGCGCAGGGCAATTACGAACGGCTGATGGCGGCGTACCTGGCATGAAAAGTCGCGCCGGCAAACTGTTCCCGCTGGGCCTGCTGCTGGGCATGGGCCTGATCGCGTCCTGGCTCAATGTGCTGACGCAGTGGCAACAGCCGGTCCAGCGCGAGCTCAACCCGGACAAGCCGGAATACACCATCGAAGAAGTCAGCGCCAAGCGCTTCGACGAGCAGGGCCGCCCGTGGCAACAGCTCACGGCCACCCAGATGTGGAAGCTGCCCAAGGTGAACACGGTGTACTTTACCGAGCCGGAACTGCAGCAGTTCAGCCAAGGCCAGGCGGATTACCGCATTACTGCCGACAATGGCCGCTATAACAAACCGCAGGACGTCGCCGATTTCTCCGGCCGCGTACACCTGCAGCGCGCGCCGCAGGCCGGCAAGCCGGCCATGCACCTGCAAACGCCGTCGCTGCGCCTAGACAACCGCAGCCAGACTGCCAGCAACCATGCGCCGCTGGTCCTGGACTACGGCACCTCGCAGATCCGCGCGGTAGGCTTTATCTACAATCACCAAGCCGGGCAGCTGAAACTGCTGTCCCAAGTAAGGATGCACTATGCGCCATAGCCTGATGCTTGCACTGGCCCTGTGCTGTGCTGCGGCCAACGTTTACGCCGAAAAGGCAGACAGCAGCAAACCCATCGAACTGGCGGCGGATCGCGGTTCGCTGGACCAGAAACAGGGCATCAACATCCTGGAGGGCAATGTGGTCGCCACCCAGGGCACGCTCAGCATGCGTGCCGACAAGACCATTGTCACCCGCGACGCCCAGGGCAACCAGACGCTGCAGGCCTTTGGCAACCAGGCACAGTTCCGCCAGAAGCTGGACGGCAAGAACGAGTACATCGAAGGCCAGGCCAACCGCGTGGACTACACCAGTGTCACCAACCAGGTGGTGCTGACCGGCAAGGCGCGCGTGAAGCGCGGTGCCGATCTGGTGACCGGTGAGCAGATCACCTACAACACCGTGACCGAGATCTACCAGGTAATGGGTGGCAGCCCGGCCGCCAGCGGTGGCACCAAGGGCCGCGTGACCGTGATCATCCAGCCCAAGCCGCAGGACAAGCCATGACGCAAAGCCGCCTGAGCATCCAGCACCTGAAAAAAACCTTCAAGAAGCGCACCGTGGTGCAGGACGTGTCGATGGACATCGCCAGCGGTGAAGTCATCGGCCTGCTCGGCCCCAACGGTGCCGGCAAGACCACCAGCTTCTACATGGTGGTGGGTCTGGTCGCCGCCGATGCCGGTGACATCACCCTCAACGGCGACACCATTACCCACCTGCCCATCCACAAGCGCGCCCGCCTGGGGCTGGGTTATCTGCCGCAGGAAGCCTCCATCTTCCGCAAGATGACGGTGGAGGAAAACATCCTGGCGGTGCTGGAAGTGGCCGGCTATCGCGGCGAACAGCTGGAAAACGAGCTGCAACTGCTGCTGGACGATCTGCACATTGATCACCTGCGCGACAGCAATGCCATGGCGCTGTCCGGCGGTGAGCGCCGCCGGGTGGAAATCGCCCGCGTGCTGGCCACCCGTCCGCGCTTCATCCTGCTGGATGAACCGTTTGCCGGCGTCGACCCGATCGCGGTCATCGACATCCAGAAGATCATTTCCTTCCTCAAGGAACGCGGCATCGGTGTACTGATTACCGACCACAACGTGCGCGAGACCCTGCGCATCTGCGACCGCGCCTACATCATCTCCGAAGGCCGCGTGCTGGCTTCCGGCCTGCCCGCCGAACTGGTCAGCAACGAACAGGTGCGGCAGGTTTATCTTGGCGAGCACTTCCACCTGTAAAGCGGCATGAAACAGTCCCTGCAGCTAAAAGTCAGCCAGCAACTGACCCTGACCCCACAATTGCAGCAGTCGATCAAGCTGCTGCAAATGTCCACGCTCGACCTCTCCACCGAGCTGGAGCGCTACCTGCTGGAAAACCCGCTGCTGGAACGCGCCGACGGCGACAGCCAGAGCGAACACGAGCCGGCAGAGGCACAGGTCAGCAACGAAGCCAGCAGCGACAGCAGCAGCACTGAAGACAGCCCGCGCGAGCGCGATGAAATGGAGCTGGGCGACTGGGGCAGCGGCGGCGGTGGCAGCGGCCGTGATGACGACGACGAATTCGACCCCATTCTCAACACCCCGTGCCGCCCGACGCTGCGCGAGCACTTGGCGGCACAGATCGGCGAAATGCCGTTGAGCCGCCGCGACAGCGCACTGCTGACCCTGCTGATCGAGGAGCTGGACGAAGACGGCTACCTCACCACGCCGCTGGACGAATTTGCCGCCAGCCTGCCGCTGGAACTGGACGTCGACACCGACGAGCTGGAGTACCTGCGCAAGCTGCTGCTGCAGTTCGAGCCGGTCGGCATCGGCAGCCGGCAGCTTGCCGAATTCTTGCAACTGCAGTTGGCCGCATTGCCGACATCCACGCCGTCACGCGAACTGGCGACCACCCTGGTGCGCGAGCACCTGGCCCTGTTGGGCAACCGCGACTTTGTACGCCTGAAGAAACTGCTGAACGTGGGCGAGGCCGAACTGCGCGCCGCCCACCAGCTGATCTCCACCCTGCGGCCGCGGCCGACCAGCGGTTTCGACCAGGGCGAGACCCACTACGTGGTGCCGGATATCCACGTTGTCCGCCGCCGTGGCCGCTGGGTCGCCCAGCTCAACCGCAGCGTGCTGCCGAAACTGCAGGTCAACCAGCTCTATGCCGGCATGCTGCAACAGCGCGACAGCAGCCACAACCTCAGCGGCCAATTGCAGGAGGCGCGCTGGCTGGTGAAAAACATCCAGCAGCGATTTGACACCATCCTGAAAGTGTCGGAAGCTATCGTTGACAGGCAACAGGCGTTCTTTGAACACGGCGAAGTGGCAATGCGGTCCCTGATTCTGCGAGACATCGCGGATGAGCTGGGGCTGCATGAGTCAACGATTTCCAGGGTCACAACCCAGAAATACCTGCTGTGCAGCCGTGGCCTGTTCGAGCTCAAGTATTTCTTCGGTAATGCGCTGGAAACCGACAGTGGCGGCGAATGCTCCGCCACGGCCATCAAGGCGCATATCCGCCAGATTATCGATGCGGAAGACAGCAAAAAACCGCTGTCCGATAGTGCCATCGCCGATCGTCTCACGGCACAGGGCATACAGGTTGCCAGGCGCACCGTAGCCAAGTATCGTGAAGCTATGCAGATACCGCCAGTTAACCTTCGCAAAGCACTATAAGAGTGCTACGAAAACCCGGTACGGCCAGCCCGACCGTATCGTCAACAGAAGGAGTCAGGGTATGAACCTCAAAATTACCGGTCTACACCTCGAAGTTACCCCCGCCCTGCGCGATTTCATCGAGAGCAAACTGGAACGCATCACCCGTCACGTTGATAATGTTATCGGCGTAACCGTGACGCTGTCCGTGGATAAACTGGTACAAAAAGCGGAGGTCAATGTGCATCTGGCCGGCAAGGACATCCATGTCGAGGCAAACGATTCCGACATGTACGCCGCCATTGATTCCCTGATGGACAAACTGGACCGTCAGGTACTGAAGTTCAAGGAAAAACAGGGGGAGCATCGTAGTATTGCGCCACAGGCTGACGCCGCCGACGCGGCACTGTAAACCAGTCGCCAGCACAAATAACAACGGGAGCCACAGGCTCCCGTTTTTGCTGGCCTCCAGACACGCTGTTGCTATGGAAAACGGCGGACTCAGCGTAGAATGGCCGACGTTTTTCCGCCCCTAAAGACATCATGAGCTTGATCGGCAAGATTCTTCCCCAGTCGCACGTACTGGCGGACCTGGAGATCTCCAGCAAGAAGCGCCTGTTCGAACAGATCGGCCTCTTGGTTGAAAACAGTTTCGGCATTGCACGCAGCGATGTGTTCGACAGCCTGTTCGCCCGCGAAAAGCTGGGCTCTACCGGGCTGGGCCAGGGTGTCGCCATTCCGCATGGCCGCATCAAGGGCCTGAAGGACGCTACCGGCTTCTTCGTGCGGCTGAAAACCCCGATTCCATTCGAGGCCCCGGACGGCAAGCCGGTCAACCTGCTGTTCGTGCTGCTGGTACCGGAGCAGGCCACCGATCTGCACCTGCAGGTGCTGTCGGAACTGGCGCAATTGTTCTCCAGCCGCAGCCTGCGCGAGAAAATGTGCTGCGCCGATAACCTCACCCTGCACGCCCTGCTTTGCGAAGACAGCCACCATGCCTAATGTCAGTGTCCGCCGCCTGTTCCAGGACAATCAGCACAAACTCAATCTGAGCTGGATCGCCGGCAAATCCGGCTCCGACAACCTGATTTCCAACGACGAACAGCGGCCGACACAGGCGCTGGTCGGCCACCTCAACTTCATTCACCCCAACCGGGTGCAGGTGCTGGGTCTGGCCGAGGTGGAATACCTGGACAAACTGGAGCAGGCCGCCGCCCGCACCGCGCTGGACCAGCTGTTCCACAAGACCATGGCGGTGGTGATCGTTGCCAACGGCCAGACGGTGCCCAAGCTGCTGCAGGACTACTGCCAGAGCCACAGCGTGCCGCTGATGAGCACGCCGCTGGAAAGCCCGTACCTGATGGACGTGCTGCGCATCTACCTGGCGCGCGCCCTGGCCGTATCTACCGTGATGCACGGCGTATTTCTGGACGTACTGGAAATCGGTGTGCTGATCATGGGCGACTCGGCAATGGGCAAGAGCGAGCTGGCGCTGGAGCTGATTTCGCGCGGCCACGGCCTGGTGGCCGACGACGCGGTGGAGCTGTACCGCATCGGCCCGGAAACGCTGGAAGGCCGCTGCCCGCCGCTGCTGCGCGACTTCCTGGAAGTGCGTGGCCTCGGCATCCTCAACATCCGCACCATCTTCGGCGAAACCGCGGTACGCCCGAAGAAGGTGCTGAAGCTGATTATCCAGCTGATCAAGGCCAACGATCAGGCGATGCAGGCACTGGACCGGCTGAATATCCAATCCGAAACCCAGGACATCCTCGGCGTCACCGTGCGCAAGGTGATCCTCCCGGTGGCCGCCGGCCGCAACCTGGCGGTGCTGGTGGAAGCCGCGGTGCGCAACTACATCCTGCAGCTGCGCGGCATCGACAGCACCCGCGAATTCATCGACCGTCACACCAATCTGCTTCGGGACCAGGAACATGCAACTGATCCTGATTAGCGGCCTGTCCGGCTCCGGCAAGTCGGTGGCGCTGCGGGTGCTGGAAGACCTCGGTTATTACTGTGTGGATAACCTGCCGGCCACCATGCTGATGGACGCGCTCAAGCTGTACAGCGAGTTTGGCTACCAGCATATCGCCATCAGTGTCGACACCCGTTCTGCCCCCACGTTGGCCGCACTGCCCAAAGCCATCAGCGAGCTGAAAGGCGTTGTCTCCGACGTACGGCTGATTTACCTGGAAGCCACCAGCGAAGTGCTGGTGAAACGCTTCTCGGAAACCCGCCGCCGCCACCCGCTGTCCGGCAATGCCCTGACCGTGGAAGAGTGCATCCGGCTGGAGCGCGAGATGCTGGAGCACGTGGTAGACCTGGGCCACCGCATCGACACCAGCAACCTGTCCGCCAACGCGCTGCGCAGCTACGTGAAAGTGATGGCCGAGGCCGACAGCAGCCGGCTGACGCTGGTCTTCGAATCCTTCGGCTTCAAGCACGGCATTCCGCTGGATGCCGATTTCGTGTTCGACGTGCGCTGCCTGCCCAACCCCTACTACGACGAGACGCTGCGCCCGCTCACCGGCCGCGACCAGCCCATTTGCGACTTTTTTGCCGGCGAGGCGGAAGTCAGCCAGATGCAGCAGGACATCGCCGGCTTCCTGCAACGCTGGCTGCCGCGCTTCAAGCAGGACAACCGCAGCTACGTCACCGTCGCCATCGGTTGCACCGGCGGCCAGCACCGCTCGGTGTACCTGGCCGAACAGTTGGCCGCGGGCTTTGCCGACGAACAGGTACTGCTGCGCCACCGCCAGCTGGATGGCCGCAGCGGCGACAGCCACAAATGAGCGGCCGCTGGCCACGCTTGCTGGCCGGCGACTGGCTGCTGCTGTTGCTGCTGCTACTGGCTTGTGGCGCCAGCTTTCGCTGGCTATGGTGGCAACAGGGCAACGCCGGCGAACTGGTGCTGAGCGCCAATGGCCAGCAGTTTACCCACTGGCCGTTGCGGCTGGATCATCGCTTTGAACTCCCCGGCCCGCTGGGCATCACCGTGGTGGAAGTCCGTGCCGGCCGCGCCCGTATCGTCAGCGATCCCAGCCCGCGCCAGTATTGCGTGCAGCAAGGCTGGCTGAGCCGCGCCGGCGAAACCGCACTGTGCCTGCCCAACCGTACCGCTATCAGCATTGGTGGCCAGAGCCAAGATGATTCACTGGCATTCTGACTCCCGCGAACTGCTCGCCAGCAACCACGACCACCACCTGGCCAGTCTGGCTGCCTGCGGCATCGTGCTGGCCTTGCTGGATGCCGCGCTGCCCAGCCCGCTGCCCGGCATCAAGCCCGGCCTGGCCAATATCGTCACCCTGTATGCGCTGGCGCGTCTGGGCTGGCGTGCCGCAGTGTGGGTCAGCCTGCTGCGCATTCTTGGCGCCGGCCTGCTGCTGGGCAGTCTGTTCACCCCCGGCTTCTGGCTGAGCCTGGCCGGCGGCGGCGGCAGCCTGCTGCTGCTGGCGCTGGCGCAATGGCTGCCCCGGCGTGGCTTCAGCGTGATCAGCTACAGCCTGCTGGCGGCCTGCGGCCATCTGGGCGGACAATTGCTGCTGGCGCGCGGCTGGCTGATTCCGCATCAGGGCGTGTGGCTGCTGCTACCGCCGCTGCTCACCGCCGCCACTGTCACCGGGCTGCTCAACGGCCTGTTTACCCTGCAACTGCTGGAGTCCGCCACGGATGAAACCTGACACCGTAACCGTCGCCCTTACCGGCGCCTCCGGCCTGCCCTACGGCCTGCGCCTGATCGACTGCCTGCTCGCCGCCGGCGTGCGGGTGTGGGTGCTGTACTCGCAGGCAGCACAGGTGGTGGCGCAGCAGGAGATGAACCTCACCCTGCCCTCGCGCCCGGCAGAACTGCAGCAATGGTTGGCCGCACGCTACCAGCCGCAGCCAGGCCAGCTGCGGGTATATGGCCGCGAGGAATGGTTCGCGCCGCCGGCCTCTGGCTCCAACCCGGCCGACGCCATGGTGATCTGCCCGTGCTCGATGGGCACGCTGGCAGCGGTGGCACAGGGCATGAGCGACAACCTGATCGAGCGCGCCGCCGATGTGATGCTCAAGGAAGGCCGCAAGCTGGTACTGGTACCGCGCGAGGCGCCGCTGTCGGCCATCCATCTGGAAAACATGCTCAAGCTGGCGCGCCTCGGCGTGTGCATCCTGCCGCCCTCGCCCGGCTTCTACACCCACCCGCAAACGGTGCAGGACATGGTGGACTTCGTGGTCGCCCGCATCCTGGACCAGTTGCGCGTGCCGCAGCAACTGCTGCCGCGCTGGGGCGAGGAGCGCGCATGAACCCGCACAGCGATATTCTTGACCTGCCCGCCCTGCGCCAGCTGGAGTTGGCTGCCGACGCCGCCGGACTGGCGCTGATGCAGCGCGCCGCCGACAGCATTGCCGACTGGGTACGCCGCCACTATCCACCGGCTAGCCGCATTCTGGTGGCGGTCGGCCCCGGCAACAACGGTGGCGATGCGCTGTTCGCCGCCTGCCGCCTGCGCCGCGCCGGCTATGCGGTGGAGGTACTGCTGCCAGCGCCTGGCAATGCCGCGGTGCAGGCGGCGCTGGCCGAGTGGCAGGCACTGGGTGGCAGCGTGCGGCCAACCTTGCCGCGCGAAGTTCCGGAACTGCTGCTGGATGGCCTGTTCGGTGTCGGCCTGGCCCGCCCGCTGCAAGACAACTGGCTGACGCTGCTGCAAGCGCTGGATGCCCTGCCCTGCCGCAAGCTGGCCATCGACATCCCCAGCGGGCTGGATACCGCAACCGGGCAAGCGCTGGGTGCGGCACTACATGCCGACATCACCCTGAGCTTTCTCTGTCCCAAGCCCGGGCTGTACACCGCCGCCGGGCCGGACCACTGCGGCGAGGTGATCATCGACGACCTCGGCTGCCCCGCCACGCTGTACCCACCGCATGCCGGCACCCTGGCGCTGCCGGATGCCGCCGTGCTGCGCCGCAAGCGCGATTCGCACAAGGGCAGTCATGGCGTGCTCAGCATCATCGGCGGCGCCCCCGGCATGACCGGTGCCGCGCTGCTGGCTGGCCGTGCCGCGCTGGCGATGGGTGCCGGCAAGGTGTTCGTGCACCCGCTGGATGGTGGCCTGACGCTGGACCCGCTGTGCCCGGAACTGATGCTGCGCCCGTGGCAGCACAATCTGCTGATTCCCGAGCAGCACCAGCTGGTGCTCGGCCCCGGCCTGGGGCTGAGCGACCAGGCACATGCCGCGCTCGCCCGCGCGCTGCCGCATGCGGGCACCCTGCTGCTGGATGCCGACGGCCTCAACCTGCTGGCCGCCGATCACGCCCTACAGCAGCAGCTGCTGCAGCGCCACGGCGCCACCATCCTCACTCCGCACCCCACCGAAGCCGCCCGCCTGCTGGATGTCGATACCGCCGCCATCCAGGCCGACCGCGTCGGTGCGGTGCGCGAGCTGGCGCGCCGCTTTGGCTGCGTGGTACTGCTCAAGGGCTGCGGCACGCTGCTGGCGCAGTACGGCCAACCTTATCGCCTGCTGCGCCGCGGCAGCCCGTCGCTGGCGGTGGCCGGCCAGGGTGATATCCTTGCCGGCGCCATTGTCGCGCTGCTGGCGCAAGGGCTGTCGCCGCTGGATGCCGCCCATCTGGCCGCCGACGTGCATGCCAGCGCCGGCGAGCATTACAGCGAACAGGCGGGCGGCCCCATCGGCCTTACCGCCGCCACCTTATTACCTTTGATGACACGCGAGCTGAACCGCCGTGTCAGCCCTGCCGGAGCCCCGTTGTTTTGAAGCAGCAAAGTAAAGCCTATCTGTTTGGTCTGTCCGCCGTTCTTGCCTGGTCCACCGTCGCCACCGCTTTCAAGATCAGTCTGCAACACCTGTCGCCGGCGCAGCTGCTGCTGTACGCCAGCGTGTTTTCATTGCTGTCGCTGCTCGCCATCCTGGGCTGGCAGCGCCGCCTGGGACAACTGCTACCGGCGCTGCGCCAGCACTGGCGCCGCTCGCTGCTGCTGGGGACGGTCAACCCGTTTGTGTACTACCTGATCCTGTTCCAGGCCTATGCGCTGCTGCCGGCGCAGGAGGCACAGGCGCTGAACTACACCTGGGCACTGACCATGACCCTGCTGGCGGTGCCGGTGCTGGGCCAGCGTCTGCGCGCGCAGGACGCCATCGCCGCGGTGGTGTGCTACAGCGGGGTGCTGACCATTGCCACCCGTGGCGCACCGTTCGCGCTGCAGTTCAGCAATCTGCCCGGTGTCGGTTTCGCGCTGCTGTCCACCCTGCTGTGGGCCGGCTACTGGCTGTTCAATACCCGCGACGAACGCGAGCCGGTGCTCGGCCTGACCCTCAACTTCCTGCTGTCGCTGCCGCTGACCTTGCTGTGGTGCGCGCTGCGCGGCGAACTGCAGCCGGTGGCGTGGCAAGGCCTTGCCGGTGCCGCCTATGTCGGCATGCTGGAGATGGGCTTTACCTTCGTGCTATGGCTGTCGGCGATGAAGCTGACGCAGAGCACCGCGCGCATTGCCAACCTGATCTTCCTGTCGCCGCTGCTGTCGCTGTTCCTGATCAACCTGTTGCTGGGCGAACCGATCCTGGCCAGCACGCTGGCCGGGCTGGGGCTGATCCTCGCCGGGCTGCTGCTACAGAAGCTGCCGCTGCCACGGCAGCAGCTGGCGTAGGCGGGAGCGGCGGCGACGAAAACGCCGCGACGCCGGCCATTGCGGCACGGGCGGCGGCGGTTGCCCGCAGCAGGCCGCAGCGCGCAAACCTGCGGCCAACGTTGTGGCCGGCATGGCGCGGAGCCTGCCAGGGTCTTGCCGTGGCGGTATAAAAAACGGCCAACCATGCTCACGCAAGGTTGGCCGCATGTGTTGGCTGCGGTGGGAAGCTAGCCCGCGCTGCCGCCTTTCGGCTCGCGCAGGCCCGGCGGCAAGGCGAAGGTGATGCTCTCCTCCACCCCGTCCAGCTCGCTGACGCTGTTGGCACCGTAAGCCTTGATCTGCTCGATCACCGCCTGCACCAGCACTTCCGGCGCGCTGGCACCGGCAGTCACCCCCACCCGCTGCTTGCCGGCAAACCATTGCGGCTGCAACAGGCTGGCGTTGTCCACCATATAGGCATCCACGCCGCGCAGCGCCGCCACTTCGCGCAGGCGATTGGAGTTGGAGCTATTGGGCGAGCCGACCACCACCACGATGTCGCACTCGTCGGCCAGCACTTTCACCGCGTCCTGGCGGTTCTGCGTGGCGTAGCAGATATCGTCCTTCTTCGGGCTGTGGATGGCCGGAAAGCGTGCCTTCAGCGCGGCGATGATGTCGTGGGTCTCGTCCACCGACAGCGTGGTCTGGCTGACGTAGGACAGTTGCGTCGGGTCCTGCACCTGCAGCGTGGCCACATCGGCAGCGGTTTCCACCAGGTACATGCGGTCGCCCACCTGGCCCATGGTGCCTTCCACCTCCGGATGACCGGCGTGGCCGATCATGATGATTTCCATGCCGGCCTGGTGCATGCGCTTCACCTCCACGTGCACCTTGGTCACCAGCGGACAGGTCGCGTCGTACACCGTCAGCCCCAGCGCCTCGGCCTCCTGCCGCACCGACAACGGCACGCCATGCGCGGAGTAGATCAGCGTGCTGCCAGCCGGCACATCCTTCAGTTCCTCGATGAACACCGCGCCCTTGGCGCGCAGGTTTTCCACCACGAAACGGTTGTGCACCACCTCGTGACGCACGTAGATCGGCGCGCCGTACAACTCCAGCGCACGTTCGACGATGGCGATGGCACGGTCCACCCCGGCGCAGAAGCCGCGCGGGTTGGCCAGCATGATGGTTTTCGTCATCGGAATGTCCTTGCAAGAAAAGGTTGGCCGCAACGCGGCCAACGGGTCAGTGCTGCGGCTTGCGCAGGCTGTCCAGCACCATTAGCGCCGCGCCGACACAGATGAAGCTGTCGGCCACGTTGAACGCCGGGTAGTACCAGCTCTGCTGCCAGTGCACCTGGATGAAATCGATCACGTGACCGTGGATCAGGCGGTCGATCACATTGCCCAGCGCGCCACCGATGATGAACGACGCCGCCAGGTTCATCAGGCAGCTGAAGCTGCCCTTGACGATATGCCAGCCCAGCCAGCCGGAAACCGCAAACGCCAGCCCGGTGAAGAAGAACTTCTGCCAACCACCGGCACCGGCCAGAAAACTGAACGCCGCCCCCGGGTTGTACAGCAGGGTGAAGTTGAGCACGGCCGGGATCACCTCGCGCTGCTCGCCGTACTGGTAGCTGCCATTGAAGTAGATCTTGGTCAGCTGATCCAGCACGATCACGATCAACGCGATGGTAAACCAGCGCAAGCTGCGCTTGGCGGCCGATTCGCCGGCCGCCACAGAACACGCTTTAAGCATGGACACGCGCCTCACCCGCTCCATCGATGTTGTCTACGCAGCGGCCGCACACGGTTTCGTGGCCGGCGTGGCTGCCGACATCGGCACGGTAGTGCCAGCAGCGATCGCACTTGGCATGCGCGGACGCCGCTACCGTGATACGGGTTTCGGCACCTTCGATCAGGCTCACGCGCGATACGATCAGCACGAACTTGAGGTCATCGCCCAGGCTGGCCAGCTGTTGGAACAGCTCGCCGGCAGCGACCACCTCCAGCTCGGCCTGCAACGAGGACCCCAGCTGCTCGGCGCTGCGCAGCGCCTCGATCTGCTTGTTCACCTCGGCGCGGAAGGCGCGAATCTGCTGCCACTTGGCCACCAGCGCGTCTTCTGCGCCAATTGTCGGGTTCGGGAACTCATGCCACACATGGAACAGCGGGGTTTCTTCCTCGCTGCCCAGCATCACTTGCCAAGCTTCGTCGGCGGTGAAGCACAGCACCGGCGACAGCAACAGCAACAGGCTGCGGGTGATGTGGTACAGCGCGGTCTGCGCGCTGCGGCGGGCATGGCTGTCGGCCTTGGTGGTGTACAGGCGGTCTTTCAGCACGTCCAGGTAGAAGGCACCCAGGTCTTCCGAGCAGTAGTTCACGATCTCCTGCATCGCGTGGTGGAAGGCGTAGCGCGGGTACAGTTCGCCGGTCACTTTCTCCTGCATTTCCTTGGCCATCATCAGCGCGTAGCGGTCGATCTCGGCCAGGCGTTCGTACGGCACGGCGTTTTCCATCGGGTCGAAATCCGACAGGTTGGCCAGCAGGAAGCGGATGGTGTTGCGCAGGCGACGGTAGCTTTCGGTCACGCGCTTAAGGATCTCGTCGGAGATCGCCAGCTCGCCGGAGTAGTCGGTGGAAGCCACCCACAGGCGCAGGATGTCGGCGCCCAGGGTATCGTTCACTTTCTGCGGTGCCACCACGTTGCCCTTGGACTTGGACATCTTCATGCCCTTGCCATCCACCACGAAGCCGTGGGTCAACAGCTGCTGGTACGGCGCGCGGCCGATGGTGGCGCAGCCGGTGAGCAGCGACGACTGGAACCAGCCGCGGTGCTGGTCGGAGCCTTCCAGGTACAGGTCGGCCGGCCACGCCAGTTCCGCACGCTGCTTCAGCACCGCGAAATGGGTGGAGCCGGAATCGAACCACACGTCCAGGGTGTCGCTGAGCTTGCGGTAGTTGGCCGCATCCTCACCCAGCAGTTCGGCCGCATCCAGGCTGAACCAGGCTTCGATACCCTGTTGCTCGATGCGCAGCGCCACCTGTTCCAGCAGCGCGGCGGAATCCGGGTGCAGCTCGCCAGTTTCCTTGTGCACGAAGAAAGTCATCGGCACGCCCCAGTTGCGCTGGCGCGATACGCACCAGTCCGGGCGGTTGCCGATCATCGCTTCCAGACGGGCACGGCCCCAGGCCGGGAAAAATTCGGTGCTGTCCACCGCCTGCTTGGCGCGCTCGCGCAGCACCTGGCTGTCGTTGCCGGCCTGATCCATGCCGATGAACCACTGCGCGGTGGCGCGGAAGATGATCGGCGTCTTGTGGCGCCAGCAATGCGGGTAGCTGTGCAGCAGCTTGTCCTGCTGGATCAGGTTGCCTTTTTCGATCAGCGTGTCGATCACTTTCGGGTTGGCTTCCCACACCGACAGACCGGCGAACAGCTCGGTAGTGGATTTGTAGCGGCCGTTGTCGGCTACCGGGTTTTCTACCGGCAGGCCGTACTGCTGGCCGACCTGGAAGTCTTCCAGACCGTGCGCCGGCGCGGTGTGCACCAAGCCGGTACCGGCATCGGTAGTCACGTGATCGCCGCAGATGATCGGCACTTCACGGCTGTAGAACGGGTGTTGCAGGTGGATCATGTCCAGCTTTTCACCCACCGCTTCGCCCAGCACCGACGCGCCTTCGAAGCCGTAACGCTTCAGTGCCGACTCGGCCAGTTCCTTCACCAGGATCAGCTTGCCCTTGGGGGTGTCGATCAGCTGGTAGGTCAGGCTGGCGCTCACCGCCACCGCCTGGTTGGCCGGCAAGGTCCACGGCGTGGTGGTCCAGATCACCGCGTAAGAGTCATCCACGCTGCCGGCCAGGCCGAAGGCTGCGGCCAACTTGTCGCCTTCCAGCACCTTGAAACCGACGTCGATCGCCGGCGAGGTCTTGTCCTCGTATTCCACCTCGGCTTCGGCCAGCGCGGAGCCGCACTCGATACACCAGTGCACCGGCTTCTCGCCCTTCATCAGGTAACCGTTTTCATAGACCTTGCCGAGGGTACGCACGATGTCGGCTTCGGTCTTGAACGCCATGGTCAGGTAGGGATTGTCCCAGTCACCGAGCACGCCCAGGCGGATGAAGTCCTTCTTCTGACGCGCGATCTGCTCGCTGGCGTACTCGCGGCACAGCTCACGGAACTTGGCGGCCGGAATATCCTTACCGTGCAGTTTTTCCACCATCAGTTCGATCGGCAGGCCGTGGCAGTCCCAGCCCGGCACGTACGGCGCGTCAAAGCCGGACAGAGTCTTGGAGCGGACGATGATGTCCTTCAACACCTTGTTGACGGCGTGGCCGATATGGATATCGCCGTTGGCATACGGTGGGCCGTCATGCAGGATGAACTTGGGACGACCGGCCGCAATCTTGCGCAGCTTCTGGTAGCGCTGCTGTTCCTGCCAGCTTTTCAGCCAGCCCGGTTCACGTTTGGCCAGGTCACCACGCATGGGAAACGGGGTGTCCAGCAGGTTTACGGTCTTGCGGTAGTCGATGCTCATGCCTGATCTCGTTGCAAACTGTTCAAATAGGTTTTGGCGCTGGCGGCGTCGCGTTCAATCTGCGCCACCAGCTCGTTCAAATCGTCGTAGCGCGCTTCGTCGCGCAGCTTGTGCAGGAAGTGCACGGTCAAACGTTGGCCGTACAACTCGCCCTGATAATCGAAAAGATGGACTTCCAGCTTGTAGTGCTGGCTGTCGGTCACCGTCGGGTTCTTGCCGAGGCTGGCCACACCGCCCAGACGCCCGTGCGGGGTATCCACCTGTACCACGAACACGCCTTCCAGCGGCGGACGGCGGTGCGGTAGGTGTACATTGGCGGTGGGAAAGCCGATAGTGCGCCCCAGCTTCTGGCCGTGCATCACCTTGCCGGACACTTGGTACGGGCGCCCCAGCAGGCGGGCGGCGCTATCCAGATCGCCGGCGGCCAACCTGTCGCGTACCAGGGTGCTGGAGGCGCGCTCGCCGGCCACCAGCACCGACGGCATCGCCTCGGTGACGAAGTCACGGCAGTTCTGCAGCAACTCGAAATTGCCCTTGCGGTCGGCGCCAAACTGGAAATCGTCGCCGATCAGCAGGTAGCGGCTTTTCAACTCCTGCAGCAATACCTGCTGCACGAAGTCTTCCGCCGCCATGCGCGAAAACGCATGGTTGAAGCGGTAGATGAACACGTAATCGACCAGGTTTCCCTGCGCCAGAAACTGCAGCTTGTCGCGCAGCACGGCCAGGCGCGCCGGCGGCTGGCCCTTGGCAAAGAATTCACGCGGATGCGGTTCGAACGTCAGCAGCGCCGTGGGCAGGCCACGCGCATCCGCCTCGTCGCGCAAGCGGGCAAGCATGCGTTGGTGTCCCAGATGCACGCCATCGAAATTGCCTATGGTCAAGGCACAGGGCGGCAGGTCAAAACGGCAGGGATTTCCCAGAAACGCACGCATGGCTACACGAAAACAAGGTAAAGGGCGATTTTAACCAGCCAACCCTCACAACGCCAGCAAAACCCCCAAACAAAAAGCCCCGGGAATCCCGGGGCTTTTGCAATGAAGATCAGCGATTTAGCCGATTACTTCACTTCTTCTTGCTTGGCGGTTTCAACGGTTACGTCGAAACGGCGATCGCCGGCCAGGCAGGCGATCAGGTCAGCACGCTTCTTGAACTTCTTGGCGGTGCATTCTGCAGTCAGCTTGGCTTCGGATTCGCCCTTGCCTACAGCGGAAACCTTGTCAGCAGCGATGCCGGCGGCAACGAAGTAGTCTTTCACAGCGTTAGCACGCTTTTCGGACAGTGCCTGGTTGTACTTCTCGGAACCCAGGTAGTCGGTGTGACCAGTGATGGCAACGGACTTCAGCTGGCTGTCGGCCTTCAGGCTGCCAACCAGGTCGTTCAGCTGCTGGTTGCCTTCGATGATCTTGGCGCTGTTGAATTCGAACAGGCCTTCAGCGGACAGGCTAACGCTCTTGGTTACATACTTCGGCGCAGCCGGAGCAACCGGGGCCGGAGCAACCGGAGCAGCAGCAACTACCGGAGCGCGGTCGCCACACTCAACCAGGCCATCACGAGCCTTGTCGTAGGTGGTCGGCAGGCGCCAGCATTCGCCGTAGGCATTCTTGATAACGTTGGTCAGCTGACCATCAACAGAATAACCCTGGTTCGGTGCAGCCAGTGCAGCAGCGGAAACCAGCAGGGAAGCAAGCAGGGCGCTCAGTTTGATCGAATTTTTCATGTGAGATCCTCTAAGTTGATGCAAGCATCACAGTGTGACTGCCTGCTCTTTAAAAAGCGCATTTTAAAGATAACAGGCTGAATCCAGTTATCACGCTCGCGTCTGGTTAAGTAAAACAAACGCATCTTTCGTGACTATAGGAAACCGGCAAACCACATGTCAATGTCGCATCTTTAAATAGTCGTGAAAAAAGCAACACTTTGGCGTGCCATTTTGCCGAAGCAGGCCAGAATAGTTGCTGTTTTGCCACACCTTAATTTGAAACACGCCGTTTAAGCAGCGGTACCGGCTTGAGCACGGTGCCCTGGTACTGCTCGCTGAAGTCGGCCAGCCCGTCCAGCGCTTCCGCCGCCGAGCGATCTTCGCGAATGGCAAAGGAATCAAAACCAACCTGCGCCATGTACGACAGTTGATCGCGCAGCACATCGCCGACGGCACGCAGTTCGCCACGGTAGGCCAGCCGTTCGCGCAGCAGGCGTGCAATGCTGTAGCCACGGCCGTCGGCGAAAGCCGGGAAATCGATGGCGATCAGCGGCAGATCGGCAAGATGCGGCTGCAAGGCCAGCGGATCGCTGTCCGGAGCCAGCAAGACCGCCAAACCGCCGCGATGTTCCCCGCCCTGCACTTGCAGAAAGCGGGCCAGCGGCAGGATCACGTCATCGTCGGCAGCAAACGCCGCATCTTCTGCGCGCAGCAGCTGCCAGCTGTCGTCGGTAGCGATCACGCCCTGCTTAATCAAGTTTTGCATATACACGCTCCTTGAACGGGACCAGGCCGATACGGCGCACGGTCTCGATAAAACGCTCACCCGCGAGACGTTGCTCAAGGTAAAGCTGCATGATTTTTTCGAATGCCAGCGGCACGTCGGCCTGGGCGAACGACGGCCCGATCACCTTGCCGATGGCGGACTGGTTGCCTTGGCTGCCACCCAGTGTGATCTGGTACCACTCCTCGCCGTTCTTATCCACGCCGAGGATGCCGATGTTGCCGATATGGTGGTGACCACAGGCGTTCATGCAGCCGGAGAAGTTGCAGTCGATGTCGCCCAGGTCGAACAGGTAGTCGAGGTCGTCGAACTTGCGCTGGATCGCCTCCGCCACCGGAATGGAGCGGGCATTGGCCAGCGAACAGAAATCGCCGCCCGGGCAACACACGATATCGGTCAGCAGGCCGATGTTCGGCGTGGCGAAGCCATGCTGTTTCGCCTGCAGCCAGACCTGGTACAGATCGCTTTCCTTCACGTCGGCCAGAATCAGGTTCTGCTCGTGCGCCACGCGCAGCTCGCCAAAGCTGTAGCGGTCGGCCAGATCGGCGGCCACATCCATCTGCGCCGCGGTAATGTCGCCCGGCGGCACGCCGGTCTTTTTCAGCGACAGCACCACCGAGCGGTAGCCCGGCTGCTTGTGAGCATGGGTATTACGCGCCAGCCAGCGGGCAAACGCCGGCTCGCTGGCCTGCTGCGCCACGAACTCGGCCGGGTTGGCCGCCAGCGCCTCGTAGCTCGGATCGGTAAAGAAGGCGGCGTAGTAGGCCACATCGGCATCGCTGAGGGTGGCCGGACCATCCTTCAGGTGCAGCCATTCGTCTTCCACCTTGGCGGCGAACGCCTCCACTGTCATCGCCTGTACCAGGATCTTGATGCGGGCCTTGTACTTGTTGTCGCGACGGCCAAAGCGGTTGTACACGCGCAGCACCGCGTCCAGGTAGGTCAGCAGATGGCAGGTCGGCAGGAACTCGCGCACCACCTTGCCCACCATCGGGGTACGGCCCAGGCCGCCACCGACGATGACGCGGAAGCCGATCTCGCCATCCTCGCTACGCACCACGTGCAGGCCGATGTCGTGCACCCAGGTGGCGGCACGGTCTTCCACGCTGCCGGATACCGCGATCTTGAACTTGCGCGGCAGGTAGGCGAACTCCGGATGCAGCGTGCTCCACTGGCGGATGATTTCGCAGTACGGCCGCGGGTCGATCAGCTCGTCGGCGGCCACGCCGGCAAAGGCGTCGGTGGTGGTGTTGCGCACACAGTTGCCGGAGGTCTGGATGGCGTGCATTTCCACTTCCGCCAGCTCGGCCAGGATGTCCGGCACGTTTTCCAGCGCCGGCCAGTTGAACTGCATGTTCTGGCGGGTGGTGAAGTGGCCGTAATCCTTGTCGTAGCTACGGGCGATGTGCGCCAGCTTGCGCAGCTGGGTGCTGTTCAGGTGACCGTAGGGAATGGCCACGCGCAGCATCGGCGCATGACGCTGAACATACAGGCCGTTCATCAGGCGCAGCGGACGGAACTCGTCTTCGCTCAGTTCGCCCGCCAGGAAACGCCGGGTCTGGTCGCGGAACTGGGCAACCCGTTCACGCACCAGCCGGTGGTCCACTTCATCGTACTTGTACATGCAGAAACTCTCTTTATCAGGCGGGCCGCCGGATGCGGCCAACCTTTGGTTATTGCGGGCTTACTCTGGGCGCTTGAGCGGGCTGGCCTTCACATGCAGGCCGCACTCCTTGCTGTCCGGGTTCTCCCACCACCAGCGACCGGCACGGATGTCCTCGCCCACGGCGATGGGACGGGTACAGGGCGCACAGCCGATGGACGGCACATGCTTGTCGTGCAGGCTGTTGTACGGCACGTCATTGGCGCGGATGTACTCCCACACCTCTTTTTCGGTCCAGTCCAGCAGCGGGTTGTATTTCATCAGGCCGTTGTCGGCATCGAACTCGGCTTCCGGCAGATCGACACGGGTCAGCGATTGCTGCCGGCGCAGGCCGGTGATCCAGCCATCCAGCCCGGACAGCGCGCGCTTGAGCGGCTCGATCTTGCGGATGTGGCAACAGGATTTGCGCAGCTCAACACTGTTATAGAAGGCATTGATGCCGTTCTGGTTGACATAGGCTTCCAGCGCCGTGGCATCCGGGTAGAACACGCGGATCGGATACGCCGGGTAGCGTTCGCCCACCTGCTGCATCAGGGTATAGGTTTCCACCGGCAGACGGCCGGTGTCCAGGCTGAAAATGCCGATCGGCAGGTTCAGGGTGGCGATCAGGTGCGTCAGCACCATGTCTTCGGCACCAAAGCTGTTGGCCAGCGCCACCTTGCCATGCTTGGCGGCGATGTCTTTCAGCAGCGCTTCGGTACGGGCGAGCTTCTCGGCAAGGCTCATCGGGTGCCTCCGGGGCATACGTTCAGAGCTTGCGATAGTAGCCAAAGCCTTTAAGTCCGAAAAGAATATTGTGTTAGTATTTAATTACTAACGGTTTTAAGAGCACGCCGATGAAACTCCAGCAATTGCGTTATCTGGTCGAAGTCGCCAAACAGGGTTTGAACGTATCCGAGGCCGCAGAAAAGCTGCACACCTCGCAGCCCGGCATTTCCAAACAGATTCGCCTGCTGGAGGACGAACTCGGTATCCAGGTGTTCATCCGCAACGGCAAGCGCGTAGTCGCGGTATCGGAGCCGGGCAAGGAGGTGCTGCGCATCTCCGAGCGCATCCTGCGCGAGGCGCAGAACCTGAAGCGCGTGGGCGAAGAGTTCTCGCGCGAGGCCGAAGGCGCGCTGACCATCGCCACCACCCACACCCAGGCGCGCTATGCGCTGCCGACGGTGATCGCCGAATTCGTGCAGCGCTACCCCAAGGTACGGCTGTCGATCAAACAGGGCAGCCCGACGCAGATCTGCGACATGGTGGTGTCCGGCGAGGCCGACCTGGCCATCGCCACCGAGGGCATCTCGCTGTACAAGGAACTGGCGATGCTGCCGTGCTACGAATGGAACCGTAGCGTGGTGGCGCCCAAGGGGCACCCGCTGCTGGCGCTGGAGCGTCCGATGACGCTGGCCGACATCGCCGCCTACCCGATCATTACCTACGATTTCGCCTTTGCCGGCCGCTCCAAGATCAACCAGTCGTTCCACAACGCCGGCCTCACCCCCAACGTGGTGCTCACCGCCATCGACACCGACGTGATCAAGACCTATGTGCGGCTGGGGCTGGGTATCGGCATCATCGCCAGCATGGCGTTCGAGCCAGAACAGGACCAGGGGCTGGATGCGCGCGAAGCCGGCCACCTGTTCGAGCCGTCCACCACCAAGATCGGCATTCGCAAGGATGCCTACCTGCGCGGCTACGCCTACACCTTCGTGGAACTGTTCGCCCCGCACCTGACGCGCAAGGCGGTGGATAACGCGCTGCACCACGGCGACGAAGACGAATAACTAGCGATACGCCGGCAGCCAGCCCTGGGTACGGGAGCGGTAGAACGGCACCCGCATATTGCGCTCCTCCAGCAACTCGCCCCGCTCGGTATCCGGCCGAAAGCCGTAGGCGCGGGCGGCATAGATCGCCAGCTGCAGATACGCCAGCTTGTCCTGATAGGCCGTCGCACTGTCCGCCTGCAGATACTGGCTGAAGCTGTGCGGCAGCCGCTCCGGCGCCAGCGTGTCGGCCGCCGCCGTCCCCTGCAGCAGCTGGCCAAGCTTGCCATGCAGCTGCGGCGGGTAGTAATGCTGCGGCTTGGCATCGATCAGGTCGACCAGCTTCAGCACCGCGCTCTCAAAATCGCTCTCGGCGCGAACCTCATAGGCAAAGTACAGGATGTAACGCTTGTCGCCGATGGCCTCCATCCGCGCCAGCCGGAAGCTGTCGGCGCGCGCCACTCCGGCAATGTCCTCGTACTGACTGATGTGCTGGATGGCGAGCTGCTCGTCCGGCTGGGCGGCACAGCCGGCCAATGCGGCCAACGTCAGCAGCAACAGTAGCCAGACGGCGCGTGGCAACATGAGTGGACGCGGCGGCATTACAGCGCCAACAGCGACACCACCCGGTAGCGGCTGATGCCGATCAACGCCGGGGCGACATTGCTCAGCAGCGCATAACTGCCACCCTGCTGCAGCGTCTGGTTGAAATCATCGGTAAACGCCTGCGCCCAGTCGCTGTCGCCACTGTCGCGCGCCGCCTCGATCATGCGCGCGGCGCGTTCCAGCGCCAGCTTAACCCGCTCGCGCGCCTGCTCCACCTGGGCGATGGCGCTGACCACCTGCTGCAGGGTACGGCGCAAGCCGGCAATATCGTTGCTGTGCCAGCCAGCAGGCTCGATCGCCTCGCCCTGCGCCTCCACCCGCACGCGGTGCGCCTGGCCACCGGGGAAACGGATGCCGTCGCCCTTGAGCTGTAGCTTGTCCACCACTCCCTGCCAGTCGGCCTCGGCCACACTCAGACTCAGCTCACCGTCCTCGGCCAGACGGGCGCGGATGCCGGCGGCGGCCAGCCCTTTATTGAAACGCTGCACGATCTGCTCCGCCGACATACCGGCGTCGATCAGCACCGACTGCGCCGGCTTGCCGACGCCGTCCGGGTAAAAACTGAGCGTTTCCGCCCCGCCCTGCTGCAGCGCCTGCAGATCCAGCCCGCGCAGGCGGAACTCGCGCCGCGCCTCGCCCGGCGGCACCAGCCCCAGCCGGGCATCCAGACTGCCGCTGGTTTCCCGGCTGCGCCGCGACCAGCCGGCGGCAAACGCCTCCAGCCGCTGCGCCAGCCCGGCCGGATCGCCCGGGCGGCCGGCCAGCCGCGCACCCAGCTCCTGCTTCAGCGCCTGTAGCCGGCTGGCGGTCTGGTCGAGAAAGCCCAGCGCCTGCTGCGCGGCGGTGACCTGGGCATTGAGTCCGCGTTCATTGTTCAGTGGTGCATTGCGCGGTGGCGTCGTGGCGGCCGCGCTGGCCATGCGGCCAACGTCGCGCGCGGCCGGCTGCCGGCCGGTGGCATGGATGCCACCACTACCGGCCAGGGCGCTGCTGCTATCGGCAAACGTTGGCTGTAGCTTCATCTGGCTGAGCCCCCGCCTTACAGCGCGTCAAACAGCGACAGCTGGCTGACGCGGCCATACACCTTCTGCGTCGCCTGCACCGCGGTGGTGTAGCCGTTCAGCTCCACCGCGGCCTTGCCGTAATCGAGCTGCCCCAGCGTCAGCGCCGCCTGCTGGTTGGACAGGCTGACGTTGGCGTGGCTATCGTCCAGCGTCTGCAGCGTGTTCTGTGCGCCGCCCTGCTGCGCGATCTTGGCGGCCACCACGCTCAGGCTGCTGTCCACCTGGTCCAGACTGCCCTTGATGCTGGCCTGGGTGGCCGGGTTGAGGATATCCAGCCCCGGCGCCTGCAATACGGCGATGGTGCTGTCGAGCTGGTTCAGCAGCGTGGCCATGTCGTCCAGGCTGACGTTGGCCGCCTGGGTAACGCCATTGCCCACCATCACCAGCTGCGGGCTGGTATTGCCGCCAAACGCGTAGCGGCTGCCGGCCGCCGCGGCAGCGTTGAAGCTCACCGTGGCCTGGTTGCTGGCGGTGCCGGAAAACAGGTAGTGCCCTTCGTCGTCGCGGCTGTTGACGCTGTAGTACAGGCTGTCACGCAGCGCGGCCAGCGAGTCGGCCATCGCCGCCACGTCCGGATTGCTGTTGCCGCCGTTGTCCGATGCCCACACCAGCAGATCGCGCGCCTGCTGCATGTCCTTGACCATGCCGTCCATCAGTGCCTCGTTCTTGGTCAACCGGGTCCGCAGCGCGCCGATATTGTCGCGGTACTGGCTCAGGGCGGCATCTTCGCGCTCCAGCCGGGCCAGCCGCACGCTGGTCACCGGCTCATCCGATGGCCGCAGGATGCGCTGGCCGGTGGCCATCTGCTGCATCAGGTCGGCCATGTGGCCGCTGGCAAGCTGCAGGGCGTGATTCATGGTGGCGCTGTACTGGGTGCTGGCGATACGCATGCTGACTATCCTCAGGACATCATGGCCATGGTGCTGTCGAACAGCTGGTTGGCCACGGCAATGACTTTCATGTTGGCCTGGTACATCTGCTGGTACTGCACCAGGTTGGTAGCTTCTTCGTCCTGGCTGACGCCGCTGGTGGATTTCCAGCTTTCCTCGGCCTGGGTACGTACGGTTTGCGCGGTGGTCAGCGCGGTCTGGTTCTGCTGGCTCTGGGTGCCCAGCCGGCCCAGCAACTGGGTGTAGGCATCGCCCAGCGTCACCGAACCCAGGCCGCTGATGCTCAGCGCCTGGCCACGCAGGCCGATGATCTGCAGCAGATTGCTGCTGTCGCCCGGCGTGCCGGCATTGCCGGAAAACGCCAGGTCCTGCGCCTGCAACCCGGCGACCACTGCCAGCGGGCTGCTGCTGCCCGGGGTAAAGCTGAACAGCGCCCCACCGGCCGCACCGGCCGGGGTAAAGCCGGCGGCCAGCTGCGCGTTGACGCCGCCCGCCACGCCGGCAGCCATGTCGGTCAGCGATTGCTGCAGCGGCACCAGCACCTGCTGTTCCATCTGCCCCAGGCCGCCCAGCTGGCCGCCCATCTGCGCGTCGCTGAGGGTGAAACTCTCCTTGGCAAACTGCAGCGTCAGCACTTGCGCGCCGCTGGCCGTGCCCTGCACCGCCAGCGTGGCGGCCAGACCGTCGGCCACCAGCGGCGGGCCGCTGAGCAGCGCCACATTGCGCGCGCCGTTGGGCTGATCCATCACCTGAATCCCCGCCAGCTTGGCCAGCTCGTCGATGGACAGATCGCGCTGGTCGATCAGGCCGGAGGCATTGATGCCGCGCGCCTGCGCCGCGGTGATTTCCTGATTGAGCTTGGCCACCGCGCTGCTCAACGAGTTGATCTGCGTCACCATGCTGCCGCGCTGCGCATCCACCGCCGTGCGCTGGTTCACCAGCACCTGCGACAGGCTGTTGAAGCTTTGCGCCAGCGCGCCGGCCGAGGTCAGCACCTGCTGCCGCAGCGGGCTGGAGGACGGATCCACGCTGGCGGCATTCAAGGCGCGGAAGAAACCGTCGAGGCCAACGTTGATGCTGGCGGTGCTGCTGTTCATCACCTGTTCCAGCTGCGTCAGATACGGCTGCATGGTGTCGTGCGCGCCCAGCTGCGAGTTGGCCGCCCACAGCTGCTGGCTCTTGTAGCTGTCGGCAAAGCGCAGCAGCGAGGTGACCTGCACGCCGCTGCCGGCGGTGACGGCGCCGGACATCAACGGCTGTTGCGCCGTCAGCAGCACGCCCTGCCGGGTGTAGCCGGGCGTCATCACGTTGGCGATGTTCTGGCTGCTGGCGTTCAGCGCCGCCTGCGACGCCACGGCGCCGGACAGCGCGATATTGATCATGCTCATGGGGAATACCGTTAAGGTCTTTTGCTCTCAGGGCGACCAAGCGCCGCCCAAACTTAAATCAACCTTCGCTGTCCTTGCCGCCGGCAGCCGGCGCAGACGGCAGCATCTGCCGCACGATCATGTCGGCAATGCCGAAGGCGCGCTGCGAAGCCAGGCTGTCGGCCACCTGGTTGTCGGCGAAATCCAGCATGTCGCGCTCGCGCCGGTTGTTGAAAATGCTGTCCTCGTCGCTGAACGCCTCGCCGCCCTTGCGCATTTCCTGCAGCAGCTGCTTGATGAACATGCCCTCGAACTTCACCGCCGCCGTTTCCAGTTGCTGGCGATACTCGGGCGTCACCGCCGCCAATGCCGCGCCGTCGATGGCCGGCAGTTGCTCAGTGGCGGTCAGCCCGCCAGCAAAAGTCGTCTTCATCAGATCACCACCAGTTCGCCGTCGATGGCGCCGGCTTCGTCCAGCGCCTGCAGAATGGCCATGATGTCGTCCGGCGTGGCGCCAGTGCTGTTGACGGTATCGATGATGGTCTGCAACCCGACACCGGACGGCCACTTGAACATGCGGCCAACCCCTTGCTCCACCTGGATGCTGGACGACGGCGTCACCGTGGTGTCGCCGCGGCCGAAGGCATTGGGCTGGCTGACGTTGTAGCCTTCCGAGATCACCACCTTCAGCACGCCGTGCGACACCGCCGCCGGCCGTACCCGCACGCCCTCGCCCACCACCACGGTGCCGGTGCGGGTGTTGAAGATCACCTTCGGCACCTCGCTGCCCACCTCCACATTGAGCGCATTCAGCCGCGCCACAAACGCCACGCGCTGGGTCGGGTCCACCGGCGCCTGCACCTCCACCGAGGTGGCATCGCGGGTACTGGCGATGCGGCCGAACTGGCGATTCACGGTGTTGACGATATTGGTGGCGGTCTGGAAGTTAGGTCGTTTCAGGCTCAGCTTCACCGTCGGCTTGCTGTCAAAATCGGTGGCAATCTCGCGCTCGATACTGGCGCCGCGGGGAATACGCCCGGCGGTAGGCAGGTTGACGGTGACGCTGGAGCCGCTGTTGCCCACCGCTGCCACCGCCGGCACCACCAGATTGCCCTGCGCCAGCGCATACACCTCGCCATCGGCGCCGCGCAGCGGCGTCAGCAGCAGCGTGCCGCCGCGCAGACTCTTGGCATCGCCCAGCGACGACACTGTCACGTCGATCACCTGGCCGCGGGTATAACCGGACGGAAACACCGCGCTGACCATCACCGCGGCGGTGTTCTTGGCGGTAGGCGAAGTGCCCGGCGGCAACTTGAGGCCGAACTGCTGCAGCAGGTTGTTTACCGACTGCCCGACATACTTGGCCTGGCTGCCGTCGCCACTGCCGGCCAGCCCCACCACCAGGCCGTAACCGAGCAGCTGGTTGTCGCGGATGCCTTCCACGCTCACCAGCGTGCGCAGCGGCTGCGCCGCCAGCAGCGGTGCCAGCAACAGGGCGGCCAGCAGCAGCACGCTGCGGCCCAAAACGGAATCGCGGTTCATCACGGTGTCACACATATATAAGGTTGGCCGCAGCCGGATCAGAACGGCATCCACGGGCTGTTGAAGAAACGCGTCAACCAGCCGGGGTTGCCGGCATCGGCCAGCGCACCCTTGCCGAAGTACTGGATGCGGGCATTGGCCACCCGCAGCGACGACACCTGGTTGTTGCTGTCGATGTCGCCGGCGCGCACGTAGCCGGACAGGCGGATCACTTCCTCGCCCTGGTTCAGCGTCAGGCTCTTCTCGCCTTTCACCAGCAGCAGGCCGTTGGCCTGCACCTGCTGCACGATCACCGTCACCGCGCCCTGCAGCGTGTTCTGCTGCGTGCTGGTGCCCTTGCCATCGAACTTGCGCTGCGCATCCAGCGAGGCATCCAGCTTCACGCTGCTGCCCAGCACCACTGCCGGCTGCACCGCCACGCTGCTGTTCTTGTCCATGGTGGTGCCGGCCGATTTGCTGGCCTGGGTAGTTTCCTGCAGCAGCACGGTAAGCACGTCGCCGACGCGGTAGGCGCGCTGGTCTGCCACCAGCGACCAGCCGCCGGCCGGGGTGTACAGCCCGCCGGACTGGCCGCGCGGTGCGGCCAACTGCGGCGCCGGCGGGTCGTAGCTGCCATCCGGCGGCGGCGGCAACAGCCCGCTGCAGGCGGCCAGCAGCAGCGGGAGCAGCAAGGCGGGCAGACGCGGCGTCATCGTGCTGCTTGCGCCAGGTACTGCAGCATGTTGTCGGAGGCGGACAGCACCTTGGTGTTCATCTCGTACACGCGCTGCGCGGCGATCATGTCCACCATTTCTTCCACCACCTGCACGTTGGAGCCTTCCAGCGCGCCCTGCTTGAGCTTGCCGATGGCGCCCTCGCCCGGCGTGCCCACCGTCGGCGTGCCGCTGGCCACGGTTTCCTTGAACAGGTTGTCGCCCATCGCCAGCAGCCCGGTCGGGTTGACGAAATGCGCCAGCTGCAGCTTGCCCACTTCACTCGGCGCAGTACTGCCCGGCAGCGTTACCGCCACGGTGCCGTCGTCGCCGATGGTGATGCTGGTGGCGTTGGCCGGAATGGTAATGTCCGGCTGCAGCGGCAGGCCCTGCGCGTTCACCAGCCGGCCATCGGCGTTCAGCTGCAGCTGGCCGGCGCGGGTGTAGCCGGTGTCGCCATCGGCCATTTCCACCTGCAGGAAACCGTTGCCGACGATGGCCACGTCCAGCGGCTGGCTGGTGGTCTGCAGATTGCCGGTGGTAAAGATCTTCTGGGTGCCGACCAGGCGGGTGCCGTTGCCCAGCTGGGTGCCGGACGGCGAGCTGTTGTTGGCACCGTTCTGCGCGCCCGGCTGCTGGTCGATCTGGTAGAACAGATCCTCGAACACCATGCGGTCGCGCTTGAAGCCGACGGTGTTGACGTTGGCCAGGTTGTTGGCGATGGCCTGCAGGCGGGCGTCTTCCGCCTGGATGCCGGTCTTGCTGATCCACATTGCCGGATTCATGTTGACTCCTTAGGAACGAATGAGACGGTTGCCGCTGTCGGCCATACCGTCGGCGGCCTTGAACAGCCGCATCTGCAGTTCGAAATCGCGGTTCAGGCCCATGGTCTGCAGCATCTCTTCCACTGCCGACACATTGCTGCGCTCCAGATGGCCGCCCTGTACCCGCACGCTGTCGTCCGCCTCCAGCGTCTGGCCGCTGCGCGGCACGATCAGGCCGGCCTCGTTCTTCACCACGCCGGCGGCCGGCGGGTTCACCAGCTTCAGGCGGTCCACCGCCTGCGCCTCGCTGCCGCCGGGCGGCACGATGCTGATCATGCCGTCCTGGCCGATGCTCAGCCGGTCGTACGGCGGCAGCACGATGGCGCCGCCGTCGCCCAGTACCGGGCGGCCGTTCAGGCTCAGCGCGCCATCGGCATCCACCTCGAAATTGCCGCCGCGGGTATAGGCCTCGCCACCGCGGTAGCCAACGGTGAAATAGCCGGGGCCGCGCACCGCTACGTCCAGCTCGCGGCCGGTCTGCACCAGCGTGCCGCTGGCGGCGTTGACCGCATTGGCCTGCAGCGAGGCCAGATGGCGGTCGTCGTAACCGTAGCCCGGCACCTGCTGCGACTGCGCCACTTCCAGGTCGGCGCGGAAACCGGTGGTTTCCACATTGGCCATATTGTTGGCGTGCACCTGCTGCGCGTGCAGCGCGCGGCTGGCGCCGCTCATTACCGTGTAGATCAAGGCATCCATGGCTTACACCGCCTGCATCAGCGCTTGCACCATGGCGTTCTCGGTCGAGATCACCTTGCTGTTGGCCTGGTAGTTGCGCTGCGCCGTCATCAGCCCCACCAGCTGGCTGGTCACGTCGACGTTGGACTGTTCCAGCGCGCCGGTGGCCAGCTTGCCGGCCATGCCGCTGCCCGGGGTGAACAGCAAGGCATTGCCGGAAGCGGCGGAAGACACCCAGGCGGTATCGCTGACCGCGGTCAGCGCGTCTTCATTGGGGAAGGTGGCCAGCGCCAGGGTGCCGGCGCTCTGCTTCTGGCCGTTGCTGTACTGCGCCAGCAGGGTGCCGTCGGCGGCCAGCGACACCCCGGTCAGCGTGCCGGAGGCATAGCCATTGGTGCTGTTGACGGTGGTGGTGGCCTGGCCGGCGAACTGGGTGCTGCCGGCATAGCTGAGGTTGACCGTCAGCGCCGCGGCACCGGCCGGGGTGCCCAGGTTCAGCGCCACCGGCGCGGCCGGCGCGGTGAGCTGGCCGGCGGTGTCGAAGGTCAGCGCGGTGGTGGTGCCCAGCGCGGTGCCGTCGAAGGCGTAGTGCACGTCGATGCCGGCGCCGGTTTTCACGAAGTACTGGGTGACGGTGTGCTGCGCGCCCAGCGAGTCGTACACGGTGGATACCGCCGAGCTGTTGAACGACAGCGGGTCCGTGCTGCTGAACACCGCCGACGACGGCGGCGTCCAGTCGGCGGACAGGTTGCCGACGTACTGCAGCGTATCGCTGGCCTTGGCCGCCACCTGGCCAGTGGGCACGCTCAGATCGCCGTAGGCGCCCAGCGCACTGGAGCCGGCAATGGCGGCATAACCCTGCGCGCGCTTGCCGTAGCTGTCGGTCAGGTAGCCATCCTTGTCGACGTTGAAAATGCCGACGCGGCTGTACTGGGTAGCGCCGCTGCCGGCATCGCGGGTAACGAAGAAGCCGCGGCCCTGGATGGCGGCATCCAGCGAGCGGCCGGTGGAGATGATGCTGCCGCCCACGGCGATGGATTGCGTCAGCGAGCCGATCTGCACCCCGGTCGGCTGGGTGCCGGCGTAGGCGGAGGCAAAGTTGGCGCGCGACGACTTGAAGCCATAGGTGCCGGAGTTGGCGATGTTGTTGCTGATGGTATCGAGCTGGTCGTTGATGGCATTGATACCGGAAAGCGCGATTTCGAAGCTCATGGGATGTCCTTTCAGCTGGCCACGTTGGCCGCTTGGCCGTTGAACTGGGTAATGGCGGATGCGTCGACGGCGCCGACACCGGAGACGGTCAGCACGGCATTGCCGCTGCTGCCCAGGCGTACGCTTTGCAGCCGGCCGGCGACTTCCACCGCCGGCAGCACGCCAGTGTCGGTCTGCACCGCCACCGAGTAATTGCCGGCCGGCAGGCCATGCTGCGCCGGATCGATACTGAAGTTCACATCGCCGGCCGGGTGTGCGCCCAGTGCCAGCGGGTACTGGCTGCCATCGCTGCCGGTCAGCAGCAGCGTCACCTTGCTCGAGCTGCTGCCCAGCGTGACGCGGCCGGCAACCGGCTCGCTGCCCAGCTGCAACGCCGAGGTGCTCACCATCAGGCTGCTGCCCACTTCGCGGCCCAGGGTCAGCACCTGCAGCCCCTGCAGCGAGCTGTTGCTGGCCACCGACTGGCTGGCCATCTTCTGCAGCGCCTCTACCTGGCTCAGCTGGGTGAGCTGGCTGACGAACTGGCTGGGATCAGACGGCTGCAGCGGGTCCTGGTTCTGGATCTGTGCCACCAGCAGCTTGGTGAACATGTCCGACAGCCCGCTGGCGTCGCCATTGCCGCCTACCGCGCTGCTGCCGCTAGCAGTGGTGGCGCTATTGTTGTTGAGCGTGGCCTGCATCAGCCTTCTCCCAGTTTCAACAGGTCCTGCTGCATGCCCTTCACCCGGGCCAGCACTTCCACATTGGTTTCGAATGCCCGCGAGGCGGACAGCATGTCGGTCATTTCTTCCACCGGGTTCACGTTCGGGTAGAACACCATGCCATCGGCGTTGGCCAGCGGATTGTCCGGCTCGTACGATTTGCGCAGCGGGCTGCTGCTTTGCACCACGTCCAGCACCTGCACCTTGGCGGCGGAGCCACGGTCGGCGAAGTCCTGCCCCGGCAGGAACACGCTGGCAAACACCGGCTTGCGTGCGTGGTAGGTAGCGTTTTCGCTGCCGGCTGCGCTCTGCGCGTTGGCCAGGTTGCTGGCGATGGTGTTGAGACGAATACTCTGCGCGGTCATCGCGGAACCGGCGATCTGGGCGATATCACGGAAACTCATGCTTGCTCTCTATGCTCAGGAAGTGCCGTTGATGGCCTTGGCCAGGCCCTTGAGCTTCATGTTCAGAAACGCAAGGCTGGTCTGGAAATCGGCGGTGTTTTGCGAAAAGGCGGCCTGCTCCACCCCCAGCTCGACGGTGTTGCCGTCCTGGCTGGGCTGGTTCGGCCGGCGGTAGCCCAGTGCCGGGCCATCGGACACGGCCAGCATGCCGTCCTCGTCGCCGCTGGCCAGCTGCTCCATGCTGGCGCGGAAATCCATGTCGCGGGCCTGAAAGCCCGGGGTGCTGACGTTGGCAATGTTCGATGCCAGCACCTTGCTGCGCTCGGCGCGCAGTCGCAGGGCATCGGCATGCAGGCCCAGCGCCTGCTCGAATTGAATCCCCATCTGTGTTTCCTCACTGCCTGCTGCTGTTTCGCCTCCCCGGCAGTTGCCGGGGCCGTATAATTTGCGGCCCTGCCTTGTGGCCAGACCGATACCTACCACCATGTCCGTATTCGCCCACTACCTGCGTACCGCGCTGCTGCTACTGCCGGCCACCAGCACGTTGGCCGCAACGCCGTCTGCCATGCAGCAGGCTGAACAGGCCGCCTACCGCTATCTGGCCGACTACGCCAGCACGCACCAGCTGGCCGATGCCCGCATCACGCTGCAGGCGCTGCCGCCACAGCGCAGCCTGCCGGCCTGTAGCCAGCCGTACAGCATCACCGCCGCCGACACCCGCTTCTGGCAGCGGCTGCGCTTTACCCTGCGCTGCCCCGGCGACACCGGCTACGCCGACATCATCGTGCGCGCTGAGCTGAACGCCCGGGTGCTGGTGGCGCAGCGCGACATCGCCGCCGGCCAGAGCATCGACGCCGCCAGCGTCAGCACGGAAAACCGCGAGCTGTCCGCCATGCCCGACGCGCTGGGCAGCCTGGCCATTGCCGCCGGCCAGACCACCCGCCGGCCGATTCGCAGCGGCCAGGTGCTGCAACAGCGCTTCCTGCAACCGCAAATCCTGATCCAGCGCGGCCAGGCGGTGCAGATCGTCGCCCGCCACGACGGCATCGAAGTCAGCGTGCCGGGCGAGGCGCTGCAAAGCGGCGGCCGCGACGAGCTGATCCGGGTACGCAACCTGGCCAGCAAACGCATCATCAGCGCCGTGGTGCTGGATGCCGGCAGCGTGGCGCCGGCCGATGCGGCCAACGTTGCGCCCTGATTGCCTTACTCAGCCTGTCTTGCTCAGCGTTGCGCCAGCAGGCGCGACGCTACTTGCTGCAGCTTGTCGGCATAGGCCGGGTCGGTGGCATAGCCACCACGGGCCAGCGCCGCGGCAAACGCCCGCGCATCGCTGCCCACCCCCTGCACCGCCGCGTACCGCGGATTGCCCTGCAACAGCTGCACGTAATCGTTGAAGGCGCTGCGGTAATCCGGGTAGGCGCGGAAGCGCTCCACCGTTTTTACCGCCTCGCCGTTCACATGCTCGGTGGTCAGCACATCCGCCACCGCGCCCTGCCAGCCGCGACCGGCCTTGATGCTGAACAGGTTGTGGCTGTCGCCGCCGTCGCCGTTGATCGGCCGCTGGCCCCAGCCGGATTCCAGCGCCGCATGCGCCACGATCAGCTCCGGCGCCACTCCCAGCCGCGCCGCCGCCTCGCCGGCCCACGGCGTCATTTCCGCGACAAAGCGCTGCTGCGCCGCATCGCTCTGCGGCAGCGCCAGGTTGGCCGCACCCTGGGTGCGCAGGCGCCAGGCTTGCGCCGCGGCGCTCAGCCCCGGCGCCTCGCTGGCGGCAAAGCCGTTGGCCACGGTGGCGGCGATGTCGCGCTGCGCATCCCCCACCAGGCGGCCGAAATCCACACCGCGACCGCTACCGCCCAAGGGCAACGCCACGTTGTCGCCGCTAAAGGCAGCGCTGCTTCCAGCCTCAATCCGCCACATAGGTATCGCTCTCGCCGTGCAGCACCCGCTGCATGATTTCCTGCTGGCTGCTCATCAGCCGGCCATTGCGCGCGTTCAGTTCCTTGCAGCGGCGCACCGCCTGCTGCAGCTCCGTCCACCAGCCGGCCAGCGCCGCCGACGGCACCCCGGGCAGGCAATCGATCACCGCCTCCATGCTCACCGCCTTGCTACTGCCCAGCAGCTGCGCGGCCAACGTTGGCCGCAGCCGACGGTGTGCATCCAGCCGTGCCAGCAGCACCTCGATGCGCTGGTTGAGCTCGCCGACGGCAGCGGCGTCATGCTGCAACGCGGCGGCGAACTGCTGCTCCAGCAGCTGCTCCAGCACGCGGTAGTCGTTGCGGTCGCTGGCCACATCGGCCAGCAGCGTCTTGGCGGCGTCGCGCGGGTTCATCCGCGCCCGCCGTGGTAGCGGCGGATCAGGCCGGCCAGCTTGCCGGCATCGAAACTGATGCGGCCGTCGGCCAATGCCGCCTTGATGTCGGCCACGCGCTCGGCATCAATCTCCGGCATGGCGGACAGTGCCGCCTGCGCCGGCTGCAACACTGCCGACTGCAGCGGTGCCGCCGCGGCGGCCGGGGTCGCCGGGCGCGGGGCCACATTGCCGCTGGCGCCGCTATTGGCGGCGGTGTCGCGGACTTCCGGGATAGCGCTACTGGTGCTGATCTTCATCTGTTCATCCTTGCCTGTGCGTTAACTGTGTCGTGCCGACACAGCGACGCAAAAGCCGCAATTCTTAAATGGTCGCCTCATGGCGCCGTGGCCTGCAGTTGCTGCTGCAGCGCCTGCAACGCCTTGCCGTTGGGCGCCACCGTGTCCACGCCGCGCACCAGCGGCACCACTTGCTGCGGCACGCCGTACATATTGGCAATCAACTTTGCCTGCCCGGTAGTCAGAATCAATAATTCGATGCGGCGATTGATGGCGGCCAGCGGCTGCGCCGCATCCAGCGGCGCGCGCTCGGCCATGCCCACCACCTGCAGCACCTGGCCGGCGGGCAGACCGCCCTGCAGCAGGTTCGCGCGCGCGCTCATGGCGCGGCCGCTGGACAGGCTCCAGTTGGAAAACGCGGCATTGCTCTGGCCGCGGTACTGCGCGGCGTCGGTATGGCCGACCACCACCAGCTGGTTGTCGATGCGCGCAAACATCGGCGCGATGCGCAGCAGCAGCTGGCGGAACGGGTCGCTGGGCACCGCGCTGCCGCGCTGGAACATGCCCTGCTTGTCGGTGTCGTGCAGCATCACGCGCAGCCCGTACGGCGTGATCATGGTCTGCAGGTTGCCGGCGAGGCCGGCCTGTGCGCTCAGGTCGGCCAGCACCTGCGCCAGCTCCTGCATGTCGGCGGCGTTATCGAAGCGGGTCTTGCTCAGGCGGATGTCGCCGTTATCGGTGTCGCCGGCACTGTGCTTGCCCGGCGCCTTGGCCTCGACGGCCTGGCCCGGCACCGGCTCGCGCGGAATCAGGCTGCCCGGCGGGTAGCTGATGTGGTCCAGCACGCTGTTGTTGCCTTCGGCGATCACGCTGCCGCCATTGGTGTTCATCACCGCTTCCAGCGCTTCCTGGTTGCGTGCGGCCAACACCCACAGCACCAGGAACAGGCACATCAGCGCCAGGCAGAAGTCGGCGAACGCCACCTTCCAGGCACCGCCGTGCTCGTCTTCCTCGTGGCCGCGCGACACGCGTTTGACGATGGCTTCTTCGCCGTGTTTGTCGTGGATGGCCATGGCTTAGGCGGCTTCCAGGGTGTTGATCCAGGTTTCCAGCTGCGCGAAGCTGGGCTTGATGTTCAGCTGCACCAGGCGGCGGCCGGCATCGATAGCCAGCAGCGCCGGCTTGCCGGACACATGGGTCACCAGCACCACCTTCACGCATTCGAAATCCGACAGCTCGGTGTTGACCAGCTGCTTCATCACGTTGGAGATCGGGTCCAGCACGCCGTAGCAGAAGAAAATACCGATGAAGGTACCCACCATGGCGGCAGCGACACGTTCGCTGATCTCGGCGGCGGAGGCGCCGGAGCTGACGGTGTTCATCGCCATCACGATGCCCAGCACCGCGGCCAGAATGCCGAAGCCCGGCATCGCCTCGGCGATCTTGTGCAGCGACTTGGACGGCTGCACCAGTTGTTCGTGAATCGCTTCCAGCTCCTGTTCCAGCACGCCTTCCAGCTCGTGCGCGCTGATCTTGCCCATCGCCATCAGGCGGAAGTTGTCGACGATGAAGGCCAGCAGCTTGGGATGCTGCAACACCAGCGGGTAGCGGCGGAACAGCGCGCTGTCGCGCGGCGCCTCCACATGCTCGTCCAGCGCCTTCAGGCCGCGGCTGGCGGTCTGCAGCAGTTCGTACATCAGCAGCAGCAGCTGGCGCTGGAACTCGGAATCGCGCTTGCGATGGGTAATGATCTTGCGCAGCTGGGTCATCATTTCCACCAGCACATGCTTGGGGTTGCCCAGCACGATGGCGCCCAGCGCCGCGCCGACGATGATGATGATTTCCACCGGCTGCCAGATCACGTGGAAGCTGCCGCCCATGAACACGAAACCGCCGAACACGCAGGCCAGTACGATGAAAACGCCGAATATCTGCTGCATCTGTGCTTACTCTGTTGAATGTTTCCGTTTCAGGCGTCCGCCAGGACCGCCCGCATTTTCTTCAGCGCCGCCTTGTTGATCTGGCACACCCGTGCCTCGGTCAACTCCAGCACCGCCGCGATTTCCTTCAGGCTCAGCTCGAACTCGTAATACAGCTGGATCACCCGCTGCTCGCGCGCATCCAGCGCCGTCAGCGCCTGCTCCAGGCTGCGGCGGTCCATGTACTGCGCCTCCACGCTGCCGGTCACCTGCTGCCCCACCTCGTCGTGCATCAGCTCGTCGAAGCTGGCCAGCGACTCGGCGTTTTCCGCCAGCAGATAGTCCTGGTAGCCGGCGGCATCCACCCCCAGCGCGGCGCTGGCTTCCGCCTCGCTCGGCTCGCGTCCCAGCTGGCGCGCCAGCTCGCGCAGCGCGTCGCGGTGGCGGTGCGCTTCCTGCCGCACCGAACGCGGCCGCCAGTCCTGGCGGCGCAGTTCGTCCAGAATCGCGCCGCGCACCCGCACCGCGGCATAAGCGCCAAAGCGCTCATCCGGCACGCCGCCGTAGCGGCGCAGCGCATCCAGCAGGCCCATCAGGCCGATCTGCTGCATGTCCTCGCGGTCCAGCGCGCCACCAACCTGCGACAACAGCTGCCGTACCACGCGCTTGACCAGCGGCGCGTAATCGCTCAACACCTGCCGCTCCGCCAGCTGGCCACCCAGCGGCGCCGCGGCTGCATACTCCATTACCAGCGCCATGGCTTACTCGATGATCAGCTTGCCGATCATCGCCTCGCTGAACGGCCGCGGCCGTCCCTCGCGGGCATAGGCACTGTTGAAAGCCTTGTTCACCACCGCCGAGAACTGGTCGATGCTCATCAGCCGCGCCTGCTCCATCGGGTAGGCCGACAGCGCGCGCAGCGCGATGCTGCGCAGCAGCGGCAGGTGCTCCTTGGTGATGGGTTCGTCTTCCGGCGTGGTCTTGAACACCAGATCCACCGCCAGGTAATGGCTCAGCGGCGCGCCGGCGTGGTCGCGCAGCATCACGATCACCTTGTCCAGGCTCACGTACTTGTATTCCTTCACCTCCGCCGGCTCGGCCGCGGCCAACGTTGGCGCCTTGCCCTGCGCCTGCAGCAGGAACCAGCTGCCGCCGGCACCCGCCAGCAGCGCCGTCAGCGCCATCACCCCCATGAATACCCACTTCTTCGCCATGCTTTGCTCACTGCCTGTTGGATGATCGGTGCTCAGGCCAGCGTAAACGCGGCCTGCGCATAGCCCTGCTCTGCTTCGTACAGCGCCTGGCCGGGCCGCTGCTCACGCGGTTCGCCCTGGCGCCCCTGCCCGCCCTGGCCGGCGTGCTGCTGGCGGCTGTCCGCCACCCACACCGCCACCTCGCCGTACTGGCGGTTGCCCAGCCCCTGCCGCAGGCTGTCGCTGATGGCATGCAGCTGGCGCAGCAACTCGCCGTTGCCGGCGGTCAGCTGCACCTGCAGGCTGCCGGCCTCGTGGCGGATGGCGATTTCCAGACTGCCCAGATGCGGCGGGTCGAGACGGATCACCGCGTTGTCGATGCCATTGCCGGCCTGCACCCGCAGGCGTTCACCCAGCGCCTGCTGCAGCGCCTGTCCCCATTGCGCCGGCTGGCTGGCCGGCAGCTTCAGCGGCGCCCACTGCGCCGCTGGCGGCTGTGCCGTGGCCACCGTGCCCGGCATGGCAGGGCTAGCGACGCCGGCTGCTGACGGGGCATCGGCGATGCCCTCGCCGGCACTGTCCTGCCGGCTGCCGCCGGCGGCCAACAGCGCCGCCAATTGTTCTGCTCCGGCGGTGCGCGCAGCGGCCGGGACGCTGCCGGCGCGCGGCGGCGCCAGGTTGGCCGCAACGCTGTTGCTGGCATCGTCGCGGCGGTTGTTGCTGATGGCGGCCAACGGTGGCAACGGCGCCGGGCGCTCTGCCGCGGCGCGCGGCGCCGTCGCGGTACTAGCGCCGATGGCGTAGCTGCTGCCATCCGCCAGTGGTGCGCTAGCGTCCGGCTGCGGCTGCGCCGCTGCCTGGCTCGGCAGCTGCAGCGGCAGCAGCCCGGCGCCCAGCAGCGCCAAGTTGGCCGCCGCGCTATCGGCCGCGCTGTCGCTGTCGCTGTCGGTGTCGGCCGCCGCATCGCTGTCGGCCGCCGCCACGGTGGCGTCGTCGGTTGGGGAGACGGGGTCGGCCGGCGGCTGCGCCGCCTGCAGCAGCGCGGCAAAGGCGGCCACTGCCGGCTGCGGCTGCGCCACCGGTGCGCTGTCGTCGCTGCCCGCGGTCTGGCGGGGCTCGCTGCTCGCGGGGGAGAGGTTGCTCAGCATGCGGGCTTACTCCATCTCTTCTGCGGCCAGGGCGTAGGCGACCCAGCCTTCACGGTTGTGCTGCCAGCCGGCCAGCTGCTCGCCCAGCCGCTGCGTCTCGCTGGCGCAGCTGCGGCGCGCCTGGCGGTGAGCCGCCAGCAGGCGTGGCAGCTGGCTGCGCTCGGCGCTGCTCAGCGGGCGTTGCTGCAAGCGCAGCGCCAGCTGGGCCAGCTCGGCGTCGGCCGCGGCCAACGCGTCCCAGTCCTGGCGCAGCGCCGCCTGCTCCAGCCGGCGCGCCAGCGCCTGCAACAGCGCGGCGTCAGCCATTGGCGGCCTCCACCTGATGCCAGCCGCCTTTCAACGTGGCCACCAGCTTGGTGACCTCGTCGATCATGGCGGTGTCCAGCTTCAGCCCGGCCTCGTTCAGGCGCCAGGCGCAGTAGTCGTACAGCCGCGCCAGGTTGGCCACCACTTCGCCGCCGGTATCCATTTCCAGCGCGCTGGACAGGCCGTTAAGGATGTCGATGCACTTGTTGATGCTGCTGCCCTTGGCCTCGAAGCGCTTGTGTTCGATATGGGCGCGGGCGCGCGCCATTTCTTCCAGCAGCCCGTTCATCAGCACCAGCACCAGTTGCACCGGCGAGGCATTGGCGGTCTGCGCGTCCAGGTTGACAGCGTGATAGCTACGGTAGCCTTCGTAATCCAACATCCACTCCCTTGTTACTGTGTTGCACTCAGGCCGGCGAGAATGCCATTGGTATCGCTCATGCGGGATTGCAGGGTCTGCAGTTGGGTGAACTGCAGCAGATAGCGGTTGAACGCCTGGTCATAACGCTGGCTCAGCTGATCCTGGCGCCGGGTCAGGTCGGTCTGCAGCCGATCCAGCGACTCCTGACGCTGCTTGAGCTGGCCATTGACCGAACCCAGCCAGAGGTTGAGATAGGTCTTGTTGCCAGCCAGCAGGCCGCTGCTGCCGCCCAGCAGCTGGTCCAGCCCGCTGGGGTTGGCCGCCAGTGCCGTCTCCAGCTTGCTCTGGTTCAGCGACAAGGTGCCGTTGCGGTCGGCGCTAACGCCGTAGCTGAACAGCGTCTGGCTGTTGAAGCTCTGGCGCAGCATGCTTTCCAGCTTGCTGCGCAGGCTGCGGATGCCGGCATCGCTGGCGAACACCGACGCCGCCTTGCCGCTGGCGGCATCGCCGGTGTCGGTCAGCTCATCCAGCTTCTGCTTCAGCGTGTTGTAGGCGTCGACAAAGCTCTGCACGTTCTTGGCGGTGCCGCCGTTGTCGGCTGCCACCGTCAACGTCACCGGCGCCGTACCCGGGGCCATGGCCTGGGTGAAGTTGATGCTCACACCGCTGATGCCGGTGTAGCTGTTACTGGCCTGCTGGATGTGGATGCCGCTGTTCTCGGCGCCCAGCCAGACGTCGGCGTCATCTGCCGCGGCCAGCACCACCGGCGCGGCGTTCAGCGCGTTCTGCAGGCTGCTGTCGCCCACCGCCGTGGTATTCAGCGTGATCTGGCTGCCGGCGCCGGTCTTGCCGGCGGTAAGCAGCAGCTGCGGCTGGCCGTTGACGGTCATCACACTGGCGGCCACCTTGCTGCTGTTGCCGGCGGCCTGATTGATGGCGCGGGCGATTTCGGTGGGGGTGAGATTGCCGTCGCCATCCAGGTCGCCGTTGCCCAGCGTCACCGAGAAGCTGGAGCCATCAGCCAAGCTCACACCCAGCGTGCCGGCGCTGCTGGCCGTCACGCTGGTGGGCACACCCTGGTAGGCCAGCTGGTTGGCGCTGGCGAGCTTGGTGACGAAGAAGCTGTAGCTGCCGGCCTGGGCGCTGCCATTGGTGCTGGCGTTGGCCACCGCGGTGTTGGAAAAGGTCGCCGTTTGCTGCAGCACGCTGCTCTTGCCGGACAGGCTGCCGATGGCACTCTGGAACGCCTGCAGGGCGCTGCGCAGCGACTGCAATGCCTTGCTGGTGCTGCTGGCACGCTGGCTCTGGCTATCCAGCAGGGTTTGCGCCTGCTGGGTGTAGGCGGTGGCCAGCTGTTGGGCCAGTTGTGACGGATTGATACTGGAAACGTCGCTCATCTTGCTTTCCCCTGTGCGCCATGGAACGTGGTTGTCACCCGTTCAAGGCGACCGCCCGGGCCGAAAACTGAAATCGGTCGCGCGGTCATGCGCGCCCCCGCAGCCATACCTGGGTGGCCAGATCGTCCTGCCGCTTCTGCTCGCCGCGCTGCTGCTCCAGCTGCCAGGCGCTGCGGCGGCGCTGGTAGCTGTGATCCAGCACTTCGCACTGCCGGCTCAGCTGCTGCAGCGCGCGCTGGCTTACCGCCATATCCGCCTCGTGCAGCGCCAGCTCCTGCTGGTGCTGCGCCATCAGCACCAGTACGTCGTGCTTATAGTTGGCGCAGTTCAGCGCCAGCGCCGGCGCCAGCTGGCCGCTGCTGCCGCTGCCGGCGCACAGCGCCGCCATGCGCGCCAGGTTGTTGCGGTAGCGCTGGCGCAGCGCTTCCTTCTGCGCCTGGCTGATGCCCAGCTGTGCCACTTCGTCCTGACGCAGCGCCACCAGGCGGGCCAGGCTCTGCAGATTGGCGGGGTTGGCGTGTGGGTTCATGCGGCCAGTGCCTCCAGTTGTGCCAGCGTGTGCGCCAGTGGCGCCGCTTCGTCGGTGTCTTGCTGCAGGAAGGCCTCGATCTGCGGGTACAGCTGCACCGCGCGGTCGGTGGCCGGGTCGGCGCCGGGCACGTAGCCGCCCAGCGGAATCAGTTCGCGCACCTGCGCGTAGCGCGCGGCCAGGTCTTTCAGCAGCCGCGCGGCGCGCAGATGGCCGCTGGCGGCCAGCTGGCTCATGCAGCGGCTGACCGAGGCGGCGATGTCGATGGCCGGATAGTGGCCGCGCTCGGCCAGCTCGCGCTTGAGCACGATGTGGCCGTCGAGAATCGCCCGTGCGGTATCGACGATCGGGTCCTGCTGGTCGTCGCCTTCCGCCAGCACGGTGTAGATGGCGCTCATGCTGCCGGCACCCTCGCCATTGCCGGCGCTTTCCACCAGCTGCGGCAGCAGGCCGAACACCGACGGCGGGTAGCCGCGGGTGGCCGGCGGCTCGCCCAGCGCCAGCGCCACTTCGCGCCGCGCCATGGCGTAGCGGGTCAGCGAATCCACCAGCAGCAGCACATGTTGGCCGCGGTCGCGGAAATGCGCGGCGATGGCATGGCACAGCTCGGTGGCCATCATGCGCATCAGCGGCGATTCGTCGGCCGGCGCCACCACCAGGATGGCCTTGGCCAGCCCCTGCGGCCCCAGCGCGTGTTCGACGAACTCGCGCACTTCGCGGCCGCGTTCGCCGATCAGCCCCACCACCACCACGTCGGCGGCGGTCTGGCGGGTAATCATGCCCAGCAGCACGCTCTTGCCGACGCCGCTGCCGGCGAACAGGCCGACACGTTGGCCGCGGCCGATAGTCAGCACGCCGTTGATGGCGCGCACGCCGACATCCAGCACCTCGCGCACCGGCTGTTTCTTCAGCGGGTTGACGCGCGGCGGATGCACCTCCAGTGGCGCGTCGCCGCCGAGTTTGCCCAGGCCGTCGATGGCTTCGCCCAGGCCGTTGACGATGCGACCGAGCCAGGACGGGCCGATCTGCAGGCCGCCCTGCTCGCCGGCCGGCAGCACGCGGGCACCGGTGGCCAGGCCGCGTGCCGGCTTGAACGGCATCAGGTAGGAAATCTCGTCGCGAAAGCCCACCACCTGCGCTTCCAGCCACTGGCCGCTGCCGGTTTCGATCAGGCAGCGCTGCCCGGTTTCGAACGGACAGCCGGTGGCTTCCAGCAACAGGCCGGCGGCGCCGGTGAGGCGGCCGGTGCGACGTGCCACCGGCACCTCGCCCAGTTCCAGCTGGCGCAGCGCGGCGGAAATCATGCGGCGGCCTCCGGCGGCAGCGGCTCGGCCAGCTGCTCGGCCACCTGCTCGATGCAGGCGTCCAGCCGCTGGCGGCAGCCGGCATCGGCTTCGTGGTTGCCGGCGCGCACGCGGCATTCGCCCGGCTCCAGCCGACTGTCCGGCGTCAGCGCCCAGCGCGCGGCACGCTCCGGCGCCAGTTCGCGGATGCGCTGGCATTCTTCCGGATTGAGGAACACGCTGACCTGCTCGTCCGCCACCGGCGGCAATGCGGCCAACGTTTCATCCACCAGCGCCAGCAGTTGTACCGGCTGCAGCGCCAGCTCGCAGCGGATCACCTGGCGTGCCACCTTGGCCACCAGCTCCACCACCTCGCGGCGCAGCGCCTGCTGGTAGTCGCCCTGCAGTTGTTGCAGCGCCTGCAGCATGGCGTCCAGCGGCTGTGCCAGGCTGTCGAAGCGGCTGCTCAGCTGCTGCTGCACGCTGGCATTGCCCTGCTGCCAGCCCTCGCTGTGGCCGGCGGCATAGCCGTCGCGCTGGCCCTGCTCCAGACCGGTGTCGTAGCCCTCGCGAAAGCCGCTTTCCATGCCCTGCTGAAAGCCCTGCGCCAGCTGTGCCTGTTGCTGCACGGCATCGTTGCCACAGCCGGCGGCCACGGACGGCAGCGACAAGGGCGGGAAGCGGTACGGACGGAAGGTGCTCACTCGACCACATCCTCGGCGAACAGCTGCAGGTCGATCTCGCCGCTCTCGGCCAGCTCGCGCACGGTCTGCATGATTTCCTGACGCACCTGCTCCACACGGCTGATCGGCACCGGGCCGGAGCGGCGCATGCTGTCTTCGAACGACTGCGCCTGGCGGCGCGGCATCGACTGCACGATGGCGTTGCGGATCGCCGGCTCGGCGCCCTTGAGCGCGATCGCCCACTGTTCCAGCGCCACCGATTCGACGATGCGCAGGATCACCTGCTCGCTCTGGCGCGACAGCAGGAAGAAGTCGTACATGCTGTCCTCGATGGCAGACACCACGCCCGGGTCGTGCGCGCGCAGCAGTTCCACCATCTGCGCGCGGTCGCCGCTCATGCGGTTGATGATCTCGGCGGCCTGGCGCACGCCTTCCACGCTGGCGCTCTGCATGCCCAGGCTTTCCAGGCAGCGGTTCACCACCTGTTCCAGTTCCTGCAGCAGTTCGCGGTCGATTTCCTTCAGCCGCGCGATGTTGACCAGTACCTGGTCGCGCTGCGCGGCCGGCAGCGCCTCGATGACCTCGCTGGCCTGCGCCGACGGCAGAAAGGCCAGGAACACCGCCTGCATGCGCACGTGCTCGCCGCCGATGCGTTCGGCCAGCCATGCCGGCTGCACCCACTGCAGCCGCGCCATTTTCGGGCGGATGGCATCGCCGTAGATGCTGTTGAGCACGCTGCTGGCGATGTCGCTGCCCAGCGCCAGATCCAGCGAGCGCTGCAGGAAGGAACGCGAGGCGCCATGCACCCCGCTCTGTTCGCGGTATTCGTCAAAGAACTGCTGCAAGCTGTGGCGCACGGTGTCCACCTTGATGCCGCTCATGCGCGACATCACCTGGGTGACCTCCAGCAGCTCGTCGCGCGACAGGCAGCGCAGCACCGCGGCGGCCGGCTCTTCGCCCATGCTCAACAGCACGATGGCGGCGCGCTCCACCGGCGACAGTTCTTCGCCCGGGTTGGCGGTGAGATTCAGCGTATCAGCCACGTTTCTGCACCCATTGTTTGACGACTTCGGCCACCCGCTCCGGCTCTTTGCCGGCCAGGGTCTTCAGGTGATCCACCAGCACGTCGACACTGGAACCGGCCGGCGGCAGATCGTAGTTTTCCAGCAGCGGCACCATCGGCAGCGCGGCGGCGGCCGGGGCGGCCAGCGCCGCTACCGGGTTGGCCGCCAGTGCTTCTTCTGCCCCCTCCTGCGGTGCGGCCAACGCCGCCTGCGGCGCCATGGCGATTTCGTTCAGCTCCACTTCCTGCTGGCGGGTGGCCAGCCACTCGCGCAGCAGCTTGAACAGCGGCCGCACTAGCAGCAGCCAGCCCAGCAGCAGCATCAGCGCGTACAGGCCATAGCCGACGGCGCTTTCCACCGTGCTGCGCTCCTGCCACCACGGCAGCGGCGCCTCGCGCGCCGGGAAGCTCAGCGACGACACCACCAGCTTGTCGCCGCGGGCGGCATCCAGCCCCAGGCCGTTGCGCAGGATGCGGTCGATATTGGCCAGCTGCGCCGGGCTCCAGCCGTTGGCCGGGGTCGGCGACGCACTGTTGTTGAGCACCACCGCCACGCTCAGGCGCTTGAGCGAGCCGCGGCTGCGCTTGACCTGGGTGATGGTGCGGTCGTAGGCGTACTGGCGGGTGGCGGCGTTCTTGCGCGACACATTCGGCGCGGCGCCGGCCGGCGCGGAGGCCTCGATGGTGACCGGACGATTGCTCAGCGAGCCGGGCACGCCCAGCGCCAGCGGTTCCTGGTCCTGTTCGTCGCGCACCGCCTCGTTGGTGACTTTCGGCGCTTCGCCGTATTGCTCGCGGGTTTCTTCCACCCGGTCGTTGTCGACGTCGGCGGTAACGCTGACCTTGAAGTTGTTGTCGCCCAGCGTCGGCGCCAGCAGTTCGCGCACATTGCGCAGGGTGTCGTTGCGGAAGCGGGAGGCGGCGTCGCTGCCGCCGGCCAGACCGGCCACGCCTTCGCTGGTATCGACGTGGGCGGACAGGAAGTTGCCGTCCTGATCCACCACCGTCACCCGCGCCGGCTCCAGGCTGGCCACGCTGCCGGACACCAGGTTGATTACCGCCAGGGTCTGCTCGGCATTCAGCTGCTGTCCCGGCTTGAGGTTGAGCATCACCGAGGCCGAGCTTTTCTCGCCGTCACTGCTGACGAACGAGCTGCTGCGCGCCAGCGACAGATGCACGCGGGCATTGGCCACCGGCCCCAGCGCCATGATGCTCTGCGCCAGCTCGCCTTCCAGCCCGCGGCGGAAGCGCACGTCCTGCACGAACTGGCTGACGCCCAGCGGATCGTTCTTGTCCACCAGCTCCAGCCCGTCCGGCAGCTTGGCCACCACCCCCTTGCCGGCCAGCAGCATGCGCACGCGGCCCAGCTCGTCTTCCGGCACCAGCACCTGGCCGCTGGCCGGGTGGATGCGGTAGTGGATTTGTTCGGCGTCCAGCACCGCCATCATGTCGGCGGCTGGTACGCGCTCCTGCGCGCCGAACACCGGTTTGTAGCGGGCATCGTCATGCCACAGGTACATCATCGCCAGCGCGGTGATACCGGCGGCCAACAGCAGCATCGGCAGCAGCATGCGCAGCGCGGATGGCGACCACAGGCTGCGCGCCGAAGCGATGCGGCCAACCCGGGATTTGAGCGAATTGATCACGTCCGGCCCACCTTACAGCGACAGCTTGCTCAGCTCATCCACGGCGCCCACTACCTTGTTGCGCACCTGGGTCAGCATCGAAAACGACAGACTGGCCTGCTGGCTGGCCAGCATGGCGCCCACCAGGTCGTCACTACGGCCGCTATCCACCGCGGCCAGACGGTCGGCGGCGGCGTGTTCCTTGGCATCCACATTGACGAAGGCCTGGCGCAGGCTGTCGCCAAAACTGGCGCCGCCCGGCTGGGCGCCGCTGGCCGGCTGGATAACCTCGCCACCCAGCGCCGTCATGTCGCTCTGGATACGCGCACGGTCGGCAAGAATGAGCTGGATCGACTGCTCGAACATGACACCCCCTGATACGGCACCGGCAGCCCTGCCGAAGCCCCTGAATTTCCAACAGAAAAAACGAATTACGTGTACGTAATAACGCCATCCACACCGTCACACTCCGTCACAAACTCAAAACGTAAGCAGTACGGAATGGATACATTTTACAGATAAACCGTCCGATATTAAAATTTATCCATCAACTGACGAGCTGTTTCTTTAACTTACAGTTACAAGAAGAACTTAAGTCCTTACCTTTACTAGGTTTTTTACTGTGACAAACTGCACACAGCGGCACAGAAACCGCACCGTGCTGGACCGGTACTTCATCGACAAAAATGATTGAAAAACAGTAATAAAGCCGCGCAGCAGGTGGGGGTACCACCTGCGCCGCGGCCTTGACGGGTAAAAAAACAACAGCAGCAAAAGTGCGCGCCCGCGATGGTGCAGCACCCGATTCCCCAATCGACTTGATGAGCAGCCAGTAAGTGACCAAACGTACGCAAGCCCTGAGCAGGGCCAGAAGCAAGCTGCTCGCCACCGACGACGCCAGCCGCTGTCCGGTACTCGACCCGCGCACGCTGGGGCGGCCGTTTCACCAGTTGCAGGATTTCACCGCGCGCCTGGGCGAGGCCCTGGGCCGCTACTTTTCCCAGCGCTTCAACCGCCGTTATGGCTGCGCCTTCAGCGTCGGCGGCGTACGCCTGCAGCTGGCGCAGACCCCGCCGGGCATGCAGTGGTGCAGCTACCGCACCGCCGGCGGGCAGATCAGCGTGGCGCTGAAACGCTCGCTGCTGCTGACGCTGCTGGACTACCGCTACGGCGGCAGCGGCGAGCTGCCGCCGGGCGCCGATGCCGCGCCGGAAACGGAAAGCGAGCTGCGGCTGCTGGACCTGCTGGGGCGCGAGTTAGCCGCCCTGCTGCAGCAAAGCATCCAGCCGGAAGCCACGGCCGCGGCCACCGATGCCGGGCCGCTGCTGTTGCAGCCGCCAGCAGCCGGCAGCCAGCTGCTGCAGATCACCCTGCACGAGAACACCCGCCAGCTCAGCGGCATGCTGTGGCTGGCCTTGGACGAACGCTGGCTGGGCCAGTTGCTGGCCAGCGTGGCGCCGCGCCAACTGCCCTCCCCGAGCGACGAGCACGCCACCCTGCCACTGGGGCGCCAACTGCAGCTGCGGCTGCACGCGCAGCTGCTGGAACTGCAGCTGCCGCTGGGCGAGCTGCTGGCGCTGCGCCCGGGCGACACCCTGCCGGTGCGCCTGCCGCCGCTGGCGCGGGTGCAGGTCGGCGACGCCCACCTTTTCGATGCCGCCGTGGCCGAACACGACGGCAAGTTGTGGCTAACCTCTTTTCAAGATGTGGAGTAAGGCATGGAGCCTACCGACGCTTTCGATATCGACGCCATGTTGGCCGCCCCGGCCGACACCGCCCCGGAACCCGCGGCCAACGCTGCGCCGCGCCGCGACAACCTGCAGATGCTGCGCAAGATTCCGGTCACCCTGACGCTGGAAGTGGGCAGCGCTAAGGTGTCGCTGCTGGAGCTGATGGCCATCGGCCCCGGCTCCGTAGTGGAGCTGGACCGGCTGGCCGGCGAACCGCTGCTGATCAAGGTCAACGGCACCACGGTGGGCCAGGCCGAGGTGGTGGTGGCCGGCGACAACTACGGGCTGAAAGTGGTGGAGCTGGCAGCGCTGGATCTGGACACGCTGCAACCATGATGCGACGCAGTTGGCGTTACGCCGTGCCGGCCGGCACGGCGTTGTTGTGTTCCGGTGCAGCCATGGCGGCCTCGGTGCCGTTGCTGTCCGGCACCGCCGCCGGCGCGCCGGTGGATTTCACCGTCAAGACGCAGATCCTGATCATCATGACGCTGCTCGGGCTGTTGCCCGTGCTGCTGTTGATGATGACCAGCTTCACCCGTTTCGTGATCGTGCTGTCGCTGCTGCGCCAGGCACTGGGGCTGCAGCAGGGCCTGCCCAACCGGGTGCTGACCGGGGTGGCCATGGTGCTGACCATCCTGGTGATGCGCCCGGTGGGGCTGGAGGTATGGCAGAAGGCATTTGTGCCCTACGACCAGGAACAGATCGGCTTCCAGCAGGCTGTGCTGATCGCCGAGGCGCCGCTGTCGCGCTTCATGCTGGCGCAGACCGGCAAGACCGCACTGGCGCAGGTGGCGCGGCTGTCCGGCGAGAGCAAGATCAGCCAGCCGCAGCAGCACAGTTTTCCGGTCAAGTTGGCCGCCTTCATGCTCAGCGAGCTGAAAACCGCGTTCCAGATCGGCTGCCTGCTGTTCATCCCGTTTCTGGTGATCGACCTGGTGGTGTCGTCGGTGCTGATGGCGATGGGCATGATGATGCTGTCGCCGCTGGTGATCTCGCTGCCGCTGAAACTGTTGCTGTTCGTGCTGGTGGACGGCTGGACGCTGACGGTCAACACGCTGGTCTCCAGCATTCAGGCGTATTGAGATGCTGACTCCCGAACTCGCGGTCGATCTGGTGACCGACTCGCTGCAGGTGGTGATGCTGCTGGTGGCGGTGCTGGTGGTGCCGGGCATGGTGGTGGGGCTGCTGGTGAGCCTGTTCCAGGCGGCGACCCAGATCAACGAGCAGACGCTGAGCTTCCTGCCGCGGCTGATGGTCACCCTGCTGGTGATCTGCGTCAGCGGGCACTGGCTGGCCGAGACGCTGATGGATTTCTGCGTCGATATCTTCCGCCGCGCCGCGCAGCTGGTGGGTTAGCGCCGGCATGGAAGCGCTGTTCACCCAGCTGCCGCAGCTGTTGCTGGCCGTGTGGTGGCCGTTCTGCCGCTTCATGGCGGCGCTGTCGATGTCGCCGATGGTGGGCGATGTGATGGTGCCGGTGCGCACGCGCCTGCTGCTGGCGCTGACGCTGGCGGTGGTGGCGCTGCCGGGCACGCCGGCGCCAGCCATCGACCCGTTCTCGCTGCACGGCATCGCCAGTGCGCTGGAGCAGGTGATCATTGGCAGCGTGTTCGGCCTGGTGTTCCAGCTCACCATCGCGCTGCCGCTGCTGCTGGGCAATCTGGTGTCGTCGCAGATGGGGCTGTCGATGGCGGTGATGAACGACCCGGTGAACGGCTCGTCGTCCGACGTGATCTCCAGCCTGCTGTTCGTGCTGTGCGCCCTGGTGTTTTTTGCCATCGACGGCCACCTGGTGCTGGTCAACGTGGTGTACGCCAGCTTTCGGGTGTGGCCGGTGGGGCACGGGCTGGATGTCACCGTGCTCAAGCTACTGGTCTACCAGGTGGGCTGGGTGTTTTCCGCCGCGCTGCTGCTGGCGCTGCCGATCATTTTTTCCACCCTGGTGGTGCAACTGGGTCTGGGGTTTCTCAACCGCGTGGCGCCGACGCTGAACCTGTTCTCGCTGGGCTTCTCGGTGGTGACGCTGTTCGGCCTGTTCATGCTGGCGCTGCTGGTGCGCACCCTGCCGGAGCATTACCTGCAGTTCACCCAGCACATGCTGGAACTGCTCGATCGTAGCCTGGAGGCGACGCATGGCTGAGCACAGCAGCGGCGACAAGACCGAAAAGCCATCGCAGCAGAAGCTGCGCAAGGCGCGCGAAGCCGGTCAGGTGGTGCGTTCGCGCGATGTGGCCACGGCCATCGGCATCGTGCTGAGCCTGAAGCTGCTGTTGCTGCTGCTGCCGGGCTGGCTGGATGACTTCCGCCGCCTGTTTGCGCTGAGCATGACTCACGGCGGCAGCGAGGGCGCGCTGGACAATGCATTGAGCGAGGCGTTTCCGGCGGTGCTGTGGCTGCTGGCCAAGATGCTGCTGCCGCTGGCGGTGATTCCGCTGGCCATCATCGCCGGCTCGCTGTTTCCCGGCGGCTGGATGTTCAGCATGTCGCACTGGCAGCCCAAGCTGGAGCGGCTCAATCCTGCGGCCAACGTTGGCCGCATGTTTTCCGCCAAGCAGCAGCTGCAGGTCGGCAGCTCGCTGCTGAAGGCGCTGCTGCTGTGCCTGCTGCTGTGGCACCTGGCGGCAGACAGCCGCATGGACTACCTGCGGCTGCAGTCGCTGCCGCTGTCCGAGGCCATCGCGCATGGCGCCGGGATGATGCTGGATGGGGCGCTGGCGCTGGGCATGGTGTTCGTGCTGTTCGCGCTGCTGGACCTGCCGCTGCAGTGGCTGCTGTTCCAGCGCAGCCAGCGCATGAGCAAGCAGGAAGTGAAGGAAGAACACAAGAGTAACGAGGGCCGCCCCGAAGTGAAAAACCGTATCCGCCAGCTGCAACGCCAGTTCGCCATGCGCGGGCTGCGCAAAGCCGTGCCCCAGGCCGACGTGGTGATCGTCAACCCGACCCACTACGCGGTGGCACTGAAATACGACGATAAGCGCGCCGAGGCGCCGTTTGTCATCGCCAAGGGGGTGGACGAAATGGCGCTGGTGATCCGCGAGCTGGCCAGCGCCCACCGCGTCGAGGTGCTGGAACTGCCGCCGCTGGCGCGCGCCGTCTACCACACCAGCCAGGTGAACCAGCAGATCCCCGCCGCGCTGTACCAGGCGGTGGCGCAGGTGCTCACCTATGTACTGCAACTGAAGGCGTTCCGTAACGGCCGCCGCCGCCGCGAGCCAGAGCTGCCCGCCGATTTCCACCTTCCGCACGAACTGACCGAGCCACGCTGACCATGACTGCCTTCCACCGACTGCTCGCCGCCCTGCGGCGCCACAAGTTCGCCACGCCACTGTTCCTGCTGGCGGTGCTGGCGATGGTGATCCTGCCGCTGTCGCCGGCGGTGCTGGACGCGCTGTTCACCTTCAACATCGTGCTGGCCATCGTGGTGATCCTGGTCAGCGTCAATGTGAAGCGACCGCTGGATTTCTCGGTGTTCCCCACCATCATCCTGGCCACCACCCTGCTGCGGCTGACGCTGAACGTGGCCTCCACCCGCGTGGTGCTGCTGCACGGCCATGAAGGCACCCATGCCGCCGGCCGGGTGATCGAATCCTTCGGCCAGGTGGTGATCGGCGGCAACTTCGTGGTCGGGCTGGTGGTGTTCGTCATCCTGATGATCATCAACTTCGTGGTGGTGACCAAGGGCGCCGAGCGTATCTCCGAGGTCTCGGCGCGCTTCACGCTGGACGCGCTGCCCGGCAAGCAGATGGCGATCGATGCCGACCTCAACGCCGGCCTGATCAACCAGGAAAAAGCCCAGCAACGCCGCAAGGACGTGGCGATGGAGGCCGATTTCTACGGCGCCATGGACGGTGCTTCCAAGTTTGTACGCGGCGACGCGGTGGCCGGCATCCTGGTGCTGCTGATCAATATGCTGGGCGGCCTGGCTATCGGCGTGGCGATGCACGACCTGAGCTTTGCCGAGGCGTTCAAGCAGTACGCGCTGATGACCATCGGCGACGGCCTGGTGGCGCAGATTCCGGCGCTGCTGCTGTCGGCCGCCGCCGCCATCATCGTTACCCGCATCAGCGACGACGGCGATTTCGAGCAGCAGGTCGGCTCGCAGCTGCTGGCCTCACCCGGCGTGCTGTACAGCGCCGCGGCGGTGATGTTCGTGCTGGCGGTGATCCCGGGCATGCCGTGGTTCAGCTTCCTGGTATTTGCCGCGCTGCTGGCCTATGTCGGCTGGCGTGTCGGCCAGCGGCAACCGTTGGTCGCCGACAACGGCCAGCAGGCGCTGAGCCAGGCGCTGCTGGCGGAAAACCACAGCGAACTGGAATGGCACAGCCTGCCGTTTGTCGAGCTGCTGTCGGTGCAAGTGGGCTACAAGCTGGTGAATCTGCTGGACCCGAGCCAGGGCGCGCCGCTGCTGAAACGGGTGAAAGGCATGCGCCAGAGCCAGAGCGAGGCGCTAGGGCTGCTGCTGCCGCTGATTCCGCTGCGCGACGATCTGGCGCTGAAACCCAACCAGTACACCATCCAGCTGGGCGGCACCGTGGTGGCGCAGGCGGAGATTCCGGCCGAGCGGCTGATGGCGATTCCCTCCCCCACCGTGTATGGCGAACTGGACGGCATGCCGGGGGTGGACCCGGCCTACCGCATGCCGGTGATCTGGATTGCCAGCGACGACAAGGCGCACGCGCTGGGGCTGGGCTACCAGGTGGTGGACCCGGCCAGCGTGATCGCCACCCATGTCGCCAAGACGGTGCGCGACTACCTGCCGGAACTGTTTCGCCACGACGATGTGGCGGCGTGGCTGGAACGACTTACCGCGCAGGCGCCCAAGTTGGCCGCAGCGCTGGACAAGGCGCTGACGCACAGCCAGTTGCTGAAGGTGTTCCGCGTGCTGCTGGCCGAGCATGTGGCGCTGAAGGACGTGGTGCCGATTGCCAGCACGCTGCTGGAAAACGCCGAGGCCACCAAGGACCCGATCCTGCTGGCGGCGGAAGTGCGCTGCGCGCTGCGGCGCCAGATCGTGGCCGGGCTGATCGGCCCGCAGGCGGAGATGCGCGCCTTCAATCTGGGCGGCGAGCTGGAAAACATGCTGCTGGGCGCGCTAAGCCAGGCGCAGCAAAGCGGCAAGGTGGCGCTGGACAATTACCCGGTGGAGCCGAACATCCTGTCGCAGCTGCAGCAGAACATGCCCATCATCCGCGAGCAGATGAAGCAGCAGGCCAGCGCGCCGCTGCTGCTGGTGATGCCGCAGATCCGCCCGCTGCTGGCGCGCTACGCCCGGCTGTTCGCGCCGGGGCTGGCGGTGCTGTCCTACAACGAGATTCCGGAAAACCGCGACGTCAGCATCATCGGCACCCTCGGTTAAGCATCCGGCCGCCGCCAACGTTGGCCGCAGTTACGGCGGCGGCAGCTGCAGTGCCGCCAGCTCGGCCAGACAACCGCGCAGCAGCGCGGCGCCGTGCTCGGTCAGCGCGCGGATACGGCAGCCGACGTGCAGCTGCTCGCCCAGCAGGCGGGAATGGAACGGCCGGCACAGCCGCACTTCCAGCTCGGCTTGCAGCACACGGCCGGCGCCCAACTCGATGCGCACCTTGGGCAGCAGCCGCCCCGGCAGCAACTGCGGCAGCTCGCGTGGCGACGCATACAGGCCGATGCCGCCCAGCGACAGGTCGTAGACATTGGCCTGATATTGCTCCCCCAGCAGGGTAAAGCTGGCGCTGAAGCTGCGCCCCAGCGGCGCATCCAGCCGCAGGAAGGCGCGCCGCTGCCAGCGGGTCAGCTGCCACGGCAGCCCACACTGCAATTGCTCGCCGTGCTGCAGCAGCGGCGGCAACTCGCACTGCACGATGCAGCCGGCGCCGATCGCCACCATACGCCAACCGTCCGCCTGCAGTGGTAGCGGCGGCTGCACCCCGACCGGCAGATACAGCTGCAGCAGCGGACCATCCAGCGGCAACAGCCGCGCGCCTTCGAAGGCAAGCTCGCTGCCCGGCGGGTACAGGTACAGTGCCGCCTTGTCCTGCTGCAGCGTGGTCAGCAAGGCGGCGATCTGCGCGCTGTCGCCCAGCTGCTGCGGACGGGTATCGGTGGCCGGGTTGATCACCCCGGCGGGCATCAGGCTATCGACTTCGCTCATGTAGTGGTGCTTTCTGCTTGCGCTGGCGGCGCGCCGGCCGCCAGTGCCTCCTCTGCCGCCGCTTGCAGCAGCAAGATCATGTGTGCCGCCAGCCGGAACTGCGCCAGTGCCGGCACGCTGGTGCGCCGGCCCGGCCCGGCGCGGGCCACGGCCACCTCCAGCCGGCCAAGCTGCAATTGCAGCAGCAGCGGGTAGCCCGCGGCCAACATGGCCTGCCGCCAGCGCGGCAGGCAGGCCTGCCACTGCGCCAGCACCGTGGCCGACTCGCTGTGCAATTGCAGCAGCGGGCCGGCGGAACTTGAGCGCAAACGCAGCAACACCGCGCCCCAGTACGGCAATTGCAGTTGCAGCAGCAGCTCGTCGCCGCTGTCGCCGCCCGCCGCCGGCTCTTCCTCCGCCAGCGCCAGCCGCAAGGTCTGCCCCGACCAGCAGTGCGCCAGACACCAGCCTTGTTCCGCCAGCCTTCTGGCCTGCGCCTGCGGATCGTGCTCGGCACGCACACCGGCCAGCAGCATGGCGGGCAGGGTCGCGCCGCCATCCGGCAGCGGCTTGGCGACCGCCGCCAGCAGCAGTCCGCGCCAGCCGGCAGCCAAGGTGTCCGCCGCCGGTTTTTGCAGCTGCCAGCCCTGCAGCCTCGCCTGCTCCGCCGCCGCCGGCAGCTGCCGTGGCGCGACCTCGGCCGCGTGGGCGGGGGTGTACAGCGGCAACAGCAGCAGCTGCAGCCGCGGCTGGGTGGCCACCACCCGCATCAACAGCTGCGCGCCGGGCTGCAGCTCGGCAGCCACCAGCCCCGGCAGCAGCAGCGTCAGCCCCTGTTCGGTGACCACCCGCACGCCCAGCTGCTCGCGGGATAGCACCGACAATTGCAGGGTGCTGCCCACCGCCGGCAGCGGCTGTGCCGGTGCCGCCGCTTGATGGTCGCTGCGCAATGCCTGCGCGCCGATCGAAGGCTCCACGATCATGATTCAGTCCCTGCCCCGGCGGGAAACGTAAAAAGCCAGCTGCAGGGCAGCTGGCATCAGTGAGCAAAACGCGAGATTTGCCGAGGAATTACTGCAGCAGGGACATGGCCATGGAGGACATGCTGCCGGACTGCTTCAGCATCGAGGTGCTGGCCTGCAGCAGCATCTGCTTGGTGGTCATGGTGGCGCTTTCCGACGCGTAGTCGGTGTCCATGATGCGGCCCTTGGCCTGGGATACGTTGTTGCTGATGTTGTTCAGGTTGTTGAACACGTGGTCCAGACGGTTGGCGACCGCACCCATCGAGGAGCGCAGGGTGCCAACCGAATCCAGTGCTGTGGCCAGTTTGTCGATGGTGGCATTGGCGTTGGCAGCATTGATTTCAGTGCCCAGAGTCGCCGCAGCCGGCGTTTTGTAAGTTGCGCTGACACCCTGCACGGCCCAGTCCAGATCACCCACTTGCTTGGAAGCATCGAAAGTCAGCTTTTCGGCCGAGGCGGCACCAATCTGGAAATTGATGGTGCCTGAAAATTTGCCACCAACTGTGGCCAGGGCGGTATTGGCAGCGGTACCGGTACCGGTTTGGGAGCCAGTCAGCAGCGCAGTGCCACCAAAAGTGGTGTTGGTCATGATGTTGTTCAGCTCGCGACCGAGCGCATCGTATTCCGCCTGCATTGCATCCTGGTCTTTAACGGTAGAAGAACCGTCGGCAGACTGGGTCGCCAGATCCTTCATGCGGGTCAGAATGTTGGTCACTTCGCCCAGTGCGCCTTCACCGGTCTGCAGCATGGAGATGTCGTTCTGGGTGTTGCGCATCGCCACCTTCATGCCGCTTACCTGGGCATTCAGGCGGGTAGCGATCTGCAGGCCGGCAGCGTCGTCCATGGCGGAATTGATGCGGAAGCCGGTACCCAGGCGCTGCATGGTGGTGGACAGGTCTTTCTGGGTGCCTGCCAGCGCGGACATGGTGGACAGGGAAGCGGCATTGGTGTGCAGACTGAGCATGACTAACTCCTTGTATGTTGTCGGATGCGGGCAGCGTTGCATGCCCTCACTGACACAAGGCGACGATCATGCGCCGAAGCTTAAATTTTATTTTGAAAATTTTTACTCCAGCCGAAAGCTGGCGCTGTAAATAGCGGCTATCCCGGCGGCCAGACATGAAAAAACGGGGCCGCAGCCCCGTTTCTTGTACCAGCCATTGCGGCCAACCTTACAGCGTCAGACCACCGGTTACTTCGATGGCGGCGCCGTTGATGTAGCTGGCTTCGTCGGATGCCAGCCAGGCGTACACATTGGCGATTTCTTCCGGCTGCGCCATGCGCTTCATCGGCACCTTGTCTTCCATTGCCTGGATCACTTTTTCCGGCATGGATTTCAGGATCGGGGTGGCCACAAAGCCCGGGCACACCGCGTTGGCGCGAATGCCCTTCTTACCCAGTTCCTTGGCCCAAGTCTTGACGAAGCCGATGACGCCGAACTTGGAGGCGGCGTAGTTGGTCTGGCCGAAGTTGCCGTACACGCCAACCACGGAAGACGCGTTCAGGATCACGCCTGCACCTTGCTCGATCATGGTGTCCACCACGGCCTTGGTACAGTTGTAAACACCCTTCAGGTTGATGTCGATGACCTTGTCGAACTGGTCTTCGCTCATCTTGATCAGCTGGGCGTCCATCACGATGCCGGCATTGTTGACGAGAACGTCAATGCGGCCGAACTGCGACTTCAGGGCACCAACCATGTCGGCGATCTGGGCCCTGTCGGTAACGTCAACCTTGTAACCAACCGCTTCGGCACCGCTTGCCTTCAGTTCTTCCACCACGGCATTCACCGCGTCCAGATTGATGTCGCACACGGCGACAATCGCGCCTTCCTTGGCGAATTTTTCGGCAGTGGCCTTACCAATGCCACTGGCACCACCGGTAATGATGGAGACTTTCCCTTTCAAGCGCATAGTTCTTCCTTTGCTGAAATTGCAGGCGACCCGATAGTCGACCGGTTGTTGCCTCCACCACCGACCTTCGAGATAGCTATCCCTGTTTTTATCTGTCTTTGTATTTGTTATGCAGGTTGGCTACTGCAATTTATTGCACCGCACAACCTATCGTGCGGTGCAATATAGCGCATGGTTGCCGCGAAGGTAAAGCAATCGCTCTAGCGGCTTTACTGGCGCTGCCATGGGTGTGGCAAGATGGGTGCAACATGCAAAAAGGGTGGCTTTCGCCACCCTTTCTTGCATTCCGGGAACCGTTTATTCCAGGCCCTTGCTGGCCAGATAGTCCTCGTAGTTGCCGGTGTAGTAATCGTAGCCGCCCTTGCCATCCAGTTCGATGATGTGGCTGGCCAGCGAGCTAACGAACTGGCGGTCGTGCGATACGAAGATCAGGGTGCCCTTGTACTTTTCCAGCGCCATGTTCAGGGCTTCGATCGACTCCATGTCCATATGGTTGGTCGGTTCGTCCATGATCATCACGTTCGGCTTCTGCAGGATCAGCTTGCCGTACAGCATGCGGCCCTTCTCGCCACCGGACAGCACGCGCACGGCCTTGTCCACGTCATTGCTGCCGAACAGCAGACGGCCCAGCGTGCCGCGGATCACCTGCTCGTCGTCGCCATCCTGGCCCCACTCGCGCATCCATTCGGTCAGCGTGCTGTCGCTGTCGAACTCGGCCTCGTGATCCTGGGCAAAGTAGCCTACCTGCGCCTTTTCCGCCCACTTGATGCTGCCGCTGTCAGCGGTCACGCCTTCGGCAAAATGCGCCTCAAAGGCACCGGCCATCAGTTTTACCAGTGTGGATTTACCGGCACCGTTCGGGCCGATGATGGCCAGACGCGCGCCCGCTTCCAGGATGAAGTTCAGATTCTTGAACAACACCTTGTCGCCATAGGCTTTGTTGATGCCGGAAACATCCACCGCCTGACGGTGCAGTTTCATTCTGTCGTCCATCTCGAAACGGATGAACGGGCTCTGGCGGCTGGACGGCTTCACTTCCACCATGTCGGCCTTCAGCTTGTCCACCTGCTTCAGGCGGCTGGTGGCCTGACGCGCCTTGGACTTGTTGGCCGAGAAGCGGGCCACGAATTCCTGCAGTTCCTGGATACGCTCCTTGGCCTTGGCATTGGAGCTGAGCTGACGTTCACGCGCCTGGGTGGAGGCGATCATGTAGTCATCGTAGTTACCCGGGTAAATGCGGATGGTGTTGTAGTCCAGATCCGCCATGTGGGTGCACACTTCGTTCAGGAAGTGGCGGTCGTGCGAGATGATGATCATGGTGGAGTTGCGCTCGTTCAGCACATGCTCCAACCAGCGAATGGTGTTGATGTCCAGGTTGTTGGTCGGTTCGTCCAGCAACAGGATGTCCGGATTGGAGAACAGCGCCTGCGCCAGCAAAACGCGCAGCTTCCAGCCCGGCGCCACTTCGCTCATCGGACCAAAATGCTGCTCTACCGGAATACCCACACCCATCAGCAGCTCGCCAGCGCGCGCCTCGGCAGTGTAGCCATCGTACTCGGCGAACTTGGCTTCCAAGTCGGCCGCACGCATGTAATCGTCTTCGGTGGCTTCCAGGTTGGCATAGATGGCATCGCGCTCGGACATCGCGGCCCACATCTCGGTATGCCCCTGCAGGACCACGTCCAGCACGCGCTGGTCTTCATAGGCGAACTGGTCCTGGCGCAGCTTACCCAGGCGCAGGCCGCTTTCGATCGCGACTTCACCGCTGGTCTGCTCCAGGTCTCCGCCCAGGATCTTCATGAAAGTGGACTTGCCGGAACCGTTGGCACCGATCAGGCCATAGCGGTTGCCTTCGCCAAACTTCACGGAAACCTTGTCGAAAAGCGGCTTGGCGCCGAACTGCATGGTAATGTTGCTTGTCGTAATCACGCGGCTAATTCCTTATACCAGTCTCTGATGTGTACCGGAAAACCGTGCATTTTAGCACAAACGTCCTAACAATCAGCGGCTTGCGCCTTGTACGTATTGCTTGCGCCCGGCAACGGGAATTCCGCTACAATCAGCCGTCTCTATTCAACTCTTATCCAGATAGGCAGACCCATGCTCACCGGCAGCCTTGTTGCACTGGTCACCCCGATGTTCGAGGACGGCCAGGTCGATTTCGAATCGCTCAATCGTCTCGTAGACTTCCATATCGCCAACGGTACCGACGGTATCGTTGCTGTCGGCACCACCGGTGAATCCGCCACCCTGGGCGTGGAAGAACACATCAAGGTCGTCGAGGCCGTGGTAAAACATGCCGCCGGCCGTACCCGCGTGGTAGCAGGTACCGGCGGCAACTCCACCGCCGAAGCCATCGAACTTGCCCGCCTGGCCAAGGGCGCCGGCGCCAGCCACACCCTGTCGGTAGTGCCGTACTACAACAAGCCGACCCAGGAAGGCATCTACCAGCACTTCCGCGCCATTGCGGAATCGGTGGATATCCCGGTGATCCTGTACAACGTACCAGGTCGCACCGTCGCCGACATGAGCAACGATACCGCCCTGCGTCTGGCCCAAATCGACAACGTGGTTGGCCTCAAGGACGCTACCGGCGATATCGGTCGCGCCTGCGATCTGGTGCTGCGCGCACCGGCTGATTTTGCCCTCTACTCCGGCGACGACGCCACCGGCATGGCCTTCATGCTGTGCGGCGGCCATGGCGTGATTTCGGTTACGGCCAACGTGGCGCCACGCCTGATGAGCGAGCTGTGCAAAGCCGCCCGTGCCGGCGAAACCTTCGCCGCCCGCAAGATCAACGACCAGCTGCAAGGCCTGCACAAGCAACTGTTCATTGAACCCAACCCGATTCCGGCCAAATGGGCAATGCACCGCATGGGGCTGATGCCTGCCGGTCTGCGCCTGCCGCTCACCCCGCTGAGCAGCAGTGCCGAATCCATCGTCGAAGCCGCCATGCGCCAGGCCGGCGTACTGTAACCAGCCGAACATGCCAATGAACAAAACCCTGATGACCGGCCTGCTGTGTGCAGGCCTGCTATCCGCCTGCGCCAGCAGCAACCCGGACAGCAAATACGATTTCAAATCCGACACGCCGAAAGCCAAAGCCAGCCTGGAAGTCCCGCCGGATCTGAGTATGCCGAGCCAGCAGGATCGCTACCCACTGCCAAGCAGCACCAGCGCGCTGGCGCAACAACAAGCCGCAACCCAGCCTGGCAAGCCGGCCGGGCAAGCCATCCTGCAGCAGACGGCCAATGCCAGCCTGGAACGCGCCGGCAGCCAGCGCTGGGTGAGCGTACAGAACAAATCCCCGGCGGAACTATGGCCACTGTTGAAAGCCTTCTGGCAAGACAACGGCTTCGTGATCCAAAACGAAGATCCGGAAATCGGCTACATGGAAACCGATTGGGCGGAAAACCGTGCCAAGCTGGGCGCCAGCGGGCTGCGCAACTTGCTGGAAACCGTCGGCCTCGGCTCGGTAATGTCGACCCCGGAACGCGACCGCTTCCGCATCCGTATCGAGAAGAACGCCAATGGTACCGATGTCTTCTTCAGCCATCGCGGTATGTATGAAATTTATATCAGCGAAGAAAAAGATCAGACTCGCTGGCAACCGCGACCAACCGACCCGGAACTGGAAGCTGTCTTCCTGGAGCGCTTCATGGTGCGCCTGGGCGTGGATGAGAAAGTTGCCGCTCAAAGTCGCGCCCAAGTTGCAACCGCCACCGCCCCGACTACCAAGGCACGCATTGCCGATGGCGTCATTCAGCTGGATGACAGCTTCGATCGCGCCTGGCGTCGTGTCGGCCTGGTACTGGAACACAACGGCCTGACCATCACCGACCGCGATCGCTCGCTGGGCGTGTACTTTGTCAGCCCGGAGGAAGATGAAGCCAAGGCCAAAGAAAAAGAAGGCGGTAGTTTCTGGAGCAGCCTGGCTTTCTGGCGCGACAACACCAAACCGGCCAACGATGCCCGTGCCAGCCTGCGCGTGCAGCTGACTGCCGCTGGTGAGCGTCAGGTGAAAATCGACGTACGCCCGGAAGGCAACACCCCGTTGCCGGCCAAGCAAAAAGAGCAACTGCTGCAGAAAATGACAGCCGAGCTTAACTAAGCACGCATTGTCGCCAACAAAAAAGCCCGCAAATGCGGGCTTTTTTTACGACTTATGCCAGGTAGCACAACGTACAGACAACAAAAAACCGGCCAATGGCCGGTTTTTTCGCAATCACAAAAGTGATTACTGAGCTGCGGAAGCTGCCGGTGCGGAAGCGTCAGCTGCCGGAGCGGAAGCGTCAGCTGCCGGAGCGGAAGCTTCAACCGGAGCGGAAGCCTCAACGGCCGGAGCGGAAGCTTCTACCGGAGCTTCTTCTTTTTTACCGCAAGCGGACAGAGCAACGGCCAGCAGGGCAGCAACGAGGAGCGACTGTTTCATTTGGTTATTACCTTTGAAAGTAAGTTGAACAAGACGTCTGGTTCACTACCTTCTCAGCAAAAGCGCTTACTAGAGAAAGCAGTGGAGATACTGTCAGTGCGCAGGATTGTAGCACGAATAAAATTGCTGGGAAGAGGGGATGCGCTAATTTATTGCAGATATTTCGTTCATTCATGCTGCAATGCAGCAACACGAACGACCCACCTCTTCTTCCGCAGCCAACATTCTTCGTTTTCGATCCTGCGAGAATATTGGCATGTTACGGCAATTAGCCGGCCTCTACCAGTGGGTACCACCATCCAGTGAGGTAGCCTTCATACAATGTGGGCAACATCGTGTCTGTAATGCCTGTCCCGGCAAGCTGCCTGTCATTGGCCAATTGTTGCCAAGCAGTCAGGTCTGCCGGTTCACATTCCAACACACTTCCGTTGCAGTACAGCATTTCATTGGCATAAAGAATCTGGCTTTTCAAATCCAGCACGATGCCATGTTGTTGAACTGCCTCGGCAAATTCCTGCTCCTCCAGCTCATCATCCGGCGCATCGTAGAATACGTGCGGCTTGGGCTCGGTAAGGTAATGCCCAAGAAAATCGGTCACTGTAGCCTCATCCCAGCGAATCTCGCGCAGCATGCGGCCAACCTGCGCCACCATGCTGTCATCGATGCGCGCTGGGTCGGTTTGGGTCGTCAGTTGTGGATCGGCATATCTACCATCCATGCAAATGCGGTCCTGCAGGTAAACCAGGAATTCGGTGGCCAACTCTTGCGCGGACGGCGCCCTGAAGCCGATGGAATAGGTCATGCCCGGTTCCAGCGCCACACCATGGTGTGCGCAGCGGGGCGGCAGATACAGCATGTCGCCGTGCTCGAGAATGAACTCCTCTTCCGGCTGGAAGTCCCGCAGCACCTTGATCGGCGCGTCTTCGATGAAGCTTTCATCCTGCTGGGTCGAGATCTGCCAGCGCTTGCGCCCTCCCACCTGCAACAGAAATACATCATAAGAATCAAAATGCGGCCCGACAGTCCCGCCCGGCGGCGCATAGCTGATCATCAGGTCATCCAGCCGTGCATATGGAATGAAATTGAAGCGCCACAGAATATCGGCCACGTGCGGCAGATGGTGATTGACGTTCTGCACCAGGATGGTCCAGTCGCTTTGCGGCAGGCGCTTGAAACGCGACGGGCGGAACGGGCCGCGCTCCAGCTTCCACTGGCCGTTGCGAAACTCGATCAGGCGCGACTCCACCTCTTCCTGCGTGGCAAGCTCGGACAGCACCTCAAAACCCACCAGCTCGCCGACATCCTTAAGCGCGCCGCGAATCAGCAACGGCTTCTTATGCCAGTAATCCTGCAGGAAGGTGGCGGCCGACATGCCGCCCAGAAGGTCAATTGGTTTCATGGCAATTTCTCGTTGTGCCATCAGGCAATGGTTTACAATATCAACAGCGTGTTTTTCGCAGAAGTCTGCCCCATCCGCCGCCACAGTGGCGTGCGATGCCGCAAACTTCCCTTCATTTTCTTTACGACGGTACCGCCTCATGCAAATCGTTAAAAACTCGGTCGTGACTCTCCATTACGAAATGTACGACGCCGATAACAACCTGCTCGACAAGACCGAAGAGCCGATCGCCTACCTGCATGGCGGCTATGACGGTATCTTCCCGATGGTGGAAGAAGCCCTGCATGGTAAAGCCGTTGGCGAGTCCGTGACCGTGACCATGAGCCCGGACGACGCGTTTGGCGACCCGGAAGAAGAGCTGATCCGCGTTGAGCCGCTGGACGCGCTGCCGGAAGATGCCGAAGTCGGCATGATGTTCGAGGCTGACGATCCGGAAACCGGCGACATCATCCTGTTCCGCGTCACCAACGTGGCCGACGGCAAAGCCGTGCTGGATGGCAACCATCCGCTGGCTGGCCTGACCATCCGCTTCGTGGCCACCGTAGCCGAAGTACGCCCGGCCACCCCGGACGAGATCACCCACGGTCACGCCCACGGCGAGCACGGCCATCACCACTAAGCCGCCGCTGGCGCGCTGACAAAACGGGGCTCAGGCCCCGTTTTTGTTTTGCCGCCACGCCAGCCCGGCCAGCAGCAATACCAGCAGGTTGTAGCCAAGATACGCCTCGTTCGGCACCCCACGCTGCAGCTTCCACAGCGCCACCACCACCGAGACCGGCAGCAACAACGCCAGCAGCAGCCGCGCCCGCGGCCAACGCGCGACCGGCACGCCATACGCCAGCGCCGCCACCGCATAGCCCACCGCCGCACCGACGCACACATCCAGCGGCCAGTGCACGCCTATGGCTAGCCGCGACAGACACACCAGCCATACCAAGCCCAGCCCGGCGGCCTGCAATGCAACACGCCGCCCAGCTGTCAGCAAGCCGCACAGCAAGGCCACCGCGATGGCATGGCCGGACGGAAACGAACCGTTCCCCGGCAGCACATCCAGCAACTGCACGCTACCCGGCGGCAACACCAGCGGCGGACGCGGCACCGCAAAGCCCGCCTTCAGCGCAATGGCGGCGGCGATCCCCAGCAGCAGCGCCAGCGTATAGCGCGGCAGCTGTGCCGGCTCCCACGCCGCCCGCCACAGCAACAGCGCAATCACCAGCGTCCACTCCCCCGCCATGCTCAGCAGGCGCCAGCCCACCGCTGGCAGGCTGTGCGCCGCATGGTGCAACTGCAAAAACACCGCCTGATTACGGCCACTGGCGGCCAACATTAGCGCCAGCAACGCCCACAGCAGGGCCAGGCGCAGATTGCTCACGGTTGCATGCCCAGCGTGACCCGGTCATTGCCGGCCAGGTCCGGCAAGGTCGCCACCTGCTGCAAGCCGGCCGCGGCAAACAGCGCACGACACGCGGCGCCCTGGTCATAGCCGTGCTCCACCAGCAACCACCCCCCCGACAACAAACATCCCGGGGCGCTGGCGGCAATCTCGCGCAGACACGCCAGGCCATCGTACTCGTCGGTCAGCGCCATGCGCGGCTCGAAGCGCACATCGCCTTCATCCAAGTGGTGATCATGCCGTTCGATATACGGCGGATTGCTGACAATGGCATCAAAGCGCATGTCAGCCGGCAGCGGCGACAGCCAGCTGCCGTGATAGAACTGCACCGCCGCACCAAGGTTGGCCGCATTGTCCTGCGCCACCGCCAGCGCGACAGGCGACAGATCGACCGCCGCCAGTTGCCACTGCGGCGCTTCCAGTGCCAGCGTGCAGGCGATGATGCCGCTGCCGGTCCCCAAATCCACCACCTGCGCCGCCTTGTTGCGGCCAACCTTGTCCAGCGCCGCCTCGACCAGGTGCTCGGTTTCCGGACGCGGAATCAGCACCGCCGGTGACACGACAAACTCGCGGCCATAGAATTCGCGCCGCCCTAGCAGATAGGCCACCGGCTCGCCGGCAAGGCGCCGGGCGGCCAACTGTGCAAAGGACTGCCACTGTGCGGCCGGCAGCGTATCCGGCCCGGCGGACACCATCGCCGCGTGGCTGAGGCCGGTGACGTGGGCGAGCAATAACCGCGCCTCCAGGCGCGGCAGCTCGAAATGACGCAGGGCTTCGTTAAGCGTAGGCATGATTCACAGCAGGAACAGGCTGGCCAGCCCTAGGAAAATGAAGAAGCCGCCGGAGTCGGTACAGGCGGTAATCAGCACACTGGAACCCACCGCCGGATCCTTGCCAAAACGCTCCATGGTGGTCGGAATCAACACCCCCATGGTGGCGGCCAGCATCAGGTTCAGCGTGGTGGCGGCCAGCATCACCAGCCCCAGCGAGAAATTGCCGTACATCATCCAGGCCAGCAGACCCAGCATGCCGCCCCACACCAGACCGTTGATGACACTGACGCCCAGCTCCTTGCGCCACAGGCGCCGCGCCTGCCCGGCCTGCAACTGGCCCATGGCCAGTGCACGCACGATCATGGTGATGGTCTGGTTGCCGGAGTTGCCGCCGATGCCCGCCACGATCGGCATCAAGGCGGCCAGGGCCACCAGCTTTTCGATGGAACCTTCGAACGCCCCGATCACCCGGCTGGCGACGAACGCCGTGCACAGGTTGATCGCCAGCCACGACCAGCGGTTCTTCACCGAGTCGATCACCGGTGCAAACAGGTCTTCCTCTTCCTTCAGACCGGCCAGGTTCAGCGCCTCGGTGTCGGATTCCTCGCGGATCACGTCCACCATCTCGTCCACCGTCAGGCGGCCGACCAGCACGCCCTTGTCGTCCACCACCGGCGCCGTCACCAGGTCGTAACGCTCGAACGCCAGCGCCGCATCCACCGCCTCTTCTTCCGGGCTGAAGCTCACCACCTCGGTGGCCATGATGTCGGCCACCTGCGCCTCCGGATCGGAGATCAGCAGCTTGCGGATCGGCAGCACGCCTTTCAGCACGCCGTCTTCATCGGTAACGAAAATCTTGTCGGTCTGATGTGGCAGCTCGTCGAAACGGCGCAGATAGCGCAGCACCACCTCGCAGCTCACATCTGCGCGGATCTTCACCAGCTCGAAGTCCATCAGCGCACCGATCTGGTGCTCCTCGTAGGACAGCGCCGATTGCAGCTGCTGGCGCTCCTCCTCGTCGAGGCCGCCCATCACTTCGTACACCACCTGCCGCGGCAGGTCGGCAGCCAGATCGGCCAGCTCGTCGGCATCCAGCTGCTCGGCCGCCGCCACCAGCTCGTGCTGCTCCATCGACTCGATCAGCGACTCGCGTACCGCGTCGGACACTTCCAGCAGGATGTCGCCTTCGTCGTCGGCGTCCACCAGATCCCACACCAGCAGGCGGTCATCCAGCGGCAGCGCTTCCAGGATGTAGGCAATGTCGGCCGGGTGCAGCCCCTGCAGCTTGTTTTCCAGCTCGGCCAGGTTCTGCTTGTGCACCAGCGATTCCACCAGGTCATGCTTGGGCATTTCCTGGCGATGGACGAGCTCCTCCACCAAGTGCTGGCGCTCAATCAGGCGCTGCACCTGCAGCAGGTTTTCCTGCAGACGATCGGTAGGTTGTTTCTTGTCGACAACCGTCATGCACGTCTCCTTCCGCCCAGGGCGGAGTGCACGCACAATCCGGCAATAGGCGGGGTTATTGGTCAGCCAGCTTGGCTGTTAAAAGATGGGGCAAATGAAAACTGGGTAAGTCCATGAGTAAAACCGCGCTCCCTGCGCAGCCATCACGAATAGAGGCGCGCATTGTAACATGCCGCCTGCAGGCAGCGGTTACGGATTGTTGACAGCACAATGGCCGCGGACGGACTGTCGGCGGCCATGCGAAATTGGCATGCAGCGGGATCAGGGCGTGTCCGCGTAGGCCATGCGCCGCTGGATGATGCGGGTCTTGCGCGCCAGTCCCGGCGCATTGCGATGCGCATCGTAAAAACGCGGGTTGGGCACCATGGCGGCCAACTTGGCGGCCTGGCCGGCGGACAGTCTGGCGGCGCTGTTGCGGTAATAGTATTTTGCTGCCGCCTCGGCACCAAACACGCCATTCCCCCACTCGATCACGTTGAGATAGATCTCGAAGATGCGGCGCTTGTCCATCACCGCCTCCAGCATCACCGTGATAGCCGCCTCTTCCAGTTTGCGCCACGGGGTTTTCCGGCTGGACAGGAACAGGTTCTTGGCCAGCTGCTGGCTGATGGTGGAACCACCGGCCACGATGCGCCCCTGCTTCAGGTTCTTGTCGAACGCCGCCTCGATGCCATCCCAGTCAAAGCCTTCGTGATCGACAAACTTGGCATCCTCAGAGGCGATCAGCGCCCGCTTGAGGTTGCCGGAGATGCGCTCGTACGGCACCCACTTGTGGCGCAGCTCGGCATCCGGGTCATCCTCCTGCAGCTTGGCCAGCTGCTCGTTCATGAAAGCGCTGGCCGACGGGTTGTTGCTGCGCCAGTAGACGATGTGGCTGAAGATCCACAGGTTGTACAGAAAAAGGGCGGCCAACAGCACCGCCCCGATTCGCAAAGTCCAGCGCAGCACTTAAGCCAGCACCTCGCGCAGCATATTGGTCACCTTGCGGGTATCCGGCTGCACTCCGCGCCAGATACGGAACGCTTCCGCCGCCTGCTCCACCAGCATGCCCAGGCCATCGGCCAGCATGCCGCAGTGCTCGGACTGGGCGCGACGCAGGAACGGGGTCAGGCCGCGGCTGTACACCATGTCGTAGGCCAGCGAACGACCGCTGAAAATGCCAGCCGGGATCGGCGGCAACTCGCCAGACAGGCTGGTGGAGGTGCCGTTGATGACGATATCAAACTGTTGCCCGGCCAGCGCCTCGTAGCTGCTGGCACTGATCTGCCCCAGCGCGCGGAACTGGTGCGCCAGCGCCTCGGCCTTGATCACGGTGCGGTTGGCGATGGTCACGCTGCCCGGTTTTTCCGCCAGGATGGCCGGCAGCACGCCGCGCACGGCACCACCGGCACCCAGTAGCAGCACGCGCTGGCCGGCCATCGCCACATCCAGGTTTTCCACGATGTCGCGCACCAGACCGACGCCGTCGGTGTTGTCGCCATATACCTTGCCATCACGGAAACTCAGCGTATTTACCGCCTCGGCCAGGCGCGCGTTGTCGGTCACCTCATCGGCAAAACGGAAGGCATCGCCCTTGAACGGCAGGGTGACATTGAGCCCCTTGCCGCCGCCGGCGGCGAAGGCGGACACCACTTCGTCGAACTTACCCAGGTCGGCAAACAGCTTTTCATACTGCAGGGCCTGGCCGGTGGCATTGGCGAATTCGGCATGGATGAACGGAGACTGGCTGTGCGACACAGGATTTCCGATGACGGCGTAACGATCGATCATGGTTTACATCTTCCGATAAGGGTAATTGGGCAAGCCGGTGGCAGCCGCTTGGCCGAGGGCACACTTTGCCTTGTCGGCCAGGAAACTGCAACCGTTGCCCCGCCTTGCTGTCAGCCCTGAATCCAGGGCAGACCGGCTGCCTTCCAGCCATTGACGTTACCGCGCTGCTGCGCCGCATCGCGATCGCCCTCGAAGCCCTCCAGAATATTGTACACCTCGCGGTAGCCAGCCGCTGCGGCCAACTTGGCGGCCTCGTCGGAACGGGCACCGGAACGGCAGATGAACAGCACGGTGGCGTCCTTGGCCACCTGCGCCTCCAGCTGCGCCACGAACTGGGCATTGGGCACCATGCCGGGGAAGGTGCGCAGCTCCACGCGCACCGCCTCCGGCACCACGCCGACAAACTGCCACTCGGCGGCACTGCGCACATCCACAATCACACTACCCGGCAACGCCTGGCGCAGCGCCCAGGCTTCGGCGGGCAGCAGCGCACCACTATAGGCAAGACCAAGTTGGGCACCGCGTTCGCGTGCCGTGGCCAGCAGGTTTTCTGTCGTCATGTTGTATTCCTTCTAACGCCGGCGCCTTGCGCCGCGGGTGAATGGGCTGTCATCGGGACATCACAGTGTCACCTGCATGATAATGGCTGTCATCATTCAGTGGGCAAATGGCGCACCAGCAGGCTGGCGCACCAACTTGACGCAGCAATTGTCTCCCTCGCCTCAAGTTGGTGCACCATAATGGGTCGAGTGCGGCCAACCTTGCACCAACGCCCTGAAATAGCGCCGTTACAATCTGGCACACTTCATGCTTTAACCCCGGCACACCTGTATTGAGTGCCTACAATCCCCGGCACATAGCTTTCTCACTAGGAGATATCCATGGCGGTTGCAGACGTAGTCAAGCTGATTCAAGACAACGACGTTAAATTTGTCGATTTGCGCTTTACCGACACAATGGGTAAAGAACAGCACGTTACCATCCCGGCACACGTACTGCTGGAAGATGCCGACGAGTGGTTCGAACGCGGCCACGCGTTTGACGGCTCCTCCATCGCCGGCTGGAAAGGCATTCAAGCCTCCGACATGCTGCTGATGGCCGACCCGGCTACCGCCAAGATCGACCCGTTCTTCGACGAGCCGACCGTATTCATGTCCTGCGACGTGATCGATCCGGCCGACGGCAAAGGTTACGACCGCTGCCCGCGTTCGGTTGCCAAGCGCGCCGAAGCCTACCTGAAGGCCTCCGGCATTGGTGACACCGCCTACTTCGGTCCGGAACCGGAATTCTTCATTTTCGACAGCATCACCTGGGGCACCGACATGTCCGGCTGCTTCGTGAAGATCAAGGCAGAAGAAGCTGCCTGGGCTTCCGCTGAAGAATTCGAAGGCGGCAACACCGGCCACCGTCCGGGCGTGAAGGGCGGCTACTTCCCGGTACCGCCGGTTGACTCCTCGCAAGACATCCGCTCGGCCATGGTGCTGCTGCTGGAAGAGCTGGGCGTACCGGTAGAAGTCCACCACCACGAAGTGGCCACCGCCGGCCAGAACGAAATCGGCACCAAGTTCAGCACCCTGACCCAGCGTGCCGACTGGACCCAGATCCTGAAGTACGTGGTCCACAACGTGGCCCACAGCTACGGCAAGACCGCGACCTTCATGCCTAAGCCTATCGTTGGCGACAACGGCTCCGGCATGCACGTGCACCAGTCGATCTGGAAAGACGGCAAGAACCTGTTCGCCGGTGACGGCTACGCCGGCCTGTCCGACATCGCCCTGTACTACATCGGCGGTATCATCAAGCACGCCAAGGCGCTGAACGCCATCACCAACCCGGGTACCAACTCCTACAAGCGTCTGGTTCCGCACTACGAAGCTCCGGTGAAACTGGCCTACTCCGCCAAGAACCGTTCCGCCTCGATCCGCATTCCGCACGTGGCCAGCCCGAAAGGCCGCCGCATCGAAGCCCGCTTCCCGGATCCGCTGGCCAACCCGTACCTGTGCTTCGCCGCGCTGATGATGGCTGGCCTGGACGGTATCCAGAACAAGATCCATCCGGGCGATGCTGCCGACAAGAACCTGTACGACCTGCCGCCGGAAGAAGACAAGCTGATCCCGACCGTGTGCGCGTCGCTGGATGAAGCCCTGGCTGCCCTGGATGCAGACCGCGAGTTCCTGACCCGTGGCGGTGTGTTCTCCAACGAATGGATCGACGCCTACATCGAACTGAAGATGAAGGAAGTGAACCTGACCCGCATGACCACCCACCCGGTGGAATTCGCGATGTACTACTCGCTGTAATCTTGATATACGTCTACTGACGTCCATCAAAATTCACAAAACCCGCATGGCTAAAGGCTTTGCGGGTTTTTTCATATCTATTAGCGTCCACCAAAGCACGGTAAAAGCCAGTCAAAATTGCCCCCGTTCCGCCCCCGTTTTATAGTGATGTCTGACCGAGTCAAAAAACGGGGGCACCAATGCCACTTACCGAGCTGCAATGCAGCAAAGCCAAGCCTGAAACCAAGGAAAGACTCCTGCCCGATGGAGGCGGCTTAACCCTGCTGATTCGAACCAAGGGGACCAAGACTTGGCTCTACCAATTCCGTTTCGCCCAAAAAAAATACAAGCTCAACTATGGCAACTACCCTGACATCGGCCTGGCTGACGCCAGAAAACTGCATACAATCGCCAAACAGTTACTAGCCTTGGGCCAACATCCAGCTGAACTTCTCGAAAGCAACGAGGCTCGCCGCATGATCCTGGCCGGGCACAGCTTGATTGAAGTGGAAGCCGCTCGCGCACAAGCCATTGCCGATGCGCAGCAAGCAGCCAGAATGACCTTTGGCGAAGCTGCTGAGCGCTACAAAACCGAATGGGTTGATCGCAACTGGAAGTCCCCCGATAAAGGATTCTCGCCAGTTCGTGTTCACTTACTTCCCAAACTGGCCAGTCTTGCCTTGGATGAAATTGACACCCCGATATTGCGCGAGCTGCTATACGACGTCCGTGAACGACGTGGGGTACAAGCATCATTAATCTCCCATGGATGGGCTGCGCGGATTTTTGGCTATGCCCTGGAGCATGACTGGTGTTCGCACAATCCCGCTCAGCAAATAAAAGCTGCACGCATAGGCAGCCGAGGTAAGCGTGATCGTTGGTTGACTGTGCAGGAAATTCGTCGCTACCTCGCCGGGCTCTATCAGGCTGATTGCTACCGGGGCTACAAGCTAGCGCTACACCTACTACTGATGTTGGCACTACGCAAAAACGAGTTGGTCGGGGCAAACTGGAAGGAGTTTGATCTCGAAACGGGTGAATGGCTTATTCCTGCTTCACGCATGAAGAACGGTAAGGAGCACCGGGTATTCTTGCCGCATCAGGCCATCACCATGCTTCAAGAGCTACACAGGTTGGGAGGGGATAGCGAATGGGTTATGCCTATGCCCAGCAATAGGAAGCGAGTCATGCACGGCAACAACCTTAATGGCACACATGCTGCAGCTATTAATGCTGCCAACATCGAAGACTACGTCATACACGATCATCGACATACTGCCAGCACCCAGTTACGTGAGCTTGGGCACCCTTCTGAGGTGGTAGAAGCCGCCCTGAGCCACGCCATACCGGGCATAGCGGGGGTTTATGCCCACACCCAGTATAAGGAACAGCGACTGGCCATGCTTCAATCTTGGGCAGACTTCCTTGATAGCACCATGAATGAGCAGACAGTAATTCAGGCCACGTTCCGCAAACTGGCATAGCAATTGTGTCCGTCTGGACTGAATGACGATATGCAAAACTTTCCATAAGGTCGAAACACCGTCACTTGCACAAAAAAACATCCCGACCGCCCCGGGATGTTTTATGCCCTACCACCAGCTAAACAGCCTGCCCGCCAAGGCGGACAGTTTGCTGCTGACGAACTCCCAGCTTTCACGGGCAATGGCCATCACCCCCGAGGTCAGCGTGTCCCATAACCCCTGGTTAGCCGAACGCCAGGCACATTCCGACACCGTCTCCTGGCGGGCTTCACGGGTAAAGCTCCACTTTTTTTCAGCCGGCAGGATGGTGACGATCTTCTCCACCAGCGCCACCAGACCATAGCCCTCCTCGGCCGCGATGGCACAGACCTGGCTGGGCGGCAGCTTGAACACCCGGCACACCTGCGCCACCTTGGCGTCGATGTTCTGCCGCTGGTAGGGGCCGGGATAGTTCTTTACCCAGTCCCATTCGCGGCATGGTTCGATCTTGTCGACCTGGCTGACCACCAGCACCACCGGGGTGGCGCGGTCCCACAGTTCCGGCAGCAGCACCTGCTGGTAAAACTGTTCGTCAATGCTCAGGGCGCGGTCGTCCCCCTTGATCACCCACAGCACCAGATCCAACTCCGGCAACAGCTGGCGATACAGCGCGGTGTATTCGTCGTGGCGGCTGCCGCTCTCGCCGACGCCGGGCATGTCGATCAGTGACAGGCCTTTGCCCTGCTGGATGGACCAGTCGATTTCCTGAGGACTGCGGGTGCAGGCTTCCACTGCGCTGACTTCGGCCACCTCGCGGCCAAACAGTGCATTACACAGGCTGGACTTGCCGGCCCCGGTCTTGCCCATCACGCCGATGGTGGCGTGGTAGTTGACCACCGCATGCAGGCGGTCACGTAATTGCTGCAGCTCGTCCAGGGTCAGGCGGATGCCGGCACTGGCCAGCAGTGCGGCCACGTCTTCCGGCAGCTGTGCCGGCAGATTGGGTTGCTTGGAGGATGGCATAGGGTTCCTTTCGCCGGCGAACCAGCATAAAAAACGCCACCTGCGTACAGGTGGCGTGGTGTTGGTGAGTGGTCAGTTCAGGTTTGCGGGCACTGCTGCCGGATGCGCGTGAAGCTCTGCTGCAAGCGCTCGGGGAGTCGTTGCGTGGTCGACATTTCGACATCCAGTGCCAGGAATTCCTGCTCGGAGTATTCCTTCTGCAGCTGTGCCAGACCGCACTGACAGAACACGGGGGAGTTCCGGGCAGAGCAACTGCGCAGAAAGCCGTTCTTGGTGTCATTTCCGTACTCGTTACCACCCGAGCAGGCGGCCAGCAGCACGCCCAGCAGCCCCCACAGCATGGTCTTGTTCATGGTATTGCTCCCTGCTGGATGTACGTCAGCCAGCGGATTAGAGATAAAAGCCCAGCTTGCCCATCACGCCTTTGAAGGCGATGTAGCCGACGAACCAGCCGATGGCCTGTGGGCCGACCAGCCAGAACACTTTTTTGCGCAGCAGATCCACGCCATCGGCGGCAAACACCAGGTCCGGCATGGCAAGCCGGCGAATGGCATCGCCAACCACGACGCCGATGGTGGTGGTCGCGGTACCGACAATCAGCATGGCGACATAGCCAAAGAAGCCGAGGTAGATCGATGACGAGAACACCGCCATCACGGTGAGCAGCAGGAAGATGGTGAAGCAAATCAGCAGCTGCTTAAGAGTGCGTGCTTGCATATGAAGACCTCTGACAATGAAAGGCGGGGCGATCAGGCCCCGCCAGTTGTTACTGGTCGCGCGAAAAGACACTGGGCTCGCGACGCATGCCTAGCTCAGGACATGAGTCGGCGAAGGGACGGTCATGCACGCGGCGGATACATCAGGCGCAGTTGCGCGGCGACTGGGCGGAGAAGTCGCTCGTCAGCGCCCAGCCGATGACTTTGCCGGCGCCGGCATTCGGGTCGGCCTGGCTGTAATCGGGTACCGTCACCAACTGCACCCAGCCCCCTTTCGCCACCGCGGTAACGGTGACCGGCGAGAACACCTTCAGCAGTTGCTTGTTCGCCTGCCGATCCGGTGTGGCATACAGGTACACCGGTTTCGGGAACTGCAAGCGACCATCGCTGCCCACCTTGCTCTTCGGTGCCAGACACGCGCCAACCCCTGGGGCGGCCTGCGCCGTCGCTGCCAGCACCAGGCCCAAGACGGTCATGATCACGATTTTTTTCATACTACTCTCCCTTATCTCAACGGGTTGTACGACAGAGTGCCGCTAAACCCTCATCACAAAATTGACGACCAAACCCGGTGGCCATCGTGGTCCTCATCCAATCAATAACAACCAATTTCGATGAGTTTCAACTTTTAAAGCACTTCATGTCAATCGGTTGAGCATCCACCATTTAAGTTGACATGGAGGATGTGATGCCACAGATCGATGAGAAAGCCCTGGCCAAGGTGATCGGCAAGGCGATTGCTCGCCTGCGCCTGGCGCGGGAACTGACACAGGAACAGGTGGCCGAGCAACTGGGCATCGGCAACGAGGCGATATCGCGCATGGAGCGCGGTACGGTGATGCCAACGGTGGCCCGGCTGGTGCAACTGGCGGCCATCTTCGACTGCGAAGTGACGGAACTGCTGAATGAAGTCAGCCCGCGGCTACAGGATCAGGCACAGCACCTGAGCCGCTTGCTGGCCGCACTGGGTGATGCCGATCGGGTGTTGGTGATCGACGTAGTGGAAAGACTGGTACAGCGCTTGGGCAGGCCAGACTAACGCCAGCAAGAAAATGCCCCCACCGCAGGGGAACAGTGAGGGCGAGACGTACAGACAGCAAAGCAAGGAAAGCACTGCGGAGGAGAGAAACACCGTGCCGTCCTTACTACCGTAGATGATGCCGTGCGGGTTGGCAGCCGACCTGCCCCTTCGACCAGTCACCCCTCTCCCTGTGTTTGGCTGGCCTTGCCCAGCTGCCGCGTCAGCCGTGTCGTTCTAGTCGGCGTTGACGGTTTCGTGGCGTCGCCTTCTGCTTCCCCCTCTGGATAGAACTCTTCCAGCAGTTGTGGCACTTCCTCTACCGTATCTTCGAACTGACCATTGCCGAGTAACGCTTTGGCCGCGGCCTCCAGTTGTGAGGTATCAATCCCCGCTTCCAGCGCCTGTTCGGCGTCTGCCCTGGCCTGCGCCACCACCTTGGCCAGCTCGTCTCCATCGCGCAGCGTCAGATCAACGAAGTACACCGGGGTGCGATAGGACTGGGTGGTGGTTTTGGCACGCAGTCGCAGCAGCAATGGCAGGTAGTGGGTCAGGCCGCCGCTGACCGCTTCGAAGTACTTCAGCCGGGCTGCCAGGGTACGCACCGAGTTGTAGCCGGTGGTGCGGAAAATGAAGGTGCCCAGCGCATCTTGCTGACCATCGACCTGGACGTTCAGCCGGCCATACAGCTTGCAGCCGGTACTCTGGCCAAAAGGGCAACGATCCGGCCCGGGGCATACCACCTCTTCCAATCCTTCCTTGCTGGCACGCCTGGCGGTGTCGCCATCACCAACGCACAACGGGCGGCCCGTCTGGCGGTCAAAAGCGCTGTACTCGGCGCGCAGGTTGAGTTCGCTACTGTTGAACAGCAGCCGCACCGGGATGGCGCGGATCTTGCCATTGGCTGCTTGGTCGGCCAGCGGTTGGTGCAGCGGATGCAGCAGCCAGCCTTCACGGTTCTGTACCTGGGTGGTGAGGGTAAAGCTGTCGTCCTTCTCCGGCAGCCACTTGTTATCCTTCTGGATCAGCTTGCCAATGCTGATGCGCCCGATCACGGGCGGGGTGATGGCGAGTCCCTTGATCATGCGAAATTCCTTTCGGTGTGAATGACAAAGCGGCGGCTGCCGCTGACGGGTTTACGGTATTGCTGCAGCAAGCCGGGATAGTCGGCCGTCAGCCGCTCCAGATCCGGCTGCTCACGGTCCTTGGGTTTCTTCCAGCTGATACGGCCTTCAGCGAACACCGCCCCGGTGGCATCGCCCAGTACAGTCTGCAGCTGTTGCCGGGTGCATGCTTCCTGTTGCTCCAACGCTTCGCGTTGTTGCCGTAGTGCCAACAAGGTGTGGAACAGGCCATTGGCTTCGGTGGAATCGGATAGGTCAAGGGTGGTGCCGTTGTCGCGCGGGAACAGCCAGTTGAGCGCCTGGCCGGCATCCTCGGAACCATCCGGTGGCGGCGGTTGGTCGAAACGCACCAGCGCCCAGAAGTCGCGTTCGCGGGCGATCAGGTCGGCGATCTTGTCGTCGTCGCGTTCCACCCGATAAATACGGAAATCCTGGCCACCGATCAGTACCGCTACATCAGCCCAGTGCAGGCCGGTGACCGCCAGCTGGTGCAACACCTGGCACTGGTAGGCGATGGGTATACCGTCTTCCCACTGTGGCGCACTGTGATAACTGGCGGTCTTGATCTCCAGGATGCCCTGGCCCAGTTCCGGGCAGCGCACCTCGCGATCGAGATTGGCCAGCATGTGCCGGTGCTCGGCATGCTGCAGCACCGCGTTGACGCGGCGCACCCGCCGCCCGGTCTGTTCGGCGTAGACATTGGCCAATACCGGTTCCAGCACCGTGCCCCACAGCACCGCCTGTTTGCCGGACAGGTCCTCCGGCTCGCGGCGGCCGGTCTTCTCCAGCCACAGCGTCAGCGCGCTCTTGTACGGCGATAGCCCAACAGCGGATGCCGCATCGGACGAACCGATGCCCAGGCCGCGAATCGCCAGCCATTGCTGACGGGACAACTCCAAAGTCGATGCCAGGCGCAGGGCCTGGCCGTAACGTTCTCGCATCACATACCTCCAGACGGCATAAGGCCCGGCGGGTTACCCCGACCGGGCCTTGCATAGTGGAAAAGTAAAATCAGATGGCGGAAGCTGGCAGCGCTTCACGCCAGTAACAACATGGCCTGCTGTAGTGCCTTGTCTTTCAGCTGCGCGCCTTGGCCAAACCAGGCGGAATCCAAGCGGTAATCTTGGCTACGGGCACGACGACGATGATCGACATACTCGGTGACGGCATTGACCAAGCCCCAGGCGCTGTTGCGGCTGCTGGACAGCAGCGAGCCCATGCCACCACCGGCATACAACACTGACAGCTGCTGCATTGCACGGGAAGTGACCGTGTCGTCGTCCTCTTCCTGCACCGGCTCTTCCAGCACCTCGGCAAAATAGCGACGCGCTTCCTCCGGTGACACCGGCCGACGGCTGAGCGACTTGATATCACCGATGAAGCGATCCCACGACGACAGGCCAATGCCCAGCGACTCCTTCACCGCCTGCGGATCGAATACCGTCGAGTGCGGCACTTTCACCGCACCGCGGCTTTCCCCCACTGCCATCTGCAGGGTGTTGTTGCACACCACCCGAATGGAGGTGAACTGGGCGGTAGTACACAGTGTGCCATCGCAGCTGGTGGCCAACAGCAGGTAGGCTTTGACCCGGTCACCACCCTTCAACAGCGTTTCCTGACCGGTACGCGCCAGCGCCCACAGCTTGCGCCCGTCCTTTAACACACCAGCAGTTTCCAGCTCGAAACCGCCCGCATGCACCAGGTCGTTATAGAAATGCAGCACCTCGTGTGGCTGCACCACCTTGTAACGCGGTGACACTACTGACAATGGTGCCAACGTATCGGAGCGGTACAGCACCTTGGCATCTGCATGTGGGCGGATATGCATGCCTTCCGGCGCCACGTTGAACAGCACATCACTCTGCTTGATGGTCCAGTTCATCCCCGCCTCGTGTTGCCACACATCCAGCGGTTGTTGCTCGGTTAGTTGATTACCCAGCCCATGCCAGGGTGTGGCCCCCATGTAGGCCATCGATTCCACCAGATGTGACATATCCCTTCCTCCATGAAAAAGCCCCGGACAGTGCCGGGGCAGATCGAGAATGCCGAGCGTCATGACAGACTTCGGCTTGTTCCAAGGGAGTGATATATGGCTGAAAAAATCTGCAATCAAATTGTCTAGCCCCCCCTAGTCTGAGACATAGCTACAGCTATTGCACAATAGTGATAAGGTACAAGTACGGAGTCAGATACAGAAACCTGGTTTCATTCTGATGCCCCCCGCTTTCAGGAAAAGACAATGCACCAGCAGCAGATTGAGCAGATAGAAACATGGCTAGATGAAGCCGATGGCCTACTGATTACCGCTGGGGCTGGCATGGGAGTGGATTCTGGCTTGCCAGACTTTAGAGGAGATGAAGGTTTCTGGAAAGCGTATCCAGCTCTGGCACAAGCTGGAATACGCTTTGTCGACGCCGCCAATCCAAAGACATTTCACGTCAACCCTCGCTTGGCTTGGGGTTTCTATGGGCATCGCCTACAGCTGTATCGACGAACCACCCCCCATGCGGGCTTTGGCATCTTGAAACAGTTAGGTGCCCAGTTACCACATGGATATTTTGTTTATACCAGCAATGTTGATGGTCAGTTCCAACACGCAGGATTCGATGCCAATCGTATCTGCGAGTGCCATGGTAGCATTCACCTCACTCAATGCCTGATCAACTGCACTCAGCAGATTTACTCGGCAGAGAGTCTTACCATCAGTGTTGATGACTTGACATGCCAGTGGTTAGGCCCACTGCCTTTGTGCCGAAGTTGCGGTGGCCCACTTCGCCCCAACATCTTAATGTTTGACGACTGGCATTGGAACGATAGTAGACAAGTTCGGCAGGAGGCGCGTCTGTTTGACTGGCTCCGCCAAGTTGAGCGGCCTTTGGTCATTGAGCTAGGTGCAGGTAGCCACATCAAGACGGTCAGACAATTTAGCGAACAATATGGCTGGCGCCTTGTTCGTGTTAATCCACGAGAATTTGAGGTCCACCCTCCTCACCTAGGCATCGATAGTGGGGCGCTTGATTTTTGCCTACAGCTCCAGCAATTGCTCGACTCGAAAAGACTGCCATGACAGCGGACGAACCACGGAGGTGACTACCGGTAGTCATGGCCAAGGCTTACACGCCTACAGGGCTCTAGAAAGCACAAACAAATGCTGTTTGGCACGAGTGGCAGCAACATGCAGAAGGCATCGTTCCGCTATTTCGGCCTCTTCTGTAACGCCTGCATCTTCATCACGGCTGTAAGATGCGGCATATGCATCAGCTCCCTTGTACGCAGCAATAATGACCACGTTGAACTCCAAGCCCTTCACTCTATGCATGGTTGATAACCTAACGCCAGGTGTCGAAGCATCATCGGTCGTTGTGGAGTCCAACCTCAAGAAAGGCACACTTGCTTGCTTGAGTAGCGCAGTAATCGAATCTAGATCCTCATTGGTACGAGCCGTAATGCAAACCTGCCGAGCCTCCACGCCTCCAACTGCCAGATCCCGAAGAATATTGACCACATGCGTGACATCATCTTGCGAAGACACACTCTGCAAGATATCTGGCACCTCTCCATGAGTAAGTGACTTGTAACCGCTTAATGAGTCGCTATTGCCATCCAGATCGTCAATATCACACCCTTCCAACTGAGCACATGCCCAGCGGCGGATTTCATCTGTCGTTCGGTAGTTTACTTTTAGGCTCTTGCTGCGACCCCGCACCTCAATACCGGCACGGCTCAATACCACTTTATGCCGATAGATACGCTGGTGCGCATCTCCGACTATGAAAAGATCGTTCTCTGCCAAAGGTACAGCGATACGGATAAGCTCAAATGCAGCACTACTGATGTCTTGGGCCTCATCGACAACCATGGCACGAATGCCGAGCGATTCGGTGGAGCCTACCAACAATTGGGCAGCTTCGCGAAAAGCCTCTTCCGGCTCTTTATAATGGGCAGACTGTAGCTGGGCACGATACTCCGCAAAAACTGGCCAGATTGCTTTGCGCATCTGCCGGCTCAGCTGGCCACCACGCCCGATACGACTGGCTCGCATATAGTCTTCGGCCGCCTCACAACCTTGTGGTAACACCACGCGCTCGAATTCGGCACGTAAAAACGACGGTGATAGATCCACACCAGCAGGAAGTGCCGACATCGCTGCTTTCCAGTACTGCCGTCGCTCCGATTCGCTGTAAAGCAAGTTACTCTTGTAGCCAAAACGACGGAGCAAGCCGGTAGCCCATTGATCCAGGTTCACTACCTGGATTTTTTCCAGCTCTTGGGGGCTGCAAAGCAAGGCAAGGTGCTGCCGAATATCTTCGGCAAGCGTCTTGGTGAATGTGGTGAACACCACTGGCCGCCCAGGAATATCTGCGTACTGCTTTGCCAGCCTTGCGGCGCGATGCATTGCAACAACCGTTTTGCCGGTCCCCGCCCCACCTGTTACTTTTACCGGGCCATTCCAGTCGCGCTCAACCAGCTTGCGCTGGCTGGGGTGCAAAAATATCCGCCACCGCTCAAGCGGTGCACCAAGCAGTGCTTCAAGATCGCTATCATCCGTCAGCACAACGAAATGTCGGCGTGACGCATCGCGATCCAACGCCGCGCTAAAGTCATGCGGGTCGATAGGCTCTTGCTGAGCCGCCATCTCCAGCAGAACCTGCTCCAACGAGTAACCTGCCGCATACATGAACAAGGCTTCGTATGCTTCATCTGGCAAGCGTGATTGCAAGTCGTCCAGCGCTGCTTCACTGGCCACAGCGCGCACCAGCGGCAACATCTCATCTGGCACGCCCAAGCGGCGAATCTCACGATCTTTCAGGCTGGCAAACAAGCCAGTCGGTTGATCAACGGCGACCGCCACTTGGTTGGCCGCAGTTGTCTCTTCCACCGCAAAAATCTGAATGCTGCCTACGTCAGGGTGAATGACGACTTTGTGGCGCCTTGCCCATTGATAAGCATTGTCATGCTGGTCAACCCACAGCAAGCAATACACATTGCCCACATCAGGCTTCAACACAATGCCACGCATATTGTCGTTCACCCGCACCGATCGCATATTAGGGTCGGCTGCATCATGAATCCGCTCGTAATTGATACCCGTGGCCAAAGGGTTTTGCCTGAACTTGGCAACAAAATTCAACACCGCTTGCTGGTGCGAGCGCGGCACTGCGGCAAACGACTTCAGAAAATCATCCGAGATGGCAATTTTTGGGGTCAGGCTCATGTATCCAGCTCCGTCATCAATCCAATCAGCTGCTCGACATCAAAATCGTCGCTCAGCACACTTACGTGCCAGTGATGCTGTTTAAAGACTAGGGCCTGATCATCGTTGTCAGGTAACAGCAATGCTACCTTTTGCTGTGGCCAGGCCAGCTCGGCCTCTGCCAGCACACGCCCTTTGTCGTTGAGTAAGGCAAAACCATCTTCAGGTAGTGGCAACCCTGCTGCCATCGCTGCCAAAAATGGCTGGAGCATGGCATCGCATACCTCGGCGACACCCGCCCACTCAGCAGGCAAGTCCGTCTCTTTCGTTTTCAAGGCCGGGCAGTCGTGCATGTTGTCCAGCCCAACCATGGCATCATTACCCACCCAAATGTGCCGTAAAGGCAGCAGCAGATTCAGGCATTGCCATAGCTGTTGCCATAGCTGCAAACGCTCAACATCCGACTCGGCCTGGTCTTTCCACTGCGCCACAATCACTGGCTCGTGCATAGGCTGTGATCCGCCTTGTAGGATGTGCCCCAAACTTGGCGCATCTAAACCGATAGCCATGCCACAGCTGCCACCGAGCAGGCGCACCCCCCACTTGTGCTGAAGCGTATCGGGCAACAACGCCAGATCGACCAAACGGTGCCACCAGTTACCCACCTTCATGGCAGCCAGCTGTGTGGCATCCCCTTCCGGCCTCATCAGGCCGATACCCAGCACGCAGGCGTGCTTGCGCATGGCTTGATGGTCGCACGCGTACAGCCGGTAATGCAGCTGCTGAAATACCGGCATGGCCTTGAAGCTGGACAGGTGCTCGATACCCTGCACATCAAACAATTTGGCCAATGCCGCGGTGGCCTGCTCATGAATAAGCGCGGGCCAGGGCGAGGGTGTCGCAGGCAGCTTACCCTGCAGTGCTTCTTCCAGGTCGTCCCAGGTCAGGGTCCAGACTGAGAATTTGCCACTCTTGGCAATGGCCATGCGTTTTGCCAAGTCTTGCGTAATGATGTCCTTGTGGTACTGCCAGCCATCCAGAAACACCGCAATAGGTTTGTCACCACTGGCGTCGTCCGGCCAGAACACAAAGTCTGGCTTACTGGGCAGCACCACCCCATCTTGCGGCCCCAGATTCACCTGCAGCTCCAGGCGCCAGCGACGGTCAGCGGATTTCACCAGATAGCCCGGCTTGCCACGAAACAACAACTCGGACAGTTCGAATTTGGTACCACCGTGTGAACGCCGCAGCGCCTCAATAAAGCGCTGTTCCAGCACGCTATCCAGTAGTGCATTGTTCGACTGCAAATTAGACAAATTGCCTACCGGCTTCAGTGCTGCCTTATGCTGCAGCGCCTGGGTCAGCAGCTTTTGTGCTGCCCGGCGCGAAATTGCACGGCGGTCGCTACTGTTGTGATATCGGTAGACACAGCGATGGCAACCATCTGCCTCGTCGTCCTGGTTGCAAGGGCAGGCATCCAGCGACTGCAAGGCCAGCGACATCACCTCAAACAAGGGCTCCGGGTCGCGCATCAGCTCTTTCAGATAACCCGTCCCCCCTGGCACGCTGTCGTAAATCACCAGATACGCCCTGGGCTGGTCAGAGCCCGCCGCCATGCGCACATCCAGTGCAATGCGCAAGTGAGCCACAGCCCCGCGGAAGCGTTTGGTCAGCCCCAGTTCCAGCGCTGCTACAAAGCTCAACAACGCGCCTTGGGTATCGGTAAAGCCCACCTCCGGCAGAAAGATACGAATACCCTCGCTGGTAAATTCCCGGTACAGGAATACGCACTGCTGGGTATTGGCCTCGGCATCCTTGCGGCGGCTGCACCAGGCCGCATGGTTACGGTACTGCTCTTCTGCCTTGCGCCGGCGCTGAATCGTGCCGCACTCCGGGCAAATGGTGAAACCAGGGCGGTTCAGCTCCTCGCCTGCTACCACCATGGGGTTCGGCTCTGGCGTCTGCTCGCCAAAGTTCACCTCGCGGAATGTCACCTTGTCGAGAAACTCGAAACCAAACGGAAACGCCGGCTGGTCGACGGCAAAGGCTTGCCGTACTGCCTCCGGGGCAGAGTCCACCAAGGCCTGGCGCACATAGAACCCGCGCTGGCGCTCGTCACTGTCGTCGGCGATGCGGCTGTCCCGGTCCAGCGTACGGGCAAACACTGTTGTCAGCCGCAGCATCTCGTGCACCCGGCCGCTGTCGCGCCACAAGGTATCGCCACAACGCGGGCAATGCTGATGATGATCGCCGGACGACAGCGGCTCGGTGTACGCACACTGGCGGCAGAAGCGCCATGCTTCGGGCTTGATCTTGGACACGTCCACCTGGTTCACCATCACCCGGCGGCCTTCGGCATAGAAAGTGTTATTGGGGGCCAGCTCGGTAATGGCGGCCGCCCCCGGTCGCTCGTACTCAAAGGTCAGCGGATCCGGGCGCTCGGCACCCGGTTTGGCGTCGCGCACGATAATGGAACGCAGCAACACGCCCTGTTCAGGGAAAGCATAGTTGGGCAACAAGCCCTCATCCGTCAGGACGTTCAGCGTGGCCTTGCCCTCAATAGCGCCTACCAGTCGCGCCAACGCAATGCGCTCTTGTTGCAGCCGCACCAGTTCTTCCTGCTGCTCCTCCCCCAGCACTTCCAGCGCCTGGAGCTTCTCGGCCTCTTTCAAGGCCCGGTCACGCTGGCGCTTGATTTCGGCAACGTCCTTGGCAATGCCACTCAGGCGGTGAACCAGCTTCCAGGGCAAAGAGCCTTCTTCTCCGATACCTCCATCAATGAAGGAACTGAGCCACTGCACAGTTTCAGGAGTCAGCGACGTAAAGGCACTGGTATTGAACAGCGCAACAAAGCGGCTTAGCAGACTTTCGCGGTTTTGGTCGATGTAGCTCAACCAGGGGTAAGGAAAACGGCTAAGGTTTTGCTTTTCAATGGCCGCAAACACGGCGCGTACCTCGCCCGGAATCTGGGCAGCCTGGCCGTTTTCCCGCACCCAGCAATCCAGCGTAAAAGCGGTGAGCTGGCGTTCCAGTACCGCGGATGCATTCAGAAACACGCCTGGCGCCTGCACGCTGCCGGCAATCATGGCTTTAGGGTCTTGCCAGAAGTACAGGTCATGCGGCTTGCTGGTGGCCATGGTCATCAGCAAGGCATTACCGGTGCTACGCCCTGCCCGGCCTGCGCGCTGAATATAGTTGGCCTGCTGCGGCGGCACCGAGCACAGCAAGGTGCACGACAAATCGCCGATGTCGATACCCATCTCTAGCGTTGGGGTAGCGGACAGCACATTGATGGCGCCAGGTTGGTCGCTGTCCGACTTGAAGTTGCGCTCTACCCGCTCGCGGGTTTCACGCGGCAGCAAACCGGTATGCTCATGCGCTACCACGCGCTGGATATCCGCGTTCAGGTACAGCTTGCGATAGTAATCGCCCAGCGGTGCCGCTGCGGCCAACTCGCCACGGCAATCCAGCCGGCGGCAAGGCTGGCCAGCCAGCACATCGTCGTGCGCGGCAAATACTGCGCTGTGACACGTAGTGCACTGCCAGTGGCTCACTCCCGGCAGCACTTTGAAGGCTTGCGGCTGCAGGCCCCATACGCTCACATCGTCAGCAATGTCTGCATCCAGCTCTACTGCCAGCTTGGCCTCGACCAGCGCCCTGAACGCCAGACGGTACAAGGGCACAATCAGCGCATCGACGCCCAAGGCAATGCCATGCAGCACCGGGAAGGCCTTGAATGCCCAAGCGCGGAACAGCTTGTCGCCAGCCACATTCAGCGATTGCTTGTACGCCACCAGCGACAAAAAGCGCGGAGAACGCGGGCTGGTCAGCAGCTTGTACTGGAACGGGGTTTTCTTGTAGGGCCACGGGGTAGAACCCACTTTGGCGTAAAAATCCAGCCCGGCATCTTGCCAGGCACCGGCGCGGATCATGGTTTCAATCAGGCCGCTCAAAAACACTTTCACTTCGGCTGCCGTTGCCGCTGCCAGCGGGTCGATCTCTTGCGACACACGCGGCAACAGCCAGTTGACTGCGCCTTCCAGCGCTTCCGGGTCAGGCTGGACACTGGCGGTGCCGGTTACCACCAGCGAGCGGCCGATACGTGCATCCTGGCCAAATTCGGCATTAATCAGCCATGGCATGATTTGCGACATCAGCTTGGGTAGCTCGCTACCGGCAGGCAGCTCACCTTCGGCCATCAGCGCTTCGTAATCACGTAGCCAGTGCAGCACCGGCGGCAGGAAGTTGGCCAGGTAATGGCCATCGCCCAGCTGGGCTCGCCAACGCTGTTCAAAGGCCTGCGGCAAGTCGGCCAGGCTAAGCGGCAGGCCGGTTTGCGCCGCCTCCACAATCACCTGCGCCAACGCCGGGCGCAGGTTCAGGCGCCAAGTACGTGCTGCCAGAAAGCCGGCACGGTGCGCGGCATCCTGCACCGAATCCGAAAACGCAATCAGCTTTTTGTCGGGGTTAAAGCGCGACGAGAACATCTGTGCCACCATCACCGCTGCCAGGCTGGCCGCTTGAGAGCCCACAATACTCAGCGTCTTGAGGCCACCACAGTAAGGGCAATCGTGGTGCGAACGCGTGTATTTGGCGCCATTCTTGGTGCTCTCGCGCAGGTTGGCGGTGATTTCTACCGGCAGCAGCCCCTCATGCTGGCAATGGCTGCAGCTGGTATGGCTAGCCTGGTGCAAGGTGCCACATGCCGGGCACACCTGCTTGCGCTCAAAAACGCGCAGGTCCGGGTTTTCGCTGGGCGGAAAGATAAACCGGGTCGACACGTCCTCGGCAAAGAACGCGCCGTAAAAGCCCTGCAGATCGCGGGATAGCTGATTGGGGCTGGTCTTGTGTACCGTACTGCCCCAGCCGGTAGCGTGGCAGTCGCGGCAGTGGATGACCGGCAGGTAAACATGCTCTTTCTCGGCCGGGCCCAAGTCGTCATGGAACATCAGCCCCGGCTGTAAAGACAGCGGTGCCACCATGCGCCGTAGCTCGCGCAGCCAGATTTCTACTTTTACCTGCAAAAAGAAATCCTGATGCGCCGGCTTGCGGGCGTAAGCAATCAGTGACAACAAGCTGGACAGCCACAGCAAGGGGTAGCGGGCATCATCAAAGGCCGGCAAGCGGCGCGGCAGCAGGGTCAGCAGGTCGTCCAGCAATACCGACTTACCGCCCAGCCGGTCAAGGTCGCGCAGCAGGTTCTGAAAGGCAAAGTGGCTTTTCAAAGCCACACCCAACGCGTCTCGCCAGGCCTTCGTTTCCACTTCTGCCACGCTCACCGCATGGCCAAACCACAGCGTATACTGGGCCGCTATATAACTGGCGATATCACCATACTGCGCCGGGTCCAGCGCCATCACGCTGGCCGGCTGCGGGGTCTGCATGTATTCGATCACGACATCGGCCAGGTAGTCGCCTACCGACACGCGGTCTTCGGCAATCACCGCCTCGTCGTCCATCGTTTCGCCAAAGATATCGCCGGCAAAACGCAGCAAGTCAGCTACGCCATCGTCGCCCAGCGTCGCCGAGGTGCCCACGCACACCAGCTGCCCCGGCGGGGTATCCAGCCGACCTTTCAGGCGGCGCACTAGGCAAGCCAGGTCGGTACCCTGCGCCCCGTCAAAGGTATGCAGCTCGTCTACCACCAGGTAGCGCAAAGTATCCGGCTGCTGGTACGCCCACAGCGGAGCATCTGCCGCCCGCACCAGCAAAAAATCCAACATCTTGTAGTTGGTCAGCAGGATGTCCGGCGGGTTGGTGCGCAGCTCGTTACGGTCGGTAATTACCGTTACGCTGCCGTCGGGCAGTTTTGCCACCACCTGCGACGTTACCTCTGGCGTTTCCCCCACGTACAAGCCTGCGCGCACCCCGGCCAGCGCGCCGGCTTTCAGAATCTCCTTGGCTACCCGGTTAGCCTGGTCGCCAGCCAGCGCGTTCATTGGGTACAGGATGATGGCCTTGATGCCACGCCGCCCTGCCGCCTGCTGCAGGCGGCAATGCTCCAGAATCGGGTACAGAAAGCACTCGGTCTTGCCAGAGCCGGTGCCGGTGGCCACCAACGTAGAACGCGCATCGTCACCCGCTAGGCGGCGAAAGGCCTTGGCCTGGTGGGCGTGGGGAATAAACCCGGCCGACAGCCACGAAAACGCCGGCGCCTCGCCCGCCTGCTGCCGGAAAGGCAGCGGAATGCTCAAGTACGGCCCCTTGAACACATTGTCACGCTGCTCAAGAAAGCGCTCTACCACCCCGGCAAAACCGGGGCTGCTGGCGGGAAAGGCCGCACGCAGAAAGTCGGCAATACCCTGGGTAACTTGTTGGGCGACGATGAGGGGTTGCATGTAACAAACCTGTTCTTTGTAATCGACGGATGACCGACTCAGCGGACGAAATAACGATAACGACTGCCGTCACGAACCAGCAGGCCTTGCGCGTACATATCGGCAATCATCTCTTTCAGAAACTCGATGCGGCCAACTGTCTGGTTCTTCCAACCGAAATAACCCGCCATATAGGGGAAGGCAGCGCAGGCCAACTCGTCTTTCTTCAGTGCACCGGGTAGCTGATGATGAATACTGCGCAACAGCAGCAAGCTAGCCTCATTCAGCTCGAATAGTTGTTCATCCAGCCAAGCCAGCAAACTGCGTGCCGTAATCGCAGGCTGGGTTGCCGCACGAGCACACTGGCGAGCCAATTCAACGGCCAAATTGTCTATATATGCACTACCCGAGCTAACCGCAGTAACAAATGTTGTGATGCGAGCCTTGTGCTCCATGGTCGGGTGGTTTGGCAAGACGCCGCTCAGCATTTCCAAAAAAGTCAGCCCTAATGAGTACAAATCATGGCCCGGCCTGGAATCCTGCTTATACGGGTAGTCATAGGCGAGTGTGCCAGCAAAGTTGTACTCCCCACGCCGGGTACTGATGCCCATGTCGATGATTTTCACCATGTCTTGGTGCGCAGGCATACGAAACACCGTATTCGGGCGTTTTTTGGGCTGACACAGGAAAAACAGGTTGGCCGGTTTGATGTCAGCATGTACATAGCGCCCTTCGCGGCTGTAGGGGCGGCCATGAATCGCGGCCAGACCTCGTAGCGCGTCGTACATCACCTCAAAGCAGTCAAAATAATGCTGCAGATCATGTTCCCGATAACGGTGTGTCTCTATCCAGCTGGACAGCGTGCGCCACGATGAGTGAAGTAGCGCCATGGAATACGCATGCCAGCCGTTTTCACCGCGAAAATAGTCATAAATCCGTACAGTCTGCCCTTCAATATCACGGCACAACAATACCTCCGGGCTTAGGTCGGTCTGACTGATTTTCAACGCCACCTCCCGGTCCAGCCAGCGGTCGTAAGCCAGCCATACAGCACCAAAACCACTAGGCTCGCCGATTTGCTCATCCAGATCAAAACGCTGGTTAATATGCGGAAAAAGATCATGAATCTCGATGACATCCAACTTTCTTGCTGCATTACCCATTGTCTTGCTCCTTGGCAAAGTGCGCCCACGCCACGCGGTAGTCGGCTTCGCGGTCGGCCAGGGTGAAGGGGGCGACGTACTGAATGGTGCGTTCTACCGGCCCGCCGGGCTGGGTGTCGTCGATAATCGGGCGCTGGATGACGGTGCCGTCGGCTACTTGCGGCTGCAGCGTGCCGTCTTCGGCGCGCTTGGGCATGATGTCTTCCCAGCCCAGGCGGCGGGTGTCGCTGCCGGTGTGGGGGAAGATCAGCTTGCAGGCGGAGTCTTTCTTGCCGGCTTTGCGCGGCAGGCCCACACCCACCAGGCCCTTGCTGGTGGTAAAGACAATACGGCCACGGGCGTCGTACCAGGTGTCGCGCTCGTATTGGTGCATTACTGGGAACTGCACACGGTAGATGGTGAGCAGCTCATCCAGCGTCAGCCCCAGCGCCTGTGCGGCCAACACGTCGATTTCCACCAACGCCTGGCGGCGGGCGTAATCGCTGCGCAGCGCACAACTACGTTGCCATTTGGCGGTCAAGTTGCTGAAGAAGTCCTGCGGCAAGCGTGGGTCGTTGCTGGCCCAAGATTCGTTGCAGAAAGCGTCATCCCAACATTCAACCCACAGGTCAGCGTAGAGGGAAGAGACCGAATTTAGGACCAAAATACGAGAGTTTAAAGTTTTAAGATTTCGACACTGGGGGTACGGAAACCCATCAAATAGTTCAGCTCTGAAATTACTTTTCCCCGTAGTCTTGACAAGAAAATCATAGGGTATGGACATACAAAGAGCGCCTATAAAAATAAGCTCTTTGGTATCAGCAAATGCAGAACTAAAACAACCGTCGATGTGAGTTACTCTTAAAGGTGCAAGAATGGGAGTCAAGGTCCTCTCACCTGACTGACTAAGCATTTTTCTAAACACAAGCCGGTAATACGCCGTCACCGGCTTGGCCTCTTTCTCCCCCGCCTCTACCCAGCTCACACGCGGGGTACGTGCCAGGTAGACGTCGGTAGCACATTCACGCTGGTAATTGCTACGCGGCAGATAGTCGTTGGGCAAGGCTTCGAGGTCGAGTACATCGTAATGACTATTCAGCGTACAGACTGACCGCGGGGTTTTGTTCAATGGGTTACCCACGAAGAAATGCGGACCAGACAACACAAAGTCGGCGGGGCTATCAACAAAGCCGGTATCGCGGCGAATGGTGCCATCCTTTTGTGCCATGGTTTCGTGCCACATTTCCAAGGTGAAGTAATCACCCTGCAAATCCCCCAGGCGACGCGGCACCTTGGCAAACTTTTCCAGCACCGATACCAGTTCGCGGCTATGTACTGCCGGTAAACGAGCCTGCTGAGCGGGCGTACCAGGCTCGTCATAGAGCTGAGCAAAGGTGGCAAGCAAGGCGGTATCGACTTCGATTATCCGGCTGGCGTGGCCAGCAGTATTCCAGCCACCTTCGTCGCGTTTGATACCTGGAATTGCACCTCCGCCCGCGTGTTCAAGGCTCGCATTAATCGTTGCTGGCGCAAAAATATTTGCCATGTGCAGGAAGCAAGGTACGGCTTTCGTCGGGCCAAAAACATTGATACTGAATTTGGTGTTGTGATGAACCTCAGAGAACAGTGAAATCTGATTCTCAAATTGAAAATGTTTCCCAAGCCTTGGATAAAGCTCGGCACGCAATACTCCCCCCTTCGGATCGTCGTACACCCCTTCCGGGTGTAGCAAAGCCTGCACCCCGCTCCCCACCCGCCACACCAGCGGCAGGAAGCATTTGTACAGATTGCTCTGCTGCCCTTTCAGCAACGGGTAGTTCTGCCATGCATTCAGGAACTGCCCCATGCCTTCGGACGCCACACATTCAGCAAGATAATCATCACGCGCGGCCAACTGGGCGGCAAATACCGCCTCGCGCTGGTCGGCGGTCTGCTTGGCCGACAGCTTGCAAATGGCAAAGCGCGGGTCGAAGTCGGACAGCAGCGACTGCTCGTTCCATTCCACCTTGATCCACGGCGGGTTACCCAGGATGACGTCAAAACCGCCACGTGCCTTGAACAGGTCGGCAAACCCCAGCTCCCAGTGCATGAAGCGCTGCTGCTGCGCTACTGCGTTGGCCACTTGCAGCTGCGGTAGTGCATCCATCAACGCAGCCAGGTCGACGTGGCCGTGGCGGTCGCGTTCCGGGGTAAAGTCCAGCCCTTGCTGTGGCAGGGTTTCGACGAACAGATCGGTCGCCGGCTGGCTGGCCAGGCTGGCGTTGCCCAGCAGCACGGTTTCCAGCACAAACCACCAGTGCTCGCGGCTGGGCAGTTCAGCTGCCTGATCGAGAGGCCAGAACCACAGCGCGCACCAGAAATCCATCACCAGTTTCAGGCGGCGGTAGGGGCTGGCGTTCTTTTGCGCCTCGCTCAGCATTTCGCGCTGGAAGATGGCGTCTTTCTGTGCGGTGCTGGTGGGCGCATGGTTGGCCGCCGGGTCTGGCCACACGTGCAGCTGGTCAGTGGTGGCTAGCCGCACGCTGGCCAGCTCGGTGGCGTGCTGTTGCCATAGCTGCTCTACCGCTGCGGCCAACCTTTGTACGCGGCCCACTTCATCGCGGCTAAGCGGGGCGCAGAAGGTTTTGCGCCACAGCTTGAAATCATCAACGGCCTTTGGCTCCAGCGCCTTGACTACCTTGTCGCTGACCATGCCCATGCCGTCGGCCGGCAGCAGGAAGTGGAAGATATCGGTGCTGTCCGGGGTATCGGCCAGCTTGAGTGCGCGCGGCACGGCGCAGCGCCAGTCGCGTTCAGGCTGGCCGCCATCGCCCTTACCCGGCGATAGCTGGGCGGTGCTGAACACGTCGCGACGGGCGCCTACCAGCGAGTTGCCGCTGTACAGCTGCATGCCAAACCACGGCACGTGGCTGCCCTTGAAGATGGCGTTCAGCCACAGCGAGACCTCGGCCAGCTCTACCGCTACCGGGTTCAAGTCCACGCCAAACACATTGCTGTCGGCAATGTACATTTTGACGCGCTGCTTTTCTTCGGCGTACTGCTCGTGCGGAATGCTCTGCCCCAGCTCTTTCTGCTTGGCTTGCAGATAGGCTTCTGCCAGCTGGTTGACAGCTTCGTTCAGGAAGGCCGCGCTGCCCATGGCCGGCTCGCACACAGTGAGCTGCAGAATCTGGTCGGCCGATTTGTCGGGCAGGATTTCTTTTAGCGCGTGCTCTACCAGGCACTGGGTTAGCACTTCTGGCGTGTAGTAGCTGGCGGATTTTTCGCGGGCGCGGCCGGCCAGGCGGTAGATAAAGGTGCCTTTGGGGTAGCGGCGCGGCTCGCCGCCAAACAGGCGCTCGGCGTCGGTGTAGAGATGGATCTGGCTGGCCGGTACAAAGTAGGCAGCTTCCAGCGGGTCTAGCGCGGCGTCTTTTTTCTTGTCGGCGGCGCTGGGGGTATCCAGCACGGTGTCGTCGCTATCATCAGCGTCTTCGTCGCCGTCGGTACTGGCAGCTTTCTTGCCTTTGGGGTCGGGGCGTACTTCGTACAGCTCTTCTTCGGCAAAGAAGCCACGGAACGACAGCAGCGCCTCGTATACCGCGCCCAGCTGGTTAATGCCCAGCGTGGCGTAGCTGATGCGGCCACGGCGGTTGCCTTTGCCGCTGCGCGACAGCGACATCAGCTCGATCACACGCTGCAGTACGCGGTTGCGCAGGCGAACGCTGCCCAGCAGTTTGGTCTGTGCCGGGTCGAACAAGTGGCCTTGCAGCGGGGCAATGGTAAAGCCGGTTTCCAGCACTGCATCGTCTTGCAGGTCGATCTGGCCGGCGTGGGCATCGCGGCGCGGGTAGCCTTGCCAGATCAGGTCGAACAGCTGCTTGAGGCTGTCGTGGAAATAGAAACCATCTTGCGCCTCGGGCGTGGTGAGCGGGGTGCGTTCCAGCTCGCGCAGGTGCTCTACGCTGTAGCCCTTGAGGTAGGCCGGGGCATTGATGGGGGCGTAGCCCAGCTCTGGCCGGGCTTCGATGTAGAGCAGGAACAGCAGCCGATACATATAGCGCAGGCATTCGCGGCTAAGCTGCTCGGCCAGGTCGGTATCGTTGCGGTCGAACACCTTTTCTTTGGCCACTTCGCGCTTGTAGCGAATGGCTTCGTTGCCGATCAGCTCGATACACTCGCGCAGCGCGTATTTGAGGTCGGTCGACACCTCGAACGCGTGCTTGTGCGAGCTGTCGTCCAGCGTGTCCAGCAAGGCGGCGCCGCCTTCTACCGGCAGCACCGAAGCGGCACCGGCCAGGGCGGCAAAGGCGCGCAGCGCGCGTTCGTCGCGCGGGCCAAACAGCTCGGGCAGGCTAAAGCGCAGCAGGGCCTTGCGGCTCCATTTGCTGCGTTCGATCAGCAGCCATTCGTCGTGGTGTACCAGCAGCACCCAGCGCGGCGGGTGGTCGTCGGCAAACAGCCGGCGGCTGATGATTTCTTCCCAGTCTTCGCTACCGTGCTTGCCGGGCTGGCCCGGGCACAGCTGCAGCGGGCCGGCTTCGTCGTCGGCCGGGTCGGACACGGCAGCGGCAATCACCAGCAAGGGCTGCTGGCGGGCATCGCGGTATACCGCCAGCACAGGCAGCTCGCCCTCTGCCAGCGGCAGGTTTTGCGGCGACAGGCCATAGCCGATGGCTTCCAGCAGCGGCTGTACCAGGTCGATGAACAAGGCCTGGCGTTCGCTGCGTTTTTTTTCTGCCAGAAAGCGGTCGCGGGCGCGAAAGTAGCTATTGGTACCCGAAGCGGAGCGTACTTTGGCCAGCGGGCTGTTATTGCCCTGCTCTTTCCATTTGTCGAACAGCGGCTTGAGGTCGCGCTCCAGGATGTCGTCCAGGTAGTGCTGACTGTAAAACTCGTTGGCGTTATCCAGGCCGGGAATGGCAAAACTCATGGGCAGTTTCCTTACTTCAGGCCATCAAGGCGGCAACAATGGTGAATTGGGCGCGGTCATCCAGCTGCAGGGTGTCGCGTATCCATTGCTGGTAGTTCTGGAACAGGTCGGCGGTGTCGTGTTCTTTTTGCTTGCGACGCGCGGCATTCACCTGCTCGATACCGCTGCTGAAATCCAGCGCCAGCTGCTGCAGGTGCTTATCTTGCAGGGTGCGCAGCTTGGCCAGCTCGCTATCGAGGCGCTGCTGGCAGTCGGCGTCGAATGCCTGTTTGATGGGGCGCAGATGGGCTTCTGCTGCGGCGATCACCTGGGGCAAGGCTTGCTGCAGGGTGCGGGTGTCGGGCGCCTGGCCATCGTTGGCCAGCTGTGCGTCGGCCAGCCCGGTGCGCTGCAGCACCTCGGGCAAGGGCAATACCCCGGCTACGTAGCCACGTGCGTCTACCTGTACCGCCACCCACTCGGCCAGCATGGCCTGGCCGCGACGGTTGGGCACCTGAGCCAGCACCAATACCAGCGACTCGCCAGCTTGCAGCCCTTTGGACACGCGCATGACCGGGGCGGACATGCGGCGGAACTGCGACATCAGCTTGTAATCCAGCCACTGCGATACCGGGTGTAGCGGCCACAGGTACTGCACTTGCGGCCAACTATTGGTGTCGCGCGCTTCGGCAATGGCGCGGTTGATGATGGCCTTGTCGGCGCTGAGGGCGAACTGGTTGTCGTGCGGGCGCATTTCGTCTGCCAGCTCGCGCTCCAATAGCTGCGCCAGGTCGCTGCCGGGCTGGAAGCTGAGCGTACGGCGGGCATCGTCGTAGTCCAGCGACGGGAACTCCTTGGGTGCCTGGCTGGCCAGCAAACGCAGGGCGTCGCGCAGGTAGCGGTAGTGGTCGCTAAACAAGGTGGGCAGCTCGCTGGTGGCCGCGGCAGGCGTGGGCGAAGTGGTAACGGCCGGGGCCGGGGCTTCGTCAACGGTGCTGGACCACAGCAATTCGAAGGGGTCGACGTTGTCTTGCGCCAGCAGCGCGGCAAACTCATCAGCCGTGCGCTTGCCCTCGATGGCAGCGGCCACCTCGGCCACTTCCAGTTCTTCGTCGTACAAGCCCATAAAGGCCGACGGGTCGCCAATGTTGCGGGCGGCCTGCTCATCTTTGTCGATAAGGATTTCCAGATAGCGCAGATCACCACGAATGCGTTCGTTGTCCGGCAACGTAAGCAGGTAGCCGATCATCGGCGTTTTGGTCTGGCCGTAGCGGTCTACCCTGCCGTTACGCTGCTGGAACACCATCAGCGACCACGAGATGTCGAAGTGGACCAGGCGGTGCGACTGGTAATGCAGGTTCAAACCTTCCGATGCCACATCGGAAGCAATCAGCAGCCGCAAAGGCGAATGGGTTTTGCCAAAGTTTTCGACCGTCTGCTGGATTTCCACATCGGGTAGCTGGCCGTGCAGAATAGCGACCGAATCTGCCGCCAGGCCCAGCGCTTTGGGCAACTCGGTCTGCAGAAATTTGAGCGTTTCGATACGCTCGGTAAACAACACCAGGCGGTCGGTGGGGTCGCTACCGGTCCAGCGCCACTTGGCGCCTTGCTTGAGTTGTTGCACCAGGTGCTGGAATTTGCTGAATTTCTCGGGCGTGATAGTGGCGACCAGTTGTTCCAGCTCGCGCAGTGCCGGCAGGTCGTCGTGTGCGGGGTCTTTTTTCTCTACCCGGCGCATGCGCTCACGCAGGGTCTGCAAGCACGCTGCCGGCGACGAAAACAGGGCCTTTTCCAGCGTGGTGCGGAACAGCATGGCGCCTTCGCGCTGGGTGCCACCATCACTGGCTAGGCGCAGATGGGCCAGTGCTTCGAAAGCTGCGTTCTCTGCCGGACTGGCGTAGGTTTCCAGCCGGTAGACTTCGCGCTCAGGGAAGTCTTGCTGCATCTGGTCGCGCACGTCTTTCTTGAAGCGGCGCACAAACAGGTGGCCTACATCGTCGCGGGTGTAGTCGACACGCTCACCTGCCGGCAACACGGTGGGGTCCAGCATACGCATCAGACTGGCAAAGCTCTCTTTTTTACCGTTGTGCGGTGTGGCCGTGAGCAGGATCAAGGCGTCCGAGCGCTGGGCAAGCAGCTCTGCCAAACGGTTACTTTGCGTGCGGTTGCCTTTGTACGAGACATTGTGCGCCTCATCGATAATGATGAGGTCCCACCACGCTTCTTGCAGATAGTGGCGGTATTCGCTGTCGCGCTTGAGGGTATCGACCGAGATGATGGTGCGGTCGTAGTAGTTGAAGGGGTTGTGATTGGTAGGAATATCGCGACGGATGCGCTGAATACCTGCCGAATCCAGCCGGGTAAGCGGGATGGTGAATCGGCTCCAGAATTCTTGCTGGAACTGACGCATCATGCTCTTGGTGGTAACCACCAGAATACGCCGGGCTTTACCCCGGCGTGCCAGTTCGGCGGTAAGAATGCCGGCTTCCAGCGTTTTACCCAAACCGACCGTATCTGCAATCAGCAAACGCGGGCGCAGCTGCTGCAGTACTTGCTGCGCAGGCTGCAACTGGAAGGGCATGGTATCCATCACCGCGTGCTGGCCCATCACCACTGCCTCATTGCGAATGGCGGCCTGGCGCAGCCGCGCTTCTACATACAACCGGGAAGCAATGAAGGTAGGCGATGCATCGAAGACCAGCTCGGTTTTGGCCGGGTCAATAATGGTGGCCTGCTCCAACCCGGTAAGAAACAGCGCCGTGCGGTTCCTGACGGTTTCAGATACCCCAATGCAGCTAAGCTGCCAACCACCTAGGCTGCACATATCAGCCTTCTGAACGATCCACTCTTCATCGCGAATCAAAACGCGTGCGCCAGGCGCGGGGGCTTGTTTCAGTTGCATTCACTTTCCCTTACTGCAGATATTTTTTTGCGCCGAACAGGCTGGGTCATGATGTGCCCTTGCAGCTACTGTTCAGACTGAAATTGGCATTTACTCGAATTGGCAATGGACGAGCCATAACGCTGAACGTAATCAACAAACTCATGGGCTACCGCTTGGATGCGGGTACCCAGCAAATCTGGTTGCGGAGCCAGACTTTCCAGGGTTCGGTGATAGCGGATACCGACTACATCCTTATTGACCAACTCCCTCTCCTTGGCCCAGCGACTAGGGCTATCAGGTGCGACACGACCCCACTCTTCTCCTGCAACACCAAACAGTGGAGCGCTCCTCAATGACTCGTAGGCGTCATGACAAGAAGCATCGATCCAGCACTTAAGGTGCAAAGAGAGTGGCTGGCAGCTCAAGCGCAACTCAATCACGACCAAAACAATGCCTGGAGCGGGCTCTCGAAAAACAAACCAGAGTTCGAGCTTGTCATCCCGTCGCGTACGAACTTGCTTGCCATCCCGATCGAGAAAAGGCTGCATCCCATCAAACAAGCCGTACCACCAAGCATGCACGTCCTCACCAACCGCCGGATACTGTTGACGCAGTAAGCTTCGCCCTTGCATCGCATTTCTGCTTTTGTCATTTTCCTTCTTTGCCATCCAGCTAGTCCTTGTAACCTGGTGCCAATACCCGGCTTTGTACTTCTTTGATGGAACGAATGTTCTGTAACCACAGCCTACAAGCTGGATCGTTTATCGAAGCATCGGCCGAGCAGTCCACATACCAGCGCCGCAGCAAATAGCCTACGTTGGCCGCGCGGGCGTTTATCGTCAGAACACCGTCGTTCATTGCGTAATCGAGTGTGGCGATGGCCGGGTCGAGCAGCTTGGGATGAGGTACCAGTTGTAGGGGGATAGTTTGCTGCCATTGCTCGTCCTGACCAGCTTGCTCGTGCACGGCTGGAGCCTCGTCCAGCAGGCTTGCGGCCAACAGTCGGGTGAGCACCAGATCGATAAAAGCACCACGCAGCCGGTCGTAAGCGCGCACATGCCAGCGTAGGCCGCTATCGACCAGTGCATGCGGAGCAATGATCCGCTCCTGCTCCCCACTGCTGGCGCTGTGGTAGCGTACTTTCAGCAGACGTTGCTGACGGATGGCGCGACTCACCGCTGCCAGAATGGGCATGGCTGGGCGGTTGAGCATGGAGGGGTAGTCGCCAGGCAGTAATGCACGGCCGAGGGTTTCGATGCTGTACGGCTCGCCCTGCATCAATGCGGCGATGACTTGCTCCAGCCGGTGCTCGAACAGCGGCACAAACCCCGAGAGGATGTGGTAAGCCTTACTGGATGGGTCCAACTCCAGATTAGCCGGTGCCAGCTGGCGGTACAGCGCGATGTCACGCGTAACCACCGCCGGCGCACAGTCAAAGCGCGCCATCATGTCGGCACGCCGCACCTCGCCGAGAAAGTACAGGCAGAACTCCAGGTAGCTCAAACGCTGGCGCTGGTTGTGGGTGAGCCGGTACAGCTCATCAAGCGATGGGGACATGGATCACGCTGCAGGTTTCAATACATACGCATGATGCCACAGACAACAAACAACATCATCTTTTTGATTACACCATGCCAATGCACTGCATGCAGAGCGCACCTAAAGCAAGAGCCACTTATTTGTCCAGAGCCACCATGCGAACAATACCGTCAAACTCGTTCAATACGTCGGGGTGGTTTCTCGTCAAGTGGCGAAAAATGGCTTCGTTGGCCATGAGTTTGGCGAGATAGCCCTTGGCCAGCACCAGATTGAGAATGTCTTGGCCATAGGTTTGCTCGGCCAACTTGAACTGCTCCTGGAGATTCCCCATTTCGCGTTCCATCTTGGCCATCTGATCGGCGCTGACGCCTGTCATTTTCTTGGGCCTGGCCTCGCCGACCAGCAGGTTGCTGGGGGTGGCGGCGACCAACGCCTGAGCGTAGGCCACTGTGATGTTGTTGGCGCTGACCATCAGTTCGACGCATTCGACCTGCCGCGTTGGTTTGAGCTTGCGCAGTACCGCGCCAAGGTTGGCCGAGAAGGTTTGGTCACGCAGCAGTTCCGCCGCCTCCGGACAGATGCCATCGAGTAGGTTCAGTTTTTTGATGATGTGGCTGATGTCCACGTCCAAAGCCTTCGCAAGCTTTTCGGGTGCAACGCCACGCTCGACGGCACGGCGGATCATCAGATGTTCCTGAATGCTGGAAAGACGATTGATCCGGTTGTTGTAGGTATAGCTTTCATCATCGGTGGCCACGAGGCAGGGAGCCCTGTCGAAGCCCAATTGTTTCAGTGCCACCAATCGCGTGTGCCCATCCAGCAGGATGTGCAACCCCTCACGATCAGCCTTTCCCACCGACAAGGGTTCGATCAAGCCGACCGCTTCAATAGATGCGGTGATCTGTTTGAATTTCCGGGAGGCAAGTAGCCCGTCCGGTATTTTGCGCGATGGCAGAACCACCGAGAGTGGGAGAGTCAATGGTTCCAGAACAAAGCCCAAGGCAGCCTGGCTCATGCTCCGCTCCCTCGTGACCAGACCCTATCAGCCAGATACTGTGGCAGCGTATCCAGCCCTTCTGCACGTAGCAGGTTGGTAAAATTCTCGTCTGCCAACAACTGACGCAAGGCTCCGACGATGAACAACAGATTGCGTTGCGCAGTCTCAGCCTTTCTGACTAGCAGCTTCTGGCGCTCAACTTCACGCTGGTAGTTGCGTACAAGACTTGATGTGGTTACGTCCGCATTCGGTTTGCGGGATGGCATCTTGCCGCCAACAGCCCTGCCTTGTGTACGGCGGCGCTCGATGATCCGCCGCGCCTGGATCAGTTGGCTGCCACGCAACTTGCCGGATTCATATGCCTCCTGCAGGGCCGCCTGGATCGCTCTATCATCCGAGCCAGCGCCAGCAATGGTGATCGCCGCATTGAGTGGAATGCGTCCGCTGCCAACCGCTATTAACAGGCGTTCTTCTCCATTCTTGAGCAGGTACAGAATACCCTGGACATACTCCGGGCTCAGGCCCGTCTTCTGCGCAATGTCCTTCTTGTCGTAGCCCTGATCCCGCAGTTGCTCAATGCCGACCAGCAGTTCCAGAGGGCTGAATTTTCGCCGTGCGATGTTCTCCGTCAGGCTCATGATAAAGGCCGACTCATCATCGACATTCATTACCATCGCCGGAATTTCCTGGTGACCGAGCGTCTTGAAAGCCTTGAAGCGCCCCTCGCCACAGATAAGCAGGTAATGCTCACCTGCATTCCCCGGACGCGGCGTCACGATGATGGGCTTTTTCAGGCCGATGCTCTGAATGTTGCCGACGATCTGTTCAAACACGCGGCTGTTGCGTTCGCGTGGATTGAGAACCTCGATCCGGTTCAGCGGGATCATCCGCAATTCCGCGTGGCGATGCTCTTTGTCTAGGCTCATACGGCCCTCCGTATGCGAATACGCTGGGCCATACCGCACAGGTAGTCCAGGCTGTCGAAACGGTAGCACTCGAACTCGATGCCGTTGTGGTCTGCCAGATGAATGCGGGGTTGGCCGAAGTCCAGTCGAGGCAACAGGTAATAATCCAACGCAGCCAGATTGCTGTCGTCCAGACGCACAGCCACCGTGATGTCGGGCGCGAGGCTGGTATCGAAGCGCACCTTCCAACGACGCCGCCCGTTGTCGAGCAGCTGGCAACGGGCCAACACCAGCGAGACGGTGAACTCGTGGTTGACGGTGAGGAGGTCGGTGGCCGAATCACGTTCGACCATGCCGCCAACTTCGGAGATCATCCGTTCGGTCTGACTGACGATCTCCGGATGCAGCCGGCGCAGGAACTGGTTTACCTCCAGATACTGGTAGTCCCGATCCGGGGTGAATCCGACGGTCTGGTACGCGCGGATCAGGCTGCCGAAACGATGCGCGTAAGCCGCCGACGAGGGCATCCCCTCTGCCTCGTCAATGATCAAGCCCGAGAGGTAGCCGTGGCGCTGGTACAGGTTCCTCAGCTTCTCTATCAACTCCTCATTGCTATAGCGGTGTGACCGTGCGCGCAGGATGCCTTGCGCGGTGTAGAAAAGTTCCGGCGGCACGATTCCCTCGAACGCGCCCTCCTTCTTTATCCACATTTCGGGACTATTGACCACCCGATGTTTCTTGAGCTTGAAGGAGCGCCGGTTGTAAACGTTGTTACCAATGTATTTCTCGTTGGACAACACCTCACGGATGGTCGCCCGCGTCCAGGCTCGCCCAAGGTCGGTTCGGATGTTTTGGGTGTTGAGCCGTTCGGCGATCTCCAGCTCACTCAGGTTGTCAATGACGAACCAGCGGTATATCTGGTTGACGACGGTGACTTCGACGTCTGGCCCCGGCTGCAGGATAACGCGGTCGGTTTGCAGGCTTTTGTGCTCGCCGCGAACCAGCTCCCCTTTGAATGTACCGGATTGATCAATCAGCACACGCCGCAGGCCATAACCGGCGGGACCACCTTGCCGAAACCCCAACTCGATCAGGCGGCACTGCCCGGCAAAGACCTTTGCCGACAACTCCCGGCTATATTCGCCTGCCATCGCACGCTTGACGCCCTTGACGATGGTGGACACGGGTGAGCCGTCGTTCTCGAACTGTTCTGCACAGTAAGCAACCTGAATTCCGGCGCGACGGCAGATGTATTCGTAATAGGCACTCTCGTCAGCATCCTGAAACCGCCCCCAACGACTGACGTCATAGACGAGAATGATCTGGAAATCCGCGTTTCCCATCTCGACGTCTTTGAGCAGTTGCTGCAGCGCCTGGCGTCCATCGATGCGCAGGCCGCTCTTACCTTCGTCGGCGTAGGTGCGAACGATCTCGATGTTGCGCCTGGCCGCGTATTCACGGATTTTGTCGGATTGATTTTCTGTCGAGTACTGCTGGTGCTCGGTCGACATCCGCACGTACTCGGCAGCTCGAAGTGGCGGTGACTGACCAGCCCCTTCCAAGAATTCTTCTGCATGCATCGACCTGATCTCTCATGTTGTATGCAATTTCTCTCAGATCCGCATTCCCCGAATTAACCTTGTAGCGCCTGACAAGATACCCGCCAGTGCAAACCTGGTTGAATTTTTGGCCATCCGGGATGATCGAGCGTCCACTTGGACTGAACTTACTTAACGGCAGGTCGAGTGACCATCACGTCCTATCTTTGCAAGCGTCCTTTTTGCACAAGCACGCAGCACACACAGGAGTGATTTCAACGATCACTCGCCCATCCAGATCGGCAATCGCCCCCGGCACAAGCGATATTTGGTAAAGGCCAGGCAGCAGGCCAAGCAGTGCTGACGCGTCCATCTTTGCAAGATCCGCTTCCTGCTCTGGTTCGCCTCGAAGCCGTTGACGAGCTCTGTTGCGCTCCACGTATTCCGGATTGATGTCGCGATAGTGGCGCCAGTACTCCGGGTGCCGTTCAAGCCATGCACGCTGGCTACGCAGCTGATTTTCCCGGTAGTCTGGATCGGTCTGCATTTTGTCTCGTTGCCAGCGCTGTCGCCGTGCACGCTGACAAATAGGGGAAGAGCAGTAAGACTGGTTGGGCACTTGGGGGCGGGACTCGAAGACGTGGCCACAACACACACAAATCTTTGTTGTCATCAGTTGTCTCCATACGAAAAGTCATATGCAATACTGACTGACGACAAGGTGGTGCGCTTGTTACCGAACCGTCCAGACCATGCCTAGGCATTCTGTAAATGCCCTAGCCTGGCGACGCACCTGTAAACGCAACTACGTCGTGTAGCTACGCGTGGAAGGCGCCGTAGCCCACTCCGGCAGCAAATGATCCAGTCCAATGACCTGCAAGCGCGGATGCCGTTGACACAGCACACGCATGAAAGTGAGCGCCGCCTGTGCCGACGCGCTCAGCGATTCGTCCCCTACGGTAGTAGTGCCTACGTCCATGATGCCCGCCGATGAAAAGTCATGTCTCATGGGATGGTGCAGCCATGTAAAAAAGACCACGACCGTAGCCGTGGTCCATAGACACGATCCAGTACTAGCGACGACTGCACCCGAAGCTGTGCCGTCCGATACCAGACCGCTTGGTCGCAGCCTTGCAGAGATAACTAGCCCGATGAAAGAAATCCGCAATAGAAGCTTCGTCATCGCGGTACAGCTCGTACTCCGGCTTAGCAGGGAAGTGTACTAACCCAATGGTCTCTTCAACCTCCATCTTCAATGCGCTCGCCCAAGCCTTGATCACGCGGTTGTACATGTTGTCATTTCCTAACTTGTACTGACCAATCGCTGCATAGGCATCTCCATTCAAGAGGATCGCCACATGCCAATGCGGATGCGCTGCGTGGTTACGCTCACAAGCCCAGACGTAACGCACCACTGTGTCTGCAGCAGTGCGCCGTGCACGCTTGGCCAGCATCCTGTCATGACGGATCTGGGCTTTGAAAGACTCCATGAATCGTGTCATCACTGAAATCAGATATTCATCAAAATCTATCAATGGTGTATCTGGGCAACGCAGTTCAAATCGAAAAGCAAAGACACGTCGATGCTGATACAAGGCTGCATCAACCACATCTTCAAGAGATTGTAAGTATTCTTCTATCAGTGGCCCTGATTTAAGAAATACTGGCTTATCGTTGAATATGGGATGATACCAAAGATGCTGCTTAGTGTTCTGCGGATTGCGTACCATGATTAACTCCAATGTGTGACACATAAAGTCAATCAGTGATGTAATTTTTTCCATGACACCATGAACATTGGCATGGGGATAAACCCCTGCCATGTTTACCCTACAGTAAATACTGAGAGGGCTCTGCGGCCCTCTCTTATCTATTAGTGACAACATGCCCAGCACTCTTACGGTGCTGTGTCTATCCCTCTTCTCTCTACTTTTATTTCCTAGTATTGTTCTTGATGCTTAATTCATATCTGTTAGTTAATAAATTACCATAACTAACAAACCATTAATATTACTATATACCGAAGCAGCAACCTGGTGCTTTTCACCACGCACATTGCTAATTTTTACGCAACAGCCCAACAAACATGGCAACGCATCGCTCTGATAAAAAGCCATGGCCAGCATCGGCCATGGCTTCGTTAAATTATTCACACACACCATCACGCTCAGACACTTTACTCACGATCCAAGCCTGCACTTCTGCATCCAGCCAACCCACGCTACGACCACCCAGAGAAACAGGCTTTGGAAACAAATCCAGCGAAATGTATTTGTAGATCGTTGAGCGTGCCAAGCCTGTGGTTTCCATTACGTTCTTGAGTCGAATGATTTTCATGATTGCAACCTGCTTCAGTTAGTCCAAAGCATGGGGCAACCATGTAATTTTTATCTAAACAGCAAGTCAGACGGTCGTTACTCACCAACGATCTCAAAAGTATCAGCGCCCTACCCCCCTCTCTCCTTCTAAGGCGATCACGTTGCCGCCCTCTCTGCGCCCCCCTCCGCCCCCAGTCACCTTGTCAACCTAGTCTGCCCCATGAAAATCACAGCATGGCCACAATAGCTAGTCATTGCTTACATTATCACCAATTTACAAATAGAAATTGAATCAGTATTCATTCAATATTCATTCATTTTTACATCTGAAAAAGCTCAATATTTTTTAATATTAGTGCTATATTTGTACACAAACAATTCCAGTGAACTTCTAGAGGTTATGTGTATGTCTTTCAATAATTATGCAAATAACGGCAATGTCATAAATGATTACTCTATCTTCATCAAGGATGTAAAGGCGAGTAAGCGGCTACGAATTGCCATCAACAGCTGGGCAACATGGGTAAACCTAGGTGAAAGAGTAGCTATGGCCAGCACCTACAATGACAACATTGTCATAAGTGAAATAACCACCCAATTAGCCCAAAACAAAGAAAACATGGATTTTGGCGATCTTGTTTTTAGGCTTTTTGAAATTAGTACTAATGACATTTCGTGGACGATCCCTGCGGAATGGTATCCCGAATTAGTTTTAGACATCATAGTAGAAGAGGAGAAATATCATTCAGACACAAACAATTCCGCAACTACAAACACTAGACCAGAAGAAATTTATCGATTCATATCAAGAATAAATAACATATCGCCATCTGAAAAAACAACTTGCCTACTTGACATATACACGTTAAACACTGACAGCTTAGATAAGCTAAAAAACAAAATTGATCAAGAGTATTTAAAAATAAAAAAACTACTAAGTTGGATGGAAGCCCAAGCAGATTTAGAGGCAGAAAAAACAGTACACATAGAGAACGCCATAGAAAAGATAAGCAAAGGGCGATTTAATACTTTCATCAAAGGGAGAAATAATGCAAAAGTGTATATTGCTAAAAACAGAAACCAACTGGGATTCTGCGATTCCATCTTGAACGCCGCCAGAAAATCATGGAATCAACAGCGCCGAAGAAGCAGCGGCCTCACAAAGCAACTTGGGTTATCAGTAAAAACTGAAACAGCTAAAAAACTAGCATCATTAGCTGAAAAATATTCACTAAATGAAACACAGGTACTAGAAGCAATCATAAGGAGTGAATTCAAAAAAGAAATGTACCTAAAGGAAATTACTGCAATCACAAAAGCAATTGACGACCTATGATCAGCTATCTTTTGAATTGCGTCGTGAACATGCACACTGAACACCCCATAATGCCTCTGATTACACGAAAAATTCGTTGGCATGGTGCATATCCGCCCTTGTTACCGAAGAACGGCCAGTGAAACTGGTTAGTGGCAGCCTTGGTGTCGCACTATCCCATCTGGCCCCCCACAGCAAACGCGCTACAAACTGGTCTGATAGTCACCAGCATCAGCAGTCCGATGCTACGGGGTTGGTTGCGGAGCTGAAGACGCTCAATTGGAGACTTGCCCAGCGATGGCTACCGTCAAATCAACACCGTACGTACCCAGTCGGCAAATGCACCACAACGGTGCTTCACTCCTAATTGCCCCCGTTTTGCCCCCGTTTTATTCACTACCGCCTGTGACCATTGATTTGCCTACACCCGTGTACTACTCGCTGAAGCGACTCGACCCCGCGTTACAGCCACCCCGCACCGGCAACGGTGCGGGGTTTTTCATGTCCGGCCGGTTGCGGCCAACATGACGCCAGCCGGGCAATTGACTATCATCCACGCAGGATTCCTGCCGAACACCCCGATGCCACGCTACCTGACTGCCCTGCTGCTTGCCGCCTGCTGCGGCGCCACCCAAGCCGACACCATCTACAAATATGTCGATCCGGACGGGCACGTCACCTTCACCAATGTCCCCAAGGCTGGCGCCAAGGCCATCATGGTCAGCCCCAATGCCCCGGCAACCAGCGGCAGCCCACGCCGCAAGACCGCCGCGACCCAACCGGCGGCGTCTGCTCCCGGCATGCCGTCGATCGATGCCGGCACCCAGCGCCAGCGCGATGCCGGCCGGCGCCGCATTCTGGAAACCGAGCTTGCCAACGAGCGCCAGGCACTGGCCACCGCCCGCAGCACACTGCAGGACGCACAGCGCAAAACGGGGCAGAAACCCGAGCAACTACAGCGGCTGCGCGACGAAGTCACCGATCGCGAGCGCAATATCGATGCACTGACCCGGGAACTGGGCGGCTGAATGCACTAAACTAGTGCATGAAACACTGCTGCACTATTCTGTAGCAGCCCAGCGGCGGGCTTGCTTCTTGCTAGTTGCCTGCCACACCAACATCGGGCATCCGTCACATGACAACGCACGCTTATTCCGGCCTGGAACTGCTCGATACCCCGGTATTGATCGTCGAGCGCAGCGGCCAGCTGCACTTCGTCAATCCGGCCTGTGAAGACCTGCTTGGCATCAGTCACAAAGAGCTGAAAAAGCTCACCCTGTACGAACGCTTCCACAACAGCAAGGCGCTGCGCAACGCGGTGCAGATGGCGCTGGACCACGCCGGCAGCTTCATCGAGCACGATCTGGAACTGCTGCCGGACGGCGACGAAGCCATCCACGTCGGCCTCACCGTCACCCCCATCGATAGCCCGCCGCGGCTGGCATTGCTGGAAATGCGCCCCATCGACCAGCAGCTGCGCATCGTCAACGAAGAACGCCACCTGCTGCAGCAACAGGCCAACCGTGAGCTGATCCGCAATCTGGCGCATGAAATCAAGAATCCATTGGGCGGTATCCGCGGCGCGGCACAGCTGCTGGAGCACGAAATTGCCGACCGCCCGGAGCTGCTGGAATACACCGGAGTGATCCGCGAGGAGGCGCTGCGGCTGCAGCACCTGGTGGACCGGCTGCTAGCGCCACACCGCCGCCACGTCGCCAGCGACGTGAACATCCACGAAGTGCTGGAGCGGGTACGCAGCATCCTGCTGGCGGAATACCCGCAACAGCTGAGCATCCGCCGCGACTACGACATCAGCCTGCCACAGTTGGCCGCCGACAAGGAGCAGCTGATCCAGGTGGTACTGAACATCGGCAAGAACGCGGTGCAGGCAATGAAGGGCAGCGGCGAGCTGATCCTGCGCACCCGCGTGGCACGCCAGGTCACCCTGGCACGCAAACGCCATAACCTGGCACTGAAATTGCAGATCATCGACAACGGCCCCGGCATCCCGGAAGAAATCCGCGAACACGTGTTCTATCCGCTGATTACCGGCCGCGCCGAGGGCACCGGCCTGGGGCTGACCCTGGCGCAAACCTTCGTGCACCAGCACGGCGGCACCATCGAATTCGACTCCCGGCCCGGCAACACCTGCTTCACCGTATTGCTGCCATTCGGCCCGGATCAATAACCAAAGGCAAGCCAAGCATGACGCAAACAGTCTGGATCATCGACGACGACAAAGCCATTCGCTGGGTACTGGAAAAGTCCCTGGCGCGCAGCGGCATTGCCTATGTGAGCTTTCCCAGCGCCGACGACGCGCTCAACGCGCTGTACGACGCCACCCCCAGCGTCATCATCAGCGACATCCGCATGCCCGGCACCGACGGGCTGAAGTTTCTGGCCAAGGTCAAACAGGAGCACCCGTCGCTGCCGGTGATCGTGATGACCGCCCATTCCGACCTGGATTCCGCAGTGGCGGCGTTCCAGGGCGGCGCCTTCGAATACCTGCCCAAGCCGTTCGACGTCGATCAGGCCGTCGCGCTGATCGAACGTGCGCTGGCGGAAAGCCGCAGCGGCGACAACGCCGGCGAAGCGGAAGTGGACATGCCCACCCTGCTGGGACAGGCGCCGGCGATGCAGGACGTGTTCCGCGCCATCGGCCGCCTGAGCCAGTCCAGCGTCACGGTGCTGATCACCGGCGAATCCGGCTCTGGCAAGGAGCGGGTGGCCGAGGCGCTGCATCGCCATTCGGTGCGCGCTGGCAAGCCGTTCATCGCGCTGAACACCGCGGCGATTCCGAAAGACCTGCTGGAATCGGAACTGTTCGGCCACGAGAAAGGCGCCTTCACCGGCGCGCTGGGCACCCGTCGCGGCCGCTTCGAGGAGGCCGAGGGCGGTACGCTGTTCCTGGATGAAATCGGCGACATGCCCACCGAGCTGCAGACCCGGCTACTGCGCGTGCTGTCCGATGGCCACTTCTACCGCGTCGGCGGCCACACCCCGATCAAGGCCAATGTGCGGGTGATTGCCGCCACCCACCAGAACCTGGAAGAACACGTCAAACAGGGCAAATTCCGCGAAGACCTGTTCCACCGCCTGAACGTGATCCGCCTGCGGCTGCCGGCGCTGCGCGAACGCAGCGAAGACATCCCGCTGCTGACGCGCCACTTTCTGGCGCGCAGTGCGGCCAACCTTGGCGTAGAACCCAAGCGCCTGACCGACGCGGCGATGGACCTGGTGCGGCACTACCCGTTTCCGGGCAACGTGCGGCAGCTGGAAAACCTGTGCCAGTGGATCACGGTGATGGCGCCGGGGCAGACGGTGGAAGTATCCGACCTACCACCGGAATTCCGCAACGAACCCGGCGTGATGAGTACCGAAATCGCAGTCGGCAGCAGCATCGCGCCCGGCGCGGTGGCCGTGCCTCCCGCCACTGCCGGCAGCGCCGACTGGATGCAACTGCTGGCGCGTGAAGTCAGCCAAAGGTTGGCCGCAGGCGAAACCGGCATCATCGACGACCTAACCGCGCGCTTCGAGAGCACCTGCATCAAGAGCGGCCTGGCCCACACCGGCGGCCGCAAGGTGGAAGCGGCACAGTTGCTGGGCTGGGGGCGCAACACCCTGACGCGCAAGATCCAGGAACTGGGCCTGGAACACGGAGCGGAATGATGCACATCCTGGAGCTGCGGCAGATCGATGACGCACAGCTGGCGCAGCTGGTGGCCCTGCTACAGGACTGCGTGCACGGCGGCGCCTCGGTCGGCTTCCTTGCCCCGCTGTCCGACAAGGGGGCCGCCCGCTACTGGCGCCAGCTGGCACGCGAGCTGCACCTCGACAGCCTGCGCTGCTGGGTGGCACTGTACGATGGCCACATCGTCGGCAGCGTGCAGCTGGCGCTGTGCGGCAAGGCCAACGGCCGCCACCGTGGCGAAATCCAGAAGCTGCTGGTGCTGAGTGCGCAGCGCGGCCGCGGCATCGCCGGTCGCCTGATGCAGGCCGCCGAGCAAGCGGCGCAGGCAGCCGGCTGCACGCTGCTGGTGCTGGATACCGACAGCGATTCCACCGCCGCCGGGCTATACCCGCGGCTGGGCTGGCAGCCGGCCGGCGACATCCCCGGCTACGCCGCACGCCCGGACGGCACCCTACACGCCACCCGCTATTTCTATAAGTTCCTGGCCGCCTGAGCGGCCTTGCGCCAGCGCAAGCCGGCGCCGTGAGCGCCAGCCGCCGCGCGCCGCCGCGTTCTATCATGACAGCATCCCCCTGCCGCGAGCCTGTCATGCCGCCACAGCCCCCACCCCACTGGCACCAACTGGATAGCCAGGCCGTACTCACCCACTGCCACAGTCACCACGACGGCCTGAGCGCCGAAGAAGCCGCCAGCCGGCTGGCCCGCTACGGCGCCAACGCCCTGCCGCAGCCGCAGCGCAAGAACCTGCTGCAGCGCTTTGTGCTGCAATTCCACAACCTGCTGATCTACGTGCTGCTGGCGGCGGCGGCCATCACCGCCGTGCTGGGCGACTGGGTGGATACCAGCGTGATCGTGGCGGTGACCGTGATCAACGCCGTGATCGGCGCGCTGCAGGAAGGTCGCGCCGAAAGCGCGCTGGCGGCGATCCGCAACATGCTGGCCCCGGGCGCCATCGTGCTACGCGGTGGCGAGCGCCACGCGGTGGAGGCCGACCGGCTGGTGCCCGGCGACATCGTGCTGCTGCAAAGCGGCGACAAGGTGCCAGCCGATCTGCGGCTGCTGGACACCCGCTCGCTGCGCATCGACGAAGCCGCGCTTACCGGCGAATCGGTGCCGGTGGACAAACACAGCGCCCCGCTGCCGGCCGACACCGAGCTGGCCGAACGCAGCAATATGGCCTATGCCGGCACCCTGGTGAGCTTTGGCCAGGCGCATGCCGTGGTGGTCGCCACCGGCAGCGATACCGAGCTGGGACGCATCAATGCCATGCTCGGCAGCGTGCCGGCGCAGCAGACGCCGCTCAGCCGCGAGCTGGCGCGCTTTGCCCGCCAGCTCACCGCCGTCATCGTGGCGGTGGCGCTGGCCACCATCACGCTGGGCATTGTGTGGCGCGGCTACCCGTGGCAGGCGATGTTCATGGCCGGCGTCGGCCTGGCGGTGGCGGCCATTCCCGAAGGGTTGCCGGCCATCGTCACCATCACCCTGGCCATCGGCGTGGAGCGCATGGCCCGCCAGCGCGCCATCATGCGCAAGCTGCCGGCGGTGGAAACGCTGGGCTCGGTGACGGTGATCTGCTCCGACAAAACCGGCACCCTGACCCGCAACGAAATGACCGCCAGCCACGTGCAGCTGCGCGATGGTCTGCTGCAGGTCAGCGGCAGCGGCTACGCGCCGGAAGGCGGGCTGTTCCGCCACGGCCAGCCGCAACAGTACGGCAGCCACGCCGGGCTGGATGCGCTGCTGCAGGCCGCCGCACTGTGCAACGACGCCCGGCTGCAGGCCGTGGCCGCCGACTGGCACCTGCTGGGCGACCCCACCGAGGGCGCGCTGCTGACGCTGGCACTCAAGGCCCAGCTGCCGCTGGACGAGCTGCAGCAGCGGCTGCCGCGGCGCGATGCCATTCCATTCGAATCGGAACACCGCTTCATGGCCACCCTGCATCACGACCACAATGGCCAGCGGCTGATCCTGCTCAAGGGCGCGCCGGAGGTGGTGCTGGCGCGCGTCAGCCACGAGCTGGCCGCCGGCGGCGTGCAGGCGGCCAACCTGCCGTGGTGGCAGCAGCAGGCCGCCCGCCTGGCCGGCGATGGCGGCCGGGTGCTGGCGCTGGCCAGCCGGCAACAGCCGCACAGCGGCTGCGAGCTGACCTTCGACGACGTGGCCGGCGGGCTGACGCTGCTGGGGCTGGTGGCGCTGCTCGACCCGCCGCGCGACGAAGCCAAGCAGGCGGTGGCGATGTGCCGCGCTGCCGGCATCCGCGTCAAGATGATCACCGGCGACCATGCCGCCACCGCCGCCGCCATCGGCCGCCAGCTGGGCATTGGCGATGGCCGCGCGCTGAACGGCCACGAAATCGACGCGCTGGACGATGCCGCGCTGGCGGCCGCGGTGCAGCAGGTGGACGTGTTCGCCCGCGCCAGCCCGGAGCACAAGCTGCGGCTGATTGCGGCACTGAAGCGCCATGGCGAGGTGGTGGCCATGACCGGCGATGGCGTCAACGACGCGCCGGCGCTGAAGCAGGCCGATGTCGGCGTCGCCATGGGCGGCAAGGGCACCGAGGCGGCCAAGGAGGCGGCCGAAATGGTGATCAGCGACGACAACTTCGCCACCCTGGTCAGCGCGGTGCGCGAGGGCCGCACCGTGTACGACAACCTGAAAAAAGCCATCCTGTTCATCCTGCCCACCAATGTCGGCCAGGCGCTGATCATCATCGCCGCCATCCTGTTCGGCGTGGCGCTGCCGATCAGCCCGGTGCAGATCCTGTGGGTGAACATGGTGTCGGCGGTGACCCTGGCGCTGGCATTCGCCTTCGAGCCCACCGAGCGCGGCGTAATGCGCCGCCCGCCGCGCCCGCCCGGCGCGCAGCTGATCGACCGCCTGTTCCTGTGGCGGCTGGTCTTCGTCGGCCTGCTGATGGTGGTGCTGCCGTTCGCGCTGTACCTGCAGCTGCTGAGCCAGGGCGCCGGCCACCCGCTGGCCAGCACCATGGCGGTCAACAGCATGGTCGCGATCGAGATCGCCTACCTGTTCAACAGCCGGCGGCGCCACGCCAGCGCCTGGCGTCGCGACACCCTGCTGGGCAACCCGGTGGCGTTTGGCAGCGTGCTGTTGCTGATCGTGCTGCAACTGGCGTTCAGCTACCTGCCGTGGCTGCAGGCGCTGTTCGGCACTGCCGCACCGAGCGGCCACCACTGGCTGCTGGCCGCGGCCAGCGGCGTGCTGGCGTTTGTGCTGATCGAAGTGGAGAAAGCGCTGCTGCGTCCGCGCTGAGTGCGGCCAACGTTGGCCGCAGCCCCGCCGTTACGCCAGCACGCTCAATCCGGGCAGGGTGGCAAAGCTCTGTTCGCGCACGGTGTCGAGAAAATCCTGCATATAGCCCAGCTGCGCATCGTCGCTGCGCAGCGCGGCATACAGCTCGCTCTGCAAGCCGGCGGCGCCGATGCGGGCAGTGGCCACATAGCCGCGGTCCAGATACGGCTGCACCGCCCAGTACGGCAGCGCCGCCACGCCGCGGCGACTGGCCACCAGCTGGATGATGGCGATGGTCAGCTCCGAGGTGCGCCGCGCCGGATTCACCCCGGCCGGCTTCAGCACCTTGCGCACCAGGTCCAGCATTGCATCCGGCACCGGGTACTGGATCAGCGTCTCGACGGCGAAATCCTCGGCCTGCCACACCGACTTGCCGGCCAGCGGATGGTCATTGGCCATGATCACCACCATCTCGTAGGCGAACAGCGGCTGGTAGCTGATGCCGTCCAGCGGCTCGGCCTCCGAGGTGATCGCCAGGTCGGCGCGCCGCGTCAGCAGCAGCCCCACCGGGTCGGTATGAAAGCCGGACACGATGTCCAGCTCCACCGCCGGCCAATGGCGGCGGAAGCCATCCATCGCCGGCATCAGCCAGTCGAAGCAGGTGTGGCATTCCACCGCGATGCGCAGCTCGCCGGCCTCGCCCTCACGCAGGCGGGCGATGTCGCGCTCGGCGGCGGCGAGGTGCGCGCCGACTTCACGCGCCAGCGTCAGCAGCCGTTCACCGGCCGGGGTAAAGCGCAGCGGCTGGGTCTTGCGCTCGAACAGCGGCAAGCCGTAGTGCGCTTCCAGCGCCTTCAGCTGGTGCGACAGCGCGGACTGGGTGAGGAATACCCGCTTGGCCGCCTGCGACACGCTGCCGGTTTCCGCCAGCGCCAGCAGGGTTTTAAGATGGCGCAGTTCCAACAGGCTTTGTTGCATGAATAAACCTCATGTTCATCTATAAAATAATGAAATTGCCTCATGATTGTAGATGCCGCATGCTGAATGCACAATTTTAATCAGCCAAGGCATTCCACATGAGCCACATTCATCTTTTGGGTTTCCCCCGCATCGGCGCCAAGCGCGAACTGAAATTCCTGGTCGAAAAATTCTGGAAGCACGAAATCGACGACGCCGCGCTGCAAGCCGGCGCCCGCGAGCTGCGGCAGAAGCACTGGCTGCTGCAAAAAGGCGCCGGCCTCGACATCAGCCCGGTGGGCGACTTCTCGCTGTACGACCAGGTACTGGACGCGCAGGTGCTGGTGGGCGCCATCCCGCGCCGCTTTGGCTTCGATGCGGCCAATCTTTCCAGCGCGCAGTACTTCCAACTGGCACGCGGCAACCAGAGCCAGCCCGCGCTGGAGATGACCAAGTGGTTCGATAGCAATTACCACTACCTGGTGCCGGAATGGCATGCCGATACCGCCTTTGCGGCCAACCCGGCGCCGCTGCTGGCGCAGATTGCCGAGGCCCGCGCGCTGGGTATCAATACCAAGCCGGTGCTGATCGGCCCGTTGACCCTGCTGTGGCTGGGCAAGGCCAAGCAGGCCGGGCTGGAGCGTCTCAGCCTGCTGCCGGCGCTGCTGGATGCCTATCGCGAGCTGCTGGCCACGCTGCATGCCGCCGGTGTGGAGTGGGTACAGATCGACGAACCGATCCTGGCGCTGGATCTGCCGGCCGACTGGCTGCAGGCGTTTGCCCCCACCTACGCTACCCTGGCCGCCAGCCCGCTGCACTTGCTGCTGGCCACCTATTTCGGCGATGTCTCCGCCCATGCCGCACTGCTGAAAGCGCTGCCGGTGGCCGGTCTGCACCTGGACCTGGTGCGCGCCCCGCAGCAGTTGTCGGCATTCACCCAAGGTTGGCCGCAGGACAAGGTGCTGTCCGCCGGCCTGATCGATGGCCGCAACATCTGGCGCGCCGATCTGGACGCGGTGCTGCAGCAGGCCGAAGCGCTGCGCGCCCAATTGGGCGACAAGCTGTGGCTGGCGCCCAGCTGCTCGCTGCTGCACAGCCCGTTCGATCTGGCACAGGAAATCAAGCTGGATGTCGACCTGAAGAGCTGGCTGGCGTTCGCGGTACAAAAAGTGAACGAACTGAAGCTGCTCAAGCGTGGCCTGCAGCAAGGCCGCGACAGCATCGGCAATGAACTGGCCGCCAGCAACTTTGCCCGCGAACAGCGCCGCAGCAACCCGCGCATCCACCGCGCCGACGTGGCCCAGCGCCTGGCCGCGCTGCCGGCCGGCAGCGACCAGCGCGCCAGCAGCTACGCAGTGCGTGCCGAGGTACAGGCCAGCTGGCTCAAGCTGCCGCTGCTGCCCACCACCACCATCGGCTCTTTCCCGCAAACCGGCGAGATCCGCGCTGCCCGCGCCGCCTTCAAGCGCGGCGAGATCGATGCGGCCAACTATGAAGCGGCGATGAAGGCGGAGATCGAACTGGTGATCCGCAAGCAGGAGGCACTGGACATCGACGTGCTGGTACACGGCGAAGCGGAACGCAACGATATGGTGGAATACTTCGGCGAGCAGCTGGACGGCTTCGCCTTCACCGAATACGGCTGGGTGCAGAGCTACGGCAGCCGCTGCGTGAAACCGCCGCTCATCTACGGCGACGTGGCACGCCCTCAGCCGATGACCGTCAGCTGGGCGATGTATGCGCAGAGCCTGACCCCGCGTCCGGTGAAAGGCATGCTCACCGGCCCGGTAACCATCCTGCAGTGGAGCTTTGTACGCAACGACCTGCCGCGCAGCGCGGTGTGCCGCCAGATCGCGCTGGCCATCAACGATGAGGTGCTGGATCTGGAAAACGCCGGCATCAAGGTGATCCAGATCGACGAGCCGGCTGTGCGCGAGGGCCTGCCGCTCAAGCGCGGCGACTGGGATGCCTACCTGGCCTGGGCCGGCGAAGCATTCCGCCTGTCCTGCGCCGGCGTGGACGACAGCACCCAGATCCACACCCATATGTGCTATTCCGAGTTCGGCGACATCCTGCCGGCGATCGCCGCGCTGGATGCCGACGTGATCACCATCGAGACCTCGCGTTCCGACATGGAGCTGCTGCGCGACTTCGGCAGCTTCCACTACCCGAACGAGATCGGCCCCGGCGTGTACGACATCCACAGCCCGCGCATTCCGGCGGAGCACGAACTGGAAAACCTGCTGGCCAAGGCATTGGATGTGATTCCGGCCCGCCGTCTGTGGGTGAACCCGGACTGCGGCCTGAAAACCCGCGGCTGGCCGGAGGTGGAAGCCGCGCTGCAAAGCATGGTCAACGTCACCAAGCGCCTGCGCCAGCAACTGACGCCCACCGCCTGACAGCGCCGCTGAACTGAAGCAGCCACACGCCCGTCTGCCCCGCGCAGGCGGGCGTTTTCGCATCGGCATCGGCGCGGTAAAATCCGGGCCGGACTTTTTACCGGAGCAGGTAACAGCATGAGCACGGAACTGCACATCGAAGACATCGTGGTTGGCGACGGCAAGGCCGTAATCAAGGGCGCACTGATCACCACCCAGTACAGCGGCTATCTGGAAGACGGCACCAAATTCGACTCCTCCTACGACCGCGGCAAGCCGTTCCAGTGCGTGATCGGCACCGGCCGCGTGATCAAGGGCTGGGACCTCGGCCTGATCGGCATGCAGGTCGGCGGCAAGCGCAAGCTGTTCGTGCCGGCGCATCTGGCCTACGGCGACCGCCAGATCGGCGCCCACATCAAGCCGCACAGCAACCTGATCTTCGAGATCGAACTGCTGGAAGTGCTGACCCGCGACGATTGAGGCCACCCGCTGCGGGCAGCAGCAGGTGCATGTAAAAAGCCCGCAACTGCGGGCTTTTTACATGGCGGTGGCAGAGGCGACAGAGTCGGCCGCATCAGTACAGGCCCGACCGGCGCCACAAACAACAAAGCCCGCGAATGCGGGCTTTATGGTTGGTTCGGTGCGGGTGCGGCCCACGTTGGCCGCAGCAGGCGTGTCAGGGACCGGGGTGAGGCGGCGGTCCGGGTGGGGCCTGCCTCACCCACGCACCAA